>SVGP01000001.1 GCA_015056255.1 Clostridiales bacterium | reverse complement strand
CATGGGGGAGGAAGGAGTGATCGGGTAGATCGCGGCCACATCGCTGAACGCATACGCGATATGGCTGACAGCGGTATTGCCGTCTACGGTCTTTTTGATGCTCAACGTAAAGGACCTCCTTTTAGTAATATGGATAAAGGATGCTGATTATAGAGCATGACTTACCATAATTACAATTATAGTCAACATCAGCGAAGAAGTCAAGAACACATATGTTTTGAACCGCTTTCTTGCAAATAAGTTTACATTTACCCTGTATAATAATGGAAATCATTTTAACGCAAGAGGCAAAAAATCATGAGAAGAATCCTGAAAGACGTCAGCATCCGTTCGGCGGCATTCCTGATGGCTTACTATATCACAAACAGCGTATTCCAGTCCTACATGGCTCTCTATTATCAGGACCGCGGATTTGACGATACGAAGATCGGTCTGATCAACGCCGTAATCGCCATGGTAAGCGTGTTCGCCATGCAGTTCTGGGGCTCAATGGGCGACAGGGTCAAAAGCAGAAACCGTCTTTTATTCTTTATGAGCATCGCCTCCGCATGCCTTATGCTCACGGTGAAATTTGTGCCGGGCTATGTTTTTCTGGTAATTGTTATCGGCCTTTTTTCCGTATTCTACACATCTCTTCAGCCGATGGGCGACAGCATTATCCTCTCCTCCCTTGCCAAAGAAAACCGGCCCTTCGGCCCTGTGCGAATGGCGGGCGGACTTTCGTTTGCGGTGGTGGCAATGCTGTTCGGCAATTTTCTGGATATGATCGGCAATAACGTAACGGTGGTTTACTCGGTAGCGCTTCTGTGCTGCGTGGTGGCAGGCGCCGCCATGTATCTGCCGCCGGTTTCGGGCGCGCAGAAAAAGGGCGAAAAACGAGGTATGTTCGAGCTTTTCAAAAGCCGTGAGTTCGTCATCCTTCTCTCCTTTATGATTCCCCTTCAGATCACCCTCGGCTACTTCTACGCGTTCTTCTCTCCCCATTTCAAGTCCCTTCCGGGCGCGAACAACTCGCTTCTCGGCTGGTGCTACTTCATTTCCGCCTGCAGCGAGGTTCCCTTCCTTCTGAACTCCGACCGCCTTTTCAAAAAGCACGGCGCAGGCAGACTCATGTGCCTTTCGGCGCTTACGCTGGGCATAAGATGGCTTCTGGTCGCCACAACCCATAATGTATATGTGGCCATGGCTTCCCAGCTTCTGCATTTCTGGGGCTTTATCGTCATCACCGTCATGACCAGCAAATACGTGCAGGCAACCGTGCCCGAGGAGCTCAAGGCCTCCGGCCAGCTTCTCTTGAGCGTGTTCGGCTTCGGCGTAGCCCGCGTCATCGGCTATTTCGGAGGCGGTGTGCTTTCGGACCTCATCTCCAGACAGCACGTTTTCTATATCGGCGCCGCTGTGTGCTTCGTGTGCTTTTTGATCTTCACGCCCTATTACCTCAAAAAGGCGCCGCTGAACGGAGAGAACAAACCGGAAAATTTCAAAAAGAATTCCTGAATCCAGCGTTTTGACCTGAAAACCGCCTCCCATTCGCCCCGATGCGGGCGGAGGGAGGCGGTTTTTATTCGTAAATATAAAGGATACCGGTTCCGTTTATATATATCCGGTTTTTTCTTACTGCAGCTTCTCAATCAGCTCAAGCACCGTTTTCAGCTCTTCCGGCTTTACCTTGTCGCAGGGAACAGGAGCTTTTACGCAAATGCACATTGATACCTCTGTCTAAGACCCAGAAGCTCATTGATCCATATTCATGCTTTCAGATTTATCCGATTTTTTCTTTTCTGAATCTTTTTCTATTGATGTCTTATTACTAATATGCTCAATCGAACAAACGATTACAATAACTATACCGCCCAAGATATACTGAGTTTTTCTCGGCAGCTCTTCGTCTTTGCCTAACTCAAATTCAGTACTTTGGCCTGTTGAAAGGTTATATGCATAAACAGCGCTTTTTCGATTGCTGTAGACGTACAGAGTATTATCCGCAATAAGATATTCGATAATCTTCGTTGGAGAAAGTAATTCAACACTTTCTTTTAAGGCGGATGCCAACTCTGATAATACCGTTTTTTCATCCTCTGTTTTCTCAATTGAAACAGTAGAAGACATCAGTTTCGAGGAATCCAAATTTACAGCTGCCTTTAGCCCGGTTGAATTCGTTTCGGTGTTATGTTCGTAAATAACGATCACATTCTCTGATTTTTTTTCAAACCAATAAACATACGATGTTTTATAGCAAATTTGATCAAGCAGAGCATCATTGCCAAACGACCTCAGCAATTGCAATGTTTGTGTATTGATATCGTATTTGTATACATTGTTTTCTGAGAGGAAGAATAACGCGTCGTTGACCAGTACAGATTTTTTGCCATAAGCCAATTTATCATAGCAGCCATACAGAGGGCTTATTTTACCTGTTTCGTAATCATAAGCATATACAATGTTCTGAGATTCTTCATCTATCGAATATATCATAAGATGCGTCTGTTCGACAAAAGCCAACGCACTTTTCATTTCCAATATGCATTCCTTATTATCGCTGACAAGGTATAGCTTAAAAGAAATCAATTCATTTTCAGAAATGAAATGATCAACATAAAAAAGTCTATCGCCATATAAAACATATCTGCAAAAGTTATCTTCTTCATAAAGATATTCCCAATTTTCTTTATTCTCTGGGAAATCATCCAGTTTCGCTTTTACCCAGGTATACTTCCGAGCATCCTCCTCCGAATCTATTTTGATTCTGAAATAAGCGTTATCTTTATTGCACTTTATGTCTACATTGGGTTCGTCTATTACTAAAATCTTCTGTGCGGTTAGCGTCGATGTGTCAATTTCATACAGACCGGTTTTATAGGTCAAATATCCATAAAAATATCTACTGTTGCTCACAAGAATATTTCCATTGTGTGCAATTTCCATATGGAGATCATTTTCTACGAAATTAGATTTAATTACATTACATATTTTAACCACAATAACTATAATAACAAAGAACACCACTAAGATGGATGTAATAAACTTAATGATCTCTTTCATAAAAACTCCTTTGTTAGGCAAAAAAATACACAACTTATGTAAGGCTGAAAAAGACAGGTGCGCACTTTCAGTATACAAAACCGCTTCTCTTTTGTCAACATAGCCTTAACTCAATTTTGTGGATTCCTTTTCAAAAATAATCCGTCATATCCCGGTTCATAGATGGGATATGACGGATGTCGGGTATTCAGCATTCTTTATGCCAGCTTCTCAATCAGCTCAAGCACCGTTTTCAGCTCTTCCGGCTTTACCTTGTCGCAGGGAACGCCGGCCTTTACGCAGTCTGCGAAATAGCGGATTTCCTCAAAATAGGCGTTGGTCTTGGGCACATAGCCGTCGCCGTCGGTGTTTTCGTCGTTCATGTTGATCGTTTCGCCGCCCTCTTTATAGACAGTGAGCGCGCCGTCCTTGAATTCCAGAACCGCCTTTTCAAACTGGAAGCGGAAGGCGCTCTGGAAGCGGTAGCCGCAGTCGTACCATGCGGCTTCGGCGGACACGAAGAAATCCGGATACTGGTAAATGGCCTCGAAATAGTCCTGCGTGGGATTGCCCGCACGGAAGCGGGTCATTTTTTCGGGCTTTCCGAAGGCGTAAATCATGAAATCGAGGTCGTGGATATGAAGGTCGAAGGGCACCATGCCGCTTCTCTCGGGGTCGCGCATCCAGTTATCCCAGCTGGCGGCGGGCGTATTTCCAAGGCGCGTCATGCGGCCGGAGAGCAGTTTTCCGTATTTTTCGGAATCGTACGCATCCTTCAGAATCAGGTATTCGCGCCAGAAGCGCAGAACCTGCGCGATCATCACGTTTTTGCCGTTTGCCTTTGCCGCGCCGTAGACTCTTTCCACGTCCTCAATTTTAAGGGAAATCGGCTTTTCGCAGATAACATGCTTTCCGGCGTTCAAAGCCTTCACGGCGTAATCCGCATGAAGATACGTGGGCAGGCAGATGTCCAGAATATCAAATTCCTCGCTTGCCGCCATTTCTTCATAAGTATAGTAGGCCTTGGCGTTCATATCCTCGGCGGCCGCGTCCGCTTTTTCTTTTCGGATATCGCACACCGCGATCACCTTTGCGTCATCAAACTGCTTCCAGGCGTTTCTGTGCGCGCCGCTGATGCCGCCCATACCAAGCATTGCAACTTTCAGCATACAAAACCCTTCTTTCCTACAGTTTTGCGATCAGGTTTTCAAGATATTCTTTGGTTTCCAGAATATCAATCACCTGCTGCTCGCCCGAAATTTCTCTTTCAATGGTCAGGCTTCCGTCAAAGCCGTGCGCTTTGAGCCCTTTAAGAAGCTCCGGGAAATTGGCCTTGCCCGTTCCTACCTTCACCTCATGGCCCAGCTCTTTTCCGTTTGTGGGATAAAAGCCGTCCTTCGCGTGCACGCCGCGCACATAATCGCCGATTACATCCAGCGCATCCACGGGATTGGCTTTGCCGTAGAGAATGAGGTTCGCGGGGTCGAGGTTTACAAACAGATTGCCCGTGGCGATTTCCTCAAACAGCCTTAAAAGCACAACGGGCGTTTCCTGTCCGGTTTCAAAAAGCAGATTCTGATTGTTCTTCTGAAGGTGAAGCGCAATCACCTTGACCGCCGCCACAACGCCCGGCCACGCGGGGTCGGTCATGTTTTCGGGAATAAAGCCCATGTGGGTCACAACGTCCTTCACACCCAGCTTCACGGCATAATCGCTGCCGTCCAGAAGGTTCTGAAGTCTCCCGGCGCGGAACGCCACCGGCACAATGCCAAGCGTCTCGGGGCCCTCGGTGAAATTCCACCTCTTGGGGCCGGACCAGCCGCACCAGAAAGCCGTGATTTCAACGGAAAATTCCTCGCTCAGCTTTTTCATTTCAGAGGCGTTTTCGTCCGTCCACAATGCGGGATTCCAGCTGACCAGCTGGCAATGGCGAAATCCCCTCTTTTTCGCGGTTTCAAATTTTTCGCGCATGCCCTCCGCGGAATGCAGAATAATGATGCCAACGTTCATATTGCTTCTCCTTTCCTCCGGATAAAAGTTTTCTGCTGCCTATATTATATAAGGAAACAACTCAATTGGCAAGAAACGAATGATAGCGGATTGTCGGTTTCAATAACAAAAATTTGACATGCGTAAAAGCCTTTTATGAATTGCGAAAGGCCCTGAAATGTGCTATAATGATATGGTGTCCGAAAAGGGCCTATTTCTCACCTGTGAGGATTCGCGTGGCGGTTGCTCCGGAGACGGAGTGCGCGCGGAGAAGATTTGCAGGGCGGAAAGAAACGAATTATAAGGAGGAACCCCACAATGGCAGTTATTTCCATGAAGCAGCTGCTGGAGGCCGGCGTACACTTCGGCCATCAGACCCGCCGCTGGAACCCCAAGATGGCTCAGTACATCTTCACCGAGCGCAATGGCATCTACATCATCGACCTTCAGAAGACCGTTCGCAAGGTTGACGAAGCCTACATGTTCATCCGTGACATCGCCCTCGAAGGCAAGACCGTTCTCTTCGTTGGCACCAAGAAGCAGGCTCAGGAGTCCATCGAGTCCGAAGCGAAGCGCTGCGGCATGTATTTCGTAAACAATCGCTGGCTGGGCGGCACCCTCACCAACTTCCGCACCATCCGCACCCGTATCGATCGCCTCAACGCCATCGATCGCATGGAAAAAGAAGGCCAGTTCGAAGTGCTTCCCAAGAAGGAAGTTATCAAGCTCATGGCTGAGCGCGAAAAGCTCGAAAAGAACCTGGGCGGCATCCGCGAAATGAAGAAGCTCCCCGGCGCTCTGTTCGTAGTTGACCCCCGCAAAGAGCACATCGCCGTTGCGGAAGCCCGCGCCCTCAACATCCCGATCGTTGGCATCGTAGACACCAACTGCGATCCCGATGAGATCGACTACGTCATCCCCGGCAACGACGACGCCATCCGCGCCGTTAAGCTGATCGCCGGCAAGCTCGCCGACGCTATCCTCGAAGGCAAGCAGGGCGAGCAGATCGAAGAGGCTCCCGCAGCCGAAGAGGCCGTTGAAGCCGCCGAATAATTTTTTAAAATTCAATCTTTTTTCTATAAATAACCTTGCAGGAGGAGATTCACCATGGCTGAAATCAGCGCAAAAGTCGTAATGGAGCTTCGCGGCCGTACCGGCGCGGGCATGATGGATTGCAAAAAGGCTCTCGCAGCCACCGAAGGCGACATCGAAAAGGCGATCGACTTCCTTCGTGAGAAGGGCTTAGCCGCCGCCGCCAAGAAGCAGAGCCGTATCGCCGCCGAAGGTCTCGTAGGCAGCTACGTATGCAAGGCCTGCAACACCGGCGCTCTTGTCGAAGTCAACTGCGAAACCGACTTCGTTGCCAAGACCGACAAATTCCAGGCGCTCGTCAATGACATCGCCATCCAGATCATCAAGAAGAACCCCGCCGACGTAGACGCTCTGCTCGAGCAGACCTTCTACAAGGACGAGTCCACCACCATCGGCGACATGGTTAAGGCCGCTACCGCCGAAATCGGTGAGAAGATCTCCGTTCGTCGTTTCGCCCGTTACGAAGCCACCGGCACCGTGGACAGCTACATCCACATGGGCGGCAAGGTTGGCGTTCTGATCGAGGCTGCAGGTGTCCTCGGCGAGAATGCTGCCGAAGTCATCCACGACTGCGCGCTGCAGGTTGCCGCTGCTTCCCCCGTTGCTCCTGAGTATGTCCGCCGTGAAGAAGTTCGCGCCGACCACCTCGAGCACGAGAAGGAAATCCTCGTTGCCCAGGCCCGCAACGAAGGCAAGCCCGAGAAGATCATCGAGAAGATGGTTGAAGGCCGCATCAAGAAGTTCTATCAGGACGTTTGCCTCCTCGAGCAGGCTTTCGTTAAGGACGGCGACATCTCCGTTCAGACCATGATCGACCAGAAGGCCAAGGGCCTTGAGATCGTTCGCTTCACCCGCTACAAGATGGGCGACGGCCTCGAGAAGAAGGTCAACGACCTGGCTGCCGAAGTTGCTGAGCAGACCGCCAAGATGGGCCTGTAATTGAAAAGCCTTTCAAAACCCGGACGCAGAAATGCGCCCGGGTTTTTTGATGCGCACGGCCAACCCCGGTCAGGCATTAAAAAAGGTTTTCGAATACAAGGCTTTACATTAATATGGAAATCGCTTCCTGCCGTATAAAATTTTGGGATCCCAAGACGACAGCGGATACAAAACAAGGATTTTCATGAATAAATTAACAGAAAACCTTGCGTAAGAATTTTCTCAAAATGGTATAATGATAGACAAATCTGAAAAGGAGGAGTCCGGCTATGGAAATGACGGAAAAACGCGCGTCAAACTTTATCGAAGAATTTATCGAGGAGGACCTTCAGCAGGGACGGTTTGATCATGTGAAAACTCGCTTCCCGCCGGAGCCGAACGGATATCTGCATATCGGCCACGTAAAGGCGCTGTGCATCGATTTCGGCATCGCCAAAAAGTACGGCGGAAAATGCAATCTTCGCTTTGACGACACCAACCCCGCAAAAGAAGATACCGTTTTTGTAGACGGCATCCAGAGGGACATCGAGTGGCTTGGTTTCAAGTGGGCGGAATTGCACTTTGCCAGCGATTTCTTCCCGCGCCTGTATGAAATTGCGTGCGACCTTATTAAAAAGGGCCTTGCCTATGTTGACGATCAGACCCCCGAGGAGATGCGCTTAAACCGCGGCACGCTCACAAAGCCCGGCGTAAACAGCCCCTACCGCGATCGCTCGGTTGAGGAAAACCTCGACCTTTTCCGCCGCATGAAGGAAGGCGAATTTGCCGACGGCAGCCGCGTATTAAGAGCCAAGATCGATATGGCGTCGCCCAACGTCCTTATGCGCGACCCCACCATCTATCGCATCAAGCGTTGCCACCATCACAAGACCGGCGACGACTGGTGCATCTATCCCATGTACGACTTCCAGCATCCGATTCAGGACGCCATCGAGGGCATCACGCACTCTTTGTGCTCCCTTGAATACGAAATCCATCGTCCGCTGTACGATTGGATGGTTCAGAATACCGGCTTTGCACAGCCCCCGCGCCAGATCGAGTTTGCGCGCCTGAACATCACGCGCACGGTCATGAGCAAGCGCTATTTAAGACGCCTGGTTGAAGAAGGCTATGTTTCCGGCTGGGACGACCCCAGAATGCCCACCCTGGTCGGCATGAGAAGGCGCGGCTATCCTGTTGAAGCCATTCACGACTTCCTCGCCCGCGTCGGCGTAGCCAAGGCGGATTCCACCGTCGACGGCGCGCTCCTGGAGGCCTGCGTTCGCGAAGCGCTCGGCAACACCGCGCCGCGCGGCATGGCGGTTTTAAATCCCCTGAAGGTCACCTTCTCCAACTGGGAAGAGGGCAAGGTGGACGAAATCACCATCGAAAATCATCCCGATCACCCCGAAATGGGCGAGCGCACGCTGCATTTTGCAAAGACCATCTACATCGAGCAGGAAGACTTCATGCTCGATCCTCCGAAGAAGTTCTTCCGCCTCGCTCCCGGCCGCGAAGTCCGCTTAAAGGGCGCATACATCATCAAGTGCGAAGAAGCCAAGGTCGATGAAAACGGAAACGTGACCGAGCTCATCTGCACCGTGGATCTCGATTCCCGCTCCGGCTCTGAGGGCGCCAACCGCAAGGTCAAGGGCACGCTCCACTGGCTGAGCGAAATCGACGCCATCCCCGCCGAATGTCGCCTGTACGAGCCCATCATGAACGATGAGGAAGAAGTAGAAGCCGAGACCATCGAAAATGAGGACGGCGAAATCGTCGAAGCGCCCGCCAAGGACTTCATCGACCGCCTGAACCCCGATTCTCTGAAGGTTCTTGAAAACTGCCTCGTCGAAAAGACGATTGCCCAAAGCAATGTCGGCGACCGCTTCCAGTTCCTGCGCATGGGTTACTTTGCAAAGGATCCCGACAGCGAAAAGGGCAAGCCCGTATTCAACCGCGTAGTTGCTCTTAAGGACAGCTGGGCCAAGGCTGCAAAGAACGGTTAAAGCATAATAAACATCATCGCTGCAATTCATTAAGCGCGGCGATGATGTTTTTTTCCTGGAAAACGGTTTCGGAAACCAATTTCAAGTTGTAAATTCACCAATATGGTAGTATAATAACACCGTATAATATACGAATATTATATTATGGAGGAGAATCACCATGAAAAAGAACGTAATGCGCATGTTTTCCATGCTGCTTGCGCTGATCATGCTTCTGGGCATGGCGGCAGCGGCGGAAAACAATAAGATTACCTTTGAAGTCAACAGCCCCGAGGGGCTGCTGATGGACGGCATTCTTACCATCGGCTACGATGAAGACGGCTGCGAACACTATGCGTTTGAAAGTTCCATGCTCGGCAAGTGGCTTTTGCAGACCGATGGCATCGACTTTGTGTTCGGCGGAGATCTTCTGGGCGGCTATTATACCGTCGCTTTCCAGGATCTTGCCGCAGCGCTTGAAAATGTTTCTGCCATCATGAACATGCAGGACATGACCGAGGCCGAAATCGCGATGATGGAGTATATGAACAGCCCCGCTTATCAGGCGGATGTCGAAATGCTGACTTTGCTTCTGGCCGGCGAATTCAACCGCATCGCTTCCATCGCGCAGGAAATGGGTCTGGTTACGATTTACGAAAACGGCGATCTTGAAATCAATGTAAACCGCGACAATCTTCTTCAGATGGTCGTTTCCTACTTAAACGCGCTCGCTTCCGACGAGGAAGTTCTTTCCGCTTTTGCCGGCCTTGAATTCTTTAAGGTCCAGGGTCTTGGCGTGGAAGTGAATAAGGATCAGATCGCGATTGAGATTCTGAATGCCGCTGAAATGGTTGAACAGATTCGCTTAAACGAAACCGAGGGCATTGACGGCTATCTTAAGCTGAGCGTTTCTGCCGAAACCGGCGCTGCAAACGGTGAATATTACATGGCTACTCTGGCAGAAGGCGTTGCCGCGGAAGAGTTCAAGGCTTCTCTGGTCTATGACGGCGTAAACTTTGTGATGAACGTTTCTGAAAAAACGGCCGAGGCGCAGAGCAATGTATCTCTGGTTAAATCCGGCAGCCTTACCGCCTATGAAATGAGCTACACTGAGGGCAGTGAAACCGGCAAGATCGCCTACGTAATTAATGAAAACGGCTTAAGCGCCAATGCCACGTTCGAAGGTGAAGATATGAACGGCAAGGGCGAGCTTACAGTCAATGCAAACGGCGTCGACGGCAAGTGGGACTATATAAATGGTTCTGAATTTGCTTCCGGCAGCGTAAAGTTCGCTCCTGCTTATGAAGTATTCGGCTTCAAAAATATCAAGTCCGACGGCTATGAGACCGAGAATATCGATATCGAGTTTAAGGGCGGAGAGCTCAACGGCAAGCTTACGAAGTATGAGGGCAACCGCGTTGTAGCCGATGTCACTGTATCCGGCTCCGATCCCTATACCGTCAAGGCCAACTGGGCGGATGACAAAAATGCCTATCAGCTGTATGCCACGGTTTCCACGAACGATACCGGCTGTGTCATCGATGGTAATCTGAAGGTCAATGATGATACTGCTGTGTTCAACTACACCGTTGATCAGGCAAATGGCGCGGAAAAGCTTGTTGTCAAGGCAAATGGCGCCAGCCCGGAGAATGAGATTGTCGCCGAGATCAATCATGTTGTAACGGATGCCTCCGAAACCCTGACCGCTGTATTTGACTATGACGTCAAGGGCGAAACCATGACGCTTACCTATGCCTGCGTAAATGATGCGGTAAACGGAGAAATCAAGGGCGAATTTGCAATTGAAGAAAACGGAAGCGAAATCAGCGGAACGTTCTTCTTCAGTGAAATGCTTTGCGAGTCCACTTACACCGATGGCGAAACGATTATGAGAATCTATTCTGAGGACAGAAGCGGCGAAAATAATCTTTCCGTCAAATCCGGCGTCACCGCTGCAGAAGCCGCCAATCCCGCAAATATTGTGGAGTTGATGCTGTTTACGCTGGACGCTGCCTTTGAAAACGGCCTTACCTTTGAATCGGTTATGAATAATGCTTTGTCGGGTCTTTTCGCTTCCGCCAACTTTGACGGTCAGACCTTCAAGCTTGACATTACCGCTGACGGCGATACAGTATCCCTCGAAGGCAAGATGGTTGAAACCGAAAACGAGACCTATCTGGAATTCACCGGCATCGTTTCCGGCATGCCCTTTGAAGCCAGGTTCGGCGTAAAGATGGAAAACGAAACCACCGTATGCCTGTTTGCCGAGGCGCTCGTCAATGGCGAAACCGCGCTGGACGTCAAGGCCCGCCTGATCACAACCGCGGATGGACTCGCAATTGAAATTTCCGGCGACAGCATTCAGACTCCGGAAGGCGAAAAGCTCGTGATCAAGCTTGGCATGGCGGCGCAGTCTGAACAGACCCTGTTGGTTTATGGCGAAGTTGCGGGCGAAGTTCCTGAGCATCTGGCCGCCGCCTACCTGCCCATCACCGTGATCGAGACCGAAAACGCTACCCTTATCAGCGGCGTTTTGTCCATCGCTCAGGGCGAAGAGGTTGCGGAAATCGGAAGTGCGTCCATCGGCTTTGAAACTGTCCAGGAGACCATTGAGCATGTTACTGGCGAACGCATGACTTCCGACATGCTGACCGAAATGATTCTGGAGATTTTAAGCGGCATGGAAGGCGCATATTAATCCCATACGCGTAAAACGCAGATGATCGGCTGCCGGGTTTTATATCCGGCAGCCGCCTGTTTTCTGACTTAAGCCAGCAAGGAGACAGTCTATGCAGCTTGTTTTGATCGTTCTTGTAAGCTTTCTTGCGTCCGTCGTCGGCGCGATCGCCGGAATTGGCGGCGGCGTGATCATCAAGCCTGTGTTGGATGCATTTGGTGTGATGGACGTTGCAGCCATATCGTTTCTGTCCGGCTGCACGGTACTTTCAATGTCCGCCTATAATGCAGCAGGAAGCCTTTTGTCGGGCGACAGAAACCTGAAAAAAGAAATTGCGCTTCCCTTGGGACTTGGCGCGGCAGTGGGCGGCGTGCTTGGAAAAAACCTGTTTTCCTATATATCGTCTCTTTTTGAAAACGCATCCCGCGTGGGCGCGGTGCAGTCCGCGTGTCTTACGATCATCACGGTGCTGACCTTTATTTACACCCTGAAGCCGTCTGTGCTTCCCTCCTTGCGCGTGAAAAGCCCTGTCCTGAGTGTATTAAACGGTCTTGCGCTGGGCGTTGTTTCGGCGTTTCTCGGAATCGGCGGCGGCCCGATCAATCTGATGGCGCTGTCGGTTCTGTATTCAATGAGCATGAAGGAGGCCGCGCAGAATTCCCTGATGGTCATCTTTCTGTCTCAGTCCGCAAGCCTCATTTCGACCCTTGTTACCCGCTCGGTTCCCGATTTCAACATTCTTATGCTGATTCTGATGGCATTGTCGGGCATTTTCGGCGGCGTGGTCGGGCGTATTTTCAACAAAAAGCTTTCGGGAGGCCATGTGAGAATTATTTTCCTTGCCGCAATGCTTGTGATTATTCTTCTGAGCATCCGGAATTTTTTTGCGTATCTTGGATAATGCCTGTATATGCCATTTATCAATAAGCAAGCCCTCCTTGCCGGGCGTACGGCAGGGAGGGCTTGCTTTTAAAATACGAATGCTTTTTAAACCAATGACGCGCCGCGCGTCTACATTTTGATCATGTAGGATTCAAATACCGGAATCAATGCATCGGCCTCCTTCGGCGCATATCTTGGTGAAATGGCCAAAGATACGCAATCGAAAGGCGCTTCAGCCCGGTAAGTTTCGCCGGAAGGGAATTCCCGGTAGGGAACGAGGGGCTCATGTCCGAATCTGGCTTCGAAAAGTTGGGGGAAAGCGGATCTTAACTGAATCGCGGATTCTTCCGTATCCGCCAGCATTTCCTTTGGGAAATCAGGCTTGGATTTGGGGTTTCGGATGTTTTCAAGGCGTGAAATCCAGCGAAAGCCGAGCGCAAACGCGAGGTAATTGGCTTCGTTCAGCTGAACCTTTTCGCGGTATTCTGTAAGCTGCGGCCTTTTTTCCACGGGACGGGAGAGAACGTTGTGGCGGACGAATGGATAGCCCTTTTGAACAATGCCCAGATCCGTGTGCGCGTCCACGTGAGTGACGGAAAAAGGCGCGGTCAGAAGGCTTTTATCCATTAAATCCATCCAGAAATCCAGCGCAAGATCATGCGTTTCAAAAACGCGCCCGGGTATGGGGCGCGTTTTGTTTAAAAGCAGCCGCGTTTCAAGAAACGATTCCACGTCCTCTTTTTTCCACGGCTCGCGTCCCCTGACGTCGGGCCTTTGGCCAACGTCGGCAAATGGACAGGTGTCCGCAAGGAAAAAATCAAGATCGATATCCAAAACGCGCATCATTTGTACATTTCCCTTCAATCCCTGTGGGTTTTGTGCGTTGGGTACATTTGCAGGTAGGCGGTTTCTTCGTCCTCCGTTTCGGGCAGGAAGGGCATAAGCCCGGTCATGTCGGTGGAGGAAATGGCGCTTTCCGGCTTCAAAGCGCGCAGGAGCCGTTTTCTTCGGGCGGGGTTGAGGTTTCGCATGCTGTCTCCTTTCTTTGTGCGGCTGCCGGTTTGTCTGCTTCTTTTCCGCAGGATGCGCCTGCGGATAAAAGAAGGAACAGAAGAGGCGTAGTGATCGGCTGATTCACCGTAACGAGGGCGTGAACGAGATAGGTCGCCGCCGCCGCGAAAGCCGCTGCCGCATATGGACATTGTTTCATGCGAAGGTAAATGGTATGCATGCCGCCAGCAACAAACAGAAGATAGGCGGTCAGACCCAACGCGCCAAAGGTTAAAAGATACTGAATGATTTCGTTGTGGGCGTTATCGAAGGAGAGATTGCAATAGGCGATGATCTCCTTGCCGTAGGCGTCAGCAAGGGGCTTTTTCAAAAGATCGGGGCCAAGGCCCACCAGCTTTACGCGAAGCGGAGACTGGGCGTAGAGCTTTAAGCACCTGACCCAAACGCCGCCCCTGTGCGTGCCCCATTTGTCGGTGAAACGGAAAAGTTTCATAGAACCCGAAAGCTCGGCCTCAGTATTGATGAAGGTATAATAGATAAACAGACAAACAAGCGCAAACACAGCGCAGATAAATAAAAACCAGATGAGCCGCCTTAAAAACCGGGCGGTTTTTTTGCTGATCAAGAGTTTTTTGCTCTTGTGAAGGGCATAGGATGCGCCCAGAAGCAAAACCGCGCATACGCTCATGAGGGAAGGGTATTTCACCAGATATTCCTGCAGGCTTTTTTCAAGCGTCATATAGCCGTCAGGGTGCGCCTCGATGATTACTGCCATCCCAGCAAAGCCGAAAAGCGCTGCGGCCATGGCGAAAAACGCGCGGGCGAGGGTCTTTCGCGACTGAACGCCAAAAAGCAGGCACGAAAAAAACGAAAACGCCAAGGCGACCATCGCGCCGTCGGCGCGTGCAGCGACAATCGCGCAGGCTCCGATGGCAATTGCCGGAAAACACAGAAAGCTTTTGATTCCCTGCGCCTTTACGCAGAAAACCATGACGCAGGGGAGATACAAGCATAAAAACGCGGCGAAAAAGTCGATGTTGCCAATGGTGGAAATAAACCTTGGAACGCTGTTTTCGCTAAGCCTCGGCCCGTAAAAGCCGAAAGGATCGATGTAGAAGAAATTCAGCACTCCAAGCAGCGCAACCAGCGCGCCTGAGATGAGCAGACCTTCAACTGCTCGTTTCCCTGCGCTTGGCGAGCGGGAAACGATGATATGCATGGCGCTCATGGCGAGAATAAATAAAAGCCCGCTTTTTCGGCCCTCGTCGCCCGTGAATGCGGACTGAGGGTCGTGGGAGAGCGCGCAGGAAATGGCGCAGACGACGGAAAAGGCCAGCATGCCCCAGTCTGCAAGGGAGAAGGCAAACGGCTCGTAGATCCTGCCGGTCATGTTTTTTCGCTTCATATAGCCCAAAAGCATGTACGCGACCAGACCAAGGTAGGCCGAGTAGCAGTATACCGCGTGCTTGAAGCGGTTGATGTTGAAAAACAGATCGTCGAACAGCAACGGGTGCAGAAGCATCACGAAAAACGCAAACGCCGCGCCCATAACAGGCATAAGATTTTCACTTTTCCATATGAAAGGTCGTTTTATTTTCGCTTCTATCTGATCGTTTACGGACGGTTCCATTATTCCTCCATGAGTAAAGCGAGCTCTTCCCACTTTTCATACATCCCATCGAGCTCTTCCTTGATCGCCTTGCGCTCGTTTTCAATGCGCATGGCTTCTTCAATGTTCTGCCAGGTTTCGCTTTGACCCAGAATCTCTTCGATTTCGGTCAGCTTCGCTTCCTTTAAAGAAATGTCCTTTTCCAATTGCTTGAACTGAACCTTCTGCGCGCGGATGTTTTCGGTCTTTGCGCGCTCTTTTTTCTTTTCCTTGTCAATCTGGGTCTTTGTTTTACCCAAGGTATCTTCTTCGGTGAGATGGAGCGCCATCTGACGCTTTTTCTCAAGATAATCGTCGTAATTGCCCACGTATTCGGTTACGCCGTCACGGGTCATTTCAATCACGCGCGTGGCCACGCGGTTGATGAAATAACGGTCGTGGGAAACGGTTAAAATCGTTCCTTCAAACCCGTCCAGCGCGCCTTCGAGGACTTCTCTGCTGTCCATGTCCAGGTGGTTGGTCGGTTCGTCCAGAATCAGGAAATTATCCTTTTTGAGCATGAGCTTTGCGAGCGCAACGCGTCCGCGCTCGCCGCCGGACAGGGTTTTGATGGGTCTGAACACGTCTTCGCCGGTGATCAGGAAGAGAGCCAAAGTGTTTCTGACTCTTCCGGGATCCATCTGCGGGAAATCGTCCCACACCTCGTTCATGATCTCCTTTTCGGGGTGCAGATCGGCCTGCTGCTGATCGTAATAACCCACGTCCACGTTTGCGCCGTATAAAACAGCGCCGGTGTCGGGGAGGAGGGAACGGGTGAGGATGTTTAAAAGCGTTGTTTTTCCAACGCCATTCGGGCCGATTAAGGCCACGCGGTCGCCCGCGCGAAGGTGCAGCCGGAAATTGGTGAAAAGGGTTCTGTCGCCAAAGGATTTCTGAAGGTCTTTAACGATCAGAACATCATCGCCGGTCTGCCTTCTGGCTTCAAAGCGGAAGCGCACCTTCTGATCGTCCACGGGTTTTTCGAGACGCTCGATTTTTTCGAGGCGCTTCTCGCGACTTTCTGCGGCCTTTATGGATTTCTCGCGGTTGAACATGCGGTATCTTCGGATAATGGCCTCCTGCCGCTCGATTTCCGCCTGCTGGAGGTTGTATTCCTTGATCTGGCGCTCCAGATCCGCCTCGCGCTTCACGGCAAACTGGTCGTAGTTGCCGGTATACTGGGTGATGCGCGTCTGGCGAAGCTCCGCCATGTGATCGCACACCGCGTTTAAGAAATAGCGGTCATGGGAGATGACAAGAACGGTGCCCTTGTATTTTTTCAAGGTTTCCTCCAGCCACTGGGTGCTTTCCAGATCCAGATGGTTGGTCGGCTCGTCCAAAAGCAAAAGATCCGGCTCCCTTAAAAGCAGTCTTGCGAGCGTAAGACGCGTTTTTTCGCCGCCTGACAAAAGATGCGCCGGCTGATTGCGCCTCTCCTCGGAAAAACCAAGGCCGGCCAATACGCCCTGCACGCGGCTGGGCCATTCGTAGCCGCCCGCGTCCTCATATCTTGCCATCAAACGGTCGTAGGAATTGGTAAGAACGCTCATTTTTTCGGCGTCCTCATGACATTCAGCCATCTCCTGTTCCATCTCGCGAAGGCGCGCCTCCATGCGCTTTACATCGTCAAACACGCGCGAAAGCTCCTCGGTCACCGTCAGCGAGCTGTCGATATCGGCATGCTGCGTCAGATATCCGATGGTTTTTCCCTTCATCATGGAGATCGTGCCCTCGTCGGGCTTCAAAACGCCCGCGATGATCTGAAAAAGCGTGCTCTTTCCGCTTCCGTTCACGCCCACAAGACCCATGCGGCTGCCTTCCGCAAGGGTTAAATTGATATCCGTAAGCACCCGGTTCATGACGAAGGATTTGTATATATGACTCAGCGTTAAAAGTATCATCCCGCAAGGATTCCTTTCAAATGCATATTAAACCACAATACTATTATAGCAAAAATGAACCCATTGCGCAAGAAAAAGCGTATTTTGCCGCCCGTTTGGCTGATAAATTCATGTAAAGCGAATTCCCTTTTGTGCGCATATCCGTTATAATAGGATTGAAATCGATTATGATATTTGAGGTATAAAGCATGTCCAAGAAAAGCAGAAAACGCGCAAAAATGATGAAGCGGCTTTCCGCCGTCGTATATTCGCTGATTGCAGTCCTGATTGTGGCGCTGGCGATCGTCGTTCTTTTAAAGGCGCCCAAGCCCGAGACGGCCGAGGAACGTCGCGAGGAGTATCTGGCCTCCATTACGCCCACGCCCACGCCTTCTCCCACGCCCACGCCTGTGCCCACGCCCACCCCCGTGCCTACACCCACGCCCACGCCGTCGCCTACGCCGCTTTCCGAAACGGCGAAGATGTCCATTTTGAATCGCGACGACATCATCCTGATCTCCGCCGTCGGCGACTGCACATTGGGCGGCGTGTATCAGTCCAGCACCGCCGACACCTTTGAAAGTCTTTGCTACGAATACGGCTATGATTATTTCATGGAAAACGTGTATGACATCCTCAATATGGACGATCTTACGATCGCCAACCTTGAGGTTGTGCTGGTTGACCGCGGAACGCCCCGCGAAGGCCGCCAGTACATCATGCACGGCTATGAGGACTATGTGCACATTTTAACCGAGGGCAGCATCGAAGCCGTCACCGTTGCCAACAACCACGCCAAGGACTTCAACCGCGACGGCCTTAAAAACACCAAGCAGGTTTGCCAGGACGAGGATATCGCCGTTTGCGGCTACGATTCCATCGCTGTTTACGAAACCAAGGGCAAAAAGATCGCGCTTCTGGGCTACACCGTCTGGGATTATGAGTTTGACCAGATGGAAGACGACATCGAAAAGATGAAAAAGGAATGCGATCTCGTCGTAGTCAGCATCCATGGCGGAGAAGAAAAGGAATATAAGCCCACCAAGGATCAGATTAAATATTGCCGCGGCGCAGTCGACGCGGGCGCGGACCTCGTACTCGGCCACCACCCCCATGTCATCAACGGCATCGAAACCTATAAGGGCGTGAAAATCGTTTATTCCCTCGCTAACTTCTGCTTCGGCGGAAACAAAAACCCGGACGATAAGGACACCTTCATCTTCCAGCAGGCCTTCACCATCAACGAGGACGGCACCCTGACGCCCGCCGAAATCAACGTAATCCCCTGCAGCGTATCTTCCGTAACCGATAAAAACGACTTCCGTCCCACCCCTCTCACCGGCGACGAATACGAAAGAGTGATGAACAAAATCATCAAGTATTCAGACGGCATGGAAGGAGCATTCACGGGGCTTGAAAAGTAAAAAAGAAACATCCATAAGATCGCCCGCAGCATCGCATATAAAGGATGCTGCGGGCGATCTTTCAACAGGTCAGAGGAGTTGTTCCCTTTGATATTATCCGTTGTTATTATTATTGTTGTTATTGTTGTTATTATTGTTTCCGGAAACGCCGCCTGTATTACGGCTTTGCCGGGGCGTATCATATCGGACAGACATCTCGTTGTGAGCGATCAATATGGTACGCGCGATATCAAAGACCCTGCCTACGGAAATTTTGGGCGCTTTGGTATCGTTTCCAAGCTGAACGTTATTTCCTGAAATCGAGATCTCCTCATCAGGATGCTGAACCATGTATTCATAGATCCGACGCAGAGATTTTTTACTGATATCAGGGAACGCCTCCTGAATCCTGAAGCAGATATTCATGCGAACTACATCCTGATACGTTTTTGGTTTTTCGCCAAACAGCATTGAAAATCGCTCCCCCTTTTTTGTTACAGCAAGCTGTCGCAGTTGACGTAATAAAACTCTATATTCTGAAACGGAAGATTCAGAGCCTGAATATGGTAGTAGCCGTTGTTTTTGTGCTTGGCATAATGGTATTCCCGCAGGGCTGTCGTTGTGAAAAACAGATTGTTGGGCTGATCCTGCGCAAGGTCCTCCAGATACAGCCCAATAAGCGGACCGATGTCTGCACAGTAGTAGCCCTCCTTCTCCGATTTTCCCCGAGCCAGCGTGGGCAGATAAATGTGATGGGTCATAACATGCGCCTGTTTTTCCCGCTGCTCGTCCCCGTAAACCACCGTGTCTCCGCTGAGCAGCTGAATCATCAGCGCATTGTTCACCGGGTAATCCGCCAGGGCTTCCATGATATTCTTTCGGACGTATATCTTAAGAGGCGTATATTTGGTCAGAAAGAGGAATTTTCGGACAGGCTTCAGCAACTGGGAAGTCAGCGGATATTCTATTCCATCCGCCTCCAGAATGAACGCCTCCGGGTCATAAACCATTTGAAGCTTTGCGTCCTTTGCAATCAGAAACGGCAATGTAGGAAAGCCGTTATCGTCCTTTTCCCGGTAATATTTGAAAACGAGCTCCGGGTGCATGGCTTCCACATAGGCTGAAGCATAGTCCGAAACTGGCTGCTCCAGATTCTTTTCGTAGATCCTCTTCTGGAGCTCGCAGGTATAGGACATCGAATCCTGATTGGCCTGCTTGACAAACGGACATCCGGTCTTGCACAGGTGAAGATAGCCGCACCGGGCGCATTCATCGCTAAAGCCCAGCGAGCGATGAACGCGGGCAATCTTTACGCGGGCGGTTTCCAGAATTTCACTGACTGAATCCGTATAAATGTTTCCGTAGTAAAAATCCTGATGATGCTGACCCCGGACGCAGGAATAAATATCGCCGTTTCGTTCAAGCAGAAAGAATTTTTCGCCGCAGATGTCGCAGTTTGTGCAGTAGCCCTGAGTAAATTCCGCAAACCAGGCCTCGTCCAGCCCTTTCTGAAGCTCTGTTCCGGAAAAGGCCTTTTGCATGCGGTCAAAGAGCAATGTCTGCTCCTCATGAGACAGGGGCGTCATGACGCCGTCGCCGAATCCGATCATGAAATTGAAATCGTTCATATCAAGGCAGGTGTTTCGGTGCAGAAACCAGATGTCTTCGATGATTTCGTCCAGCCTTTCCAAGTGCTCACGAAACAGAGTTGCGGAAACCTTTTTCCGGTTGGGAATCTGCTTAAGCAGATCCACATTGGCAAGAATCTTATCCAGCGTATCCGCGCCGCCCTTGGTCACGCGATATTTCCGGTGCAGCGACAGCGGCAAATCCAGACTGCCGCTTACGCTGACTTGATAATCCCGTATCGTGTCAATGTGCCGATCCAGACCGAAAAGGTTTGTTTTTATATGAGGCCTGCCGACTTTAAAGCCATTTTCCCGAAGAACAGCGGCGTTTTCGTCATAGTATCTGGCAATATAATCCACCACCTGCCGGAAATCATCCTTCTCAAGGGTGGTTACCTCGCCGCCATGAAGAGAGATATTGAAAGGAATCACATGATCCGCCCGGAATTTTTCTACCGCGTAGGACAATGTGTCCACACTGTGTCCCGCATTGCTGTCCACGGTGTTTTCACCCAGATAACAGTAACGGCACGCCATATTGCAGCTCATGGTGGGCACATAAAGAAGGTGGATAAATCTTTGCATATTACTTTCCTGTCATTTCATTTTTATAGGTTCAATTATGCTGTTCATTGAATACTGAATGCAGAATAGAAGGATTCGTTTCATGGAAAACGTACACGGCAGACGGCTTATGGCTAAGAATCTCGGCGTCTATTACAGATGGCTACTTATCTTTTTCATCCAAATGATAAATAATTGTAGGGCTTTCCTTGAACGCGCGCTCATCTACCGATGCGTTTGCAGGAATTTCAATGCGCCGCAGGCTTCGACACTGTCGGAATGCGGAACTGCCTATCGACTGAACTGTATTGGGCACTGTGACGGACGAAAGCGACGTACACCCCATAAAGGCATGGCCTCCGATTCGGGTAACGCCTTCGGGAATCACGATGGATTTCAGATTTATGCAGTTTTCAAAGCAATTTCCCCTGATCTCGGTGATGCCGCCGGGAAGATCAATTTGCTCTAAGGAGGAACAATTGCGAAAAGCATAGCCGTGAATGGCGGTGATGCTTTCAGGCAGGTTAATCTCCGTCAGGCTTGTGCAGTTTTCAAAGCAGTTGCCTCGAATTTCCACAACATTTTCGGAAATCACGATGGATTTCAGATTTGTGCAGCCTGAAAAAGCCTCTGCGCCGATCGATATGACGGTGTCGGGCATATTCACGCTGACAATCGTCTGCTCGTTCATGAAAGCGCCGGAATCAATGGCGACGACCCTCTTTCCCTCTACATGAGAGGGAATTTCTACATGCGCGCCGGTAAAGTTTGCGACGCAATTCACAAGAACGCAGCCTTTCTGACCGTTCTTAAAAATCATGCCGTCCACACGCATTTCGCTGAGCCGATCCCCTACAGCGATTCCAAGGCTTGCAAAGATCAGCAGCAGGCACAGCAATACATGCGCCGATTTTGAGCTGATCCAGGCTTCTGTCAGTTGAATATTATCCGATACAACCTGACTGAAAGGCTTTTCAGGAGATTTCATCGCATCACGAACCATGTTCCAGGCAGCTTTTTTATAATTGACACTGCAGACTCTATACATCCAGATCAGCCCCATCAGGATCGGCGGCACAGCATCCCTGAAATCCCGGTCCAGCGAATCTGTGGCTATATACCGAATCAGCAGCGCTAATGTAAGAAATCCCCAGAATATAGCCGTCCAGAGCCGCTTTCTTATGACGCTTGAAAAAATGATCTGCTCCGGATTGCCTTCCAGCTGATTGATTTCCTCCTGAAGCAAATCTCTTACAATCTTTTTTTCAGATTGATTTTTATATTGTTCCCACACATTCATACCCGTAATTCCGCCCCTTCATTGTCCGTATTGATTGGATCGTATCATTTGCAAAAATCGACGCTGAAAAGCTTTTGTTTGAAACTGGTCTTTTTTCTTACAGCTCTATTTCGCTAAGCACCTTTCCGACGCTGCCTCTGATGACCATGGTGGCTTTTCTGTCGGCGGGGGTGGGGTCGCGGTTGATGAGGATTAGGTTTTTTCCTCTGAAATAATCCAGAAATCCTGCGGCGGGGTAGACGGTTAAGCTGGTGCCCGCCACGATCAGGGTGTCGGCCTCCGAGATCACGCGAAGCGCGCCGCGGACGGTCGCGTCGTCAAGGCCCTCTTCATATAGGACGACATCCGGTTTTACTACGCCGCCGCATTCGCATTTGGGAACACCAGGTGCATTTTTGATGTGCTCGGGGCTGTAGAATTTTCCGCATTCCATGCAGAAGTTTCTGTGGATGCTGCCGTGCAGCTCAAATACGCGGATGCTTCCGGCCTTCTGATGGAGGCCGTCGATGTTCTGGGTGACGATGCCGGTGAGTTTTCCCATTTGTTCAAGCTCGAAAAGCTTTTTATGCGCGTCGTTGGGCTTGGCTTCAAGCGGAAGCATTTTATCTTTATAGAATCTGAAAAATTCATCGGGACGCAGCTCAAAAAACGTTCTTGACAATATGGTTTCGGGCGGATAATCGTATTTTTGATTATAAAGCCCGTCCACGCTTCGAAAGTCCGGGATGCCGGATTCGGTGCTCACGCCCGCGCCTCCGAAAAAAACGATGCGTTTTGAAGCCTTAATAATAGAAGCAAGTTCGTTCATACCATCATCCCCTTTTGTAATGTCAATATATCACGCAGATATAATCCTGTCAAGAATGTTGTATTCACGTTTATCGCTTGGAAACGTTTCTTTCTTGCTTGAAAGTTAATATAAAAATGATATAATAAATACCGTAGACGGGATATCCGTTTAAACAATCATACGGGAGGAACAACTCATGAAAAAGTTTCTGGCTCTTCTTCTGGTCATGATGCTCTCTCTGTCCTGCGCAGCTCTTGCCGAGAACAAGATCGCGCTCGTAACCGACGTTGGCACCATCGACGACGAATCCTTCAACCAGGCCTGCTGGCAGGGCGTTGAGGCTTTTGCCACCGCCAGCAACATCCCCTACACCTACTATCAGCCCGCTGCTGACTCCACCGACGCTCGCCTCGTTTCCATCGATCAGGCCATCGCTGAGGGCGCCAACATCGTTGTAATGCCCGGCTACCTCTTCGGTACTGCTCTTATGGAAGTTCAGGAAGTTTATCCTGACGTTGCCTTCCTCGCCATCGACGTTGGCGCCGGCGACATGACCTATGACTATGTAAACTACGAAGTTCCCACCGCCAACAGCGTATGCATCACCTTCGCTGAAGAGCAGGCTGGCTTCCTCGCCGGCTACGCTGCGGTTAAGGACGGCTACACCAAGCTGGGCTTCCTCGGCGGCATGGCTGTTCCCGCGGTTATCCGTTACGGCTACGGCTTCGTTCAGGGCGCCGACAAGGCTGCTTCTGAAATGGGCGTAGAAATCGAAATCAACTACACCTACGGCGGCCAGTTCTTCGGTGATGCCAACATCACTGCGAAGATGGAAGGCTGGTATGCCAACGGCACCGAGATCGTTTTCGCTTGCGGCGGCGGCATCTACACCTCTGCTGTTGAAGCTGCTACCAAGAATAACGGCAAGGTCATCGGCGTTGACGTTGACCAGAACTACATCGGCGTTCGCGGCGTTGCCAACGGCGAATACACCTACAACCCCTTCGTAACCTCCGCCATGAAGGGCCTTCAGAACGTTACCGAGTACATGCTCTATGAGTTCACCGCTGGCAATTGGGCCAACTTCGGCGGCCAGTTCATCACCTACTCTCTCTCCGACGGCGACTATGTAGGCCTGCCCACCGCTGAGGGTTCCTGGAACTTCAACACCTTCACCGTAGAAGAGTATGAAGCGCTCAAGGCTGCCATCATGGCCGGCACCGTAGTAGTTGACAACTCCTCCGACGACGCTGTTAAGCCCGCCGTTTCCGAGAAGACCACCGTTAACTACATCGCCTAATTGATAAAAGGCATAAAAAACGCTCTGGACAATCGTCCAGAGCGTTTTTATCGTCAGTGGTTTTTTCGTCTGCTTTTGCCTCAACACAAAAACCATTTGCCTTTTTTCCTATTATACTATATAATAGATAATAGTGAACTGTGTAAACTTTTCAAAGGAGCGATGTGCCTTGTCTGAGTATATCATCGAGATGCGGAACATCACCAAGGTGTTCCCGGGCATCAGGGCGAACGACGACATCACCCTACAGCTGAAAAAGGGCGAAATCCATGCGCTGCTTGGCGAAAACGGCGCGGGAAAGAGCACGCTGATGAGCGTTCTTTTCGGCCTCTATCAGCCCGAAAGCGGCACCATCTTAAAGGATGGACAGGTCGTCAAAATCAATAACCCCAACGACGCTAATGCGCTTAAAATCGGTATGGTTCACCAGCATTTTAAGCTCGTTGAAGTGTTTACCGTGCTTGAAAACATCATTCTGGGCGCGGAAACCACAAGCATGGGCATGCTGGAGAAAAAGGCCGCCAGAAAGCGCGTTGTGGAACTGAGCGAAAAATACGGCCTTAAGGTCAATCCCGATGCGATGGTCGAGGATATTTCCGTCGGCATGCAGCAGAGGGTTGAAATTTTAAAGATGCTCTACCGTAACAATGACATCTTAATCTTCGACGAGCCGACCGCCGTATTAACGCCTCAGGAAATTGACGACCTGATGGAAATCATGCGCGGCTTTGCCAAGGAAGGAAAGAGTATCCTCTTTATCACCCATAAGCTCAACGAAATCATGGCCGTCGCCGACCGCTGCACAGTGCTTCGAAAGGGCAAGTGCATGGGCACAGTGGACATCAAAAACACCACGAAGGAAGAGCTTTCCCGCATGATGGTGGGCAGAGACGTATCCTTTGAGGTGGAAAAGAAAGATATCGAAGTCGGAAACACCGTGCTTGAAGTCAGAAACGTGACCGTCGCCAGCAAGGTTCACAAGAACAACGCCGTTAAAAGTGTGTCTTTTGACGTGCGCGAGGGCGAAATCGTGTGCATCGCGGGCATCGAAGGAAACGGTCAGACGGAATTTATTCAGGCGCTGACCGGCCTTGAAAAGATGGCTTCCGGATCCGTCCGCCTGTATGGAAGGGAGCTTAAGCCCCTCTCCATCCGACAGAGGGCGAGAAGCGGCATGGCGCACATTCCCGAGGACAGACACAAGCATGGTCTGGTTTTGGACTACACGCTCGAACAGAACCTCGTTCTTCAGAGATACTGGACGGACGAGTTCAAAAAGTGGGGCTTTATCAAAAATCGCGCCGTTCGCGCTCATGCGAAGCGCCTGATCGAGAAATTCGACGTCCGCTCCGGTCAGGGTCCGATTACCATCGCGCGCTCCATGTCCGGCGGAAACCAGCAAAAGGCGATCATCGGCCGAGAAATCGACCGTAATGAGCCCCTGGTCGTCGCCGTTCAGCCCACGCGTGGTCTGGATGTCGGCGCGATCGAGTTCATCCATCAGCAGCTGGTACAGGTTCGCGACAGTGGACGCGCAGTTCTGCTTGTATCGTTGGAGCTTGACGAAGTCATGAAGCTTTCCGACCGCATTTTAGTCATGTACGAGGGTGAAATCGTGGGCGAATTCGATCCCAAGGTCACCACCGTTCAGGAGCTGGGTCTTTATATGGCGGGCGGCAAACGTCAGAACAAGGCAAAGGAGGCGTAGAATTATGGATATTTTAGAACGCATGAAGCGCGGCTTATCGACCATCCTTTCTGCGCTGATCTGTGTCATCATCGGACTGGCATTCGGATTTGTGATCCTTTTCTTCCTGTCCCTTTCTTCCTACGCGGCGAGTGGAAACGAATATACACTCAAGCAGGTGTTCGACACCGCCTTTGACGAGGGCTTTATGCGCCTGATGAAGGGCTGCTTCTACATGGTGCGCCGCGGCCTTAAAACGGAGATTTCTCAGGCTGCGCCCCTCATCATGACCGGCCTTTCCGTAGGCTTTGCGTTCAAGACCGGCCTTTTCAATATCGGCGCTGCCGGCCAGTATACGCTGGGCGCGTTCGGCGCTCTGTACTGCGCCATCGTGCTTAAGCTTCCGTGGTACCTGTGCCTGCTCGGCTCCGTCATCATGGGTGCGATCTGGGGCGCAATCCCCGGCTTTTTCAAGGCGTACTTCAAGATCAACGAGGTTATCACCGCCATCATGTTCAACTGGATTGGCTTGTACGCGGTGAATACCATCATCTACGGCGGCGGTACCGGCGCCATGTACTGCGCCAAAACTACCAAAACCTGGGCCATCGGCAAAGGCGTTTACGAGGGTACTACCATTCCCAATATGAACATCCTGTTTAAAAACGAGGGCTGGGGCGCATACGTCCAGCAGACCTCCATCGCTATTTTCTTTGCCATCATCGTGGCCGTTATCCTCTACGTCATCATCAACAAGACCACCTTCGGCTACGAAATCCGCGCTTGCGGCTACAGCCAGACGGCGGCCAGATATGCGGGCATCAACGAAAAGCGCAACATCATCCTCTCCATGGCCATCGCGGGCGGCCTTGCCGGTTTCGGCGCAGGCCTTTACTACCTCTCCGGCGTCGCCGAGTGGCAGCCGCTGGTATCCACGTCGCTTCCGGGCTTCGGCTTTGACGGCATTTCCGTTGCGCTTCTGGCTTCGTCCAACCCCATCGGCATCATATTCTCGGCGCTGTTCATTGCGCATATCGACGTTGGCGGCGGCTATATGAACGCCTCCTTCTTCCCCAGAGAAATCGCCGATATCGTATCCGGCATCATCATTTACCTGTGCGCGTTCATGCTTCTTTTCAAAAGCGCAATTGCGCGCGTGTTTGCGTCCCGTAATGATCTGAAGGGAGGTAAGTAAGAATGCCTAATGAACTTCTGCTTCTTGTAAAATACACCCTTCTGTATGCAAGCGTCCTGATGATGGTCGCCCTCGGCGGCATGTTCTCCGAAAGAAGCGGCATCATCAACATCGCCCTTGAAGGCATCATGGTCATTGGCGGCTTAATCGGCGTTCTGGCCACTCAGATGACCCACGGCCTTGCGCCCGTTTTACAGGTTCTGTTTTCGGTTCTTGCTGCGGGCCTTGCCGGCGTTGTGTATTCCCTGCTTCTGGCCTTTGCCTCCATTAACTTAAAAGCCGATCAGACCATCGGCGGTACCGCGCTCAACATCCTTGCAACCGCCATCGCCATGGTTATTGCAAAGCGCGTAAACGGCTCCCAGTCCTCGAAGCTCGACTACACCAACTCCGCCTTCATCTATAAAATTTTCGGAATCGACGTAAACGTTTTCCTGTTCATCGGAATCGCGTTTTTGATTCTTTCCTACATCATTCTCTACAAAACCCGCCTTGGCCTTCGCCTGCGCTCCTGCGGCGAGCATCCTCAGGCGGCTGATTCCGTGGGCATCAACGTTTACAAGATGCGCTATATCGGCGTGCTTCTTTCCGGCTTCCTGGGCGGTATCGGCGGTTTTGCCTACATCGTGCCCGCTGTTCAGAGCTGGAACTTCGAAGTCGGCGTTGCCGGCATGGGCTTCTTGGCGCTCGCCGTTATGATCTTCGGACAGTGGCATCCTCTGAAGATCGCCCTTGCCGCTGTGTTCTTCTCGGTGTTCAAGTCCCTTGCCAACATCGCGGACTCCATCGAGTTCTTAAGTAAGCTTCAGTGGCCGAAGGAAATTTACAACATGATGCCCTTCATCGCCTCCATGATTATCCTCGCCCTCTTCAGCCGCCACTCCAGAGCCCCCAAGGCGGAAGGCGTGCCCTACGACAAGGGATCGAGATAATTTCACAAAAACAAGAGCAGCCTCATGCGGATTGAGGCTGCTCTTGTTTTATTAAGAATGCGGGGGCGTGCATTGCACGCCCCCACATGATGGTTGTAGATTCATCGAATGATTATGGATCCATCTGAATGTAGGGGCGATCATTGATCGCCCGCGCCGACAATGCGGCATTCATCACTGCCCGTAAACCTTTTCTATTGCGCTTCTTGCGCAGGTTACGAACTTCTGAAAACGAATGGGATCGTTTCTGACGGAATGAGTGTCGCGCAGAATGATTTCGGGGTAACCTGCTTTTGCATCGGTCAAGCTTTGGATAAGATAATCTTCAACGGCGTTATCGTCAAAAATCTCGCCTGCCAGATACGCGGGATTGGGCTTCCAGGTAAGGATGTAGTCCTTTTTCAGGCGGTCCGCCATTTTTTTAAGGTTTGCCCATGGACAGGCGGCGACGCGGCGCAGGTTTTTGATGGTCAATACGCTGTCCAGCTTTTCGGTCAGATCGTCACAGCAGCCGTAGCCGTTCAGGCCGAAGGGCTCTAAAAGCTTTCGTTCGACGGGCAGAATCGTTTCTGCAAACATTCTGGGCGACACGCAGGAGAATTCCTGTGCTTCGCAGGCCGCCCACACGTTTTGAGTGTCCGCGCCGTTTACGGAATCATCGGGCAGGTCGTATGTATAGCCGAGGCCGCCGGTGTAATGATAGGTGTGGTCGTCATTTCTTTGGATGAGATGCGCGCTTTGGGCTTGCTTTACAAGTCCCATCAGGCCTTCGCCCATGAATTCGAATACGTCCTTCACCATGTCGATGTCGTCGGCAAGGTCGATTAAGAGATTGTCAAGGCCTCTGAAATCGGCGTAGATGTGGGCGATATGGAAGTCGAATATTTTGATGCCGGTGATGTTGGCGCAAAGCAAATCGCCCGCCGCATCCATCAGCATCTGCTGTTTCATTTTCGCGCCCGCTTCGTCAATATCCAGACTTGGCATTTTGAGCTTTTTCCAGTCTTCGACGTCTTCCACAACCGGAACGTGCCGCCAGCTGCCGCGCCCGGAGGCGGGCACTCTTACAACCGGAAGCCCCCAGTGCTCGTTTACCGGGATCATGGACACGGGAAAATCAAAGATGTTTTCAATGGGCGTGTCGTCTTTGATCACGTCGTATCTGAAAAGGCGCTTTCTGAGCTCCAGTTCGATTTCTCTTGCAAAAGCGTCCTCGCACGCAAGCGATTCCTCGGGCAGAATTTCCGCCCACGAGCCTTCGGGCGACACAAAAACGGGCGGAAGAGAGCCCTTTAATGACGTGTGATTGCGCCACATTTCGCGCTTTTTGGCTTCCGCAGGCGATTTTGAAATTTCAGATACGCGCGCGGCAAGTGCGCGGATGATCCTTTTGTCCTTGACGTTCATATGGCAGGGCCTCCTTTGTGCATAGAAAAGGGATTCGCTTTTTTGACGCGTTTTCCTTCTTTTTTGTCATAAAAAAACCGCTGCCGGATCGTAAGATCGGCGCGGTTTTCATGCGGATTGGCTTTATTCGCCTTTTCTCGCGGAGTGCGCGGGGAGTTTTTCCTTAAACAGAATGGAGATGCACCAAAGACCCGCGATGCCAACGATGGTGTAGATGACGCGGGAAACGGTGGAAGCCTGTCCGCCGAAGATGTAGGCGACAAGGTCGAACTGAAAAAGGCCCACGAGCAGCCAGTTGATGGCTCCGATGATGGTGATAACCAGAGAAGTGTTGTCGAGCATGGTTTTGCCTCCTTTTTGGACGCCTGAATTCCGGGCGTTTATCGGTATTATGTCCGGTCGAATTTTTTATATGCAGCGATGAAAAAATTATTCGTGATAGCGTTTGAATTTTGATGCTTTGGGAACAATAGGCGCATGAGTCATTGGAATTGGATGGTGTTTGTCTGTTTTGCGGTGTGGACGGGATTGTATGCGCTTTTTACGCCCGTATACGCGGCGTTTGTTGTATCGAATGTAGGCTGGGGATTCGGCGTCGGGTACTTTTTTTCAGGCCGCGCCGTGATGCGCGCGCAAAAACGGGCGCTAGGGCTATATAAAAGGAAGAAGAAAACGATGTCCCTTGCGTCCGGAAGACGAATCTTTTCCTACATACGAAAGTATGCGCGCGTGGAGCGGATTTTCCTGACGGGCGTATTGGCGTTTGAAAACGCCATGCATACGGCGCTTGCTTACGGTGCAATCTGTGTTTTGAGCCAGATGGACAGAAACCGGATTCAAAACACCGTTTCGGTTGATTTTGTATCCGGGCGCACGCAGATGGAGCTTACAGGCATTATGAGCATGTCTGCGGGGCATATTATCCTTGCGGTGATCCGCGAAGGTATATTAATTGGAAGGGAGAAGATCGGATTATGGATAAACACCCGATTGAAGGCCTGATGGCCAGCACAATGGAAAACATACGCGATATGGTGGATGTGAATACCGTGGTGGGAGAAGCGGTTCAGACCAGCGACGGAAGCACGGTGATCCCGATTTCAAAGGTGTCATTCGGCTTTGTGGCCGGCGGCGCGGAATATAAGTCGGGCGGCTATCGCACGGAAAAGGAAAACGGCGCATTGCCCTTTGGCGGCGGAAGCGGCGCAGGTGTGAGCGTGTCGCCGATGGGCTTTTTAGTGATCAATGAGGGCAGCGTCCGCATGCTGAGCGCCAGATGCGACCAGCCTGCGGAAAAGCTGGTCGAAATGATTCCGCAATTGGCCAACGATATCAAAGATGTTCTGAATAAGAAAATGGAAAATTAGGAAAATTAAAGCCTCGTCCGGCAAAACAAGCTTTGCGGGCGAGGCTTTTAACTGAAAACAGAAAAGCGCTAAGACTCGGTCAGATCATCGGTCGTTACCCACCAGCCGTGCGTCTGGTCGCCCATCCAGATATAGTCTTCAAGCCCTGCGGGCGGCTCGCTTGTATAGGGCATGGGGATGGCGTAGCTCACGCCCGTCACCTTGCCGTTTTCTGCGCGGATGCCCACGGCGCAGTGATCAATACCCGTTTCATCGGCCATTTTTGCTCGGATGAACACATATCCGTCCATGTCGAACGGCGGATCTGCGGGCTTAGTCATAAACAGAAGGCGCAGGCTTTCAACATCCTCCGGCCAGGGGATAGTCGGGTCGATGTCCAGGAGCGATATGGCGGGCGGCGTTTGGGGTGCGGGCGGTTCTTCGGGAACGCTTTTTTGTGTGGGCGGTTGTGCCTGCGCGTTTTCCGGAGCGGGCTGATTCCCGGACAAATCGTTTTCTGAGGACGATGTTTCGGCGAGAACCGGCTGCGTAATCGGCAGGGGAACCGGCTCTTTGGAAACGGGCGGATCGCCGTTTAGGGTGCTTTGGATGCCGTCCCAGTCGAGCGCACACACGCCGTTTATGCAGGCGTACATTACGGGTTTTTTTCGCCCGTTTTCAACGCGGCTGACAACTGCAGCCGAAACTTCACTCAGATCCATTCCGGCTATGTTTCTGGGGTCAAAGGAAGCCAGAAGCGCCTTTTGCCCGCGCGCTGTATCCTTAAACGACCCCAGCGTCTGGCTTACAGTTTTTCCGCCGCGAACGCCTACAAAGGCGGCCTCCAGCTGATCGCTTGCCTCGGATGCGGTGGTCATAAAATCCATCGTGCCGGACAAAACGCGCTTTTCAAGCCGCGCGTGCCCCGAATAACCCTTCTCAAGGCCGCGCAGCATAATGAGCTGGCGGCGATAATCGTTTTTTGCCATGGTCAGGCCTCCCTTCTCAGGGAAGCTTATGTATCTTTTTCGTTTGAAATGCGCTTTTGGGAAATTTCACTGTGCTTTTGATAAACTTCCTTAAGGCTGGTCGGCGCGGACGGCGCAGGGGATTGTAAGATGCGCGCGCTTTTTCCTCTCGGAATCGGCGGCAGGAGTACGCCGCGACTGCGCTTCTGGTTGGATGGCCTGATTTCTATCATCCATATTCCCTCCTTATCGTGTTTATCCCTCCATTTTATGCCGGTAATGCACAGAAGGTTCTTTAAAAATTACGGAAGTATGACAAATTTTACAGATAATGTGAGTTTTTACGGGTTTAAGGTATTGCCAAGCGCGGAAATTGTGTTATAATAATTAGGCATAGGTGTAGGTGAGCTATGCGCGTTTTTACGCATGTTCATTTTACATGAAAGCGTGATCCCAAAGGAAGACGTTTCCATGGGAAACGAATCGAAATACATCGCTTTGAGAGGCGGTTTTTTAAATGGCATACAACAGCACGAATAATCTTCCGGAAATGAGCTACGAAGAATACAAACGCGCAATGGAGAAAAAGCGCAAAGCCAGCAAAAAGCAGGACGACCTGCCGGAAGCGTTTTTAAAGCTTTTTGAAAAGCATAATGTCGAGGCGCCTGCGTCCGTTGTACGTCCTCAGATTGAAGAGGAGATTCTGCCTGAGGAAGCCTATGAGGAAGAATTGATTTCCGAGGAAGAGGCTTTTGAGGAAGTGGAAGAAAGCGCGGAAGAAGCGTATGCTTCCGGCATGAGCCGCCGCGAAAGGCGCATGGCCCGCGAAGAGCAGATGGATGAAATCGCGGACGAGACCGAGGCGGATGAGGCGGACGAATATGAAGACGCGGAAGAAGCCATGACGGACACCGACGACGATCAGGATGTGCCGCTTGCCGGACTGAGCTTTATCGGAAAGAAGCTTAAGAGTATGCTCGATAACCGAAAGGGCAAGGACGCGTCAGAGGAAGCTCTGGAAGAGGCCGACGAAGCCGAGGAAGAAGCCATCGACGCAGTGGACGAAGAGGCATACGAAGACGGCGCGGAGGACGAAATTTCCGAGGAAGAGGCTGAAGAGGAATATTCAGACGAAGAAGGGGAAGCGGAGGAAGCCGCAAAAACACCCCTTAAGCAGCGTTTGATGGGTATCTTCTCTCGCAATAAGGCCGCAGAGGATGAAAACTGGGACATCGAAGAGGACGAAAGCGCCTTTGAGGTGGACGAGGATATGATGGAAGAAGCTGACGTGGAATACGAGGAAGAGGCTTTGGAGGACTCCGAAGAGGTATACGAAGAGGCTCAGGAGGTATATGAAGCCGAAGAGGCGGCTGAGGAAGCGCCGACCGAGGAGCAGATTGAGGAAGTATTCGACGCAGGCGAAGCCGAATACCCGGATGAAGAAATCATAGACGACGGGGAATATGCTGGCGAAGAGGCCGAAGAAGAATACGATGAGGAAGAGGATCAGGAGGACGAGCCCGATCAGCCCAGAAAAAAGGGCGGATTGTTTGCAGGATTCAAGCGCCTGATCGGAAAGAAAGAAAAGGTTTACGAAGAGGCCGAAGAAGAGGAAGCTGACGAAGCCTATGAAGAGGCGGAGGAAGCCTTAGAAGCGTCTGAGGAAACTGAAATCATTGACGAGGAAGCGGATTGGGCGGACGAGGATGAGCCGGTTCCCGCCGAGGAAGCTTACGAAGAAGACGAGATCATATTAGAGGAGGTCGGCGACGTGGACGAGAACCTTGTGATTGCTAATGAAGAAATGCTGTCCGAAGCTTCGGCGGAGGGCGCTGTTCTCTCCAGACGCGAAAGACGTCTTTTAAGGGAAAAGGCGGAGCGCGAAGCGCAGGAAAAGTTGGAGGCCCAGAAGGCCGAAGAAGCCGCCAAAGAAATCCCTGAAACTGAAGAAATTATCGACGTCGCGCAGGAAAGCGAGCCGGAAGCTGAAGAGGAAAACGAGGATGATCTGTTTGACGCGCCTGTTTCGAACGACAAGCAGAAGACGCTCATGTTCGTTCCTGTAAGAAAGCGCACGGAGGAGGCGGAAGCTCCTTCCGGGGAAAAAAAAGAGGCCGTTTTTCCGCCGGCAGGTCTGATCGAAGAAAACGATGAAGAATTTTTGGATGAGGAGGAAGACGAACCCGCGCCCAAAGCCGGAATCCGCAGCTGGTTTCGCAAAGGCAGCAAAAAAGAAGCGCCCGTAGCTGAAGAAGAGGCTGAAGAAGAAGCGGAAGAAGTCGCTGCATCTGAAATTTTCGAAGACGCCGATGAAGACGAGGACGGCGAAATCTTCCAGAGCGATGAAACGGCTTTGGATGATGACGACGAAGATGACGATTTCGATGAAGACGAGGAAGAGGAAAAGCCTGCAAAGCGCGGCTTCTTCGGCTTTATGAAGAAAAAGGCTAAGGCCGATGCGGTTGAAGATGCGGACGAAGAGGAAGATGACGCGTCCGTATACGACGACGATGAGGATGAGGACGAATACGAAGCGCCTGTTTCCGGCGGCAGCGGAAGAGCTCCCAAGGCGCAGGAAGCGATTGACGAGGACGATGAAGAGGACGAAGAGGAAGTAAAAAAGCCCGGCCGCTTCTTCGGAAGAAAAAAGCCCGTCTACGATGAAGACGACGAAGATGAGGACGAAGAAGACGACTTCGAGGAAGAAGACGATTTTGACGACGAAGAGGACGAGGAAGAAGTAAAGAAACCCGGCCGCTTCTTTGGCAGAAAAAAGTCCGCTTACGAAGACGAGGAAGATGAAGACGACGACTTCGAAGACGAAGACGATGATATCGACGACATCGACGAAGACGACGACTTTGAAGATGAAGACGGCTTCGAGGATGAGGACGACTTTGAAGACGAGTTTGAAGACGACGATGACGAGTTCGGCGACGATTTCTCTGATGACGACGAGGATGACGATGACGAGCCCGGCTTTATGTCGAACGTATTCTCGTTCATAAAGGGCCTTGTACTGCTGATTCTGGTTCTGGCTGTTGTGGCGCTCACAATGCGCGTTCTGGAAGAAAAGGGCGTTATCAGCTGCCAGTGGTTCCGCGATCATCTGGGCGCGGTTGGAACGGCTATTTTCGGCGAAGAGCAGAATACCACGATTGGAAATATCCTGATTGAAAGCGACGAAATTCTGTAAGATACAAAAAAGCAAGGGGCTGTTTGACAGCGCCTTGCTTTTTTCAGCAACGTTTTAAAGTTAGCGCGGGCGATCGATGATCGCCCCTACACGATTATTATAGTACAATCACAAAACGTAGGGGCGGTCAATGACCGCCCGCGCTATTGAGTCTATATTTGTTTTGTTATGATCCGGCGGATTTATATTTTCTTACACCGAACCGCCACAGGGCGTAGGTTGGGATGAAAAACAATGGCGCGAGGATCGACACGAGCCCCATCCAGATGGAATCGGTGCGCCCGATCAGGTATTGAAGGGGATAGTATTGAGTGAGCGCGTAGGGGATGATGTAGGTGCAGATTTTTAGCAGCGCGTTTCCATATATATCGAACGGATACGAACCGTATTCCCGCGCGCCGTAGGTCAGGATGTTTACAAATTCCAATCCTTCAAGGGTAAAAAAGCAAACGGCAGCGTGCAGAAGGAAAAGCGAGGAAAACAAAAGGCTTCCCGTCGGGATCATGAGTATGAGGACGATGACCCTTTGAAACGTCCAGGTCACGCCCGACAGGGAAACGCCGATAAACAGCATGATCGCGCTTTGGATGATGATGCCGATTCGGCCAAACTCGATCATCTGGCACATCACCTGAAAGATAAGCGAGCGCGGCCTGAGCAGCAGCCGGTCGAAGGACGCGTCCTTGATAATAAACTGCATGGAGTCAAAGCCTCTGAAAAACATCTCCGCAAGGGCAAACGACATCAGCGTTACGCCCGAAGTCAGAAGCACCTCGCCCATCGTATAGCCTTTGACAACGTGAAAGCGGTCAAAGAGGAAAACGATGGTCAGAAACGTTGTAAAGGACGTTAAGAACCGCCCGACGACAGAAAAGAAGAACGATTTTTTATACGCCATTCTGCTTTTTAAGTGCATGAGGAAGAATTTAAAATACAGTTTCATATTCTAACCTCCCTGCACCGAAAGCCGTTTCATGCCCTTTTTCTGAAGCAGCATGCCCGCGCACATGAGCAAAATGAGCCAGATAAGCTGAAGCAGCATCGTTTCCGCCGTTTCCGCGCCCGAAATATTGCCGGAATAAATCCGAAGCGGCGCGTTCAGCATCGAGCCGAAGGGCGAAAACTTGATGATTCTCTGAAAAAACACCGGCATGAAGGGAACGGGCAGAAGCCCGCCGGCCAGAAGATCCGAAACGGGCGTGAGAATCGCGCGAAGGCCGTCGGAGGAAAGCGTGTAAAAGCAGGAAAAGTACACAATCAGGGTAAAAGCCACTGTTACGCCAAGTGTCAATATCGAGGACAAAACGAAAAGGCAGAATATGCCGAAGCTTCCCGGCAGCGACATGCCGATGGGATCCGGCAGAAGAAACGCAACCAGAAGAATCGGCCAGAATCTTAACAGAGCCTTGCTGATTCTGACTGCCGCCGTCCTTGAAAACCACATGAAGTAAAGATCGGTCGGCCTTAAAAGCTCATACGCTACGTTTCCGTCCAGTACGCTTCTGAAAAGCTCGTTTTCAAACGTCCAGGTATTGAAAAGCGCCAAAAATGCCTGTCTGAGCCAGATGTATGAAACGAGGGAGGAAAGCGTCATGGGAAAAACGTCTGCGTGCTCTGCGTAGAATGCGCGGTATAGCTGAATTTCCATAAATCCCCAGAAAAACTGGGTCGCTACGCCTGCCAAAGCTGCGGTTCTGTACTGAAGGGAATGAATCAAACGCATTTTGAAGTAGGTCAGATACGCTTTCATTCCGCTTCGCCTCCCGTGATACCGTACTTTTTGTACAGATGAAAGGCAAGCTCGTCCAGGGATTTGTAGTCGGGCTTGATGCTTTTTACATCTTCAAATGTGCCGTCCATAAGAATGCGCCCGTTTCCGATCAGAAGGATACGCTCACAAAGCGCCTCGATATCCTGCATGTCATGCGTAGTCAATATGACGGTCGTTCCCTTTTCGCGGTTCAGCTCTTTAATGAAATTGCGAATAGCGATTTTGCTCACCGCGTCAAGGCCGATGGTGGGTTCGTCCAGAAACAGAATCTTTGGGTCGTGAAGAAGCGACGCCGCGATTTCGCACCTCATGCGCTGGCCCAGAGAAAGCTGGCGCGTCGGGGTTCTTAAAAGCTGGCTGAGGTCGAGTCTTTCTGTAAGAAGCGTTAGATTCCTTCTGTAAACCGCGTCGTCTGTTTTATAGATGTCTTTTAACAGTTCAAACGAATCGATGACCGGAACGTCCCACCAAAGCTGAGTGCGCTGTCCGAAAACCACGCCGATTTCGGAGACGTGCTTCTTCCTTTGCTTCCACGGAACGCGCCCATTTACGGTGACAGCGCCGGAGTCGGGGGTTAAAATGCCGCTTAGGATCTTGACGGTTGAAGATTTTCCGGCGCCGTTGGGGCCGATATAGCCTACAATTTCACCGCTCTTTACGGTGAAGGAGATGTTGTCAAGCGCGGTAATCGTTTCCGTTTCGCGCTTTCCAAGCGCCTTGACTGCAGCCAAAAGACCCGCGTTTCGCCGGGAAACGCGGTAGGTTTTTGTTAGGTTTTTGACAGTGATCATATTGTCCTCCTGGTAGTTATACATAAGGTATCTTGCCAAGCGGCGAAAGCGCGGTTAACGACGCCGCGCTTTCTATGGGCGGATTCACTGGGGGATGGAAAAAGGTTTTTGGGGTAAAAAGCAACAAACGGCCTCGGGCTGATAAAGCCCCTGCTTTTTAAACCTATTTTCCGATAAAGGCGCCGTTCTCGGTAAGAATCTTCTGAAGTTCCCCGATATCGATTTCCTTTACGCCGACATTTGCCTTTGCTGCGATGGCGGCTGCGGTTCCCGCAGCCTGACCGAGCGTGGTTACAATCGGCATCACGCGGTAACTGGCCTGCGCCTCGTGCGTGGAGGAAATCGAGCGGCCTGCGACCAACAGATTGGAAGCATTTTTAGGCTGAAGCGAACGGTACGGGATGGTGTACCAGGCGCCATCGGGGAAATAGTAGTGGCTGGTTCCGCTGCCTTCGGGGTTATGAATGTCAATATCGTAATTGCCTGCGGCGATAGCGTCGTCAAATTTCACGCAGTTTCGCAGGTCAGTTTCAGTAAGCAGGTACTCGCCGTCGATCATGCGACTTTCGCGAACGCCGATTTCGCCTGCGGAATAGAGAAGCTGGCTGTTTTCAAAGCCCGCGCAGTTTTCCTTCAGGAAATGGAAAAGCTCAAACATCTGTTCGCGGGCTGCCATTTCAGCCTTGGTCACGTCGAAGGGATCGGTGGGGTTGTGCTTCACGATGCGGGTGGTGTTGAAATGGAGCATGCCGTCTACGAGCGTAAAAAATACAAGGATGTTTTCACGCGGATTCTTGATTTTTCCTTCCGCTTGAAATTTTTTGTATTTTTCCTGCATGCTCGCGCGGTTTTTCTGAAAAACAGGTATATCTACGTTTCCAATTCGGAAGCAAAGCGTCATCGGCTGACAAAGTCCGTCGCTTCTGCCCAGATGATAGGGGCAGCCCGCCATAACGGCCAGATCCGCGTCGCCCGATGCGTCGATAAAATAGCGCGCCCTGAAGGTGAGCACGCCCGCCTTGGTCGCTGCCTTCACGGCGTTTATTTTTTCGCCTTCTTTCTCCACGCCGAAAAGATACGAGTGAAAAAGAGGCTGAACGCCCTCTTTTGTTACAAGACGATCCATTAAAAGCTTCAGATATTCCTCGTGAATATCCTCCCTGTTTTCAGAAAGGCCGCCCAGCTCGCTTAAAAGGGCGTGGATTTCCTTGAAAAATCCGCGGCTTAGGTCGAACCGTTTTCCGTCGACAGTCGTTGAGTAGGGCATAAAAGGGGAGATGAGCATGGTTCCGGCGGCGCCGCCGAGGAACCCTGATTTTTCAATGATCAGGACCTCAAGCCCGAGCCGTCTTGCCGAGACTGCCGCCGCGACGCCCGTAAGGCCGCCTCCGACGACGATCAGATCCCACATTTTTCCGGTCATGCGTTCAATCGTATTCATTTTGCTCCTCCTCTTTGCTAAAAACCGTAGTAGCGCAGGGCAGGCCCTCTCAGTCGGCTGCGCCGACGGCTCTCCCGGAGGGAGAGCAAAGGATATCATCAAACTTTATCTTAAAGGTGTTAACAGTCCGAGCCGCAACGAAAATGTTGCGGCTGCGGATGAAAATCAGAAACGTGAATTCTGAAGACGGGGATTTTAATAGAAAGGGAATTATTCTGCTTCGAATACGTATTTGGTGGTTGAGGCAAAGGGCTTTTCAGGCGTGATTTCCACTACGTCAAAGCCGAATGCGCCTGCGTTGTTGATGGCGTCGGGGGTGAACTGGGTTTCGAGGCACAGGCCCTGGCGCTTTTTGTAGTAGCGCTTTTCGGCGGCGTTATAGCGGTTTAAGTGGTTGCCCGCATAAAACTGCATGGAGGGCATGTCGGTGTACACCTTCATGATACGGCCGGTCTTTTTGTCGGTTACGCGCGCGGCAAAGCGCAGGCCGGTCTTTTCGCACTTTTCGCCGGAAAGGACGAAGTTGTGATCGTAGCCCGCGCCGAACTTCATCTGTTCGTCGGTTTCTTCGTTTGCGTGTCCGTCCTTGATCTTGACGGGATTTCTTAAGTCAAACGGCGTTCCGTCCACCTTCGCGTTCTCGACCGGGATGCAGTTAGCGTCCACGCGCGTATAGTAGTCGGCGAAGATCTCCATCGTCTGTCTTTCGATGGAAGGAACCTTTTTACCCGAAAGGCCGCCTAAATTAAAGTAGGTATGGTTAGTGGGGCTGGCGAAGGAGGGGGAATCGGACTCGATTTTGTAATCGATGGTCAGCGCGTTTTCGTTGTCAAAGGTGTAAACGACCTCGGCCTTAAGATTGCCCGGGAAGCCCGTTTCTTCATTCGGGAAATCCGCCTTCAGCATAAGGCTCGCTTTATTTTCGTCGGCTTCGCACACGGCGTCCCAGAGCTTGGTATGGAATCCGAAGGAGCCGGAATGCAGAAGGGTTGTGCCGTTTTCATTGGCGGAGAAGGCATATTCCCTGCCGTTAAATGCAAACTTCGCATTGGAAATGCGGTTTCCGACCGGGCCGATCAACGCGCCCAGATAGCCATCGTTTTTGACGTAGTTTTTAACGTCGCCAAAGCCCAGTACCACGTTGTCCAGATTTCCCTTTTTGTCGGGCACTTCGATTTTGACGACTGCGCCCGAAAAGTCCGTGATCTGAACAAACGCTCCGGATGCGTTTTTGAGGGTGTACAGGCTGGCTTTCTTTCCGCCCACCTGACCGAAGGGCTCTACGCGAATCAACATATTTGTATGCCTCCTATGTGTTTTTGTGTTTTCCTTGAGATCATTATACTCGCTTGTATACGCGAAATCAATACTTATACGGGGGTTAATCTGCAATTATGCTTGACACTTTGCATAAATACTGCTATTATACAGATGGATATACGATCCGGGAGTGATAAATAGATGAATAACGGAAGATTTGGACCGATTGAGCCCGATCAGAAGCCGAAAAAGAGCTATCGCGTGGATTACAATCGCCTGGTTACGGTTTTGATGATCGCTGTGATCATTGTGCTTGGCGTGGTGATCTTTATGGACGCAAGGAAGGAGCCCGAGGAGATTCCCTCCTTCCCGGTCAATCTGGATCCAAACCAGTCAGTCGTGCCTGTGGCGGAGCCCACGGTTAAGGTGCTGTCGCCTGAAGAGATCCGCCCCCTTCCCGAGGAGGAGGGCCTTCTGCCTGTTTTCAGGCGCGCAAATATCCCCGATAAAAAGGTTGCAATCGTCGTAGACACGTTTACGGACGAGGAACATATTGAAACGCTTCTGGGCCTTTCGGGAACCTTCAGTGCAAAAATTACGTTTTTCCCCACCGGCATTGAGCTTCGGCTCTATCCGGATCAGTGGATGAACGCCGCCTTTGCCGGGCACGAAATCGAAAACCACACCTTTGACAACACGCGCTTAAGCACGCTGGCCGATGAAGACAAGGCCGAAAACATTCTTCTGCAAACCGAGATTCTGCGCTCTCTGATCGGAGAGGACTATATGCCTCACTTTTTAAGAACCGGCGATCTGGAGGACGACGCAGATGCATTTTTGCATTCGTGGCTGAAGGGAAACGGGTATATGGGCATTGCCAGATATGACGAGCGCATGCCGGCTTCCTTTGATCTGGTCAATCCCGGCGCGGTTTTGAGCTACCCCCTGACGGATGAGGGCATGAAGGCGCTTTCAAACGCCATTCCTGTGCTCTATGAAAACGGATATCAGATTGTTACGCTCAACGAGCTTTTCATGTACCCGGATAACATCGCAGACAACGCGGAAAACGCCGGATAACGGGCTCAAATAGGCTGTTTCATACAGGAAAACTTGACAGGCTTTGACAATGCGCGTATAATTGATATGATAAAATATCGGAGGAATATTTATGTATACGTATCGCACGAAGGGCACCTGCTCTTCCCAGATTCTGATTGAAACCGAAGGCGAAATGATCAAAAAGGTTCAGTTTGTCGGCGGCTGCACCGGAAACACGCAGGGCGTTGCAAAGCTGGCTGAAGGACGCAGGATTGACGATGTAATCGATCTGCTCAAAGGCATCCAGTGCCGCGGCGGCACGAGCTGTCCCGACCAGCTGGCCTGCGCGCTTCAGGAGATCCGCGCTCAGATGGCATAATGGATCGAACCAGAGTAAGATCCCGCGCATCTCAGGGACGGGGATATGATAATGCTTACGAACGCTCGCGGCCTCAACCCGGCCGCAGGAGCGGATCGTATTCCAAACACGTTTCTTCGCCCAAATCGATGCGGGATGAAAAAAAGAGCCTTTATGTGCTGATTGCACTTTTGGTTGTGTTGCCGCCCGTGGGTATCGCTTGCCTGTGGCGCGGTGGCTTTTTGCGTCTTCCGTATCGCGTGGCGGCGACTTTTGCGGCGTTTCTTCTGATGATTTTGTATTTCAGCTGGATGACGCCCGAAAAGACGCTGAGCACGGTCAGGCCTGAAATCAGGCGGCCGGATGCGGTTACGGAATACTCTCCGTCTTCATCAGTTTATGGGCAGGACGGGGGAAGCGGCGTTAACTGAGGCAATGCGCCGTCATTGCCGATTCATAGTGAGGAGGAACAAGGGATGTTCTGCTCCAATTGTGGCAAAACGCTTAAGGGTGATTTGAGCGTTTGCCCGCATTGTAAAAATCCGGTGGGCGAGAGCCGTTTTGAAGGTCTGCCGTACACGGGCGCACAGGTAAAAACCAAGCCCGGCGAGGCCGTTCGTTTGCCTGCCAATCACACAAAGACCACCTATATGGGCACCGATCCTGCGTTGAGCAGCGACGTGGACGCCCGTACCACCTATCGCGCAACCAACGAGCAGGTGTATGCCTACGAAGAAGCCGAGCCGATTTATGACGAGGATTTCTCCAAGCCCGTTCGGAAGACCGCGTATGCGCCTGAAACGGAAAACGAAGAGGAAATCTACGACGTTCAGAGCGCTTCCGATGGAAAGGAAGAAGAGCCTGTGGATGAAGCGGCCTTTGAAGGCGGCAGCGGGTCGGATAAAGCTTTTGAGAAAGATGAGCCGCTTACGGACGCGGCGGAGAACATGAACGGGGTTTCGTTTGATGATGAGGAAGATCCCGTTCCTACAAGACGCGAGCGCAAGGCGAAGAAGGCGAAGGCTCAAAAGATCGAGCAGGACGAAGATCAGGCTCTCATCGATTCTCTCAACGAGGAGGAGCTCGAGGAGCTCAAGGAAACGCTCAGCCCCACGAAGAAAAAGGTCAAAAAGGCGCGCAAAAAGACGGAAGAAGAGCTTTGGGACGAAGAAATGCTCGAAGAAATCCGTGCGCGTGACGTGGACGTGGAAGACGACGATGAAGAGATCCGGCTGAACATGGAAAAATACGCTCAGTCCGGCCGCTATGATCGTGCGCCGCAGGCGCAGACGACAGTCGATAAAGCGCCCAAAGCGCCAAAGGAAAAGAAAAACAAGTTCACGCTTCCCCATATGCCGAAGCTGAGCTTTCTGAAAAAACGCGAAGAGAACTTTGAAATTGAAGACGTCGAAGAAGCCTACGAAACGCCGTATGAGGAGATCGACGACGAAAACGCGTTCAATTTAAACGATCTTCCTGAAATGGACGAAACGCCTATCGACGATCAGGAATATGTCGATGACGAAATTTCCGATGAAGAGCTTGCGGGTATGGAGCTTTCGGATGACGAGATTGAGTTTGACGAGCGCAGAAAGCCGCTGAGCCCGAAGGCCATCGCCATTATCAAGTACGCCTGTGCGTCCATTCTGGTGGTCGCGGTTCTGGTTGGCGTGATCATGGGCTTAAGATACATTACCGACAAGACCAGGAAAGCCCCGATTGAAGGCGTAACGTACGATCTTTACATGAGCGGCATTGAGCTTATGCAGTATCGCGCCAGCGACGCCTATCGAAACGACGTCATGAGCGCCTATGACGGCATGGCTACCAGTATGATGGCCATTACCGCGCGCATCACCGATGATCTGGACGCCATTGGCAAGATGACGCCGGAGAATCCGGATGTGAACGACGCGCGCTATATCGACGCGCTCAAAACCATCCAAAACAGCATCAATAACAGCATCTTAAACGACATTCTCTCCGTATCCAGCGCCGATAAGACCGCTGAAGAAAAGGAAGCGGACTCCGCCCAGCGCTGGCAGAGCGTGCGCGACATGGTTACCACATTAAGCGGCGCTACGTCGAATGCGCAATTGGACGCCATCATCAAGGGCGAACGTATCGAGGTCATTCAACAGGCTACGCCCGAGCCCGAAGCCACCGCCACGCCCGTTCCCTATACGACGCTGGCCAACGGCTCCGAGGGTATGGCGGTTACCAGATTACAGCAGAGGCTTGCAGATCTGGGCTATCTGAACAGCGAAATCGACGGCGATTTCGGTAAGAAGACCAAAACGGCAGTTCAGCTTTTCCAGCAGACGGCGGGCCTTGAAGTCACCGGCATTGCGGATCCCGAGACCCAGAAGCTTCTTTTCTCCGCGGATGCGCCCAGTAAAGGCAACTAAAAAATCAGCCGCCCCCGATTCCGGGAGCGGCTTTGACATTGAAAGAAAGGGAAGGGAAAACATTTGAAACCAATTGCCGCCCTGATTTATGACTTTGATAAAACGCTTTCGCCCAAGGACATGCAGGAGTATTCGTTTTTGCCCGGAATCAATGTGGAGCCGAGTGTTTTTTGGGGAGAATGCAAAAAAGTGCAGGATGAACACGACATGGACAGCGTGCTTGCCTATATGCTGATGATGAAACGAAGAAGCGCTGGCACGCGGCTTTTAACGCGCGAGTCTCTTTCCAAGCTTGGGCGGGAAGTCGAATTCTTCCCCGGCGTTGAAACGTGGTTTGACAGGATCAACAGAATCGGCGATGAAATCGGCGTGACGGTGGAACATTATATCATCTCCTCCGGCCTTCGTGAAATCATCGAGGGTTCGCGTATCGCAAACGCGTTCAAGGCCGTCTTTGCCGCAAGCTTCGTCTACGGAGATGACGGCATCGCCGAATGGCCTGCCACCGCCGTCAATTATACCGCGAAAACCCAGTACCTTTTCAGAATCAATAAAGGCATTCTGGACGTGACCAACGACCGCGACTTAAACGGCTTCACCCCCGAATACAAGCGTCGAGTGCCCTTTGCCAACATGATCTATATCGGCGACGGCTTGACGGATGTTCCCTGCATGAAAATGACGCGTACGCGCGGCGGCACGTCCATCGCCGTCCACGCAGAAGGCGAAAACAGCTTAAGCGATAACATGATTCTCCAGGGCAGATGCGATTACGCGGTGCTGGCTGACTACACCGAAAACAGCGAAATTGAAAACGTGATCAAACGCGTCCTTAAGAGAATTGCCGCCAACTCCGATTGCCTTCATCTTCACGAAAGGCAAATTGAACGCGCCACCGACAGAGGCGGCACGCCCGAATGGCTTTTGCAATTGAATATGGATACCACGGATCTGGAATCATAAGTACAGGACGATACCCGTCCTGTTATGTTAAGAATGCGCGGGCGATCAATGATCGCCCCTACATTATGATGGGAATACAACCATCCTGTAGGGGCGTGCATTGCACGCCCGCGCATTCTTTTTTTCATTAATATCAGCATTTCCGGATGCTGATCTTTATTTCAATACGGTTTTTCTATACCTTTATCCACTTATCCGTCTTAATGCGCTTTGTCATTACGATGGCGCGGATGATCCATTCCATCAACTGACCCAGCCATACGCCTGCTACGCCCATGTTCAGGACGATGGCAAAGAGATAGCCGGAGGTCATGCGGCCAAAGGCGAGGGCGATTAAGGAGATGACGGAGGTGAAGGTGGCGTCGCCTGCCGTTCTGGTTGCGGCAGGAATGATGTAGCCTTCGCCCCAGAGGACGGGCATCGGCAGTGCGCCGATCATAAGGGAGATAAAGATGATCGGGCGGGCCGCTTCAGAGGGAGCGTAGAGGTTTAAAATCAGGGGGGTTAAGGGCATGATGACGAGGATGGAAAAGATCAAGACCCAACGGCCTACCCAAATGAGATTTTTGGCATATGTACGAGCAAGGTCGATGTGCTTTGCGCCCACGCACTGGCCGCACACCGTACCGGCCATAGCGGTCATGGCGTAGGCAAAGGCGTAGTAGAGGTTGAAGATGGAAGCGGCGATGGAGTAGGCGTCGAGCTGAGCGGTCGGAAGATGGGACAGATATCTTTGTACAAACAGCATGCCGCCCTGAAAAAGAAGCTGCTCAAAGGCAAAGGGAATGCCCAGCACGCGGATTTCCCTGATGATGGATAAGTCAAACAAGAAAAAGTGCTTCAGACGCATGCCAATGCCGTTATGCGGCCTGAACAGCCAGATGAAGCCGAAAACCACGCCCAGTACACGCGCGGTCAGGTAGGAAAGCGCCGCGCCGAGGGTGGCCAGGTGCATATGATTGATAAAAATGAAGGAAAAGATGAGATGGGCGAGATTGATGACGATGGTGAGCACCAGAGAACTTTTTGCGTCGCCCAGGCTTCTGAAGGAGGAGAAAATGACGTTGAACACGGCATAGACGGGGAAGGAAAGCACATATACCTTCATATAGGTGACTGCGCTTTCGATGACAATAGCCTCCGCATTCGGGTAAAGGAACAGAATCAGCTTTTCCGCTCCGATATACAGAAGAAAGGCAAGCAAGGTCGACACGACCAGCGAAAGATTGGCCGACTGGCCGATGGCGGCGCGTACGCGCTCAGGATTATGCGCGCCCTTTGCGCGGGATACGACGATTGCGCCGCCCATGCTGATGGCGGAAAACAGCGCATAGGCAAGGCTTCCGATGACGTTTACAAGCATAACCGCCGCCGCTGCGCCCTCGTGGGAGGAGGAAACCATGGCGGAGGAGAGCATGCCGATGATAAAGATAAACAGCTGATCCATAACCAGAGGGAAGAACATATCGCGCAGCTGTTTATAGGTGAACTGCTCAGAGTCGAAGCGTTTCTTCAGCGAGTTTTCGATTCGTTTCAGCATAATTTTTCTCCTTGCACGCTTTTGCGTGCAATTTGTTTTTTATTTTTTAAAACAATTCCAGACGTAGTAAGCAGACTTTTGTTTTTGTATCAGTATTATTATACGCGGTTATATTGATTTCGTCCTGCAAGAAAACAGGCCGTTTTCTTATGATTGTGAAAAGATATGGTTATCCCCCGGCGTGTAGCGAACCGCCGGATTTTTTTATACCATTAAAGCACGCCGCGCCGATCACGCGCAGGCGGGCATCGCATTCAATATGGAATGGAGGATATGGTATGAATGAAACAAACTTTGTGCCCGAAACGGGCGCCGCAGCGGCCGCGACAGCGCCTGAAGCGGGCGTCTTCATTGCTCGCGACGACTACAGAATGGATGAAGCGGATCAGAAAAGGACGGAATTTGAGGCGTTGATCCGCGGACAGTACAAACGCGAGTTCGAAGAAAGGGTCAGAAAAATCATCGACAAACGCTTTCGCGAAATGCGCCTTTTGAAGGAGCATGCGGACAGGATGAGGCCTGTGATCGAGGCGCTCAGCGAGAAATACGGCGAAAGCAACTTAGAAACGCTTGTAAGAAGGCTTAAAGAGGAAAAGCCGATATCCCAAATGGATGAAAGAAGTAAAAGAGCGTTTTTAAAGGCGATGGCCTGGCGTCGGGAGGCGGATGAAATCCTGCGCGAAAACCCTGAATTTGACCTGAAAACAGAGCTTAAAAACGGCGCGTTCATCGCTCTTCTGAAGGCGGGCGTGGATTTGAAAACAGCGTACAGAACGCTTCATCAGGATGAGATTCTTTCTTCTGCTATCCGCTACGCCGCCCAAAAGGCGCGGGAAAGGACGATGAACGACATGCGCGATCGCTTTTTGCGCCCCGAGGAAAACGGCGCGGGCGGACGGGGCGGATCGAAGGTATCGCCCCTGAGCGTCGTCAATATGACCCGTCAGGAGCGCGAGGAAATCGAAAAGCGCTGCGCCAGAGGCGAAAAGGTTTATTTTTCTTAAAAGAAGGGAAGACGAAACATGGAGAAAATGAAACTTCAGCTCTTTGCTGTCAACACCACCGAAAGCGTCCAGCCCGGCAATAACCTTTCGGCGGAAATGAAAACGTATTACGAAAAGAGGCTGATTGATCTTGCCGAGCCTAAGCTTGTGCACGATCAGTTCGCAGACAAATATCCCATTCCCGTCGGCGGCGGCAAAACCATCGAATTCCGTCGCTATGACAGCCTTGAAAAGGCTGTTAAGCCCATTACCGAGGGCGTAACCCCTGCCGGAAACAACTTGAACGTCACCAGCCTCAACGAAACCGTCATGCAGTACGGCGATTGGATTCAGTTAAGCGATATGCTGGAGATGAGCGCGGTTGACAACAACGTCGTTCAGGCTACCCGCCTTTTGGGCGCGCAGGCCGGCCGTACGCTGGACTCCATCACAAGAGACGTTTTAGCAGGCGGCACCAACGTCATTTATGCTCCCGATAAATCCGGCGAAACCGAAACCGTTATTCAGAGGCGTGGCGAGATCACGGAGAATTGCCGCCTGACCGCCGACCTGATTTTCAGAGCCGCCGCGCAGCTGAAGGGCATGAACGCAGATCCTATCGACGACAAATATGTGGCCATCATTCATCCCTACGTCGCCTATGACCTTATGAGAAGCGAGGAATGGATCGACGCGCACAAATACGCTACCCCTGAAAACATCTATGCCGGTGAAATCGGCAGAATCGCGGGCGTAAGATTTGTGGAAAGCACGGAGGCCAAGATTTTCAGAGGCGCAGACCTTGCCGATTCTGAACGCACGTTCACCATCAGCGCCTTTGCCGGAAGTTCTGTAATTCCGGCGGAGTACGGCGAAGGCTCTCAGTTTATGATTACCGTTGCCGGTAAGCTCAACGCGGAAACCGCACCCAGTCTGGTCGGCAGAAAAATCCAGATTTGCTCCAAGGAGACCGGCGAGTTTACCTATGTGGGCATTAAAGGCGTAACCGTTGCCAACCGCTATATTTTCCTTGACAGCGCGCCCGGTTTTGTACCGGCAGCCGGCGATACCATCTATCCCGGCGAGGGCGGACACGCCGGGATTTCCGTATTTTCCACCATCGTTTTAGGCGCGCACGCCTATGCCGTAACCGAAATTGAAGGCGGGGGACTGACGCACATCGTCAAGCAGCTGGGCTATGGCGACGATCCGCTCAATCAGCGCTCCAGCGTCGGCTGGAAAGCCACCAAGTGCGCCAAGCGTCTGGTGGAGCAGTACATGGTGCGCATCGAAAGCGCGTCTTCTTATTCCGCGAACGCTGCGGCTAACTGATGAAAAGGAGAAGGAATATGGAAAAGAAAATGGTAAAAGTTCGCCTTTTTAAGGACAGTCAGAACTACACCGGCGACGTATTCGTCTCCGTAAACGGCGAAAACTATCTGATCAGGCGCGGCGTGACCGTGGATGTGCCCGATTATATTGCGGAGGTTCTCGAAAGTTCGCAGCGCGAGGACGAAAACGCGGTGATGCGCATGGAAATGGCGGAAAGAAGCTATCTTGAAAAATCCAAAGCCATGTAAATAAAAAAGTCTTTGCGGTCGCGGCCTGACGGCTGCGGCCGCTTTTCAAAGGAGGTTCGATTCAATGACGGTACAGGCTGCCATTTTACGGGCGGACGAACTTCGCCCGAATACCTTTTCGGATGATATAAAATATTCATGGCTGTCGGAGCTGGATGGGCGCATCAAAACGGATGTGTTTGACACGCATGCGGGATATGAAAATGTCGAAGCGCCCGACTATAACCTTGGAAACCGCACGAAGGAACTTTTGGCGCCGGAGCCGTATTCGGATATTTACGTCTACTGGCTGTTTATGAAGATGGATTTTATGAACGGCGAGTTCGATTTGTTCAATAACGACGCCATGCTTTACAACACTGCCTGGCTTGCTTTTGCCAATTTCGTCAACCGTACGCACGATGTAAAGACGCGCGCGAAGATTAAAAATGCATAGGAGAGACGAGTATGCAGCCGGGACTTAAGAATATCAAACGCAGGCGGACCTTTTTAAGCACCTTCAAGGGCCTGTGCTTAAGGCATGCGACGCCGGATGGGTATTTTAAGGATGCTCAGAATCTGTCCTCCGACGGCTATCCCACCATTGCGCCCCGAAAGGCGCGCGGCGTGATTACGGAATGCGCGACTGTTTACGCCATGTACGATCATGCAAAGATGTGCTGGGTCTGGGAAAGCGCGTTGTTTTATGGCGAAACCATGGTCGGCGAAGTGATACCCGGGAAAAAGCAGTTTGCCTCTCTTGGCGCAAACGTCGTTATTTTCCCGGACAAGCTTTTATTGAACACGGAGGAGATGACGCTTACCAGCCTTGAAAACGAGACAAGCGTTGTCTTTGCGGCTCTGTATCCGTGCAATCGCGACGGCACGACGGCGGATGGAACGGACTACACCAAAATCGCTGCTGTCGGCATTGGAAAGGGCTTTAAGGAGGGCGACAGCGTGCATATTTCGGGCATCGGCGAGGCTGTGCCCGACGGAAGCTACCTTGTTCAGGGCGGGACGGACGATCATATTATCATCATCCATCCGCTCGGGGGAAAAACGACGGTTCAAAGCAGCATAACCGTTTCAAGAAAGGTTCCGGATCTGGATTTCATCTGCGCGCTGGACAACCGCATCTGGGGCGCAAGCAGCAAGACGCATACAATCTGCGCCTGCAAGCTTGGCGATCCTACAAACTGGGAGTCGTTTCAGGGCATTTCAACCGACGCCTATCAGGCGATTGTGCCATCTCCCGAGCCGTTTACAGGCGCGGCGAGCGACCTTGGAAACGTCATCTTCTTTAAAGAGGAAGAAATCATCCGGGTGTATGGAAACAAGCCTTCCAATTTTCAGGTGACGAGTTATAAAATGCCTGGAGTGGAGGCAGGATCCAGCGAATCGATCGCGTTTTTGGAAAGCGCGCTTTTCTATAAAGGGTTAAGCGGTATTTATGCATACGACGGCGGCATCCCCGAATGCATTTCCGCTTTCCTGGGCGATAAGCGCTATAAAAATGCCCGCGCGGGCGCTGTAAACGGAAAATACTATGTTTCCATGCGCGACGATGAAAGCGGGGAATATGCACTGTTTGTATACGATGCGCGATCAGGCGCATGGTATCGGGAAAGCGCGAGCGAGATTCGCTATTTTACCAGAAGCGGAAACGAACTTTACATGTGCGCAAGCGATGGGAAAACATATTCCGTGAATGGAGGCGGGCTCTGGTACAACAAAAATGAAGTCATTTCTACCCGCCTTTTCCTAAAGGAAAGCAGGGTTGACTGGCATTTTGAAACGGGGCTTATGACGCTTTCTATGCCCTCAAGGCAGTATGTGTCTCGCCTTCATGTGAGATTTGCCATGCAGGAAAATGCATGCCTCAAAATCGAAATCCGATTTGCGGAAGAAGCGGAATGGATAACGTTTTTTGAATTTGATGGGGTTTGTGCGGAAAGGACGATTTCTATCCCCGTTCCCACAAGAAGAAGCGATTCCGCTGCCCTTCGCTTTTCGGGCACGGGCGACGTAACCATTTTCGCCATTGGAAAAACCTTTTCGGAAGGGAGCGATGTATAAATGGGCTTTTATATGCGTTCGCCCGTGTATACGCCGAACGACCCTGTAAAGTCGGTCAAACAGCTGCATTCATGGGTGTATCAGCTGAACGAGAATCTGAAATTCATGTTTTCCAATCTTGACAGCGACAATTTTACGGAAGAGTTTTCAAAGCGGTTTTCAACGGAAGAAATGGAGAAGATCAAACTTGACATTGAGAAAATGGAAACCGGGCTTTCTGAAATTACGAAAAAAGGCGAGTGGAAAACCCTTACCGTTATCGGTCTTACGCCCAATGAGGATGAAAATGCGCCGTCTTTTTTAAACACGGGAACGGGTGTGTTTCTTTCGGGAATCGGTGCAATGGATGCGGAGGTGATATCGGGTGAAAGGCGCACGGTCGCCTATCTTCCGGAGGGCAGCCGCCCATTGAGAGCGCAGTCGCGGGCGATTTATGTCGGGAACTGCATGGCGGATCTTGAAGCGCTTTCATCAGGTCTGATTGTGCTTCATAACCGGGATGTAAGCCCGATTCCTCAGGGCGCGTTGATTCCGCTTTCCATGTCGTTTGGTCTTTAATGCTATTTAATAAAGGAAGGAAGAGAAATATGGCTTATCTGAATATGAGTATCGGCGATACGGGAGAAGAGGTCAAAACCCTAAAACAGCTTCTTAGAGGCGCGGGTTATCAATTGAGCGACGACGATTTGTTTGACGAGGATACGTATAAGGCCGTAAACGAATATCAGCGCGCAAACGGCATCGCTCCGACTGGTGAAATCGGCGCATCCACCTGGGCGAAGCTCGCAGGCAGCATTGTAAACAGCATGCCTTCGGGTCTCGACACGGCGGGAAAGGTAAAATTCCTTGAGGACAACCGCCCGAAGGATTATGCGTCCGACTACACAAAGCGCATCGACGAGCTGGTTGAAAAGGCGCTTGCCCGCGAGGATTTTTCCTATAATCCGGCAAACGATTCCATGTATCAGCAAATGAAGGACGAACAGACCTATCTTGGAAAGCGCGCCATGGAAGACGCCATGGGCGCGGCCAGCGCGCTTTCCGGCGGATATGTAAACTCCTTTGCCCAGACGGCGGGCGAGCATGCCTATCAGAATTATATGGCGCAATTGGCCGGCTCGATGGACGATATGTACAATCTTGCCTTAAGCGCTTATGACGCTGAAACCCGTCAGATGGAATCGGAGCTCAAGGCGCTTTCAGACGCCGAGGAAAAGGCGTACAAGCGTTATCTGGACGATGTGGAAGAATACACAAAGACGCTTGAATATTACTATAAAAAGCTTCTGGACGAACAGGCGCAGGCGAACTGGAACCAGAAAAACGCGCCCAGATCGTATTCAGGCGCGGCGCCGAAAGAGGAAGAGGGGAAGCAGCCCGCCAATATCCTGACGCCCTCCGAGTTTTTAAGACGTAAAGTTGCCGGAAGCGCGGATTTGAAAGGGTACGCCACATATCAGGACTACACCAAAGCAATGAAGAAAAAATACGCGTAAACCACTTGGCCGCGTGGGCTTTCCGTCTGCGCGGCCATTAGTTATATATCGCGCTTGTTTTCCATTTCTATGCAATTGGCATAGAAATCAAAAAAAATTTTGTAAGATTATGAAATTCTATTGCATTTTACTGTATTATAATATATAATACATTATACTTGTTCGTCTGATATTAACGTAAGGGAAGTGGAAAGGTGGAACTGACAAAGAAAAAACAGAAGTGGTTTAAAAAAGAAGAAATACCGCTTCACCTTATGGCGTTGCCGACGCTGATTTGGCTGGTTATTTTCTGCTATCTGCCGATTTTCGGTTTGATTATGGCGTTTCAGGATCTGAACATTACAACCGGTATCCTTGGAAGCCGTTTTGTAGGTCTTAAGAACTTTGAATTCCTGTTTACCAGCACCGATGCGTGGGTCATCACCAGAAATACCGTGTGCTACAACCTCGTATTCATCATTTTAAACATGGTGCTTGCGGTAACCATGTCGCTGCTTCTGTCCGAGGTTCACTCGAGGCTCTATGCCAAGACGCTGCAGACGATTTATATGCTTCCCTACTTCCTTTCCTGGGCGGTTGTCATGATTGTCGTTTCGGCCTTCCTCCATTATGACTATGGCATGATCAAAAAGCTTTTGGTCGGCTTGGGCGTCGTGGATAAGGGCATGGACTTTTATCAGCAGCGCGGCCTATGGCCGTATCTTCTGGTATTCATTAATGCCTGGAAGGGCGTGGGCTACCAGACGGTTCTGTATCTGGCCGTTATCTCCGGTATTTCTCACGAATACTACGAGGCGGCGGTTCTGGACGGCGCAACCAAGCGTCAGCAGGCATGGTACATCACAATTCCGCACCTGCGTCTGGTTATCGGCATCTCCATCATCCTCGCCATGGGCAACATCTTCCGCGGTGATTTCGGCCTTTTCTACGTCGTTACCAAGGACAGCGGACGAATCTACCCGGTTACAGACGTTATCGACACCTACATCTATCGCGCCCTGACAAGACTCTCCAACGTCGGTATGGCGACGGCGGCGGGCTTCTACCAGTCGGTGGTCGGCTTTGCGCTCATTTTAACGGTGAACGCCATTGTCAACAAGATCGATCCCGACAGCGCAATGTTTTAAAGGGGGGGAGCGAAAGATATGGCAAAGACAAAGAAACTCAAGGGCGATTTCAATCGCTTCAATCGCATCACTCCCGGCTGGAACGTGTTTTTCTGCATCATTTTAGGCCTTGCCTCTCTTTTGATGCTGATTCCGCTGGCGCTGGTGATTATTGTATCCTTCTCCTCGGAGATGAGCATTTCCTTAAACGGCTTTTCTTTCTTCCCGTCTGAGTGGTCGCTTCAGGGCTATACCTACCTTGGACAGATGGGCGATCAGATTCTGGCCTCTTACAGCATCACCATCATCCACACGATTACCGGTACGGTCATGAGCCTTGCGGTCATGTCGATGTATGCCTACGTCATTGCGCTTAAGAACTTCAAATTCAGAAGAATTTATACTTGGGTTCTGTTCTTCACGATGCTGTTCTCGGGCGGTCTGGTTCCCAACTACATCATGAATGTGCGCTATCTTCAGATCGACAACTCCATCTGGATTTTCCTTCTGCCGAGCCTCGTATCCGCTTATAACGTCATCATTCTGCGCACCTTCATCCTTTCCACTATTCCGGATTCTCTGTTTGAAGCGGCGCGTATTGACGGCGCGGGTCATTTCAGAGTATTTATCTCCATCGTTCTTCCCCTGTTCAAGGCGGGTCTTGCGACGATTGCACTTTTCAACGTGGTCAACCGCTGGAACGACTGGTTCACCGGTATGCTCTACATCAAGGATGCGCGCCTTACGCCCCTTCAGACCCTGCTTAAAAACATTCAGGACAACATCGACTTCTTGAAGCAGAATGCGGAAATCGCGGGTACGCCTGACGGTCTTAAGCTGCTCGATCAGCTGCCCGACCAGAATCTGCGCATGTCCTGCACCATCATTGTCATTGTTCCCATCCTCTGCGCATATCCCTTCTTCCAGCGCTACTTCGTACAGGGCCTGACCCTCGGAAGCGTAAAGGGATAACGCCCATTTCATTGTAACCCTTGCGGCAGGGCCGCTAAAAATATTAAGGAGGACAACCCTATGAAGAAACTGTTGGCAGTCGTTCTGTCCATCATGCTCGCTCTTTCTTTCGCTTCCTTTGCGTCTGCTGAAGAGCTCGAGTACTGCGAGTTCGATTGGTATATCGGCTCCCAGCCCCCGACGGATCTCCAGATCGTAAACGATGCTCTGAACGAGTACATTCTCCCCATCCTCAACGCGAAAGTAAACATCACCTACATGACCTCCGCTGACTGGGTAGAGAAGATGGGCACCATGCTCACCTCCGGCGACGACATCGGCATCGTAGGCTTCGGCTCTCAGTCCAAGTCTGACTACGTTATCGAGTCTCAGCGCGGCGCTTACTATCCCCTCACCGACCTCTTCGCTGAGTATGCTCCTGGCACCTATCAGCTCTTCCCCGAGTCTGTTTGGGAAGGCATGAAGATCAACGGCGAGATCTACGGTATCCCCTCCCTCAAGGACAACGGATACTTCATCTCCTGCATCTACAATGCTGATATGATCGAAGAGATGGGCATTGACATCACCGATTATCAGCACTCCAACTTCCGTGAGCTCGAAGATCTCTTCTACGAAGTAAAAGAGTGGCGCGATGAGAAGTATCCCGAGATGGCCGAGTATCCGATCGCTTGGGCAAACAACCTCATCTATCCCTACAACTTCGCTTTCGAGACCTTCCTCAATGACTCCTACCTGGCCGTTGCCAACATCGATGGCATCATGGACCTCGCTGGCTATGACTCCAACACCATCGTAAACTTCTATGACACCCCCGAGTTCCTCGAGTTCTGCCTCCAGAAGCAGCGCATGGTTGCAGACGGCATCTATCTGTATGATGAGACCGACAGAAGCGACCTCCGCAAGCCCGCTAACGGCGTATGCTTCTTCACTGGCTGGGGCTACACCAACATGCAGGAGCACCTCCACTCTGATCAGTGGACCTCCAAGATGATGATGGCTGACGTTATCTGGACCGAGACCAACAACTACTTCTCTGCCGGTACCGCCATCTCCGCCAACTGCAAGAACCCCGAGCGCGCTCTGATGTTCCTCGAGCTCGTTAACACCGATCCCTTTGTAGCCACCATGATGCGCTTCGGTGTTGAAGGCATCCACTGGGCCTACACTGAGGACGGCGACATGACCTTCGACTTCGAAGGCAGCCGCAACGCTGATGTTGGCAACCGTGGTTACTACTACTGGTACAATGCCCCCGTTGGCAACCTCACCATCGTTAACGCGCCCAAGTCCCTCGTCGGCGAAGACAACATCATGATGAAGAACATGATGAAGTACAACGCTGAGTGCATCGTTCCTGCCCACCTCGGCTTCGTATTTGACACCGCTCCCGTTGTCAACGAAGTTGCCGCCTGCACCAGCATCGTTCTCGAGTATCAGGATGACCTCGTAAACGGCCGCTGCGCCAGCCCCGAAGAGGTAGAAGCCATTGTTGCCGAGTTCCGTGAGAAGCTCGCTGCCAACGGCGCTGCCGAAATCGTTGCTGAAGTACAGCGTCAGGTTGATGCTTGGATGGCCGCGAAATAATTTGACCTGAAAAGTATATTTTCTAAACCAGACAAAGGTCGCCGTGTTCGCACGGCGGCCTTTGCTTTTGAGGCTTTTTCACGTAGAATATTTCTTTTTCATGGCAAAGGGTTTACAAATGTCCCGAAATGTGGTAAAATTCGTAATATGAAGTACTGTAATTTATTCTCAAATCCCCATCGTACAGGCTGTGCGATTTGGCGCAGAACAATTTCCTTCTGCGTTATGCTGCTATATGTTTTTTTACCGACAACCTTCGCGATGGAAATTCCGCAAACGATAAATCGGATTGAAGAGGGCGCGTTCATCGGAAATGCGGCGCTCAGAAACGTTCAGATTCCCGCCTCTGTCACCTTTATCGGAAAAGAAGCCTTTGCCGATTGCTTGAACTTAGATACCATTAAGATTTTCGGAAAGAATATTACCTTTGAGGACAATGCGCTGGGGCGTTTGGGCGAGGAAAGAACTATTATCGGCCACAGCGGATCAAGCGTAGAGAGATTTGCCAGATTGTACGGCTTTGAATTTGAACCCATTGTTACCAAAGCCAGCATTCTTCTTGAATATGCCGATACACTGGTGGGCAGATCCTATTCCGAAATGGACTGCGTCGGCTTTGTCAATAAATGCTTCAGAGAAGCCCTGGGCATGAGCACGGGTGCATCCACCACCAACGACAAAGATGGCAGATTTCCGAACACGCCCAACTTCAATGAGCTGAACAGAGGGCTTAAAATCACCAGAATCGAAGACCTGCAGCCCGGTGATATCATCTGCTGGAAAAATGACGATGTTGAATGGTGCACTCACGTTGGTATCTATGTGGGCGAGGGCACAATCAGCGGCAAGCATTATGAAAAGGGCGTATTCATCGATTCGTCCAACAGCAACGGCAGCGTCGGCTATCGCCTGATTCCGGCGACCGGATCGGGCTATTACACGCGAAATTTCATGTTTGCCTGGCGCATCATCGATTATAAATAGGGGAACGATCCATGCCTGTCAAAATCCCGAACCATATGCCCGCGGTGGAAGCCTTAAAAAATGAAAATATCTTTGTCATGACCGACGACAGAGCGAATCGGCAGGACATAAGACCATTAAAAATCGGCATCGTCAATCTGATGCCGATTAAACCTGTCACGGAAACCCAGCTTTTAAGGCTTTTGAGCAATACGCCCCTTCAGGCCGAAATCACCTTTATCCGAACGGGCACCTATACCGGAAAAAACACCGATGTTTCGCACCTTGAAACCTTCTATGTCACGATTGACGACGTGATCAAAAGCGGGGAGAGGTACGACGCGTTCATCATGACCGGCGCGCCGGTTGAAAAGCTGGAATTTGAAAATGTGCTTTACTGGGACGAGCTTACCCGCCTTATGGACTGGATGGATGAAAACGTGTATTCCTCCATGTTTATTTGCTGGGCGGCGATGGCGGCGCTTTATCACCATTACGGCATCCCGAAGCATGCCCTTTCCAGAAAATGCGTGGGCGTTTTTCCGCATAAGGTATTAAACGTCCATCATCCTCTGACGCGCGGCTTCAATGAAACCTTTCTTGCCCCGCATTCGCGCTATACCGAGGTCAGAAGAGAGGATATCCTCTCCAAGGACGACCTTGAAATCATCGCCGAAAGCCACGTTGCCGGCGTGTACATCGCCGCGTCTAAAAACGGCCGCCGCGTGTACGTCACGGGACACGGCGAGTACGACGTGGATACCCTTCGCAATGAATACCTGCGCGATACCGCTCAGGGCATCACGGATTCCTTCCCGGTCAATTATTTTCCGGACGACGATCCCGAAAAGGAACCCGTCATGCGCTGGCGGTCGCATTCGAGTCTTCTGTATATCAATTGGCTCAACTATCTGGTTTATCAGAACACCCCCTATAATCTTTCAAGCCTGTAACCCACAAAACATGCGCTTGTAAATCGTAGGGCGGGGGCTTGCTCCCGCCGCTTCACGTATGCTTTATAAAGGGAAGCAAGCCTCGATGGCATTAAATTAGCAGCGGGAGGCGAAACGCCTTCCCTACGGGTCGAACGGGCGTTAGGGGAAGTAAAAACATTTGGGGAGTAACCGTAGGGGACGGGTTTCCCGTCCCGATAACACGAGTGTATTGATCAGGCTTCAATGATTTTAAGGAACCAGTCGTGTTGCGGCGGGAGCAAGCCCCCGCCCTACCGGGATTCGATTCATAGAGAAAAAAACGCCGTGTGCGAAATCAAACGCACACGGCGGTTTTTTATGCTCTCTTTAGATGCTTTCAAGCGCCTGACTGATATCATTGATCAGATCTTCGGGGTTTTCGAGGCCGCAGGAGATTCTGATCAGGCCTGCGGGAACGCCGGCGGCTTTCAGCTGCGCGTCCGTCATCTGACGATGGGTGGACGCGGAGGGGCAGAGGCAGCAGGTACGCGCGTCGGCAACGTGGGTTTCGATGGCGGCAAGCTTCAGCGCCTTCATAAAGCGGCTTGCGGCTTCACGACCGCCTTTGAGTTCGAAAGAAACCACGCCGCAGGATCCGTTCGGCAGATACTTCTGCTGAAGCGCATGGTACGGATCGCTGGGCAGGTCGCAGTAGTGAACGACTTCAACCTTCTCGTGGGCGTTCAGGAATTCCGCGACAGCCTTTCCGTTTCCGCAGTGGCGGGGCATGCGCACGTGCAGGCTCTCAAGGCCAAGATTCAGGATAAAGGCGTGCTGCGGGCTCTGGATGGAGCCGAAATCGCGCATCAACTGGGCGGTGCACTTGGTGATGAACGCGCCTTCCTTACCGAAGCGCTCGGCGTAGGTCACGCCATGGTAGCTTTCGTCGGGCTGGGTGAGGCCGGGGAACTTGTCCGCGTGTGCCATCCAGTCGAAGTTTCCGCTGTCAACGATCGCGCCGCCGACCGCCGCGCCGTGGCCGTCCATGTATTTGGTGGTGGAATGGGTGACGATGTCCGCGCCCCATTCGATCGGGCGGCAGTTGATGGGCGTGGGGAAGGTGTTGTCAACGATCAGCGGAACGCCGTGCGCATGGGCGGCCTCGGCGAATTTTTCAATGTCCAGAACCGTCAGCGCGGGGTTGGCGATGGTTTCGCCGAACACGCACTTGGTGTTGTCGGTGAAGGCGGCGTCCAGCTCCTCGCGGGTGCAGTCAGGGCTAACAAAGGTGGTCTTGATGCCCATTCGCGCCATGGTGACGGAGATGAGGTTGAAGGTTCCGCCGTAAATGGAGGAGGAGGCGACGATATGGTCGCCGGCAGAGCAGATATTGAAAAGCGCAAAGAAGTTCGCGGCCTGGCCGGAGGAGGTCAGCATAGCGCTGGCTCCGCCCTCGAGCTCAGCAATCTTCGCGGCTACGTAGTCGTTGGTGGGATTCTGAAGGCGAGTGTAGAAATAGCCGCTGGCTTCCAGGTCAAAAAGCTTGGCCATATCTTCGCTGGTGGCGTATTTCCACGTGGTGCTCTGATAGATCGGGATCTGACGCGGCTCGCCGTTTCCGGGCGTGTAGCCAGCCTGTACGCATTTGGTATCGAGGCGATAATCGGACATGGGAATCTCCTCCTGAATAATGTTATTGATGGAAAATCAGGTCATATATGCCGTCGCCCGGCAGAAGATTGGAAAAGGTTTCTACGGCTTTTATTATGCCGCAAGCTTTGACGCATTCGCGGACGGCCTGTGTGCCTTCGTCTTCGTTTTCATAATCGAAGCCCGCGCGGATAGCTTTGGAAAGCGCATGAGGTCTGCGGCCATGCTTTGCGCACAGCCTTGCAGGGCCTACCAGCCGATCGTATGGGCCGAGCTTTCGGCGCGTGTCCGCGCCCAGACGCTTTAGGTTGTCCTTGATGTACGGGTTTTCAAGAAGGGACACGATGGTTTTCTGCCACGCATCCATTTCCTCCATGGAAAATCCGTATTCGTGCGAAAGACCGAAGGAGGCTTCCGAAAGGGCGGACAGAAGCGTTTCGCGTGTTTCTCTGTCACTTACCGCGTCAAACGAGGTTTCAAGCCCCTTTTTGAGCCCCAGATAGCAGATGAGCGCGTGCGCCATGTTGAGGGTGTAAAGCTTGCGCGTTTCTTCCTTTGCTACGTCGTCTGTGAGCCTTAAACGCGGAAGAATGGGCGGTGTGCACTTCAGGCGGTTTTTATCGATGGCCTGCTCGTGAAAACCGTTGTTCCAAAGCGCCAATGGATCGTTTTTTAAGATGGATTCGGGCGCGACGGGCGATATGCACATGGCAAAAATGCCCGTTATGCCGACATTTTCTTTGAAATACGAAAGCGTATCTCCCGTCAGACGTTCTTCTAAAAGAGAAGCGAACCGTTCGTCGGGCGAGGCCATGTTGACGTTCATCATGATGTCCATAGGGAGATTGGGCGCGTTCTTTGCGCGATGCTCAATGAGCGGCGCAATCTGATCGGCCACTTCCGGAAGCTTTGGCGCGTGCACTGCAATGTCGAGAAGGAGATTTTCCTGAAGGAAAATCTCCTTAAGCGCATTTGTGTCGTCCGTGTGGAGGGCAAAAAAGCCGTTTTCGACGGTTGCTACGTCAATACCGTCCTTCGTGGCTTTGTGGATGGTGTATTTCTTTGCGCGGTTTAAATCATCAACAAGCGCAGAATCGATATCCGCAAAGACGGTTTGCCAATCAGGGCGATCAAAGATATCCGCCACAAAGCCGCGGCCGATTCTGCCTGCGCCCCAGATGAGAATGGTGCGTTTCAAGGGTATCATTCCTCCAGAAGGAATTTATACTGCGCATCGCACAGCGCGCGATAGTGGCCCTTCTCATTTTTGATGAGCTGGTCGTGCGTGCCGGCTTCCGCGATGTTGCCGTCCTGAATGACCATGATGCAGTCGGCGTTTCGGATGGTGGACAGGCGGTGCGCGATGACGAAACTGGTTCTGCCCTTCAAAAGCTCGTCCAGCGCTTTCTGGATGAGGATTTCGGTGTGGGTGTCGATGGAGGAAGTGGCTTCATCGAGGATCAGAATCTTGGGATCATTTAAGAGAGCGCGCGCAAAGGAAATCAGCTGCTTCTGTCCTACGGACAGACTGCTTCCGCGCTCGTTGACCTGAGTCTCATAGCCTTTTTCCATCTGCATGATGAAGTCGTGGGCGTACACGGCCTTGGCGGCGGCGATGACCTCGTCGTCCGTCGCATCAAGTCTGCCATAGCGGATGTTGTCCATGATGGTGCCGGAGAAAATGAAGCTGTCCTGCATCATGACTGACATCTGCTCGCGAAGGGAGCGAAGCTGAACGTCTCTGACGTCGTGGCCGTCGAGCTTCACCGCGCCGTCCGTTACGTCGTAGAATCGGCTGATGAGGTTTACAACCGTGGACTTGCCCGCGCCCGTCGGGCCAACGAGGGCGATGGTCTGGCCGGGGGTGACGGTGAAACTTACGTTCTTAAGGACGATCTTTTCCCTGTCGTAGGAGAAGGTGACGTTTTCAAAGTCCACGCGGCCCTTGATGGGCGGAAGGGGCTTTGCGTCTTTCTTGTCCTTGATTTCGCTTTCGGTGTCCATGATTTCAAATATGCGCTCCATGGACGCCATGGCGGATAAAACGTTATTGTAGAAGTTTGAAAGGGTGTTGAGCGGCTCCCAAAATCTGCCCAGATACCAGATAATCAGCATGAGATTCGCAAGCGCCAAGGGCTTTACGGGATCGCCCATCATGATTACGCCGAAAATGTATACAAGGATGGTTCCGCAGGTGCCCGTGAAGTCCAGGGCGGGCCAGAAGGCGTTGTTGACCTCGATGGCTTTCATCCAGGTGTTTCGAATGTCGTCGTTTACATTTTCAAACGTTTCCTGGTTTTCGTCCTCGCGCACAAAGGCCTCGGTGACGCGCATACCGGCCAGCGATTCGTGCAGGTATCCGTTCATAGAGGAGGTCTTTACGCGAACGCGCTGCCAGCGCTTTCGCATGACGCGCTTTAATTTAAAGAGGATGAAAAGAAGGAAGGGCATGATGCACATGGAGATGAGCGTCAGCTTCCAGTTGACCGCGAGCATGATAACCAAAAGAATCACAAGCGTGAAGCAGTCGACCAGTACGTTTACAATGCCGTTTGTGAATAAGTCGTTTAAACTGTTTACGTCGTTTATAACGCGCACGAGGATTTTGCCTGCCGAGCGGGTGTCAAAGAAAGAGAAGGACAGGCCCTGAATGTGCCTGAACAGATCCTCGCGCAGGGTGGCAAGCGCGCGTCGGCCGGCGGAGTCCATCAGACGCACGCGGTAGCGCACGCAGACGGAGCCGATGATGGCGGTAACGATCATGCCGATGAGATAGATGTAGATGTCACGTTTGTTCAGGTTTTCGAGCGCTTCGATGGCGCTTGAAAGCAGGAATGTGCTACCGAGGGAGCATACGGCGGCGATGACCATGAGCACAAGCGCGATACACACATTTCTCAGGTACGGCTTCATGTACGTAAGGAGCCTGAAAAACTGTTGTTTATTAAACGGGCTCTCGAGCACTTCGTCGTCAATTTGTCTGAGCATTTTGGCCATTACAGCGTACCTCCCTTCGACATGACGTTTTTCAGATCCTTATACTGGTCCTGAACCATGCTAAAGTATTCGCCTTCCATGGAAAGCAGCTCCTTGTGCGTGCCGCGCTCGACAATGCGGCCGTCTTTGAGAACAAGGATGAGGTCGGCGTTTTTGACGGAGGAAATTCTGTGGGCGATAATAAAGGTTGTGCGGTTTTTAAGCACTTCCTTAAGGTCGTTTTGAATCAGATATTCGGTTTCCATGTCGACGGCGGAGGTGGAGTCGTCCATAACCAGAATGTGAGGATCGGTTAAAACCGCGCGGGCAATGGCGATTCTCTGCTTCTGGCCGCCGGATAAGCCGATGCCGCGTTCGCCGACGATGGTGTCATAGCCCTCGGGCATATGGTCGATAAATTCGATGGCCTGCGCAACATGCGCTGCCTTTTCCACTTCCTCGTGGGTCGCGTCGGGATGGCCGAAGCGGATGTTGTCCTCGAGGGTATCGGAGAACAGGAAAGTTTCCTGCGGAACATAGCCGATGGAGCGTCTGAGCTCTTTCAGCTTCTGATCGCGAACATCCACGCCGTCAATCTTGACGGAACCTTCCCGAACATCGTAGAAGCGGCCGAGGAGCAGAATGAGCGACGATTTGCCTGCGCCCGTTGCGCCCATGACGGCCACGGTCTGTCCGGGCTCGGCTGTAAATGTGATGTCCTTAAGCACATCTTCTCCGCCGTAGGAGAAGTTTACGTGGTCAAATTCAACCTTGCCTTTTCGCTCTTTGGGTTCGATGGTTTTGTCCTTTTCGCGGATGGCGGAGCCGAAGTCAATGTAATAGAACAGCTTTTCTGCGCTTGTGACCGCCTGGGTCAGCATGTTTACGATGTTTGAAAGCATGCGCATAGGGTTTGTGATCATCCAGACATAGCCGTTGACGGCGATGAGGGTGGCAAGGTCGAGCTTGTTGTTTAAAACCATGTTCGCGCCGACGATCAGCATAACGGGCGTACACAGCGCGGATAAGATTTCCATGATCGGAACAAAGTTCGACCAGATCCAGGTGGCTTTTAAGTGGCAGTCGAGCAGCTTTTGATTGTCCTTTTCAAACTGCTCGTACTCATAGGGCTCTCTGGCAAAGGCTTTTACAACGCGCATGCCGGCCAGATTTTCCTGCGTGCGGGTGTTGAGAACCGCGTTCTGCTCGCGGGTTGCCACAAAGGCGGGCCTGATTTTCTTTCTGAAAGCCCATGCAACCACGGCGATGACTGGGCAGAAGGCCAGAAGCGAAAGCATCAGGCGCGGCGTTAAGAACATAAGGAAGATGAACGCGCCCACAAAGTTTAAGGCGTTGTCAAACACGGTGACAAGGCCGCCGGCAATCAGGTTTCGGATGCCTTCGATGTCGCCGGTCATGCGGGACATGATGTCGCCGATTCTGTGGTGATCGTAGAACTGATAGGGCAATTCGCCCATGTGCTTATAAAGACTGGTGCGAAGATTGAATACAACGTTCTGAGACACCCGTTCCAGAGAAAGAGAGCGGATGTAGGTGCATACGCCGCGAACAACGACCAATGCAAGAAGGCCGATGCAAAGAGCGATCAGCAGGCGCATGTTTCGGGTTTCGGCTTGAATGACATCGCCGATGATAGAGCGCGTGATGAGCGGAGCGATGAGGCGGGTGCCGATGACCATTAATTGAAGAATCATCGCAACGACGATTTTCTTTTTGTAAGGAGCCATCAGGCGGAATAATCGTTTGGTGATGTCCAATTGAGTCACCTCCATTTTTTTGCGCTTTATGACAGGTATCTTTATTATGCCACTTAAGAGGTACGAATACATGGAGATTGTGTTTCATTTTGATGAAGTTGCAAAAGAAAGATGTCGTTCAAGGGCATTAAGTTAGCGCGGGCGATCAGTGATCGCCCCTACATTTGGTAATCGATACAAAATGATCGTGTAGAGGCTGCACTTCACGCCCGCGCGTTTTCTATTGTCAGAATTCAATCTTCATCCGGAATCTTTTTTGCCATACGCGCATTTGAATAAGCGCGGTTGCCCGTGACTTCTCTTATAACTGTGATGCTTTCGGGAAATTCAAATTCCGCGCTTTCGCTTTCGAGTTCCACTTCCATAACCGCCTGCTTTTTCCAGAAGGGGTATACGTCGATCTCGAAGGTGTAACCGTCTTTTTGAATCAGACAGCGCGTTTTAAAAATAACGTTTCTTTCGGCGTCCGCGCGCGCAAGAAGGCACTTGTATTCAGCTTCGGTAATTTCTTCTTCGTTCTCTATGCTGGACATGTCGTCGATGCGCGTTTTTGTGGTGTGGGTATGGACATATTCGCCCGGGTTTCCGCGCTTTCTCACGCGCTCGGTCACGTTTTCTTTCTCGTTTTTCAGATAGGTCTGCGTGATGCATGTGTGCGGAAGCGAAGAAAGAAATTCATCCGTCGGGCGCACGATCAGAAACTTCCGTTCAATCTCGGTATTGACGCTCATCGTATTTGTCCTCGTCTTCCTCTTTGATTTGCACAGGCTCCGCCTGCATTGCAAGATAGCCAAGGGCGCGCGCCTTTAAATCTTCTCTTGAAACCACAGTGTTTGTGCCCAGACACATTTTACACCTTGCGCCGCACTGGGGACACACGCAGCCTAATTCTGAGCTTTCCGAATGCACCATATACGTTCCGCATTCGCAGCAGCTGCATCTCATAGTAAAATCATCTCCGTTTAAGGTGTTTAAGGTTTATCTTTGGAATATGACCAGATCCTCGTCGCCCGAAGCAATCTGCCATGCGGGGAACTGCGCCGCGTGGCCGGAGAAATCGTCCTTTCCGTATTGCTGGATAAAAGCGGAAATACCCCTTTGCGTCGCGCCCCTTGAATAGGCGGCCAGCTCGGATACGGTTACTTTGTTATCGCCGTTCTTGTCTGCAAGAAGGGTGTTCGTGGCGGAATCGCCAAGCATGTCCCAGCCAAGACCGAGCGTTACCGAGCGGGTGTAGAAATCATAGGAAAGCTTTTCGTCGTTCACGCGATAATAGCTGGAATTGGTGGATGTGGAGGAGCAAAGGATGGAAAGGCGACCCTTTCCGTTTTTGCCCACATAATTTCCGCCTGCAGCCACAAGCGCTTTTGCGCCGGAGGTCGACAGGATGCGCCCGCTGTGGCAGGTGCACAGCACAAACACCACATGCCCCGAAATCTCTTTAAGGGCGTTGATCATATCGATGGATTCAATGATGACGCGGCTGTTGGTCTGCATTTGATATCCTTCAGAGCCGGTGTTAGTGCCGTGGGTCAGGAAAAAGATCACGGTTACGTCGTTTTCGTCAGCCTGGTTGGACAGGCGCGAAATGGCGTTTCGGATTGCGCCGGGCGAGGGGGAGCCGGCGATTCTGGTGACCTCGTAGCGGTTTCCATCGATGGTCGAGCGTGAAATGGCGTCCGTAAAGCCCTTGGTGCTGTTGTTGGAGAAGGGCAGATAGCCGTCTGTCGCGGGAACGGTGAACTGGCCCATGATGAGGGCGCGGTAGGTCACGTCGTTTACCTTTTCTACGGTTACCGGGATTTCGAGGGTGTGGATATAATCGCCCTGACCGACCTGAGCGGTGATCGTTGCCTGTCCCTTGGAAACGGCGGTGATCACGCCGTCCGGGGAGACATAAGCAATTTTTTCATCGCTTGACGCAAACGCGGGTCGCGCGCAGGATGCGCCGATGGGCAGAACGCGGGTGAAAAGCGCAAAGCTTTCGCCGGGGAGGAGCGTTACGGATTCTGCGTTGGCTGTAAAGGATGTGATCGGAACCTCCCTTACCTCCACATGAAGCGTAAGCGCTATGCCGCTTCCGTCAAGCGCGTTTCCAGTGATAACGGCGCTTCCGGCCTTCAGATAGTTCATTTTGCTGCTTGTTGCATGAACGGAGACGACGTTTATATCGCTTGATTGCCAGAAAAAACCGGCGGGCGTTGCGTTTTCGGGGGTTACGGTGTAGGCGATGGTTCCGCTGTCGCCTGCAAGAACAGAAATTTTTTCTGCAGATAATTTGGCGTCCGTCATCAAAATGGTATTGACCGTAACTCTGCAGGATGCGCTAACGCCGTCCTCCGTCATTGCGGTGATGACCGTCATGCCGCCCTTGAGCGCGCGGACAAGGCCGTTTTGATTGACAGTGGCGACGTCCTCACGGCTGCTTGTCCACGTAAGATCCGTCGCGGTCGCGTTTTCAGGCTCGAAAACCGCACCCAAGGGGAAGCTGTCCGAGACGTTTAAGGAAATGGAGGAGGCGTTCAGGTGCAGGCCTGTAACGACAATGGGATTGACGACGACAGTGCACTTTGCGGTTATGCCGCTGGAGGCAATGGCATAGATCGTAGCTTCTCCGGGTGAAACAGCTCTGATGGTGGCTTTATTGCTGCTGCCGACGGATGCAATTTCAAGGATTTCGGGATTCGACGAATACCATGTGCCGGAGGTGTATTTATTGGACGGCGTCGCCGAGGGCGTTAAAACGGCGGTGTTTCCGACATTCAGTGCGCCATAGGTGGAGGAGATGGCGATTTTCTGAACGACGCGCGCGTCTGTTACAACCATTACGGCAAAGGATGCAGTTTGTCCGTTGTGCGATACGCCCGTAATTCTGCACGTTCCCTTGCTCACGGCAGTAACAAGACCGGTGTTTTTGTCAACGGTCGCCACAAGGCTGTTATCGCTCGACCATGTGAGGGAAGGATAGGTGGCGTTTTCAGGCTGAACGAATACGAAATTACCGATGGGATTTGCCGTCATGCCAGGATTTAAGTAAAGGGTGGAAAGCGCGCTCTTTACAGAAGAAACGCTCGTCAGAACCTTAACGGGAACAATGGCTGTAAATCCATTGGCCGCTCTGACCGAAATGGTCGCGTTTCCGGGCGAAACGGCAGTGATCAGGCCGGATTCGGATACGGATGCGATGGTTTCGTCGGATGAATCAAACCAAACTGTTTTATCGTGCGCGGTCTCAGGGAGAACGGTGTATTCAATCTGGAAAGTCTCGCCCGCGCTTAAAATATCTGGAAGGGCGTTAAACGCGATTTCCGATACGCCCTCAAGCACCGTGAATGTAAATTCCGCCGATGCGCCGCCAAGATCGTTGGCGGTTGCGAGAATTTTGCCTTCGCCTGCTTTTAAGCAGATTACTTCGCCTGTAAACGCGTCTACCGCGCAGATTTCGGGCGTAAGGGAAGTATAAGCGCAGGTGGGGTTGTATGCGTCCTCAGGAACCGCATTTGCTGAAAGTTCAAAGCGCATACCGGTATAAAGCGTTTCAGGAATATTTTCGGCGGCAATTTCAAATGCTGAAACTGCCTTTTCTACGCGGATTTCCATAGCGTCCATTATGTCGCCCGAGGTTGCGAATACGGTTACCGTTCCTTTTTTTAATCCGGTCAAAACGCCGTCATCGGAAATGGACGCGATTTCCTGATCGTCCACTGACCAGGAAACATTTGTATAGGTCGCGTTTTCGGGATAAACGGATGCGTTTAGCTGAATCGAATGGTTTTCAAGTACATGATCGTGCTCCGCAGTTATGGTAACGCTTTTTGCGGAGATGATAACTTCGACAGGGATGTCCGTGTATACGACTCCCTCATCCGTCTGGGCGGAGGCGGTGACCACGTATTTTCCAAGCTCGTTTCCGGTGACGGTTGTTTCGAACACGGAAAGACCGCTTTCGGGTGCGAACAGGGAAACGGGGCGCGTTTCCTCGCTTGAAATAAGGTTTACGCTTTCGCCGATTTCAAGATAGAAAACTTCTTCGGCGGTTAAAATGCGATCTGCAACCTTTACAGGGGACGGCAGACGGGCAACAACGGTTTCAAACGCGCTTTCAATGACGGCGCAGACTTCATATTCGCCGCCGTCATAAAAGGCGTATGCGAAGGAAGCTTCCCTTGATGGTTCGGATTTGAAGATCAGTTCGCCGTCCTTTGAAATTTCGAACGCTACCGCAGCAGCCTCTTCGCATTCAAAATCAGCCGAGAAGCTTACGCTTCTGTCGGGCGACGCCCATGCGGGCCCTAAAACGGACGCGTTTTTGATCCCGACGGAATGAAAGACTGCGCCGGCGTCGGCGGCATAGCGTTCCGCCTCGGAGCCTGTGAAGCCGTAAATTTCAAGCGTTTCGGGATTTGAAAATGCGTCGGGCGCGATTGACGTGCAGGAATCGGGGATGAAAACGCCGTTTGGCATGGGAATGTCCGAAAACGCCTCCGATTCTATTTCACGGATCCCCGCGGGCATGAAAAACAGTCCCTCGGCGGCAAAACCACCGGCGGGGGACAAAATAATTGCAATCATCAGAAGGGATGCCAACAAGCGGCGAAGTCTCTTCATGGATCCTCCAAGTATAAAATAAGATATCTTTGCAATAATATTATACTACATTTTGTCATAAACTTCAATAGTTTGAAATAATTTCACGCTTTTGTCAACGTTTCAAAAGGCCATCCAATTCATCGGGAGACAGGCGATCCTGAAGGGAAATATTGATCGCCCGCGCGATGATACCTGCGGCGTCCTCGATCATGTCGTCGATTTCTCTGGGTGTTACGATCATCTCGCCGATTTCGTTTTCAAAAAGCGTCTTTGTGATCTGATCCAGCGTCTCTTCGTCCGCTTCTCCCTCGCTCATCAGGTAGAGCGCGTCCCGCGCAATGGTGGAGGCGTAAACGACGGTGGGCATACCGATGGCGATGACGGGCACGTGCAGCTCCTCTTTGGTGATGGCGCGGCGGTGGTTACCCACGCCTGATCCCGGCTGAATGCCCACGTCCGACAATTGAACGCTCACGCCCACGCGTTTGGAGGCGCGCGCCGAAAGCGCGTCTATGCAGATAATCACGCGGGGATTGACCATCGACACGATGGATTTTATGCTCTCCATGGTTTCAATACCCGTTACGCCCAGAACGCCCGGGCAGATGCAGCAAACGTTTGAAAGCCTTTCGTCCGTTTCATCGGGCAGTTCATTGATCAGATGGCGCGTGACCAAAACCTTGTCGATCGTCTTGGGCCCGAGTGCATCCGGCGTGACCATGCGGTTTCCAAGGCCTACGATGAGCGCGGGGGCGCCGTTTTCATCCGGCGGCAGAAGGCGCGCAATTTCCTCTGCCAGTATGGCGGACACAGCGTCGTAGGCCATCGGGTCGCGCGTGCGCACGCCTTCGCATTCGAGGGTGATGTATCGTCCGACGGGCTTTGAGAGACTTTTTGCCGAGTCCTCATTTTCGATCACCACCTCCGTAATGAGTACGCCCGATTCCTCCCAGCTTGCGATTTTTACGCCCGGAATTTGCCCTGCAGCCTCGGACGATTCCATGGCGAGGTCGGTTCTGATTTGCTTCATGCGCGTTTCCTCCTGATTGCTTTTTTATCTATTTTGCGCGTATTTTGAAAAAACAATGCAATTTCATAATGATTGATCTCCCATTTTTCACACGCATATGCTATAATGACAGAAATATGTTTTTCGGAGGACGAAATGCAGACGGAATTTTCGCGCAAAAGCGCGCTTAAAATGATTTTTGCCCTCGCGTGGCCGACAGTGCTTGAGCAGATTTTAATCACCGCCGTTTCCTATGTGGACACAGCCATGGTTGGCCGCTACAGCGACAACGCTTCGGCCATTGTCGGCTGCACCATGACGGTCAACTGGCTGATCGGCGGCATTGTATCGGCGATTGCGGTTGGATTTCTGTCGCTGATTGCGCGCGCTGTGGGCGCGGGTGAAAAGGATCTTGTTAGAAAAGCGGCTGCGCAGGCGACAGGCGTGGCGCTGATTGTGGGCGTGTTGCTTTCGATCATCATTCTTCCGATTTCGCGGTTTGTTCCTGTGTGGATGAACGCCGATCCCTCTATTCAAAAGGATGCGGGCACGTATTTTTTCATCATCTATACGCCCATGATCTTTAGAAGCGCGCTCATTATCTACGGCACCGTCCTTCGCGCTGCGGGCGACACCAAAACGCCGATGGTGGTCAATACGGCGACGAACATTGTAAACATGGTGCTGAATTTCTTCATGATCTACGAAACCCGCGCATTATCCGTTTTTGGCATGAATTTGACGATTCCCGGCATGAACCTCGGAACCACGGGCGCGGCGACTGCAAGCGCGATTTCGTTTGTAGTCGGCGGCGTGTGGATGACGATTGCGGTTTACAGAAGCAAGCTTTTATCGCCCAGAGGCATGTCATTAAAGCCCGATCCCGCGATTTTGAAGCCGTGTTTCCGTGTGGCGTTTCCAGCGCTTCTTCAAAGAATCGCAACTTCTTCCGGCTATGTCGCCTTCTCCGGCATGATCAATACCTTGGGCGAAGTCGCAACCGGTGCGCACACCATCGCAAATACCGCGGAAAGCGCGTTCTACATTCCCGGCTACGGCATGCAGGCGGCGGCTTCCACCTTAATCGGTATGTCCTTGGGCGAAAAGAATCCCAAGAAAATGAAGAGCATCTGCCACATGCTCCTGATCATCGAAGTATTGGTCATGATTCTTTCGGGCGGCGCGCTGTTCTTCGGCGCGGAAGCGATCATGCGCATTTTCACTAAGAGCGAGGAGATCATCAAGGTTGGAACGACGGTTCTGATGATGGTCGCGATTTCGGAGCCCGCCTACGGCATCGGAATTATCATCGAAGGCATTTTCCATGGCGTTGGAGACACCATGTCCACCTTCATTTTCGGTGCGCTGGGCATGTGGGGCGTTCGAATTCTCGGAACGTATGTCTTCGTCGTCCTGCTGGGCCATGGCCTTGTCGCAGCATGGGCGTGCATGATTGCGCACAATCTGGTTTTAAGCCTTTTGCTTTCGATTCGCTACATCCGCGGAAAATGGAATCCGCTGCGCGGCGCCCTTCAGGAGGCGTAAAGGAGAAAACGCATGAAATCGTTTACGGTTTTAAAGGAAGACGACGGGCGCAGGGTGGACAGGTGGATCAAATCGCACGTGCCTGCGCTTAACAACGCGCTCATTCAAAAATTTCTGCGCCTTAAAAAGATCAAGCGAAACGGAAAGAGCGCGCATGCGGACGACAGGCTTCAAACGGGCGACGAGCTTACCTTTTATATAGAAGACGAATTCTTCGCGCCTGTTGAGAAGAAGGACAGATTGCTTGACAAATTCAGATACAATGTGTCCGTCGTCTATGAGGATGAAAATATCCTTCTTCTGGACAAAAGGCCCGGACTTTTGTGCCATCCGGATGAAAACGAAAAGGTGAATACGCTTCTGACGCACGCGCGGGCATACCTTTATCAGAAGGGCGAAATACAGGAAAGCGGCTTTCAGCCCGTTCTCGTCAACCGCATCGATCGCTTTACCGGCGGCATCGTCATCTGCGCAAAGACGGAAGAAGCTATGCATATTTTGTCAGATAAAATCAGAACTCATGAAATCGAGAAGGCATATCTGTGCCTGACCGAGGGAAGGCTTACGCCGCCTGAGGGCATATTAAAGGGCTTTATTGTAAAAACGCAGGGCAAAAGCCGCGTGCGCGTTTCAAAGACAAGCGTGCCCGGCGGCCAGTACGCCGAAACAAAGTATAAAGCCCTGTCCTTTGACAAGGGAAAATCCCTCGTCGAATGCGTGCTTGTAACGGGCCGAACCCACCAGATCCGCGCTCAGCTGGCTGATATCGGCCATCCCCTCTGGGGCGACACTGCCTACGGTGCAAAGCCTGATAATGACCGGCATTATCAGGCGCTGTACTCCTATAAAATCACATTTCTCTTTGAATCGGACGCTGGAGCGCTTTCCTATCTGAACGGGAAAAGTATGTTTGTCAAAAATGTGCCGTTTGCTGAGGGATTTTTGAAAAATCGGATAAAATAAGCCTGAATTCATCAAAAACCACGAACGAAGGAATTTGTTCGTGGTTTTTGTATTTTTTTATACATATGTTGGAAAGATGGTGAATATATGGTATAGAGACAAGTGAAAACGGAGGGTGGACTATGGACAAAATCAGCGTGCTGATTGTGGATGATAACCAGACGCTTGTGCGGCTGATGGTGGATTTTCTTTCGAGAAAACAGGATATTGAAATTGTGGGTACGGCCAGAGACGGCGTGGAAGCGGTGGAGCAGGCTTCGTCGCTCGTGCCGGACGTTGTGCTTTTAGACATCGTAATGCCGAGAATGGATGGATTTGGAGCCCTTGAGGCGCTGAACAAGATGAATCTGGGCAAAAAGCCGCATGTGATCATGGTGACTGGCTTAACGAGGGACGACTTTATTGCCCGCGCCATGAGTATGGGCGCGGATTATTACATGATCAAGCCCTTTGACATGCATGCGCTCTATACGCGTATCCGAGAGGTTGCCCTTCAAAACGACATGACCGCCTATGCGGGTGAGGAAATGGTTTTGCCAGCGGGAGAAAGCACGATTGACGAAAAAGTGACCAATATCTTTCTTTCCATCGGTATTCCCGCCCACATCAAGGGCTACGCCTATCTCAGAGAGGCCGTTCGGATGGTGGTTGAGGATCACGACGTGATCAACCGGATCACCAAGGAGCTCTATCCCGGTATCGCACGCCGCTTTTCGACCACGTCCAGCAAGGTCGAGCGCGCCATGCGCCACGCCATCGAGGTCGCATGGAGCCGCGGAAGGCTCGACAGCGTAAACCGCATCTATGGCTACAAGGTCTTCTCCGCCGACGACAAGCCCACAAACGGCGAATTCATCGCGCTGATTGCGGACAAGGTCGCCATCAAGCAAAGCGCGTAGAAGACATTGTACATATATTGATTTTGCCTCATCTGGTATTTCACAACGTCATTAAGTTAGCGCGGGCGGTCATTGACCGCCCGCGTATTTGCATACATTTCGCGATTGATTCTATCCGTGAAATGTGGTAAACTACACATATGTACATTTTAAAAACCGGAGTGATAAAACGTGAACATATTCGTTTGCATAAAGCAGGTGCCCTCCACCAATAAAGTGCAGGTGGACGAAAAGACGGGCGTTTTAAAGCGCACGGGCGTTTCGTCGAAGATGAACCCGTACGATCTTTTTGCGCTGGAAACTGCGCTTCGCCTGAAGGAAGCCTATGGCGGCAGCGTGACCGTGGGCACAATGGGCCCGCCGCAGGCTCAGGCGGTGATTCGTGAGGCGTACATGATGGGCGCAGACGAGGGGTATGTATTTTCGGACAGACGGCTTGGCGGCGCGGACGTGCTGGCAACCAGCTATACGCTTTCTCAGGCCATTCGCTCCATCGGCGACTTTGATCTCATCCTGACCGGCAAGCAGACCACCGACGGCGACACCGCGCAGGTTGGCCCTGCAATAGCCGAGCACATGAACATTCCTCACGCAGCGTGGGTTTCGCACCTTGAAAAGGCCGGAGAGGGCATGAACGTCACACAGCAGCTTCAGGACGTGGTCGAATGCGTGTGGATGCCGTTTCCCTGCCTTGTCACCATGGAGCAGGATGTGTTCACGCCGCGCCTTCCGTCGCTGAAGAAAAAGCGCGAAACGGAAAACAAGGCCGTAAATATTATCGGTCTCGACGCGTTTTTGGACACGAATCCCGAAAACTACGGCTTAAGCGGCAGCGCCACGCAGGTGGAGCGCATTTTCCCGCCGGAAAACGACGTGGAAAAGGAAACCTGGACGGGCGACAATCTGGCCGAGCGTTTGTTTAACCACCTCGCAGACAAAAAACTGATGTAAGGAGGCGCATATCTTATGGCATCCATCGCGATTATCGAAAGAAAATGTACTGCCTGCGGAAAATGCGCTTCCGCATGTCCTTTTGCGGCGATAGAAATTACTGAAAAAGCGCAGATCAACGAAAGCTGCAAGGCCTGCGGGCTTTGCGTCAAAACCTGCCCTGAAAACGCCATTATGAAGCTTGAAACCAAGTCCAAGGGCGTGGACAAGTCCAAATGGACGGGCATTCTCGTTTTCTGCGAGGTGTCCGGCGGAAGAATGCACCCTGTGTCTTTGGAATTGATCGGAAAGGCCAAGGAGCTTTCCAAGGTCGGAAACCACCCGGTTTATGCCGTTTTGGTCGGAAGCGGCGTGAAGGAATATGCCGAAGAAATCCGCTATTTCGGCGCGGACAAAATTTTCGTGTATGACGACAGTGAGCTTTCCTATTTCCGCGCGGAAACCTATTCCGACTGCGTGGCGGATCTCATTCGTTTTATTAAGCCCTCGGTCGTCTTGGTCGGCGCAACCGCGCTTGGAAGATCGCTCGCGCCGCGCCTGGCTACGCGCTTTCATACGGGCCTGACGGCGGACTGCACCAAACTTGAAATGCGTGAAAACTCCGATCTCGTTCAGATTCGCCCCGCCTTTGGCGGCAACATCATGGCCCAGATCGTGACCACCGAAACGCGCCCGCAGTTTGCCACCGTGCGCTATAAGGTCATGAATGCGCCCGAAAGACAGGATGCGCCTACCGGCGAAATCGTCGAGAGAAAGCTTCCGAAAACGGAGAGCCAGGTCAAGTTCGTCTCCCAGACCCCCGTTCCCAAGAGCGCAAATATTTCAGACGCCGAAATCATCGTGGCCGGCGGCCGCGCCTTCCAGAAGGAAAGCGATCTTGCCCTTATCAAGGAGCTTGCCTCCCTTTTAGGTGGCGAATGGGCCACGTCCCGCCCGCTGGTTGAAAAGGGCTGGAGCACCAATGCCCGTCAGATCGGCCTTTCGGGCAGAACCGTAAAGCCGAAGCTCGTCATCGCCTGCGGCATCAGCGGCGCGATCCAGTTTACCGCATGCATGAAGGATTCCGATCACATCATCGCCATCAACAGCGATCCGGACGCGCCCATTTTCGACGTTGCGCACGTGGGCATTGTGGGCGATGTATACGAAATTCTGCCGAAACTCATCAGTCAGATCAAGGAGGCGCGCGGCGTATGACATTTAATAAAGTGACAGCGGACGACTTAAAGGCGTTTGAAAGCATGCTCTCTCCCGAGCGCGTGTTCTATGGCGACGCCATCAACGAGGATTACGCGCGCGACGAAATGACGGAATATGGCCTTTACATGCCGGAAGCGGTCTTAAGAGCCGACAGCGCGGAGGAAATTTCCGCCGTCCTCAAATACTGCAATGAACGCAAAATCCCCGTTACCCCGCGCGGCGCGGGCACGGGCCTTTGCGGCGGCTGCGTCGCCAAATTCGGCGGCGTCGTACTGTCCACCGAACGCATGAAAAAGCTCATTGAGGTCGACCCCGTCAACATGACGGCGACCCTTCAGCCGGGCCTTCTCCTCATGGAGTTTTCAAAGCTCCTTGAAGGAAGCGGCCTTTTCTACCCGCCGGATCCGGGCGAAAAGAGCGCGACCGTCGGCGGAAACGTAATGACCAATGCGGGCGGCATGCGCGCCGTGCGTTTCGGCGTAACGAGGGATTACGTTTTAGGCATGAAGGTGGTTCTGGCTTCGGGTGAGATTTTGAATCTGGGCGGCAAAACCGTCAAAACCTCCAGCGGCTATAACCTTATGCAGCTTCTGTGCGGAAGCGAGGGAACGCTGGCGTTCTTGGCTGAAATCACAGTAAAACTCATCGCCGAGCCCAAGGCAAACTTAAGCGTTCTGGCTCCGTTTGACAATTTGAGAAAATGCGTGGAGGCCGTGCCACAGGTGCTTTCCGGAACCACGCCCACGGCGGTTGAGTTCATGGAAAAAGAGGTCATCGAGGACGCGGAAACGTACCTTGGAAAACAATTCCCCGATAAAAGCGCAAACGCTTATCTGCTGGTTCGCTTAGACGGCGCAAGCACGGACGCGCTCGATCCGATGCTGAATGATCTGACAGACATCCTCTTAAACGCTGGCGCGAATGATGTTCTTTTAGCCGACACCGACGAGCGCAAAACCTCCATCTGGGACGCACGAGGCGCGTTCCTTGAGGCCATCAAAGGCGGCACCAAGAGCATGGACGAGTGCGATGTGGTGGTTCCCAGAAACAAAATCGCTGATTTTGTTGAGGCTTCTCAGGCGGTTTCCGAAAAGTACGGCGTGCGCGTGCGCTCCTTCGGTCACGCGGGCGACGGAAACCTGCACATCTACGCCTGTCAGGACGATATCGAGGACAAAGCATGGAAACAGAAGGTTTCCGCTCTCATGGACGATCTTTATGAAACCGCGAAAACCCTTCGCGGCCAGATTTCCGGCGAACACGGCGTAGGCCACGCCAAGGCGGATTTCCTGCGCGAATCTCTGGGTGACACCCAGATTGAAATCATGAAGGGCATAAAAAAAGCCTTCGACCCGAATGGAATTTTGAATCCGGGGAAGGTTGTGGGATAGGAAAAGAAACGGCTGCAGAGTTTTTGCAGCCGTTTCTTTTATGGTGCGCCCTACCAGTATGTCTTCTTTTTCTACTGCTCTGACTTTAAGTAATTACCCGCGACGAATGTCCCTGCGGTTTTGTCAGCGGCAGTCAGTTTCTTTACGCCTTTTTTTCAATCGGAATCCAGAGCTCGCAGAAAACGCCGGGCTTTTCGTTTTCAAAATAGACTTCGTAATCGGTTTCTTCTGCGGAGGCGTATCCCATTTGCGGCAGAAATTCCTTGTAGAATCTTGACCATATTTCTCTTATGCAGTCGCCGTTAACGCCTAAGCAGTCGAAAACGACGTATGTGCCCGGCTTTACGTCCCAGATGCGAAAGCCTCTGTTTTCCATTTCGGAAACGTCGAACGCTTTGGTCTCTTCGTCGATCAAAACGCCGATTCCGTATTCAAACGTATCTTTGCCATCCACTGTCGGCGTGCATAATCCGTACAGGTCGCGTTTTCCTTCGGGGTTCAGACAGTAAACCGGGCCGAGCAACTGCTTTTTATTGCATTCGCCCCAGAAATCGGGAATGTCGTGGTTTTCATCGTCGTTTATGATTTCGTTTCTGAACTCCCTGATGAGCGCAAGAAATCTCTTTTCCTTTGTCTGAACAATTCTGTAATCCATGCTTTTTCCGCCTTCCACCGTTAATTTGATCAGGAGGGGATTGAACAGCACGAGTTTTGCGCCTGTTTCGCGCGCGGTCTTCGGCGCGACGCCGTGAAACCGCGTGAACGCCTTTGTGAAGCTTTCCGGCGTGTCATATCCGTATTTGAGCGCAATATCGGTGATTTTTCCATCGGTTCCAAGGATCTCTCCGCCTGCCAGAGACAGCCTGCGGTTTCGGATATACGCATTCGGGGTCATGCCCGTCAGGAAGCCAAACGCCCTGTGAAACTCGTAGCTCGACGTATGCACATGTTTCGCTACGTCTTCGTAGTTGATTTCATTAAGCAAATTATCTTCCATATAGGCAATCGCCTTTTGTATCTGTGCGATCCAATCCATGCTTTTCCCTCCCGTCTGTGTGTATTGTAGGGAAAACGGAAGAAAATTTCATTTCTTATCTTGCGAAGTTTTGTCAAATGCCCGTGCAGCATTGATTTTGGCAATTGCTTATGATATAATCTCATCAACTGAATAAATGAAACTGCTACCGAGTAGTGGAATGTTTTTAAGCATTCGTTTTGCACATCGTTAGGTCTTAGAAGATGTGCATGCGAATGCTTTATTTTTTAAGAAAAGGATGGGGAATATGAAACGGTTAAAAGGTTATTTTTCAAGATTTGAAAAGGGGTTGTGGTTGTTTTCGGTGCTTTTGATTGCCGGGGCATTCTGCATTTTTGACAGGAGCAATTATCTGACCCTTTTTGCCTCGTTGCTGGGCGTTACGTCGCTTCTTTTCAATGCGAAAGGCAATCCGGTTGGACAGCTTCTGATGGTGATTTTCAGCTTCCTGTACAGTTTGATTTCGTATTCATTCAGTTATTATGGTGAAATGATTACCTATCTTGGAATGACGATGCCCATGGCGGTTTTCGCGCTGGTGACGTGGCTGAAAAATCCCTATAATGGAAGGAAATCGGAAGTCAGGGTTGAAACAATCGGCAAAAAAGAAGTATTGTTTATGGGACTGACAGCGGGTGTGGTAACGGTTGTTTTTTATTTTGTACTTGAACACTTTAAAACTGCCAGCATGATTCCAAGCACCATTTCCATTGCCACAAGCTTTTTGGCGGCATATCTGACCTTCCGGAGAAATCCGTATTTTGCATTGGCATATGCGGCCAACGATATTGTTTTGATCGTGCTTTGGACGATTGCAGCGGCTGATGACATGCGGTATTTATCGGTGATTGTGTGCTTTTTTGCTTTCTTCATAAATGACGTGTATGGATTTGTCAGCTGGAGAAACATGAAGCAAAGGCAGGCTGCAAATCTGTGATGAACAGTATTATTTGTACCGTCAAGCGATATCAATATGATAGCTGCCGGTAGCCTTGTCCAGCTGAATGCATATTTTATACCGCTTTCCGGGAATGAGGGAGAGAGCATATGTTTCTTTTTCGCCGGATTCGATAAGGGCGTTGTTTTCGCCGTCATAAAGGCAGAAGCGGACAGAGCCCTTTTCAACCGTTCTTTCAAAGTGGATGATGTACTCCTTTTGTTCCTTAAACCGCACAACGCGCGTGATTTTTCCCGTACAGCCGCCGAATTTTGCTTTCATGCCGTTTATGGAAGCGGTAAACAGCATAGCGCGTTTATTCTGAAGGGCGATGAAGCCGGATTCGTAGAGAAGGTACAGGGCGAGGAATGCAATCAGCAGGATTATAATGTAAAACATGGATATTCCTCCTCGATACGGATTGTAGTTATTATACCACCATATAGAATCAAGTGCAATAATACTTTTGATGGAGGAAAAACTCGGGAGAATTTGCAACTGCGATTTGATAGATAGTAAGGTTGCGACTCAAATAATGCGGCTGTGTCCTGACGAACATTGTGGTAGTAACCTGCTGAATAATGTAGTAGAAACCCCAAAAATAGCGCAGTGGAAATCCCAAGAACGACGCAGTGGAAATCCCAAAGAATGACGTGACGCACATTGATCAACAATGAAGCTTGCATGAATTACCCGGATGTGCTATACTATTCCTACCCCTCCCCTGGGGGGAGGGGTAGGAATGAGCGCCCGATCGGATTGATTATGAGAGCGTTGATTTGCCGATTGAAAAAAGAGGATTTTGAAAGAAGATTTTTGGAAGAAGATTATTGGAAGAAGATTTTTGAAGGAAGATTTTGAAAGAGGTTTTCAGAGAAGTTAATCAGGTGAACGGCCTTTTTGACGCTGTAATGCGGAGACATCCTTACTTGGATTTTGTGTATATGATCGTAACAAGATCACAGAGAAAATGGAGATACGGAGGTATAATAGAGATGAAAGCGGACAGGCAGGCGGTTTCCCTGCTTTTAAGGACGGCGCGTGGACAGATTGAGGCGGCGCTTAAGATGATCGAGGAAGACCGCTATTGCGTTGAGATTTCCAATCAGCTGCTGGCGACGGAAGCGCTGATTCGAAAGGCAAACATGGATGTGCTTTCCGCGCATATGAAAAGCTGCGTAAAGAACGCGGCGACCGAAGAAGAAAAGGATCTGAAGATCGAAGAGATGGTTCAGGTGCTGACGAGGTTAGCAAAATGAAGAAGGATTTTATTGTAACCGGTATGACGTGCGCGGCGTGTTCCGCGCGGGTGGAAAAGGTGGTTAAAGCGATTGACGGCGTTTCGATGTGCGAGGTCAATCTTTTAGCCGGAAAAATGAAGGTCGAAATGAACGAAAGCGTTACGGCGGAGAAGATAATAGCCGCTGTGGTTGACGCGGGCTACGGCGCGCAGGAAAAAGGCGGGGAAGAAAAACGCATAAAGGAAACGGCAAATGATGCGCGCGCGAAAGAGATTAAAGCGATGAAAATCAGAACGATTCTGTCGTTTATCTTCCTGGCGCCTCTTATGTATGTTTCAATGGGAAGCATGATGGGTTTGCCGCTTCCTGCGTTTTTGTCCGGAATGGAGATGAGCGCAAACTTCGCCTTGATTCAATTGGTACTGTGTCTTCCGGTTGCGTATCTGAACCGCTCGTATTACGAGCGCGGGTTTAAGGCGATTTTGAAACTTTCGCCCAATATGGATTCGCTGATTGCTGTTGGCAGCATGGCCAGCCTCATTTACGGCGTGTTTGCAATGTTTCGAATTAACTATGGGCTTGCCGTAAATCAGATGGAGATCGTTCACGAATATGCGCATGATCTGTATTTTGAGTCGGCGGTGATGATTCTTGCTCTCATTAACCTCGGAAAATATATGGAGGCCAGAAGCAAGGGGAAAACCGGCGAAGCGCTTGAAAAGCTCATGGACCTTCAGCCGGAGACGGCGATTTGCGAGAAAAACGGCGAAACGGTCGAAATTCCGGCAAGCGAAATTCAGGTTGGCGACATCCTTCATGTAAAGCCGGGAACGCGTGTTCCTGCGGACGGTGCGATTGTCGAGGGCGATGCGAGTATCGACGAAAGTGCAATCACCGGCGAGAGCATGCCGGTGGACAAGACCGTGGGCGACCGGGTGACGGGCGCGACCATGAACCTTAACCGCTTTTTCAAAATGAAGGTGACGCACGCGGGCGAAGAAACCGCGTTTTCGAAGATCATCCGCATGGTCGAGGACGCAAGCGCGGCCAAAGCGCCGATTGCACGTCTTGCGGACAAAATCGCCGGCGTGTTTGTGCCGATTGTGATGGCGATTGCGCTTGTCACGTTTGTTTTATGGATGGTCTATGATCAGACGTTTGAATTTGCGTTGTCGCGGGCGATTTCGGTGCTTGTCATTTCGTGCCCGTGTGCGCTTGGGCTTGCGACGCCGGTTGCCATCATGGTCGGCATGGGAAAGGGCGCGCAAAGCGGTATATTAATCAAATCCGGAGAGGCTCTGGAAAGCGCGCACAAGGTAAACTGCGTCGTGATGGACAAAACCGGAACGCTCACGCTTGGAAAGCCCGTGGTTTCGGAAGCAGTTGCGTATGGAATGGATGAAAATAAGCTCATTTCCCTTGCCGCTTCTGTTGAATATGCGAGCGAGCATCCGCTTGGAAAAGCGGTGGTTGAATATGCAGGGGCGAACAATATAAGCGCACTGACCGTGCAGAATTTCGAGGCGATCCCGGGACGAGGCGTTAAGGCTGTGGTTGACGGAGAGACAATTTTTGGCGGCAGCGTCACGTGGATGAAGGAGCTTGGAAAGCTTTCCCCGGATGCGGAAAGAAAAGCAGCGTCCATGGCAGAAAGCGGACAGACGCCGCTGGTGTTTGCAAATGAAATGGGCGTTATCGGCGTAATTGGGGTTTCGGATGAAGTGAAGCCTACGTCGAAGGATGCGGTAAAGGCGCTTCGCGAAATCGGCGTTGAAGTCGTGATGCTGACGGGCGACAACGAAAAGACCGCAAAGGCGGTTGCAGATAAAATCGGCGTTCAAAAGGCGCTTTCGGGCGTGCTGCCGGGCGAAAAGGCGCAGGAGATTTCCAAAATCAAGGCGGAGGGCCGATATGTCGCAATGGTCGGCGACGGCGTAAACGACGCGCCGGCGCTCAAGACTGCGGATGTCGGCATTGCCATCGGCGCGGGTACGGACGTTGCGATTGAGAGCGCGGATTTGATTTTGATGAAGAGCGATCCTGTGGATGTAGCCAACGCGATTCGCTTAAGCAAGGCTGTTATGAAGGCCATTAAGCAGAATCTTTTCTGGGCGTTTTTCTACAATGTGCTCGGCATTCCCGTCGCGGCGGGCGTGCTGTATCCCGTTTTCGGGCTGACCTTAAGCCCCATGATTGCGGCGGGCGCGATGAGTTTATCGAGTCTGTTTGTGGTTACCAACGCGTTGAGGCTGAAAAAATTTGAACCCATCCGAATCGAAAGCGCCTGTCCCGTCGCGTGCGACGTGCAGGCTGAACAGGAAGCGATTCATACTACAGAAGTTCAGGAGGAAAAAACCATGATCACCATGAAAATTGAGGGCATGATGTGCATGCACTGCCACGCAAGAGTTACCAAGGTATTGAACGCCTTTGAGGGCGTAACCGCTGAGGTTGACCTTGAAAAGGGCGAAGCGAGAATTGAGAATGCGGGCGCTGTTACGGTGGATGCGCTTAAGCAGGCCGTAATCGACGCGGGATATGAAGTTACGGGGATTGAATAAAGGAAAATTTTTAAGCATTAATTTTCCACTGGGAAACAAACGAGCATCCGTTTAATATGACGGATGCTCGTTTATGTGGGAGAGTACTTGGGGACGCATGACAAAGGGAAATTTATCTGTTTTGCTTCTCAACGTATATTTCTTTAGTTCCGTCATCGAATTCAAATTTATTGCTGCCCGTTCTAATATAAGCGCTTCCAACTTCGGATTTTAGATATGGGATAATGTCTTTGTCGTAATTGCAGATTGTGTTAATGGAAAACAGATGCAAATTGTTTGGGTCGTTGATATACGCATCATCTTCGTCGCCTGCCAAAAATCGCCAACCACTATCGGGCTTGCCTTCATCAGGTTCTTCCCTATACATATATCCAACTTTAAAGCCGGCTTTTGTTATTTTATCTGATGCAAAGCATCCTTCTCCATTAGGTTCATCCCATTCAATTAACTTTTGAATTTCTACTTTTAGAAACTCATCGTTCTTTTTGAATATCTCAAACAATCCCATATATAATTTCCTCCATCAAATTCGTGTTTGCTGCATATATTCTACCACAGCCGCACAATAAAGCAAGTAGTGCGTTCTTTCACAGTCCCGTGTCCTACGGAAAATGAAGTGGGCTCGAAGGTAGGGCGGGAGCTTGCTCCCGCCGGAAAATGTTGGATGAAGATGTTAGATTGCGTGGGCGATCAATGATCGCCCGCGCTATTTTATGATATAAGCTATTTGATTAATCCGTACACCACTTAAGCGCCCCTATTGCCACAGCCATGGCGTTTTTAAGACATCCAAGCTCTATCCATTCGTCCCTTGTGTGCGCGCCGCCGCCAACGACTGCGCCGATGGTGACGCTTGGAATGCCGAGGGCGAGGGAGGCGTTTGCGTCTGTCGAGGCAGCGTGAAGGGAAGCGGGGGCGTGAGTGACTGAATAAATGAGCTCCTGCGCCTTTTTGGTAAGCTTATTTTGCTTTTCTTCGTCAACGTCGCCTTTGCAGGGGCGAATGCCGATGACTTCCGTTTCGATGTTCATGCCCTGATTTCTGAAAGAATCGATGGTTTCGTTCAGGTATGCGTCCATTTCCTGCATGCATTCGCGGCTTTCGGATCTGTATTCATAAAGAAGGCTGCATTCGCCCGCGATGGAGTTTACGGTGCTTCCGCCCTCGATCACGCCTGCGTTGTAGGTGGTTTTTGCGCCGGTCGGGGGCGTTTTTTCGTAGAGACGCGTGATGAGGCGTGCCATCTGAACGATGGCGTTTTCGTTTCCAAAATCGGAATACGAGTGGCCGCCCTTGGCGTGGACGGTGATTTTTACGCGACAGGAACCGACCGCATTGTTCACGATTTCGCCAAGATTGCAGTCCAGGGACACGAGCGACTGGATTTGGCCCTCATAGTCCTTTAAAATCTGCTTTACGCCCTTTAAATTGCCAAGCCCCTCTTCACATGCATTGGCTGCGATGATAAGGCCGCCTTTGGGGACGATGTTTTCTAAAAGCATGTATTTTGCCGCCATCATGAGGGCGACGAGATTGCCGGTGTCGTCTCCGATACCGGGCGCGTAGAGGCGGCCGTTTTCCTCGCGCATGGGAAGGTCGTCAGTGTCGCCAAACACGATATCAGTGTGCGCCATGACGACGGACACGGGGCCCTCTTCGGTATTTCCGATTTTCAGAATCACGTTTTTGGCTTCGTCAATATAGATGTCATCAGCACCCGCGCTTATAAACCAATCGCGGATGAAAAGCGCGCGTTTTTCCTCGTGATGGGATGGCGCAGGGATTTTACCAAGCGTTTTTAAAAGAGATTCGGCTTCCTGAATATGCTCCAGAATCCACTTGTTTTCAATGTTGGTCAACGGCATAGGGTTCTCCTTTTTAGGATGATTTCATATTTTATTATACACGCCATTATGATATGTTTCCCCTTACACATTCAAAAGCGCGAGCGCGATCAGGATGAGCGTAAGCGCGATCAGCTTTTTCTTTGTGAAGTTTTCCTTAAAGAGGATTTTTCCGCACACGGCGACTAATACGATGGTACCCGCGCTGAAGGTTGGGTAAGCGACGACGCCGGGGATACTGGACAGCGATAAAAGAAGAAAGCGCGAGGAGAAATAGTTGGGAACGCCAATTAATAGGCCGAACAGAACGTCCCACAGGCAGTATTTCTGCTTTTTCAGGACAATGAAAAGCAGGCATAAAACGAAGGCGACAAAGAAAATGTAGAAAAGAAAATGGTCGGATAAGGTCGCAGGGGCGGTTTCTTCAAAGATTTTGCTCATTGCGTCCGCCATGCCGCCGCCGGCCAAGAGCAGAACGAGGCCGAGGGTGCTTGTCGCTTTCTCGGAGGATTTTTCCTTCAAGAGGAGAATAGCGAAAAAGGCAAGGAGAATGCCGAACAGCGTGGATACATGAATGGTTTCTTTGAAAATCACGGCGGCCAGAATGGTCGGAACCAATACGCCCAGCTTCATAAACGTGGCGGGCAGCGTCACGCCGTTTTTCTTCACGTTCCATTTTAGAAGGAGGAAGCTGGCAAGATACAACACGCCTCCGATTCCGCCCAGTATAAGCACGGTCGAAAGCCCGTCCTGCGACGGAAAAATACGCTTTGAAGGCATGAAAAGATAGGAAAGCAGGCAGCAGGACAAGTAATTCATCGAAAGAAGCGAAAGCTCGTTTTGGCTCTTCCCTTCGCTTAAACGCATGAAAACGGTGATGAGCGTGCTTGAAACAATGGCGAGAAACAGAAAAAGCATGGACAGCGCGCCTCCCTTTAATGGGTGAAAGTGAGTAGATTATAGCATGCATATCTTTCCTGTGTCAAAGCTTTGCGCTTGTAAAACGGGCGATCAGGCTGTATAATAAAGATAATTTACAAAGAAATTTTAAAGGAGATCACTATGGACTGGCAAAAATACTTTTTTTCTGAAAACGAACAGCCGCTTGACCGATTCCCTGAGGGCATCAGCAATACCGCCATTTTCCGCACCATGGCCTTTGTTGGCGACAGTCTGTCCTCCGGCGAATTTGAGTCCAGAGGCGACGATCATTCAAAGGGCTATCACGACTATTTTGAGTATTCGTGGGGCCAGTATATTGCGCGCAAAAACGGTCTGACCGGTTATAATTTTTCGCGCGGCGGCATGACAGCGAAGGAATATATGACCTCTTATGCCGACGCAAACCGCTTTTTCCTGCCCGAAAAGGCCGCGCAGGCGTATGTGATAGCGCTGGGCGTGAACGATGTATTAAACGCGGATCAGGAAGTAGGCTCGGTTTCGGATATCGATCTTGAGAATTATAAAAACAACAGGGACACCTTTGCGGGCTGGTATGCGGCGATTATTCAAAGGTACAAAATGATTCAGCCGCGCGCAAAGTTTTTCCTTGTGACCATCCCGAGGGGCGAAAGGAAGGACGAGCTCGTCCGCGCGCACAGAGAGCTACTGTACGCCTTGGCGGACTTTTTTGAAAACACCTATGTGATTGACCTGTACAAGTACGGTCCAACCTATGACCAGACGTTCAATAAGCGCTTCAGCCTCTATGGGCATATGAATCCCATGGGCTATATTTTAACCGCCAACATGATCGACGCGTACATCGATTATATCATCCGCAAAAATCCCGAGGATTTCTATCTGGTTCCCTACATCGGAACGGAGCTTAAATAGAACAAAAAAGCGAAGCATTTAAATTTGCTTCGCTTTTTGGCATTATGCACTTTTACCGTCCGTATCGATGGTTTTTCCGAAGACGAAAAAGCGGTCGTAGAGGAATTCCGATACAAAATTGACGATCATCGTGCCTGCAAGCACGAGATATTCGTTCACGCCCGCGCCCGTGAGCGCGTCCGTCCACCAGGTGGAAAGGGGCGTAAAGACGAGGTAGAAAAGGGCGACTTTGGTCATTGCGACCGGGATATTGCCCGCCGAATGGAAGGTGAATTTGCGGTTGAAGGTGAAATTCCAAAGAACGGACAGGATGAGCGAAATGAGATAGCTCAGCCAGTGCGGCGCGGGGGTGAGCTCTTCAAAAAGCGTGAAGGACGCCACCTGAATGATACCTGCGCTTGCCGAGAAAAGAAGAAACTTGACTGAGCGCATCAGTTCCTTTTTGCGTGTGTTCATAATCATACCTCCCGATTCGAGATGGTTGATTATAACATATTATTTTGAAAATTGCCACAAAATAATCACAATTTAAAATGCGGAGGGCGTTATATGAGAATTTATATTTCCGTGGATATGGAAGGCATCAGCGGCATCAACTGCCCGGATTATGTTTCGAAGGGATCGTATCTGTACCCAACCGGTCAGCGGCTGATGACGGAGGATGTAAACGCCGCGGTTCGGGGCGCGTTTGACGCGGGTGCGGACGAAGTGATCGTTGCCGACATGCACGGCGCAAGCGGAAACATACTGGTTGAGAATCTCGATCCGCGCGCGCTTTTTCTGGCGGGAACGCCGCATCAGCCGAGGTTTCCCTTTCTGGATGAAAGCGTGGACGGCATGTTCCTGTTGGGCTATCACGCAATGGCGGGCACCTATCAGGGCAATCTTGAGCACACGATGTCGTCCGCTTCGTGGTTTAAATATTCTGTCAACGGCGTGCCGTTTGGCGAAATCGAGATCGACGCGGCGATTGCCGGCGAATGCGGCGTTCCGGTCGTGATGGTGTCGGGCGACGATAAATTGTGCGAGGAAAGCAAAAGGATGCTTGGAAATGTGGAGGCCGCGATGGTCAAGCAGGGCCTTGGCAGACAGAGCGTGCTTTGCCTGTCGCCTGAATACGGAAGAAAACGCGTGTATGAAAGCGCGAAAAAGGCCGTTGAGCGGCTTATAAACGGCGAGAAATTTAAGCTTTTCACAGTTAAGTCCCCGGTCGCCGTTCAGACCACGTACAAAATGGTGCCGGATGCAGATCGCGCCAATACCTATGGAACAAGGCGCGTGGACGGATACACGGTTGAGGAAATCAGAAACCGCATGGCGGATTTCTATGGCGGGATCTGGAAGGAGTATGGGGTAGAGAAGAAGATTTAGAGGGATTAGAAGGAATATTTTGCGTGTCTTTCATCAACTGCAGCGTGCGATTCACGAATCGCCCGTAAACGCATGGATTTAAAAATGCCCCGATCGCTTTTGATCGGGGCGCATTTTATTGCATAAGAAACTCCACAAAATAATCGTGATTTTCTTTAAAATTCACGTTTTCAAACATACCGCCGTTGTCTGTATAGGTACCACTTGCGGGGAGGCGGGTTTGCTCTGGGAGGCCGCCTGTTATGCCCTTTAAGACGAGGGACAGCATTTCAAGGGCGTTCATGTTGGTGTTTATCTCGTTGAGTGCGGTTTGAGCCGTGCCAATGAGTCTTAACGGGTGATTTTTCGCCTGATTGATGACGGCGGAAAGCACCTTTCTTTGGCGGTTGGTTCTGCCGTAGTCGCTGTCCAGGCTTCGGATGCGGGCATAGCCCAGCGTCTGAAGGCCGTCCAGGCGTATATTTTCTCCGCCCTTTGCAAGGATTTCCGACTGGTAAAGCGCATAGCCTTCGTCGTAGGGAATGTTGCCTTTTTGAACGTCCATATACAAAAGGCCGCCGACGTTTCGGTTGATTTCATTCGCTTCCGCATCCGACACGGTCAATGTGACGCCGCCCATTTTGTCGATAATTTTGGGAAAGTTGTCGTAGTCCACCATGGCGTAGCGGGTGATGTTGAGGCCAAAATTGTAGTTGACGGTTTTTAAGAGCAAGTCAATGCCGCCGTACGCGTAGGCGGCGTTTAGGCGTTGTGTGCCGGTGCGGCCGGGAATGGTCACGCCGGTATCGCGCATCAGGGAGGTCAGCTTGATTTCGTCCCTTTTGATGGAGGCGATGATCATGGTGTCGGATCTGCTGGTGCCGGTTGTGTCTTTGTCAACGCCGACTAAAAGCACGTGGACATAGCCGCCCGGAACCTCGTTGTCGGCCAGATACTGACTTTTTTCATAGGATGCAAAAATGCCGACGGGCAGAAAATAGAGGGAAGCTGAGAAAACGATGATGAGGGCAAGCAAAAAAGCGCATGCTTTTAATAGCAAATGATTCTTTTTGCGCGGGGACTGGGTGTTCTCCGTTTCTTCGCCCGGCTCCTCCTGATACCCCTTGGGATTCCGCACGGGCGTTTCAAAGAAAAACCTAAGCAGAGAGAATTTTTCTTCCTTTCTCTTTTCTTCGATTCTCTTATCGCGCGCGGCTTCCTCGCGTTTTTTCTGTTCTTCCGGCTTTTTGCGTTTGACCGGCCGATCGTAATACACTTATATTTCCTCCGATAGTAAAGGATAATGAAGGGCTGCCGCCTTATAAAACCGGCGGCAGCCCGAAAGGGAAAAAAGATTAAACCTTGCTGTTCTTCTTGATGAAGTCGATGACTTCATTGACTTCGCAGAACGCCATGCAGATGACGGTGTCGGCGCCGCCGTAGTAAATGGCGATGCGGCCGGTGTCCGCGTCGGCGAGGGCTGCGCAGGGGAAGGCAACATTGGGAACGTCGCCAACCTGCTCATAGAGCTTCTGGGGCGAGAGCAGGTAGGGCTCGGTGCGGTAGAGTACCTTCCAGGGCTGCTCAAGATCGAGAAGGGCCGCGCCGAAGGAATATACGAAGCCGTTGCAGCTGGTGAGTACGCCGTGGTAGAACAGGAGCCAGCCTTCGTCGGTCTCAATCGGGATCGGGCCTGCGCCGATCTTGGTGGACTGCCAGCCGCCGTTGGGAGCCATTACGTGGCGGTGCTTGCCCCAGTATACGAGGTCGGGGGACTCGGAGTAGAAGATATCGCCGAAGGGCGTGTGGCCGGTGTCGGAGGGGCGGGAAAGCATGGCGTAGTTGCCGTTGATCTTGCGGGGGAACATAACGCCGTTTCTGTTAAAGGGCAGGAAGGCGTTTTCCTTCTGGGTGTAGGTTTTGAAATCCTTGGTGGTGGCTACGCCGATGGTCGGGCCGTGGTAGCAGTTGCACCAGGTGACGATGTGCTCGCCGTCGATTTCGCAGCAGCGGGGGTCGTAGCCGTAGATGAACGGGCCGACTTCGCCTTCGATGGGATTGACGAGGTTAAAAGGCTCATGATCGATGTCCCAATGGATGCCGTCCTTGGAGTGGGCGGAGTGGATGCGCATCTCGCGGCGCTTGTCGTCGCAGCGGAAAACGCCGGCGAACTCGCCGTTAAAGGGAACAACGGCGCTGTTGAAGATGGAGTTGGAGCAGGGGATCGCGTCGCGCTGAACGATGGGGTTGGCGCTGTAACGCCATACTACGTCTTTGCATCCCTCGGGCTTATTCTCCCACGGGATATTGGGAAGCGCTTTACCGATGATCTTGGCCATGTCGTTTCCTCCTAAAAATACTAATGTATCTTAAATTTACTTAAGAATCTCAGAGATGATATTGTTGAGCCAGTCGCCTTCGAACAGCTCGATCATGCCCTTGTCGCATGCAGCGGCGAGCTTCGGGTTGATGGGCATGCGGGCGCCGATTTCGGTGCCGATGATCTTTTTGGCTTCTTCGAGCTTGCTTTCGCCGTAGAGCTCAATTTTCTTTCCGCAGTCGGGGCACTCCAGATAGCTCATGTTTTCAACAACGCCCAGAACCGGGATGTTGAGCATGCTAGCCATATTGACAGCCTTTTGAACGACCATCTGAACAAGCTCTTGGGGAGAAGTGACAACAACCATGCCATCTACGGGGATGGACTGGAAAACCGTCAGCGGAACGTCGCCGGTTCCGGGAGGCATATCGATGAACATGATGTCGATATCGCCCCAGTTGACGTCGGTGTAGAACTGCTTTACGGTGCCTGCGATGACGGGGCCGCGCCAGATGACGGGGTCGGTTTCGTTTTCAAGCAAAAGGTTTACGCTCATGACCTTGATGCCGGTTGCGGTCACAGCGGGAACGAGCGCTTCGCCGTCTGCGGTGGCGGGTTGGGTGAATTTGTACATTCTGGGAATGGACGGGCCGGTGATGTCGGCGTCCAGGATGGCGGTTTTATAGCCCATGCGCTGGGCGAGGGTGGCCAGAAGACCGGTGGTCAGGGATTTGCCGACGCCGCCTTTTCCGGATACAACGGCGACCGCCTTTTTGATGGAAGATTTGTCATTGGCTTTTTCTTTCTGGATGCCGCCCTTGCTTTCGCAATTGAGCGTACAGGTATCGCAATTATGGGTGCACTCGGACATGGTTATATCTCCTTTAAAATGGTTTACTGTTTTAAATAACGCGTTTATTTGAGATCGGAGCGAAACGGCGCGAGACCGTTCCCTACTTCTCCATATAATATTATAACACGTTTATGCAAAATATCAACCCTGAATCTATGTTTCCTCCTCGAAGGGTTTTCGGATGATGATTTCATTTCCCTTCATTTCCATGCGCACGCGGTTGCCTTTCACGCCAAGCTTTTTGAGCATATCGCTGGGCAGCTGAAGACGGCCGGCTTTGTCCATGACGACGTATTCGTCCTGAACCTCGCTTACGTCGGTCATGGCGGAAATGTCATGGAGGCGTTCAAGATAGCTGTCCTTCATGATGCGCTCGGAGGAAATTTTGCCGTCCCGGATCGCGACCACGCGGTTGACTTTTTTGGCTAAAAGCTGATCGTGGGTAACGATAACGATGGTTACGCCGCTTTCGCGGTTGATTTCACGCAGCATATCAAGGATATAATCGCTGGTTTTCTGATCGACGGAGCCCGTAGGTTCGTCGGCCAGAAGCAAACGCGGATGGTTGGCAAGGGCGATGGCGATGGCGACTCTTTGCTGTTCGCCGCCGGACATCGTTGAAAGGCGCGCGTTTTTCCGGTGGGAAAGGGCGACCATATCCAGAAGCATTTCGGCCCTTGCGCGCTTCTTCTTTTCGTCCGAAAACAGCATCGGCATCATGACATTCTGAATCGCGGTCAGGTAGGGAAGAAGGTTTCGGGCGTTATTTTGCCAGACAAAGCCGACGGTTTTCTGCTTGTATTCAACCAGCTGCTTGTCATTGAGCTTAAATAAATCCTTGCCGTCGACCAGAAGCTTTCCGGCGGAGGGCCTGTCGAGGCCGCCCAGCATGTTCAAAAACGTGGATTTGCCCGAGCCGCTGTTTCCGATGATGGCCATCATTTCGCCGTAATCCACGGTGAGATCAAGCCCCTGAAGCGCGAGCACTTCGATATCCGGGGTCTTGTAGATTTTGACGAGGTTGTCGCATTCGATGATGTGGCCGGTTTTTTTATTCGTCGTCATCGTGGTTCACCGCCTCGCCGTCCAGAATCTCGTATACCTTGTCGCCGATCTCCATAAGGCCTGTGTCGTGCGTGGTCATGACGATGGTCACGCCCTCCTGCTCGATCAGATCCTTAAAGATTTTAACCACGCGAAGGCCGGTATTCGTGTCCAGCTCGCCCGTGGGTTCGTCGGCAAAAATCACTTTGGGCTTGTGCGCGATGGCGCGGGCGATGGCTACGCGCTGCTGCTCACCGCCGGAAAGCTCCTGCGGCATGTGCTTGGCGCGCTTGTCAAGGCCCACCATTTTAAGACACTGAAGCGCGCGCTCTGTTCGGTTGCCCTTATACCGCGCAAGGCGCAGCGCAAACTCGATGTTTTCCTGCGCGTTCATCATGGGAACGAGCGCGACCGACTGAAACACAAAGCCGATATCCCTGCGGCGAAGCTTTGCCCTTCTTCTTTCGTCCATCTTGCAGATATTTTTGCCGCCGAAGACGACCTTGCCGCTTGTGGGCTTGTCGAGAGCGCCTAAGATATTTAACAGCGTCGTCTTGCCCGAGCCGCTTCGGCCCTTCAAAATCGTCAGCGCACCGGCTGGGATATCGACGTTTACGCCCTTCAGCGCCAGAAACGTTCCGCCGCTTACGGGGAAGGCGCGCTTTACATCCCGCGCCTGGATCATATATTTATTCGTATTTGCCATAATGTACTCCCTTTTGATCGTCAGTCTTCGCCGAGCTTGAGCGCCTGCGCGATCTTCATTCTGCGGATGATAATGACGAGAATGAACATGCACACAAGAAGCATCGTAAAGACGATTGAGAACAGCTGCGCGGTCGCCGTGATATTGAGCTCGTTTACCAGCGGCAGCGCGTTGTCGATGGAGGAATAGGCAATCTGGATCATCGGCATGAAAAGGACGGAGGCGATAAAGCCGATGGCGCCGCCCAGCACGATGGAGGTAACGGAAATCAGAACCTGCTCGTTTATGAGCATGGTGAAGATTTCCCGCATGCTCATGCCCATCGCGCGGTAAATGCCGAACTGCAGCGTCCTTTGACGGATGGACAAAATCCAGTACATCAAAAAGCCGATGATGCAAAGCGCGAGAACCACGATGAAGCCGACCGTCAGAACGCCGTTTAAGCTTTTGAGCATCGGATCGTTCTTGCCTTCAACGATTTGTGCGTTCATGTCCACGAATTTCGGGAATTTCTTTTCGTTTTCCTCAGCGTATTCGTAGATAAAATCCGCGCCGTCTTCTGTCTTGATCCAGACTTCATAGGGTCTTAAGCCCATTGCGTCCTGCACCTGGGAGAGGTTTGCCACGATTAAGTAGTTGGGGGATTCCCGGTAAATGCCGTCGGTGCCTTTACGGTATACAAAGGGCTGATAGCCCGGCCAGTAGTCCACAAAGCCGTAAACAATGCCGCGGCAGGAGTCCTTAGCGGTATTCTGGAAATTGATGACGTCGCCCACCTTGAAGCCGTACTGATCGCGGAAATTGGAGGACAGAAGCACGGCTCTTGCGTTGTAGGCCATTGCGTTTAGGAAATTGAAGGGATGGGTGGGATAGAGCGAATGATCGAAATACGCTGCTTTTCCGAAATCGTCCGTGTCGATGGCCAGAAGCAGGATGTTGTTGACCGTGCCGCCGGGGACGGAGGCGTTGATTTTTTCATTTCTGAAAACGCGCGCGGCGTGTTCGACGCCTTCCATTGTTTCATACACGCCGAAATCCGGCTCGTAATAAATCAGGTCAAGCGAGGGATCCTGCTGCACCTGATCGGAGTTGGACGACCATGCGTCGCGCAGCACGAGATCCGCGCCGGTCAAGTAGCGGATATTCTTTTCGCCGGAGGAATTGATGGTGCTGGCGGTCTGGGCGTTGAATACGCCAAGGGCGATGGTCATCACAAGGAAAATCATGATGAAATCCTGATTGTTGCGCTGTCTTAAGACCTTTAAAAACGACGCATACATGGCGGGCGACCAGAAACGCCTGAAAATGTGGTAGACGATGGTGATGAGGGCGGGAATCACGCGGATTAAGAGAAGTCCCGCGCCGATGATGAAAAGAGACGACGTCAAAAGCAGAAGCGGATCTGGAATTTCGCCCTGAATAATCTTCTGGGCCATCATCTCCTTCTGATTATTGAAGGAATAAAGGCCGTAAAGCGAAACGCCCAGCGCGATGACGTCCAAAAACGCTTTTCGCCAAAGGGGTTTTTGCTTGCGGTTCTTTTTCTGCTTTTGGGTGACGATGGAGCCCTTCATAAAGCGGCCGACCGGGAAAACCATGGCGATGATCGCGACAAGGCAGCCGCCAAGGGCATACAGAATGGGCGTTAACGTCAATTCCACCGGCAACGCGCGGCGGGAGACAAACTCCAAAAACGCGTTGGCTGAGCCCAGCACCTGGGTCAAAAACATGCCGAAGGGGATGCCCACAATGAAAGCGACAATATTTAAAAGGATGCTTTGCGTAAAGTAAATGCCCAGTATCTGGCGGTTTTTAACGCCGCGGCTTTTAAGCACTGCAATTTCGGCTGATTCCGTTTCCAGAATCTGACGGGAAACCATGAAGATAAAGGCGGCCAGAAGCACGTAAATCGGCGCCTGAAGCACCCAGAGGGTCACGCTGACCTTGCTTTTCATCTTGACATGGTCGTTTAAGATCGTTTCAAAATAGGTGGAGACGGTGATGTACTTGTCATCCTTGTCGATCAGGGACATCTCTTTCATGACACTCTGCATGGCGGACGCGTTCCGTGAAAGCATGCTTTCGGTGTCGAGCACCTGATACCAGGATACGTTTACGAGCACGCTGCTGCCGTCATAGACGAACAGATCTTCAAATAGCGCTTCCGGCATCATGTAAACGTTCTTATAATACTTGGGCTGTCGCACCCAGTAGGTATCGGAGGTGTCGCGGATGTCGTACACGCCGACGAGTTCGATGGTAATAGGATTGCCCGAATGGTCCAAAAAGCGCGGGAAAATGCGCTTTTCGCCCATAAGCACGTTGAGCTCCGTGAGCGCCCGCTGACTGACCACGACTTCGATTACGCCGTCCTCGCGAATTTCATCCGAATACATGCGGCCAGCGGTTATGCGCACGTGGTCTTCAAAATCAGTAAGCGAGCCCAGAGAGGCATTTTTGGCGTACATGTCGTCGCGGGTGACCTCCGCGGTGTTGGCGGTGGTGGGGGTTGAATAATAGCGCACCTGATGGAGTGCGTTTACGCCGTATTTTTCGGGAAGGGATATCGCCATCTCTTCGTATTTTTGCACGATGCCGTTTTTCTGCTGCGTGCCGCCGAAGGAGAAGAGGATGGTTCCGGGATAGGAATTGCGGCTGGTGAGATAAGCTTCCATATCGTCGTCCAGCATGCGCTGCATGACCGCGTCGGAATACAGGGGATTGGAGCAGACGATACTGACAAGAAGGATATTGCCGATCAGAAGCGCAAGAAACATCCACTTTTTGCTGGCAATTTTGCGAAAAATAAACCGTAGCATGCGTCCTGCTCCTTTCTATCGGTCAATAATCAGCTTTTCGCCTTCCGTTACGCCGTCGATCAGAATTGCGCCGGTCTGCTGGCTTCCGAGGGCAAAGCCCACGTATCTTTTGGAAACCATGCCGTCCTCAGACAGCTTATAGACGAAGTTTCTTCCGCTGTAGGTGGTAATGGCGTTGCGGTCGACTACGAATACATTTTCCAGATACTGCGCATAATAGGTGACCATTGGGCTGGTCTGTGTTTTGACGGGACCTGTGAATTCGTCCACGCGCACATAGGCGTATGAGTCGCCTGTGCCGCCGGGCTTTGCCATGGGGCATGCGACTACGCGTCCTGCGCCCATAACGCGGTTTTCCGCGCGGCCGACGGAGAGCATAACCTCCATGTTATAGCGCATTTTGCCCTGATCGTCGCCGACTCTGTACAGTACGACGCTCGGGTCATACACCTTCATCAGCTGCGTGCCGGAATAGATCCACTGAAGATCGCGGAAATAGGCAATTTCGCTTACAATGCCGTTGACCTCGGAATACAGGTTTGTATTTTCATAGGTCTTTAAAAGCTCGTCAAGCGATTTTTTCTGATCGTCAAGGGCGTTTTCTGTTTCATAGATGTATTTTTCGCGCTCAATCAGGATTTTTTCCTTTTCGAGCTGTTTGATTTCGCGCTCGTACGCGTTTTGGGAAAGCGCGATTTCCTCATCCTTCAGGCGAAGTCTGTCTTCATAATCAGTTAAGCCGCGCCTGTAGTTTTCTTCGTTTTTCTGAATAGCCATGTTTCGCCTTGTGATTTCCACTTCGTCCCGCTGAATGGAGAAGGTGGCGATCAGGTCGCCCACCTTGATTTCATCGTTGCGTTTTACGTGAAAATCCACAAACTGTGCGTTTGCACCTTCATATTTTACCGCGTATTCGAGAGGGTAATAGGTTTGCGCGCCGCTGTTTTGAATCTTTTCAAACGTGGCCTTCTTGACCTCAGTCGTTTCATAATTGGCGGCGGTTTCGTATTGGATTTCGTTTACATCGATCAGATAATCGCTTGCAGAGGCCGATAACAGGCAAAGAAGCGTCAGGACGATGGAAAGAAGCTTATTTATCCGTGACATAAATCTGCTCTCCTTCCTCAAGTCCTTCCAGCACTACGCTGTAGACGGAATCTGCATAATTTCTGATTTTGATCAGGCGCTTGATGCGCTCGCCGTTTTCGCCAACGACGTACACGTATTTTCCGTCTGTGTCGCTCAGAACGGCGTTTTGTGGAATCAGCAGCTGATCGGGAACATAGTTGTGCAAAAGAACGATCGCGCAGTACATGCCCGGCTCGACCTCTTTTTCCCAGCCCTCGGGGCCCGTGATATTGAGCTGGGCATAAACCGTGTCGCCCACCAGCGTCTTGGCGGCGTATTCGTCCTTGTCCATTTCAACGCGTTCGATGTCGTACTTTTTCGAGCCGATGAGGGCGTAGCTGCCTCCGGTTGCGGTTCGGAAGGAGGTCTCGGAAACGGAGGAGGACATGATGCTTACGCGGGAATGATCGGAAAGCAGAACGACGGTCTGATACGCTTTTACGCTGGAGCCTTTTTTGACCTCGATGCCGCGCGCGACATAGCCGTCAAATGGCGCGATGATGGCGTCGTTTGCCAAAATGCGGTTTAACGCTTCAAGCTCGCCTTCGCTTTTGCTCAGATTCATGTTCTGTATTTCGATAGTCTGCTCAAGATCAGTTTTTTTCTGGAGAATGTCCAATTCCTTTAAACGGATTTCGTCGTTCGATGCGCCGTTTGCGATTAAGGCCTGCTTTTCAACCTCCAGAATCTGAATGTCGATTTCTGAAATTCTGTTGCTGTAGGCGTTGGCGGCTTTGGTGCGCTCGATGCTTTCTGAAAGACTGGCGGTGCGCTCTTTTTCGCTGTCCAGATTCAGCGTTACCAGACGGTCGCCCGCGTGGACGAAATCGCCCGGTAGCACGTTTACTTCATCGATGACGCCGTTTACATTAAAGCTCAATTCCTCCGTGTATGCGACGGTGAAAGCCTCATACATCTTCGGCGATACATGATCTGCGCGAATGACAACGGCGACATCGCGCGCCACGCCTGCAGCGGGGAGAAGATCGGGCGCGGAAACGGTTTCTTCTTTGGAAGTGCAGCCGGTCATGACGGATGCGATCAGAAAAAGCGCGAGAAAGGATGCGCCTTTTTTGCTTATTTTCATCCGACGATCACCTCCTCGCCTTCCTTGAGACCTTCGATCACCTCGTAGTATTTGCCTACCTTGAGGCCTACCTTTACCTTTTTATAGGTCTTCATGCCTTCTTCGTCCAGAATATAGGCGATCGCTTCGTCGTTTGCAGTGCTGATCGCGTCTTCATGAACGATGAGCACATCCGTTCTCGAATCCAGCACCAGCGTAAGCGTGCCCTTATCGTTGTCTTCAAGCTCCAGAGCGGGCGTCGAAAGAATCAGATACACGTTTGCACGCTTTCCGACCTCACGCTTGCCCGGATCAATGCCATATTCATAGGGGTCGATGACAACCGCTTCGTAATCGACCTTTTTGCAAGTGATGGTATATACATCGCCTGCGGTGAAAAGGTCCCATTTATCGGTGGACGCGGAAAACAAAGACATCGTCGCGTCGACAACGGTCACTGCGCGCTCATTTTCATCGGAAACGGAGGATTCCATGTATTTTCTGGCGTAGGTCACCGTGCCGTCGATGGGGGAGATGAGCTGGCGCTTGCGCTTTACGTCATACGTCGTTTGAAGCTGCATTTCATAAAGGAACAGATCGTTTTTATAGTTTGCCTCCGTCTGATCATAGCTCTGATGGATATTGTCGATGGCTTCCTGAAGCTTTTCGGGATTATCTGCATACAGAAGTTTCTGCCGCTCGATCATGAGCGCGCGGTCCTCGTTTAAATGCTCGATGGAAAGCTTGACGGAATTGATGCTGAAATTGAGATCTGCAATGGTTTCCTCCACGCCGTCCATGCGCAGCTGACCCAAAATCTGGCCTTTTTTGACGACGTCGCCGGTCTGAACGTACATTTCGTCAATGTATTCGCCGCTCACGCCGAAGCTCAGGTTGAATTTCTGAATCGGAACATAGGTGCAGCTGACGCGCTCAGTGAGCGCCAGATCGCCCCTTGTCACATAGGAAAGCTCAAACTCCTCCTGCTCCGTTTCGACAAGCAGGGGCGCGGTTCTGCGCACTTCCTCCTTTGGCAGAATCGAACAGCCTGTCAGGATAAGTGCGATGAAAAGAAGCGCGATCCTCTTTATATGGCGCATGGTTTATTCCTCTTCCCCTTCAAACAGGCCCTCGATGGCCAACTTTGCTTTGTAGATTTCGTTTCGGCTTTTGCCCATTTCGCCGGCGCGTTTTGCAGCTTCGCGCATGGAAAGCCCTTCGATGAGCGCGTCCAGCAAAATATGCTCGGTTTTAAGCTCGGTTTTTTCTTTTGCTTTTTTCTCAACAAGGCTTGCGTCCAGCACAATGCAGTATTCGCCCTTTTCAACGTTGGGATTGTTTTGCATCTCCTGAAGCACGTCTTTGGCGTCTCCGCGCAGGATTTTTTCAAATTTTTTCGTAAGGTCGCAGCATACGCAGACCCTTGCGCCAACCAGCGTATTTGAAATCGTTTCAACAAGCGATACTACGCGGTGGGGCGATTCGTAGAGAACGGAGATGGGAATGCCGCTATCCGAAATGGCCAAAAGCTTTTCTTTAAGGGGTTTATTTTCCCTCGGCAAAAAGCCGTAAAACGCAAACTCCCTCGAATCAAAACCCGAAACGGAAAGCGCCGTCACGACCGCCGACGGGCCGGACACGGGCACGATCTCAACGCCTGCCTCCCACGCGGCGTTCACAAGCGTTTCGCCGGGGTCGGAAATGCCGGGCGTGCCAGCGTCGCAGGTAAGGGCGACAGTGAGATCTTCAGAGAGCATTTTTTCGATCACGCCATCTGATTTTTGATCCTCATTGTGCCTGTGCAGGGACATCATCGGCTTTTTGATGCCAAGGGTCTGCGTGAGCTTCATGGTTACGCGCGTGTCCTCCGCACAGATGAGATCGCATGCGGAAAGCGCTTCCTGCATGCGGGGCGTTAGGTCGTTTAAATTTCCAATCGGCGTCGCCACAACAAAAAGCTTTGCCATGTTATTTCCTTTCAAGCATATAAACAAGTTCGTTTCCCATGGTGAAATTATCAATCACGCGGGCGGTGTCGGGGAGCCTCAATTCAAACCAGCTTCTGTAATGATTTTCCATGCCGATTTTTTTGCCGCCCAGCGTTTGCGTGGGGAAGGAGACCAGTATGTATCGGCTTTTGACGCTTTCCATAAGCGCCTTGGCAGCGCCCGCTTTCTGCGTTTCCAATACGGGAAGAAGCTTCATCATGAGGGTGATATCCGTTTCTTCCTCCGGGGGATTTAATATGAGATCCTGCGTGCGCGCTCTCGTTTTCCAGCCGAAAAATTCGGCGCATTCGTTTATGAGATTTGCGCAGCCCGCATGGATGTCGAGCCCCAGAACATCGGTGTAGCCCATTTTTCCGAGAAAAATTGGGTTGATGCCGCAGGCAAGGTCCAGAATGGTTCGGGTCTTTTCGCAGACGGAAAACGCGCGGGCAAACAGATTTTCTGCAATATCTGCGCGCTCGCGGGTGGAGGAATGGCTTTTCATCGCGCGGAAAAACGCGTCCTCATCGCCCTCCATCCATTCACGCACGGCCTTTTTTGCATCCTTAAGCTCGTCCGGCGATATAAACGCGCCCGTGATTGCGTGCAGGTGCGCACGAGCTGCCTTGTCTGCGTCCTTTAATTTTCCGTGCCGCTTGGTCTGCTCAATAAACGCGTTTTTGACCGTGTCCGGGTAGATGTCGGCGTATTTTTTGGACGACAGGATGTCGGTCAGCGCTTTTTCGGTTTTATTGTCCATTTTGAATCTGCTCCATGAGTCTTCCGTAAAAGCGAAGGTTGTGGGCGGTCGCAAGGCGAAGGGCCTGCGAGTCTCCGACCTTAAACAGGTGGGTCAGATAGGCTTTGGAATAGTTTCTGCAAAGCGCGCAGTCGCACGTTTTGTCAACGGGTTCTCCGCTTCGTATGTGCTCATCGTCCATCGCGTAGTGGAAATGATAGAATTTTCCGTCCTGAACGCGAACGCCCTCGGGCGTATCCATGCCGTCGTTGAACACATACAGCCGCTGATGGCGCGCTTCTCTTGTTGGAATCACGCAGTCGAATAAGGAATAGCCCATTTTGACGAGGTTCACAATTTCCTCAGGCCTGCCTACGCCCATGGCGTATTTCACTTTATCGTCCGGCATGGCGTCGGCCGCCATCTGAAGCACGTCATAAAGAATGTTGCCGTTTTCGTCCGTCGGCCAGCCGCCGAAGCCGTAGCCGTCAAAGCCGATTTCTTCAAGGCGTCGTCCGCATTCCATGCGCAGGTCTTTGTTCCTTCCACCCTGGACGATGCCGAAAAGAAGGGGTCTTGGGCCTTTTATGTTTTTGACCAGCCGGTCGTATTCCTCGCGGCAGCGCTTGCCCCACTTGATCGTGAGGTTCACGCTTCTTTCCTGCGCCTCCATGGGGTCGTCCGGGTGCGTGCAAAGATCCAGCGCCATCATGATGTCGCTTCCGTACATAAACTGCGCCTGAATGCACTTTTCAGGCGTGAAATGCATCTTTTCCTGGCCTCTGTCCGGGCGGAACAGGATTTCCTTTTCGCGGATCTCGCCGTATTCCGGATTTTCGCGGATCATCGAATACAATTGAAATCCGCCGGAATCGGTTAAAATCGCGCCCTTGAAGCCGGTAAAAGCGCGCAACCCGCCGAGCGACTTGATGAGCCGCGCGCCGGGTTTGGAATATAGGTGATAACTGTTCATTTCAAGGCCGTGAAGGCCTGCGTCGTAAACATCCTCAAAGCCCGCCGCGCGAACCGCGCCGTAGGTTGCGTCCGGGAAAAACGCGGGCAGGCGAATTTCGCCCGAGGGAAGCAAAAGTCGGTCGATCATGAAGGTTATATCCTTTCGGCAATCCTGAGCGTCGCGCTGCGCGCGCGCGGATTTTCTTTAAGCTCCTCTTCGCCCGAAACAATGGGCTTTCGGGTGATGATTTTGACAAGCGGCTTTTTTCCGCATACGCAAACGGGAAACTGCTTCGGGCATGTGCAGGGATTGAAAAGCGTCTGATACGCGTTTTTGACGAGCCTGTCTTCAAGGGAGTGAAACGCGATTACGCAGATGCGCCCCTGCGGATTTAAAAGATCCACAAAATCGTTGATCGCAGGCGTGAGCGGCTCAAGCTCATCGTTTACAGCAATTCTTAAAGCCTGAAAGGTGCGCCGCGCGGGGTGGGAATTGTCCTTCGCGCGGAACTTTTTGGGGATCGCCGCATCGATGATGTGAACAAGCTGGCTCGTGGTTTCGATGGGGGACAGTTTGCGCCTGTCTGTAATCACGTGCGCGATCTGAACCGCCCAGTTTTCCTCGCCGTAATCGCGGAAAATGCGGCTTAGATCCTTTTCGTCCCATGTGTTTACGATGTCCTTTGCGCTGAAGGGCTGGCTTGCGTCCATGCGCATGTCAAGGGGCGCGTCGTCGTGATACGAAAAGCCCCTTTCCCGCGCGTCCAATTGATAACTGGAAACGCCGAGGTCAAGGAGTACGCCGTCTACTTTCTCGATGCCGATTTCGCTTAAAAGTGATTTCGCATCGTGAAAGTTCCCGTGAAGGAGCGTAAAATTTTCTTCCTTTCCCGGGCACACGGTCAAAAGCTTTTTGGTCGCCGCGCGGATGGCGTCCATGTCGCGGTCGATGCCGATCAGGCGGCCGGTCGTGAGACGCTTTAAAATCTCGCTTGAATGCCCGCCGCCGCCCAGCGTTCCGTCGACATAAATGCCGTCGGGCTTGATTGAAAGCCCCTCGATGCACTCATTCAGAAGCACTGATTTATGGATAAACTCCGTCATTTGATCCGTTCCTTTTTAAATCGATAGAGATACGGAATACGCGGGACGGGAAACCCGTCCCCTACGATTGAAACGATACGCTTTATTCGCCTTGTAGGGGAGGCGTTTCGCTTCCCGCTTTCCTTACAGAAAGCCTTTATCCTCAGGGAGCAGAAGGTTCCTCACGTCTCCCGCAAGATAAATGCTGCCGGCGCATACCACGACGCCGTCCTTGCCTGCAAGGCCGCGCGCGTGTTTGAGCGCGCTTTCCACCGTGTCAAACGCCATGGCGTTTTTGTAGTAGTTTTTAAGCTCCTGGGCATGAACCGCGCGGGGCCAGTTGACGTTTGTGGTGACGACATAATCTGCAAATTCTTTAAAGATCGACGCGCAGGCATCCACCTGCTTGTCCTGCATCATGCCGGTTAAAAGTACGACGGGCCTTTCGGGCACATACGCGTCCAGATAGCTTTTGAGCGCATGCGCGCCCTGCGGGTTGTGCGCGCCGTCGATCAAAACGTTTTCCACCCATTCGAGTCTGCCCGGCCAGATCGCCTTTTCAATGCCCGAAATCGCCTTTTGCATGTTGATGCCCAGCCGGTCGAGCACATTTACTGCGATCGCTGCATTTTTCTCCTGATGCGCGCCGGGAAGATTGCCCTTCACGCGCGTAAAGCCGCTCGTCGGAAGCTCGACGGCGATTTCAAAGCCGTTTCTGTCCTGATGGAGCTTGTGAATCACGCCCGTTTCGAAAAGGGGCGTTCGCATGCTGCGGGCGGTTTCTCGAAACACGCGCATCACGCTTTCGTCCTGCGTAAGGACCACTGCCGGAACGCCGGTTTTCATGATACCTGCCTTTTCGGCGGCAATTTCAGAAAGCGTGTTTCCGAGGCGAGACATGTGGTCCATGCCGATCATGGCGATGGCGCACACATCGGGCGTAAGCACGTTTGTGGAATCCAGACGCCCGCCCATGCCGACCTCCATTACGGAAAAGTCGGCCTTTTGTTCTGCATAATAAAGGCACGCGCAGGCGGTCAGAATTTCAAAGGTCGTGGCGTAAACGCCGGCGGACAAAAGTCCTTCCGCTGCCTCGCGGACGCGGGATGCGATATCAATAAGATCCTCATCCGGAATCGGCGCGCCGTTTAAGCGAATGCGCTCGTTGAAGGCGCAAAGGTAGGGGGATGTGAAAAGCCCCACTTTATAGCTGCAGCTTCTAAGCGCCTTATCGATCATGGCGCAGGTCGAGCCTTTGCCGTTCGTGCCCGCGACATGGATGATGCGCCCCATTTTGTTTTCCGGATGATCAAGGGCGGCTAAAAGCGCCCTGGTATTTTCAAGGCCGTTTTTTTCGCCCTTCCAGCGCGCGCCGTTGATCCAGTCGGCGGCGGCTTGGGCGGATTCAAAACGCGTCATATGCACTAACCTTCTTTTTGTTTACAGCTTCATGGGCGCAAGGCCGACCTTTTTGCGAACCTTGAGCATGGTTCTGTAGGCGATGGACTGCGCGCGCTCGCGCCCATCCACCATGACGGATTCAAGGTATGCCTTGTCGGCGGAAATGCGGTCGTATTCCTTCTGGATGGGTTCAAGCACGCTGATGACCGCGTCGGCCACCGCATCCTTGAATACGCCGTAGCCGCGTCCGTCGTATTCGTTTGTGATTTCGTCCATGGTTTTTCCGGTCAACGCGCTCATGATGGACATGAGGTTGGAAATGCCCGCGTGGTTTTCGGGATCAAAACGCACCATATTGTCGCTGTCTGTAACGGCGCGGCGCATTTTCTTTCGGATAATTTCGGGTTTGTCGAGAATTGCGATGTAGGTGTCCTCGGGGTCGGACTTGCTCATTTTGCGCGTGGGCTCCTGAAGGCTCATGACGCGCGCGCCGACCTTGGGAATGTAGGGCTCGGGCACGACGAATACGTCGCCGTAAATGGCGTTGAATCTCTGAGCCAGATCGCGTGCAAGCTCCAGGTGCTGCTTCTGATCCGCGCCGATCGGAACCAGATCCGTCATGTACAGAAGAATGTCCGCCGCCATGAGCGTGGGATAGGCAAACAGGCCGCAGTTGATGTTGTCGGCGTGCTTTGCGCTTTTGTCCTTGAACTGGGTCATACGGGAAAGCTCGCCCATATAGGTGAAGCAGTCTAAAATCCAGCCAAGCTCTGCATGCTGGGGCGCCTGGCTCTGGAAATAAATGATGTTTTTTTCGGGATCCAGGCCGCTGGCCAGGAAGATCGCCATCGTGCGAAGGCAGGCCTTGCGAAGCTCGGCGGGGTTCTGGCGAACGGTGATGGCGTGCAGGTCAACAATGGAATAGAGGCAGTCGTATTCATTTTCCAGAAGCTTAAAATTGCGCAGTGCGCCGATATAGTTGCCAAGCGTCAGATTGCCCGTCGGCTGAATGCCGGAGAAGATGCGTTTTTTGGGCGCCTGATTGTTTTCCATGATCAATTCCCCCTATATTACGCTGAATGCATAAATTGCTATTCTATATTATACACCACAAAAATGCGAAAGAAAAGAGATATCGAAAATTTAAGGCGGAGAACACGGAATTTATGAAAAGGAAGGGATCCATAAAGTCAGTGCGGGCGATCAATGATCGCCCCTACAGTTAATGATAGTTGCATGACCATCCTGTAGGGGCGGTCATTGACCGCCCGCGCATTCTTATGATTTAGAAGTTCAGTTCATGATATGCATGAATCATGCAGACGTTTATTTTTTTCATTCTCGAACCACCCGTCCTGGTCCATAATGGGAACGCAGGCATGCGTGTCCTTCCGAAGGCAAAAATTGAGATCATCTGTAAAGCCGATGGACTCAAGGTATTTGTAGTGCTTTGTTGACTTCAGCGCAGCTTGGAGATCATTTTCATGCGCCGCATACAAAAGCCGCATGGCGATGGCAAGGTCGTTTTCCTGTTCCGCGTTCAGGCTTTCTGCAAGCGCGCCCGCGCAGAGGCAGTCATCCAAGGAGAATGCGTCGTGGGTGCCTGCGCAGAGGATGATTACATGGGGGCTGTTTTTCAAATGGCTGGCAACATTTGAAACGTTTATAAACGAGCACAGCCGAACGCTTTTTGCGTCCATTGCCGCTTCCGCTGCGCGTGCGCCGTTGGTTGTGGTCATGACGATTTTTTGGTTTTCCGCTTTTTCGCGCGTGTATTCAAGGGGCGAATTTCCAAAGGCAAAGCCGCTGAGCTTTACGCCGCCTCTTTCGCCGCCCAGAAGCGCGTTTTCCTGTTTGGAAAACCGTCTGGCTTCGTCTTCTTTTCCGATGAGCTTTATTTTTTCAGCGCCGTTTTCAAGCGCGTTTGTCACGGTTGAAGTCATTCTCAGCACGTCAATCACGACTGCGTCCGCGCTGGGTAGATCCTCTTTTTTTACATCTGCAATCGTTGCGTATACATCCAGTTTCATCTCGATCCCTCCGGGTGGAAATATACGCCTTTTTGGCGGTTTCTGTCAAGGATTTTTGGGTATATTTATGACAGTATTCGGGTCTACTGTCCGAATGAACAAATTTCGATGTGATAATTTTGCATTTAAACATATGTACAAATATATTGCATTTTGAATGCGTTACGTATATAATCTATACAAACTTTTATGATAATGGAGGAAACTTATGCGCATCATTAAGAACGAAGGCGTGTTTCGCTTAGGCGACAGACACACCACACTGATCCTGACGGACGAAAAGCAGCTTGCACGCATCGCCGACAACCCGGATCTTCCGCTCTATGATGACGAAGAGCGCGGATTTTCCGGCGAAAAAAAGGGCATTTACCCGCCCGGCACCACGCTCAACTCCTTCATGAAGGACGCGTATGATCGCGGCTGCACGCGCGTTGAGGTGTCCTACGACTTCTTCTTCGGCGGCTCCAAGCGCGAGAATTACCCGGATGACGAGTTAACCATGCGCGCCTACAAGGTGATTTGTGAAAGCGCGAAAAAATACGGCATGGCCTTCGGCGCGTCTGCGCTTTCGCCTCTGGACGTGGGCGGCGGCTATGCCAAGCGCCACGACGATATCGGCTACACCTGGCAGATGGAAGAATGTGCAATTTCTGACGGCGCATACGAAATCACATGCCGTCGTCAAAAGCAGTGGTACAACAACAAAGGCCCGATTCAGCTGAAGTTGAATCGCATCATGGCGGTAGCCTTCGATGAAGCCGTCCACATGAACGGACGCGATTTTGTGGTCGATTTTGAAAACATCGTCGACATTTCAGACACCGCGCAGTTTGAGGAAAAGGAAAACACTACTGTTGTAACCGGCAGCGGCTACAGCTATGATTTAATCCGCGTTTTCGGAAAGACGAATGCGGACAAAAAGCGCGTGCTCATCGTGATCGAATACGCGACTCCCGAGCAGGATTACTTCACGCCCGACGCCATTGACTTTGTAAAGGGCATCATGGACAAATACAACGAACTGGGCGTTGCGTTCAGCGGCTTTTATTCCGATGAAATGCACATTCAGTTTGACTGGGATCTTGAAGAGCATTTCGGCCCCACCGAGATCAAGACCCGCTATGTGACCGATTCCCTGATCAAGGAATACGCGTCCCGCTTCGGAAAGGAATACAATGATTTCCTTAAATACATGGTGTATTTTGCCTACACCCAGCACGAGGACGGCACATTTAGAAATCACCTGATGGCGGACGGAAAAGACGGCGTTTACAAGACTGTTCTTTTCAGAAAGCGCTATTTTGAAATGCTGTCCCGCCGCATCGTGGATCTGGCCAATGAAGGAAAGGCCTACGCCGAATCGCTGTTCGGTTCTCCCATCATGACCCTTGCCCACGCCACGTGGCAGGAAAGCCCGACCTGCGACCATTTCGCAGACGATTTTGCATTCTCCCAGGCCAACCGGCGCGAAATCTGCCGCTATGATTACGATAAGCCCTATGTCTGGTCATCCACGATCCGCGAAAACATGTCCGCCTGCGGCGACTATTTCCGCTGGAACGAATTTTTGTCCGGCTCCGGCACCGACCATCCCGAGGGTGGCAATACCGACAGAAACTACTATGCGCAGGCATTCGCAGCGTCTCTTGGAACGCTCAACCCCTTTGAGCATGCCTACTGCGCCAGCTGGGGTTCGCCCAAGCCTGTGATCGACCGCTTCACCGCCGTTGGAAACGTATATGGAACAGCGTACAGAATCGATGATCACACGCTGGTTCAGAATCTGAGAACGCGTCTGTCGGACGTACTTGTGCTTTATCCGACCGAGCTGAACTATGCCGAGGAGCGCTTCGGCAGCTGGATGGTTCAGTACGGCTACTGCGACTATATTACCGAAGAAAAGCTGATTCAAAACGCCACGCCCACAGACGACGGACTTTTGCACGTAAACGGCAAAAAATACCGCGCGGTGGTTGCGCTGTTTGAGCCGTTTGTGGACGAAGTGACCCTCGCCATGCTGATCAAGTTCGCTTTTGCGGGCGGCAAGGTCATCTGGGCGGGCCCGGCTGCGCTTTCCTTTGAGACCGGCAAAGCCTGCGTCAAGGAATTCCTTGAAACTTTCGGCCTTAAGAAGGTTGCTTCCCTTGGCGAGGGCCTTCAGATGGAGGACAAATTCGTATGCTTCGAAGGCGCGCTCAAGGGCATCGATCCCATGGAAATCAGAACCGGTCTGCTGCCGGACTATGTCTATCCCATTGAAGTGGACGACGCTCAGGTGATCGCAGCCGTCGACGGCATGCCTGTTGGCGCAGTTGCAAAGCGCGGCCTTGGATGCATGTGCTATCTCGGCTTCCGCCCGAGGGACGACCAGTCCGTTTCCACGGGAAAGGATGTTTCCACCCTCTTTGACATTCTTTCATCACTCGGCGCATACGGCGAAAACAGCCTTGAAAAGCGTTCCCGCCCGGAAAGCAGCCGCTATATCATGAACGTGTTTGAAAACGGCGCGATTGCCGTCGCCAACCACTACCGCACCTTCCAGGAGGACTGGTACGGAAGCTTCTTCCGCGATGAGGAAGAGGACAAGCGTCTGCTTGAAGGCCGCGAGCTTCCGCCGTACGACATCGAGCTTGACAATGAAGTCATTCTGGGCAAGACCGTTTCCTACAAGGGCGAAGGCTGCGTAACGTTCCGCATGGGCGAATGCGGCTGCCTTTTGGGCTTTGCGGGAGAAAACACCCGCGGCATCATTGTAGACGGCAAAGAATACACGCTTTATTCCGAAAATGCCAAGTTCATGTTTACCCTCATGGAGAAAAAACGCATTTCGGATGAACTGTCCGCGCTCATGCTTTTAAAGGCTGACAGAGTCGGCGTGTTTACCGTGCCCGCGCCCAAGGGCTTTGAAAACGCCAAGGCCGGATACTGCCAATACGGCCTGATCGACGCGGATCACCCTGCCGAAGTAAAGGTTGAAAACGGCGTGATTACCCTTGAAGTCACCGAGGACATGGTGAATAAATTCATCGGCGTGTACGCCTGAAATGAGGAATAAGATGAAGCTTCTTTTGATCGCCGATGATTATTGGCATTCTTCGGAAATTCTCCTGCGCGGAATGGAGTTTTTGCTCGATCTTGGCTATGAAATCGACCTGGTTTCGGACGCGAAGGATTTTGTGACGGGCGATCTTCTTAAAAAGTACGACGAAACCATCATCGCAAAGGGCAATTCCTTAACTGCAGGCAATCAGCATCCGTGGTTTGAGGACGGCGTAACGCTGCTTTCTCCTGAAGGATACTGGGACTATGTGCGCGAGGGCGGAAGTCTTTTCGTCCTCCACGCAGGCGCAAGCTTCCGAAAGGAAGATTGTCCGGGAATGACGGATCTTTTCGGCGTAAGCTTTATCGAGCATCCGAAGCAGTGCCCGGTGGAAGTGAAAATTGCCATGCCCGATCACCCGATTGCCAAGGGACTGACTGATTTCATCCTCCAGCAGGACGAGCACTACTTTATCGAGCGCACGGAAGAGGAGGGCGACGTGGTTTTGACCGGTACCTCACACGCCGGAGAGCAGCCCGCCTGCATCGCAAGGGAAGTGGGCAAGGGCCGCGTGTGCGTGCTTACACCGGGACACAATATATTGGTGTTCCAAAACGAAGGATTCAAAAAGGCGCTCGTCAACTGCATTGAGTGGACGGGTTTCAGACGATAAACGAGGGGATGAAGCCTATGCCCGTAACGATCCGAAATATTGAAATCCAAACTTGCTCCAAGGCGCAATTGATTGGAAAACGGTATGATGGCGCGCCGAATTGGGGCGAGTGGTGGGCGAACGATTGGTTCGCAGCGCTTGAAAAGCAGCCTCGCCATCCCTTTAATGAGGATGCGTTTTTAGGCGCTGTGCGAATCATTGATGGAAGGCCCGAGCGATGGATCGGCATGCTTTTTCCGCCGGATGCAGAAGCGCCGGAAGGTTTTGAAAAAACACAGATTGAAGATACCGTTTTTGCGGTTGTTTACCTTTGCGGAAAAGAAGGCAGCAGCGATTTCTACACGATGGAAACGCATGAAATGTGCCTTGGGAAGCTTAAAGAAATGAATTTGATCCGAAAGGAAAACGATTGGTGCATCGAACGCTATCAATGCCCGCGCTTTACTGCGCCGGATGAAGCGGGAAATGTTGTGCTGGATTATGCGATTGCTGTTCAAAAGTAAAGCTTAGTCGTATCGACGCATAAAAAAGATTGTGCAGATGCTTTTTTCTGCACAATCTTTTTTCTGTCGTTTTATGCTTTTTTCACCTTCGGGCCCTGGGCGGTGTCTTCGATGACGTAGCCCTTTTCGAGGACTTCGGCGCGGATGCGGTCGGCTTCAGCGAAATCCTTGGCTTTTTTAGCGGCGGTTCTGGCTTCGGCGAGGCGCTTGATTTCCTCGTTTTCTTCGCAGCCGTCGAACACTACGGAGAAGGTCTGGGCCTGCGCGGCCTGCTTTTTGAGCTCTTCGCGCTTGATGGCGGCCTTTTTGATCAGGTCAAGGCCGAGGACGGTGTCGAAGGAGGCGAGGGCTTTAAGCTTCGTGTTGTCCGTGGTCTTGTACTTAAGAACGTCGTAAAGCGCGGTGACGGCGAGGGAGGTGTTGAGGTCGTTATCCAGGGCGGTCTTGAATTTTTCAGTGAGGGCGTTGAGGGCGGTTTCGTCGATCTCGCCTTCCTCTTTGAGGGATGCGATCTTTGCGATCAGCTTATTATAGGTGCCCTGCGCGTTGTCGAGGTTTTCCCAGGAGAAGACGAGGTTTCGTCTGTAGTGGCTCTGGAGGCAGAAAAGGCGATAGGCGAGGGGATCGTAGCCCTTTTCTTCGAGGAGGGAAACGGTCAAAAATTCGCCCTTGGACTTACTCATTTTGCCGCCTGCGGTGTTCAGGTGGGAAACGTGCATCCAGTAGTTGCACCACTTGTGGCCGAGATAGGCTTCGGACTGCGCGATTTCGTTGGTGTGGTGGGGGAACGCATTGTCAACGCCGCCGCAGTGGATGTCCAGATCCTCGCCCAGATGCTTCATGGAGATGCCGGAGCACTCGATGTGCCAGCCGGGATAGCCTACGCCCCAGGGGGAATCCCATTTGAGCGCCTGATCCTCAAACTTGGATTTGGTGAACCAGAGAACGAAGTCGTTCTTGTTTTTCTTGTTGGTGTCCTCTTCAACGCCCTCGCGAACGCCGACTTCGAGGTCTTCCTCCTTGAACTCGTTGAAAACATAGTATTTTTCAAGCTTACTGGTATCGAAATAGACGTTGCCGCCGGCGATGTAGCCGTAGCCCTTTTCGATCAGGGTTTCGATGATGTGGATATATTCGGCGATCAGGTTGGTTGCGGGCTCAACGACGTCGGGACGCTTGATGTTCAGTTTTTCGCAGTCGGAGAAGAACGCGTCGGTGTAGAACTGGGCGATCTCCATGACGGTTTTGTTTTCGCGGCGCGCGCCTTTGAGCATCTTGTCCTCGCCCTCATCCGCGTCACTGGTTAAGTGGCCTACGTCCGTTATGTTCATAACGCGCTTTACGTTGTAGCCTGAAAAACGCAGATATTTTTCAAGGATGTCTTCCATCAGATAGCTTCTTAAGTTTCCGATGTGCGCAAAATGATAAACCGTGGGGCCGCAGGTGTACATCTTGACGATGTCCGGATGATTGGGCACGAATTCGTCGCGGTTGCGGGTGGCGGTGTTGTAGAGTTTCATATGATTTCCTCCCGGAATGAATTTTGAATAAAAAAAGCCGCGCCCCCAAACACAGAGGCGTGGCCGCGGTTCCACTCTGCTTAAGGCATATAAATACCTTATCTCAAACGCGGTAACGGCGCGTATCCGGCGAAGGATACTGATCAAAAAAACGTTCCCCTTCGCGGCTCCCGGGTGCAAATGGGCGATTGAACGCACAAAACCGCTTTCAGCCAGCGGCGGTTTCTCTCTGGGTGCGCTATAGAAATCGCTTCAATCCCGTTCAAGGCCTTTTCATACAAATTGTAAGCCCTTGGCGCTGTTTGGTCAAGGGCTTTCAAGTTAATTTGAATTATCTTACCATCGCTTTGGCGATCTTTGCGCCGAGGCGGGCGTTATTGAGCACGAGCTGGATATTGCTTTCAAGGCTCTTGCCACCGGTCAGCTTCTGAATGTGATCGAGGAGGTAGGGCGTGGTTTCCTTTCCCTTGATGCCGAGCTTCTTTGCATCCTCAACGGCCTGTTCGATGGTCTTGTTGATCTCGTCGGGATCCATGGCATACTCGTGGGGGATGGGGTTGGTTACCAGCATGCCGCCCTTCATGCCAAGCGCCATCTTCACATTGAAGGAATCCGCGATTTCTTCGGGGGTGTCCAGGCGATAGTCTACCTTCAGGCCGCTTTTGTCGGTGTAGAAGGCGGGCAGCTCCTCCGTCTGATAGCCGATGACCGGAACGCCCTTGGTCTCGAGATATTCGAGGGTGAGACCCAGATCCAGAATGCTCTTGCAGCCTGCGCAAACGACCATAACGTCGGTCATGGCAAGCTCTTCAAGATCGGCGGAGATGTCCATGGTGACTTCCGCGCCTCTGTGAACGCCGCCTACGCCGCCGGTTGCAAAGACCTTGATGCCGGCAAGGCTCGCGCCGATCATGGTGGTGGCAACAGTGGTTGCGCCGTCCATGCCGCGGGCAAGAAGCACGGGCAGGTCGCGGCGGCTGGCCTTGGTTACGGAAAGGCCGGCCTTGCCCAGATGCTCGATGTCTTCCTTGGTTGCGCCGACGACGATTTTTCCGCCGATCAAGCAGATGGTCGCGGGAACAGCCCCTTCTTCGCGCACAGCCTGCTCGACCATGAGCGCGGTTTCAACGTTCTTGGGATAGGGCATGCCGTGGGAAATGATGGTGCTTTCAAGCGCGACGACGGGCTTACCGGAAGCGAGCGCTTCCTTGACTTCGTCGGACACGCGAAGATATTTTTCGAGCATGGCGGTAATTCCTTTCTGTATTCGGATCATCGTAGGGCGGGGGCTTGCTCCCGCCGTCTTCGTTCATCGTATCGTATTCCGGCGGGAGCAAGCCCCCGCCCTACTGGTATTGAACGTTGTTTTGTGACTTATTCATACGGCTTTAAAGGGTAAATGTAATCGCACACGGTTTGCCACTGGCCAAATTTATAGCCCACGAATTTAAACTCGCTCACCTTTTGGAAGCCCAGAGACAGAAACATCTTTTCGCTTCTTTCGTTCGGGCTTGTGATGTCGGCAATGGCGGTATAGCGGCGGGGATCGTTTTTCAGCTCGTCAAGAAGAGCCGATATAATCGCGCGGCCACGGCCTTTTCCAAGAAACGTGTGATCCGTGTATACGGTCAGTTCCACCGTGGGATCATAGGCGGCTTTTTGTTTATAGGCGTGAGCATAGGCAAAGGCGGTTACACGCCCCGCTTCCTCGATGACAAGGTAGGGATAAGAAGACTGAATTTCAATAATTCTTTCCCGAATATTGTTTTCGGTTGGCGCTACCGTATCAAAGGTGATTGCGGTGTTTTCCACATAATAACGGTAGATTTCAGATATATCCTTTGCGTCTTCCATGCGCGCGGGGCGGATGAAATAATCCACTTTAGGCCTCTCCGGCTTCCTGCTTGGCCTTGTAGTCGGCGATGGCTGCATGCAGAGCTTCTTCAGCGAGCACGGAGCAGTGCAGCTTTACCGGAGGCAGGCCGCCCAGGGATTCAGTGACCATCTGGTTGGTGATCTGAAGGGCTTCGTCGATGGTTTTGCCCATGACCATTTCGGTCGCGCGGGAGGAGGTGGCGATGGCTGCGCCGCAGCCGTAGGTCTTGAACTTTACGTCTACGATTACGTCGTTTTCAACCTTGATGAAGATTTTCATGATGTCGCCGCACTTGGCATTTCCGACCAAGCCTACGCCGCTGGCGTCTTCCATCTCGCCTACGTTTCTGGGGTTCATGAAGTGGTCCATTACCTGCTCAGTATACATATTCAAAATCCTTCTTTCTGCTGATTTCGGATGGTTTAGCCGTTATAAAGGGGGGACATGGCGCGAAGGCGCTTTACGATGTCTTCAAGCTGATCTACTACGTAATCGACTTCTTCCATGGTGTTTTCTTCGCTTAAGGAAAGTCTCAAAGAACCGTGGGCGATCTCGTGGGGAAGGCCGATGGCTAAAAGAACGTGGCTGGGGTCGAGAGAGCCGGACGTGCAGGCGGAGCCGGAGGAGGCTGCGATGCCCTTCAGATCAAGGCTCAGAAGCAGCGCTTCGCCCTCGATGTAGCTGATGGAAACGTTCACGTTTCCGGGCAGGCGCTTGTCCTTATGGCCGTTCAGGCGGGTTTCGGGGATGCGGGTAAGAATTTTTTCGATCAGCGCGTCGCGCATTTCGGTAAGGCATGCGTTGTGCGCGTCGATATTTTCATTGGCCAGCGTAATGGCTTTTCCGAGTGCAACGATGGAGGCGAGGTTTTCGGTGCCCGCCCTCTGGGTGCGCTCCTGTGCGCCGCCCGCGATCAGGGGACGGATGCGGAGGCCGTTTTTGATGTATAATACGCCGACGCCCTTGGGCGCGTGGAATTTGTGACCGGAAAGGGAGAGCATGTCAATGCCCATTTCCTTTACGTTAAAGCGCATGCTTCCGATGGCCTGAACGGCGTCGGTGTGGAAGAGCGCGCCTTTTTCGTGGGCAAGAGCGGCGATTTCGGTGATCGGCTGAATGGTTCCGATTTCGTTGTTTGCAGCCATGACTGTAACCAAAAGGGTATCTTCCGTGATCGCCTTTTCCATTTCGTCCATCTTTACGATGCCTTCTTCGTCGACAGGCACGTAGATGACGTTATAGCCTTCCTTTTCGAGCGCTTCCAGCGTGTGCAGAACCGCGTGGTGCTCGATGGTGGTGGAAACGATGGTTTTTCTGCCGTTTTTGGCGGCGTAGGCGCATCCCTTGATGGCCCAGTTGTCGCTTTCGGTGCCGCAGCCGGTGAAATACACTTCTCTGGCTTCGCAGCCGAGGGCGGAAGCTACCTGACGGCGGGCTTCCTCAACGGCGCGTCTTGCGTCGCGGCCAAAGGCGTGGACGGAGGAAGGGTTTCCGTAGGTTTCGCAAAAATAGGGCTTCATGGCCTCAAAAACAGGCTCGGTAACGCGGGTCGTCGCCGCATTGTCCATATAAATTCTTTTCATTTTCGTTTGTCTCCTTTGTCCTACAGACACTCGCAGCTTGAAAGCATATCCTGAAGGGTGATGCCGTCCACGATGGCGTTTACGCCGTCGTGCACCTTCTGAACCACCATTCGCGTGGGACAGCCGCCGGATTTTTCGCAGCTGTCTTCAAATTTTAAGCAGTCCGTCACGCACAAATCTCCTTCGAGCGCACGAAGGATCATGCCCACTGTGATTTCGGCAGGGGCTTTTGAAAGCGTGTAGCCGCCCTGTGCGCCGCGAACGGATTGTACCAATTGTTCTTTTCTTAAAACCAGCATGAGCTGTTCAAGGTACGCTTCCGGAATCGCCTGCCTTTCGGCAATGGCCTTGAGCGGCTGCGGTTTATCGTTTCCCATGAGAGCCAGGTCATACATGGCGTGTATACCATAGCGTGCGCGGGTGGAAAGTTTCATTGATATCCTCCTGATGGAATCCCGACCTTTTTATAGGGGATTCATCGTGTTTATTATAACCGCATACGTTCCATCCGTCAAGGAATTCCGACTAATTTATAGGAAATTAACGCGGACGGAAAGCTGAATAAAACAGTTGCGGGGAAGGGGCAGAAAATGCGGAACGGAAAACCCGTCCCCGGCAATGGAAACACGGCGATTTCCTTCTGCAGGGGACGGGTTTCCCGTCCTGTGTTATGAAGTTAGCGCGGGCGATTCGTGAATCGCCCCTACTAACCTGTAACATCATAAACTTGATAACTGAAATGAACAATAAAACCTTTGTCTGAGACAAAGATGTCAGTTTATAAACGCACGAACGCTGCCTCCCTTGTGCAAAGGGAGGTGGATCGGCGCAAGCCGAGATGGAGGGATTGCAAAAACGCTTGGTTCTTAATAGCGTTTGTTTTTTAATGAAACGTTAGCTACAATCCCTCAGTCAGCTTCGCTGACAGCTCCCTTTACACAAGGGAGCCTTTTGGCTGAATGCGAATCATCAAGTATTTGTTGTTACATTGTACTACAAGGTGAATAAAGCGCAGGGTATTAATCGTAGAGGACGGATTCTCGTTCCGTGTATCAAACGGATTTACTCAACGCAAATCAATACGCTCGTTTTGAAACCCGAGTAAAGCGACACATTGATAAGGCTCGTTCCCTTTTTGTGCGCGGTTACTATGCCTGTGTCCGTTACGGAGGCGATATCCGGATGAGAGGCGGTGTAGAAGATTTCGACATCGGGCACGTTTTCGATATATGCGTTCAGCGCATGCGTTTCGTCTGCGGACATAACGAGATAATAATCGAAATCGGGGGTTTTCGTAAGCTTGTTTGCAGAAAGCGCGATTTGATCGGGCTCGGGGATTACGGTAATTTCCGCCTGCACTTTGTATCCGTTGTGGGTTGAAACGGTAATGAATGCGCTTCCGGGAAGATTTGCGCACATGAGATAGCCGTCTTCATACCAGACAAGATCGGGATTGGAAGACGTGAGATCAAAGGTTGTGAGCGCGCCTTCATTTATACCGAATGAGAACGGGCAGCGGTTTCCGGCTAAAATCGTATAGCTTTCCTTTTCGATATGCACGCTTTCGGGCGCGGGGAATACTTCGATTTCAATGGATGTGGAAACGCCTTTGGATATGGAAAGCGTGATTTCGCACGTTCCGGGCGACAGCGCGTAGATTGTGCCGGTTTCAGCGTCCACCTGCGCCACATACATATCGCTTAACGAGTATTCGACCTCGCCCGTGCCGCCGAAAAGGTCATGGGAGATATGCGCTGTTTCGCCGACAGCCAGAACGCTTCTGTCCGCGTATGCCGTGATTTTTTCGGCAGGCGGAAGCACGGTGAGCTCCGCTTTTCCAACAAAGCCGCCTGAGTGGATGCTGATTACGACGGTTCCCTTTTCAAGGCCTGTGACCACGCCGTATTCGTCCACATGCGCTATTTTTTCATCCGAGCTTTCGTACCACGTATACAGAGGCTCGAATCCGTCCAGATTGTGAAAAGTGGAAATGGCTTCGCCGGTGGCAATTTCGTTTTTTTCAGGCGTAAGCGTTAAACCGTCCGGCCCATCAATGATGGTAAGCAAGAATTCGTCATACGTAAAATTCGGCGTTACGCCAAGGATATATACGCTTCCCGCCCTGAGCGCGCAGATTTCACCGGTTTCGGGGTCGATTTCGGCAATCGAGGTGTCCATGGAAACGTATTCGTATTTTCCGCTGCCGCCTTCGATTACGGGATCGACGATGGTGCGGCCGCCTGTATACATCGTAACTTCGTGCGCCGGGAAAGAAAGATTGGTTGCGTTTTCCTGAACAAAAACATCGATAAAGCGCACGTCTCCCCCGGAGGCTTCCATGCCCGCAACGGTTTTTCCCGGAGATACAGCGGTGAGAACGCCGTTTTCGTCAATGATTGCAATGGATTCATCGTTTATAGACCAGGCGACGGTTTCGTTGTAGCCGCCTTCAAGCGTATAAAGAATAGAAGCTGTTTCACCCATGTAAACGGTAACCGTATCTGTGATAAGGTCGATTTCGGCAGGCGCGGGCAATTCCACCGTGACGGCGCATTCGGCGGTCAAGCCATTGTGCGTGCGGGCGGTGATGGTGCAGGTTCCTTCGCCAAGCGCGGTTAACAGACCCGTGTCGTCTACGTCCACGATATTGGGAGAGGAGGAATACCACGTGAGGGTGCAGGCGGAGGATTTGGTGAGGGTCGCCGTCAGCTGTTTGGTTTCCCCGATGGTGAGCGTAGTTTTTTTAAGACCGAGCTTGATGGATTTGGGCGCGGGTCTGACTTCGATTTCGAGATCTTTTCGGATGTTTTCTTCAAGATATACGGATATCAAGCCTTTTCCGGCAGCGATTGCCTGTAAAACGCCGTGCTCGTCGAGAAAAACAATGTCGGGATCGTCCGAGGCAAAATACTTTGCTTCGTTTGTGATTATGCGGATTTCGCCCTCGCCCAGAATGAGTCTTTCGGATATGAATTCATATCCGCGCGGCGCTTCTTCAAAATAGGCGATTTCGCCCGATTGCGTATAAAATCCCTCCGAAAGCGCGATCGCGCCCGAAAAAAGCAGAATGCATAAGGCCCAAACGGCGATTTTGATCTGTTTCAATGGATTTTTCCCTCCGATTATGGGATATCAGTATTGTAGCCGACGGGTAATTTTCTGTCAAGCCGGAACAAACAATTGTACGCATCCGTCTAAATACCGGAATATGGAAAGGAGATGAATGTATGACAAAACGACTTAAGCTTGCGCTGATGATTTTATTGATTGCAGCCATTGCCACGGGCAGCTCCGTTCTTCTTTTAAGCGGCAGCGGAAACGGCTATGAATCCGTGTTCAAGGCTGGCGTCAAGAGCCTTACGCAGCCCAAGAGCTATACTGTAAAGGCGCGCGTCACGGGCTTTGTGAACGGTGATAAGGAATTGGACGAAGAATTCGTTTATCTGATGAATGGATCCGACAATTATGACTGCACAATCGACCACATGACAAATGATAAAATATTGGAAAGCTATGAACTAGACGGAATGCGATATTACAATATCGATCACGAAAACAAGGAGTACGATGCATACACCCTGTATTCAAACAGCGCTTATCAGGCGATAGCTCTGGACGATAACGGAACGGAAAATGAAACCCTCGTCCGTATCGTTAAACTCTTTGCGGACTTTTACATGGGCAACGCTAAAAATCAGTTTGTGAGAGAGCATATTGACGGCGGCAACCGCTATGTGATTACGCTTAAAAAGGAGCAGCTGCCCGAGCTTGCGCTTCTGATGCTGGACTTTTTCAATGAATCCGGGGATACCCTGTACGGCATGCGCGACACCTATATGCGCGTTTATTATGAGGATATGAAACAGCTCCTGCGCGACGAGCATCTTTTGCGAACCGGCAAGGAAATGGATGAAAGGGTGTTTGATTTAAGAAGCGAGGATGAAGCTTTAAGGGATGCGTATTCCGCTTTCTATGATGAGGTCGATGAAAAGTATCAGGCGATCGGCAAAGCGGTTTATGAAGTCGGAGCGATGTTTGTAGAGGCCGACGGAACGTATGAAATTTATCCTTCCACAAAAGACATGTACATTAAGCGTCTTTCGGAAGGAAAACAGCTTCTTGATTATCAGGACGCCTTTGACTATCCCCAGAATCTGGATGTTAAATATGTTCACGGCGAATTTGACGTATCCGATGAAGGGTATGTAACGCGCATTTATGTAACCGGCGAGGGCAGCGTTCAGGATGTTACCGGAAAAACTTATGCGGGCGTTATTGAAGCAAATGTCGATCTAACCGGCTACAACGAAACCACGATCGACGCAAGCCCCATTTCCGGATATACGGAAAGAGTACAGGAGGAAAAGAGCTATAAAACGGAAGACGTAACCGAAACCGTGGAATTCCTGGGCGTAACCTATGAAATCAGCTACACCCGATATGTGGAGGAATAGCCAATGAGTAAAGTACTTGAGCTTATTGGGGTTTCACGCGTTTTCGCAAACGGGCGTGGCCTTCACAAGACCACGCTCACTGTAAACGAGGGCGAGATTATCGGCCTTTTAGGCGCAAACGGAAGTGGAAAGACAACGCTTATGAAAATCGCCTGCGGCCTGACGCGTCCGGATGCGGGCGAAGTTACGGTCACGGGCGAGAGCATGAAGGACGCGCCCGAAAAGGCGATTGCGTGCGTTGGCGCGCTGATTGAAACGCCGGCAGTATATCCTTTTTTATCCGCAAGGGACAATCTGTACGTTGCGCTTGACTACATGGGCATAAAGAATAAAAAGCTGGCCGACGAAATGCTTTTTAAGGTAGGACTTCAGAAGTACGCAAAGGAAAAGGCCAAAAATTTCTCCCTCGGCATGAAGCAGCGGTTGGGGCTTGCGCTGGCGTTTCTGGGCGATAAAAAGCTGTATCTTCTGGACGAGCCAACCAACGGTCTGGACATCGAAAGCGCGGCGCAGATTAAAGACGTGATCCGCGCATCCTGCACGGAATCGGGCGCGGCGGCCATCGTGTCCAGCCATCTGGCCTCCGAAATCGAGCGGCTGGCCTCGCGCGTGATTATTCTGCATGAAGGCGAGATTCTAAAGGACGTTAAAATGACGGAAGCTACAAACGAAGGCCGCACGCTTGAAGAATACTATCTTGCGGTCAGATCGGGGGCGGAAGTATGAGTTTGTTTTTGAATGCGCTTAGGGGCGAAATGCGAAAGCTCAACAAGCGCAGGAAATATCATGTGCTTTTTATTCTTTTCCTGATTGCTTATCTGATCGGACGCGTGATTGCGTATTTTTCAAACGTGAGCGCGGCGGCGGGCGTTGCGATGGGCAACGGTCTTCTTGTTTTTTATCTTCCGCTGATTGCGTTTATCGCCGTAAACGATCTGATTTCCACTGAAATCCGGGACCGGTCCATCCAGCAATGTCTCGTAAGACCCGTTCCCAGAATGACGGTGTATTTGGCAAAGTGCGTATCAGCCATCGTCAAATGCGCCCGGCAGGCGTTTTTCCTCATAATCATCGATTACGCCATGAGTTTGGCCGGATTAAACGCCGGATCGCTCCTTCAGGCGGCGTATCTGATTTACGATATGATTCCGCTGATGACATTGGTTGCCATGAGCGCGCTGATTGCAGTCGTCGTTCAGAATTCCGCGTTTTCCATGCTCCTTACGCTGGTTCTCTACGCGGGCATGCATGTTGCAGGTTCGTTTTTCGGCGTGTCGCCGATTCTGTTTACGAGCTATATGAATTGGCACACCATGCTCCATGGCGGCCTGAGCATCATCGGTTTCATCGAGCGTTTTCTGGCCGTGACCGCGCCCGGGGTGTTGTTCTTGACGGCGGGTGCAATTGTGATGGAGAGAAAGCGGTTGTGATTTAAATCTATACAAAAAGCGGGGGATTTGTCCCTCGCTTTTTATGTGCTTAAATTCCTTTTATTTTTTACTCGCTTCCCTCAATAGCGCTTCCCTTGCCGCTCTGTATTTGTCTACATCCAGCTCATACTCGGTATAACCCTTAAACACCTTGTCCACGATTTCCTTTTTCTTTTCTGGATCGATTTTTTCTAAAAGGCACAGATCCTCAAGGCCGATTCGCTGGGCTTCGGCGCGGGTAGTGTGGTAGACGGTGTTGAAGCCGGGATAGACGATGGAGAAGTCGCCTGCGGGGAGGAAGAGGTCGAGCTTCGGGTGGAACTGCATGATGCCTTCTGAGAACATGCAGGCGCTTCGGTCGTAGGGATCCTGATCGTCCAGGAACTGGTTATAGCCCCAATGGAGGAAACCGGAGATGTTTTCGTATTTGGCGGGCGCCCAGCCCAGATATGTCTGGCGCAAACGCTGCATGTCGAGCATGCGGTTTAAGTATTTGCCGCCGGGCGTTAAGCAGGTGTACACATAGAGGCTGTCGCCGTTTTGAACGCGCTCGTCGTAGTAGGCGCGGTCGTTTTCGTAGGTCTCAATCGTCGGACACCAGATGTCGATGTAGCCGGTAAGCGCGTGGGTGGGGAGGACGGGCTCCATCATGAGGATGCCGGGCATTTCCTCATGCGCGATTTTGGAAATGATCTTGTATACGTCGGCCAGCGCGTCGTTCGGCTCGTCCAGAAGGCACTGCTCCCAGTCCTTTTCAAGGCCGCGCGAGACGAGGTATTTGTATAATGCGCGGGCACAGGCGCGAAGGACGGTTTGACCTTCTTCCGTCTGCATGTCCTTTCCGGTAAAGGATTCTGCGGCGCGCGTACCGTTATCGAATTTGTCAAAGGCAACCTTTCTGAACGCCTTTCTGACTTCCTCGGGAGATTCAATTTTGTCGTGATCGAGGGAATTGTAGAACTCGTCGTTGTCGCCCTGTCCTTCCATTCGTCCGCAAAGGCCGGTTCCGTGAAAACACTCAAAGCCTGCTTTTTTAAAAGCGGCGATGTATTTGTCAAACCGCGCTTCGTCGACGATCGCCTCTCCGTTTTCGTATTTGATAAACATGTCCACGTTTATGTTGATCAGGTTCTGCCTTAAATAGACCGCCATTTTAAGGTATTTGTCGAGGAGCTTGAAATACGCGGGCGAATCCATTTCCACATGGTGATACTTCGCGATATTGGCATAGGATACCCAGTTTACATATTTGTGGGTGGTTTTACCGGCCTTTTCGACTGATGCGGGGTAGGCATGAACGGTGATTTTAAGCGTTTGTACTTTTCCTGCGTGCGAAATGGTGATCGTCCACGTGTCCTCGCGATATTCACGGATGTATTCGATCAGCGTTTTAAACGCGATGGCCGCGGTAACACCGGTTGGCATTAGAAGATTGTAGATGGGCTTTAATGCGTCGTAGACATAAAACGGCGCTTTCCGGATGACCGATTCGTTCACATCGTCGTGAAGATAGGCGCTTCGCTGCCTTGCGCCCGTGCCCACTTCAACAGGGACGGGAATGAGCTCAAAAAGCTTGAACGATGTGTGCGGACCCTTGACCTCGACTGCAATGGGGAGGCCGGGCGTTAAGCCGTTTAGCATGATATGCGCACCCACGGTCATGCCGTTTGCGCCGGATACGATGATTTCCTTTTTGCCCTGACTTGCGTCAGAATCGGGGTAGAGGCTTTCGAGCTCGTCGAACAGGGAAGCGGTGAATTCTGTAATCATCAGTAATCCCTCCAATTTATAAGCGGATTGAGCAAAATGTATACCATTAAGTCAGCGCGGGCGTGCAGTGCACGCCCCTACAGTATGGTTATGAAACCATCACAAAATGTAGGGGCGGTCATTGACCGCCCGCGCATTTTTGTTTTTCACAGAATATGGATTCAATTGATCTCGATAGAATGCTTTATCAGTTTTCGGGCTCCAGCAGACCGTAATCGCCGTCCTGGCGGATATACAGCACGCACATGCGTCCGGAATCCGAATTCTCAAACAGATAGAAATTGTGGTTCAGCATTTCCATCTGCATAATCGCGTCTTCAACACTCATGGGTTTTACGTTAAAGTGCTTTACGCGCACAACCTTGCGCTCTTCTTCCTCGACCTCGTTTGCTTCGGGCTCGGGCATAATCTCGGGCGCAGGCACATGCAGGCGCTTGTCGAGCTTGGTACGGTGGCGGCGGATCTGGCGGGACAGCTTGTCCACGGCCTTATCGATGCTGGCGTACATGTCGCCGGTAATTTCCTCAGCGCGGAAAATCATGTGTTTATGGTTGATGGTAATTTCGGCGATGTTCTTCGCGCCCTTTTCTTGCGTGAATTTAATCTGCGCGTCGGCATTGTCGTCAAAAAACCATTCCAGTTTCGCTAATTTTTTATCGGCATATTCCTTAAGGCTGTCGGTGACATCCATAAATCTTCCAATATATTTGATCTTCATAATTCAATAAACCTACCTTCCGAATGAATTTACTTTCTGCGTCAATAAGGCGCATCATTTGCCATGGGCATCAGCCCCCTTTCGGAAATATATATTCTACATGCATACAGGTTTTTCCTGCCGGATCTGAAAAATATTTTTTACTTTTTCACATTTTCTTCTGAATTTCGCTGAAATTTTAAGGCGATATGCAGACCATTGCGCGAAGAATTAGCCTTCGCCCCATAAAACATGTTCCATGCTGTAAAGCCCGTTATCCTTGCCGACCAGCCATTCGGCGGCGCGGCAGGCTCCTTTGGCGAAGATTTTTCTGGAGATGGCCTCGTGGCGGATTTCGATGGTTTCATCGGTTCCGAAAAACATCACCTTGTGTTCGCCTGCAACCGTTCCGCCGCGAACGGCGTGGATGCCGATTTCCCTGCCCCTTGCGCCGACTGCGCCCTCGCGGCCATAGATGCGGGGAATGTTGTTTTCAGGGTCGATGGCGTCGGCGATGGCTTTGGCCGTGCCGCTGGGCGCGTCGATCTTCTGGTTGTGGTGGGTTTCGATGATTTCCACGTCGAAATCAAGACCCAGCGCGTCAAAAAGCATCTTCGCTGCCTTTTTGACAACCGCTACGCCCAAAGAGTAGTTGGCGGAATAGAGAATGGGGGCATGCTTTGCCGTTTCGCGTATCAATGCCTTCTGGCTTTCAGACAGATTGGTGGTTCCGATGACTGTGGGAATACCGGTTTGCTTTGAAAAGGAAAGGGTGTTTTCAAGATTGTCGGGATGAGAAAAGTCGATCACCGCGTCCATTTTTTCTTTGATGTCCGAAAGGGATTTGCAATAATCAAAGTCTACCTTTCCCACGACGCGCGATCCCGTCTGCGTCAGGATTTCCTCGATCATTTTGCCCATCTTTCCGTAGCCCACAAGCGCAATATTCATATAATCTTCTCCTGTCAGACGAGGCTGTAGCTCTTCAGTACGTTTTCAAGCGCCGCTTTTTTCTCCGGCTCCATTTCGCAAAGCGGCATTCTGAAGCCGCCTACGTTCATGCCCATCAGGTTCATGGCTTCCTTGACGGGAATGGGGTTTACATCCGAGAAAAGCGCGTGGATGAGCTTTAGGTATTTCAGCTGGATTTCGCGTGATTTTGCGATGTTTCCGTCCAAAAACGCGTGCACAAGGTCGCTGGTTTCGCGGGGGCAGATGTTGGCCAGAACCGAGATGACGCCCGTTCCGCCTGCCGCCATCATGGGAAGGGTGATGTCGTCGTTGCCTGAAATGATGGCGAATTCTTCGCTTGCAAGGTGCGAAATGTCCATTACAAAGCTCATATCGCCCGACGCTTCCTTGATGCCCACGATGTTTTTGTGCCTGGAAAGCGTCTCGACCGACTTGACCGACAGCGCGCAGCCCGTTCTGCCGGGAACGTTGTAGGCGATGATGGGCGCGCTTACGCGGTCGGCCACGTCCGTAAAGTGCCGGATCATGCCCGTCTGGTTGGCCTTATTGTAGTAGGGGGTGATGAGCAAAAGCGCGTCCACGCCCAGTTTGTCATAGGCTACGGACTTCATAAGCGCGGTCTCGGTGGAGTTGGAGCCGGAGCCCGCCACAATCGGCACGCGCCCCGCAACTGCGCTCATGGCGCAGCGGACAACGTCCTCGTCCTCCTCGTGGCTCATGGTGCTGCTCTCGCCGGTGGTGCCCAGAACCACGATGCCGTCGGTGCCGTTTTGAATCTGAAATTCGCAAAGTTCTTCAAGCTTTTTAAAATTCACGCTGCCGTTTTCATTGAACGGAGTGACCAGCGCGACGTAGCTTCCCTTGAATGTATACATATTCGTTTTCCTCCTTGCTGAATAAAAAACAGCCTGCGCGCGGAAAAGCACACAGGCCGATACAGTTTCTTGCACGGTTGATAGCCCTCCTGCGCTAAAAAGCACAGACAGTATTGGAAATATTGTTTCCAATACCATTGCAGTTCAATGCCTTGAAATGCAATTCGGCGGAATTGCCCTCATTGCCGCTCAAGCGCCTGCCGGCTTGCGACAAATCCTTATATTCCGCGCCTCTATCGCGATATTTGGTTAATTTCATTTTAGCATGTATCGACTGTATGCGCAAGAGGAAAATGACAAAGTTAACAAAATGAACCATAAACGCACATATTATGCATAAACGCGCCATCAGCCGCATATATTTTTCCGATAATCAGATGCGGGAGGCGTTGAATGATGCAATTTCTTGGCATGTTTCGCCATGCGCGCACGATTCACGCGCAGGGATTGACGAAGGAAATGTTTGTGTCCCTCGGACGAAATGCCGTCAGCGCGCGGGATGTGTACGCGCAGGGCGGGCTGATTGTGATGGCGGAGGGGGAGGCGCGCAACCGAAATCAGCTGACGCGCGCGCTTAAGCTTTCCTATGACGCATCCATGAGCCTGATAACCGCCCGCGCTTATCGCACGTGGGGCGCGGATTACCCAAGGCGCCTCGAAGGAAATGTGGTTACTGCGGTCATTGACCGCGCGGAGGACAGGATGATTGTCTCCTCCGACCGCGCGGGCGCAATTGCTGTTTTCTATGCGTGGCGCGGAAGAAGCGCGGCGTTTGCATCGCACCCGGAGCTGCTTTTAAAAATGGGCGCTGCGGGGCGCAGGATCGGGCGGGACGGAATCTGCGAATTGTTTGCGCTGGGCGGTTATTTTTCACCCGGCAGGACGGCGTTTCGGGATATCAGACAGCTGGAGGGCGGGTGCGTTTTGGTTGCGGATTCGCGAGGAATGCGCATAAAACGGTATGATTCATGCGTTCAGGCTGCGCTCAAAGACGAAGACGTTCCTTTTACACTGAATGATTACATCAAAACGCTTCCGCAAAGGGAATATGCCCTGCTTTTATCCCGCGGATTTTCGGAAAAAATGGCAAAACCATTGCGCGATCGAACGGGCGCGGTTTTATATCATCATGTGTCCCGGGATCGGGATGAAACGGAGGAGCTTTCAGGGAAGCTTAACGCGCCTGTTGAAGCTGTATCCGCCGCGCCGCAAGCGCTTATTGAAGCGATTCACGAGAACGTGATTGCAACGGGGTTTCCGGGAACGGGCGCGGAGGAAGCGGTTATTTATTCCGTCATGAAGGAGGCTTCGGGCGTGAACCTCACCCCGATTATCGGAGGAGAGGGCGTTTTTGCGCTGGAAAGCATGACGGAGGGAAATCTTTTAAGGTTCTTAAAGCGCGATATATACGAAAAAATCGACGCGGAGGGCTATGCGCGCGACCGGCTCAACGAAATTATCGACAAATTGCATCTGCCCATGGATGCGCCCGGAGGAGAGGAATGGGCCGAGCGGATCGCGGTTTGTTATTCGAGCGCGGGCGAGTATGTAAGAAGGCTTCGCCTGATTTCGGATCACGTCGGGTGCGGTTGCTTTTGCCCTATCATGGATGAAAGGTTTTTGAGAAATATGCTTTCCGGGCTATTAGATAACGCATGCGGTCGGGCGGTCAAAAAATATCTGCCTGCGTATGAAAAAGCGATCATCGAAGAGATGCGTTTGCTTCTGGATTCCGAAGATCAGCCGGTTTTTGAACTCGTCGACGTCAAGGCGGCTGCGCGCGAAATGAATGCAGAAAGCGCGGATGTTTCCGCGCTTTCCAGGCTGATTGCGATCAATTCATTTTTATACCGATATGAGGTTGAGATTTCAGGGCTTTGAGATTCTGCCGGGGTTTTTCAGAATAATGCCTTCAAGGTACACATTGCGCGTCAGAACCGAGCCGGTTTCACCGTCAAAATACAGCCGGATGCCTGATACATTTCGAAGATTGGAAAGCGTATTGACCAGTGAGAACACAAAAAGCTCTTCCTCAGCGTCCGTAAATGACTGCGCAAGTCTGTAGACATTGGAGGAAAGATTGACATTGGCAACGCCCGATGATACACGAATGCCAAGAATATCGGTTTCCCTGATGCCGTTTGGGAATACGGGCAAAAGAGAAGCATTCCTCGGCCCTGCCATCAGCGCCTGCATCAGCGCGCGGGGCGAATCGGCGAAGGAGATGGGCATGGCTCTGGTTTCACCCGCAAGCATGCCGCTTTCATTGGCAAAGTACAATGTGACGTTTTTTCCGATCAGGTGAGCGAAATCGGATCGCTTCATGATGCCGGATGCGAATTTCCTCGTTTCGCCGTCTTTCACGGGCACTTCGGTTACGAGCTTTCCGCCGATTTCAAGGCTGACGCCGTCGATTTCAGGCAGGAAAGAGGTGAGTGTTAAAACGATGGAGGCCAGATACAGATTTCGGTCGTGCCCGCTTTCGTTGAGGGCGGAAAGAGCGCTTGCATCCAGATAAACCGAAAGAATCTGATCGCCGGATGCAGTCAGAGACACCTGACTTTTTTTGGCAATCAGCGCATCATACATGGGAATGGCGACGGCGGCGCCTGCAGTTTTGGGCGCTTTGGCAAGCGCAAGAAGGAGCGAGGACGCGGGATCGTCCGCATTCAGGGTAATGGTGGCGCTTTCGACCAACAGGCAGGATTCGTCAAGGGAAGGGAAATACAAAGCGGCTTTTCTTGATACGCTTGCGCTGTTATCCTGAAGAAGGCGAACGTTTTCGTCCATCAGGGTTCTGAAGCTTGTGTCCTTGGTGATCAGTCCCGCAGGCAGCGACGAAAGAGAAGCCGCGCGGCCGGAGATGAGGAAGTTAACACCCTCTACATGCTCAAGCTCCATCAGCGTTTTGCTCATTGCTTCCATTAAAATGGATTTCTCCGTGTCGGTCATGGGCGCGGAGGGCTGGATGTTTACATTGACGATCGGGCCCGCCGCTTCCACGGATATGATTTTGGAGCCTTTGGGCGCGACGGATACCGCGTCGCCGCCCGGGGATTTCAGCGTTTCCTCCGCCAGCCTCCGTTCGAGGGGGGCGTCGGAATTGAGCCAGAGCACGCGCGTTGAGGGCATGGAAACGGTTCCGTCCGCGGAAGCGTAATAGATGCTTGCGCGGTAGACTTCGCTTGCGTGGCTGTCGCCGTAGGGCGCTTTGGGCGCGTTTTGCTCCTGAAGCGGCACAGACGGGCTGCTTGAGTCGCTGAGCGTGCTGCCGGGCGCATTTTTGCCGGAGCATGCGGCGAGGGAGAGGGCCAAAGCTATTGAAAGCATGAGGGAAACAAGTCGCTTAAATGTCATCATGCGTTTTTCCCTCCGATCGGTTTTACGTATACGGGCAATTCCACGGTAAAGGTCGTTCCTTCGTTTTCAACGGACGAAACGGTGATGTCGCCCGAATGGAGAAGCACGATCTGCTTTACAATGGAAAGCCCCAGGCCTGTTCCGCCGGTTTCGCGGCTTCTGGCCTTGTCCACGCGATAGAAGCGGTCAAAAATATGAATGACGTCTTCCTGCGGGATGCCGATGCCGTTGTCGATAATGCGGGTGAAGATGGTTTTACCCTGACGCGTAAGCTCCACGCGAACGTTGCCGCCTCGGGGCGTGTATTTGATGGCGTTGTCAATCAGGTTATAGAAAACCTGGGTAAGCTTCATGGTGTCGCCCATGACTTCGGCGTTTTCACGGCCTGCAAATTCAAGTTCGATGCCCCTCTCGCGCGCCAAGGGCGCAAGGCGCTTTACGTTTTCATGGACAAGGTCGCGGATCATGAGGGGAGAGGTGTTCAGGCGCATTTTTCCGCTGTCGATCGACACAAGCGTAAGAAGGTCGCTGACCACATAGCTTAAGCGGTCGATTTCCTTGTCGATGTCGCCCAAAAATTCCTTTGTCATGTCGGTGTCGTAGGAATCTTGATAAAGAACGGTCTGAAGCAGGATTTTCATTGTGGAAAGCGGGGTTTTTAGCTCGTGGCTGGCGTTGGATACGAACTGGTTTCTTGAGCGGTCCAAAGCCTCCATGCGGGTGGACATGGCGTTGAACGCGCGGGCGAGGTCAGAAAACTCGTCCTTTCCGCGAACGCGCACGCGTGTTGAAAAGTCGCCCTTGGAGATCTGGGCGATGCCGCTTTTTAAATCGTTGACCGGGCGCATGAACAGGCGCACGATGAGAATACTCAAAATGCCTACAAACGCGAATACGGCCAGCATGATGTAGGCGATTTGTTGGGTGACCTGAATAAGGCCGATATAGATATCCTGCTCTGTAGACACATAGACAAGTGCGCCAAAAGGCGCGCCATCTGTTTTGATGCTGCGCGCATAGATGCCGGTCATTGCGCCTGCATGGGCGCTTTTTTCCATCAGAAAAAGGTCGCTGGGCGTCGCCTGATAATAGCCGTAGGCGCTCTGCGCGCCATACAAAACGTCCGTAACCTCTTCAAGGGGCAGAATATGGCCGTTTAATATGCTTTTTGAGTCCGCCTGCACAATGCCGTATGCATTCAATACCAGAATGCGGGCGTTTAAATCTTCGCCGGAGGAAACAAGATGCTCGTAAAGCGCGTCGGTTTCGAGGTTTTCGAGAAACGGCGCGATATGAAAAGCAAGCTCTTCCGTCACGCGTTCTTCCTCGCGAACACGCTGATTAAACAGATATTCGCCTACCAGCTGAGTCACGGAGGCGGTTACAACAGCAAACGCCACGATGATAACCAGCAGATAGGCGAGTACAAATTTCCAGCGAAGGGAATGAAACAGGCTTTTAATCCTTGTCAGTGAAATAATAGCCTACACCCCATTTGGTGAATATGAATTCGGGCTGGGCGGGATTTTTTTCGATTTTTTCTCTCAGTCGGCGGATGTGAACGTCCACCGTGCGAAGATCGCCCAGATAATCGTATTTCCAGATGGTTTCCAGAAGGTTTTCGCGGCTGAAGACCTTGCCGCGGTTGGAAACGAAGAGCTGGAGAAGGTCAAATTCCTTGGCGGTTAAGTTGATTTCCTTTTGACCGATGGTAACGGAGCGATTATTCAGATTGATGCGCATGTCGCGAACCGACAGAATGGACTGCGTGCTTTCCTTCTGAGTCATGGTGGTTCTGCGGAAAATGGTCTTGATGCGCGCTTTGACCTCCAGGATATTGAACGGCTTGGTCATATAATCGTCCGCGCCGTACTCAAGTCCCAGAATCTTGTCCATATCCTCGCCCTTGGCCGTCAGCATGATGATCGGAACGCTGCTTTTTTCGCGCACGCGAAGACACACCTCGATGCCGTCAAGCTTCGGGAGCATGACGTCAAGAAGAACCAGGTCGTAGCGACCAGCAAAGAACTTGGCAAGCGCTTCCTCGCCGTCGGCAGCGGAATCGGTTTCGTATCCGTCCTGCTCCAGGGAGTATTTCAGGCCCTTGACAATCAGGGGCTCGTCGTCAACGATCAGAATCTTGCGTGCCATCGGAAAACCTCCGTATCTTTGTTGAAAAAAGTCGTGCGTAAGGGTATAATTCCAGTATTGCAAAGTATTTCACAATCATTATAGACCATTTTCTGTTTTATTTCAAGGAAAAGTTTGCTCTTGTCGGAAATTTTAATACAACTATACAAAAAAGGAAAAATGTGCTATGATATAGGCAAATTTTTCCGGCGATTTTGGATGAAATCTGCGAACGAACGCCGATTGCTGTGCGTCTTATCGGTTGAGGTGATGTTATGGTGAAAAAAACAATCCGGCTTTTACTTGTTTTTCTGATTTTTCTCTCTGTAACGCTTGCGCCAGGCGCATGCGCGCTCACAGATGGCGATCTTGTGAGCGAGGCGGTCATGCTGGTAGATGCGAAGACAGGTGAAATTCTGTATTCCAAAAATCCGGACATGACGCTTTCCATGGCCAGCACCACAAAGATTATGACGCTGATATTGTCCATCGAAATGAGCTCGCCCGATGAAATCGTGACAATTCCCCAGTGCGTTGAGGATATCGGCTTCAATTCCACGCGCGTTCCCGTGTATTACGGCGAAATCATGCCGCTTCAGGATCTTTGGTACGGCCTCATCTTTAAAAGTGGAAACGACGCGGCCAACGCCATTGCGCACCATGAGGCCGGCAGCGTCGACGCGTTTGTGAAAATGATGAACGACAAGGCTCAGGCGCTCGGCATGAAGAACACGCACTTTGCAAACCCTCACGGCTATACTGAGGCCGGGCATTACACCACGGCGCGCGATATGTCGACGCTTGCTTTGTACTGTTTAAACAACGATCTTTTCCGCGAAATCACATTCGGCGACGAATACACCATGCAGGCCACATCGTTAAGGGATAAAATGACGATTTATCACAATTATCCCATCAATGATTACAATTCAATGTATTATTATCAATATTCAAGGGGCATAAAGACCGGCTACACGCAGGCCGCGGGGCAGTGCTATGTGGGCGCGGCCATCAAGGGAGACAAGGAAATCGTGGTAGTGATGCTCAGATGCGGCTGGGAAAAATTCGGAAAATGGCCGGAAGCGAAAAAACTGTATCAATATGGCTTCGAACAAATTGAAAAACAGTCATAAAATCGAAATTATCCTGTGAAATTTCACAGGATAATTCTATACAAGCTTCTTTTTTCGTGATAAAATGAACGTATTACTGTATGATGGAGGAAGCCATGCGCACGCTCAAGAAAATACTTTGCGCGTTTCTGTGCGCGCTTATGTTTTTATCGGGTGCTGCCTTTGCCGCAATTCCCGAAGACTATAATGTCAAGACGCCCGAAAATCTCGAGACGGGTCATCTGTACGGAACCAGCTGCATCGTAATGGATCAATCAAACGGGCGCATTCTGTTTGAAAAAAACGCCAACGAACGCCGCTATCCAGCCAGCACTACCAAGATTATGACCTGCATCGTTGCCCTTGAAAACGGACCGATGGGCGAAATGGTCACAATTCCAAACGGCGTTGAGCCCGCGTACGGTTCGTCGAAGCTTGGCATCACGCCCGGTGAAATCATGCCCTTTGAGGATCTGGTCTACGGTATGATGATCGCCTCCGGAAACGATGCGTCGCTTGCGATTGCGATCATCGTAAGCGGGACGGAAAACGGTTTTGTTCAGCTGATGAACCAGAAGGCGCGCGATCTCGGCCTTACGGGCACCCATTTCGTCAATTCCCACGGCCTCCACACCGTAAACCATTACACCACCGCTCATGACCTTGCCGTCATCACGCGCTACGCCATGGCAAACGAAACCTTCCGCGATATCGTATCCACCGTCACCTATGACATGCAGCCGACCAACATGCACCCCAACGGCCGCACCCTGACGACGAAGTACGATCTTCTGATCGAAGACAAGGCGCTGTACTACGAGCCTTGCGTCGGCGTAAAGACCGGCTATACCAACGCCGCAGGCCGCTGCTTTGTAGGCGCTGGTGAAATGGGCGGACATACGCTGATTTCGGTAACGCTCGGCACCGACCCGGAGGACGACCTGTATATCCAGGCCTTTACCGACACGCACCGCCTTTTGAAATACGGCTTTTTGCAGTATGAAAATCTGACGTTTTCCGAGCTTTATCAGATGCTGGATGACGCAATGACCTCCTTTAAGGTGGAAAAGGCTGCGCTTGACGATCCCAACGGCGGTTATCTTCGAATGAGCGTCGCGGACATCCCCGATACTTATACCGAATCCTTCATGAAGGCGGATCTGGAGGACCCTTCCTTTGTCACGAAGCTCACCAAGGATTTTTCAAGCCGCATCAGCGTCAATTTCTCAGGTCCCCTCACTGCGCCTATCTCCAAGGGCGACGTTTTGGGCAAGGTTATGTTTGAAACCGCATCCGGCGAAGTCTTAACCGGCTCTCTCGTTGCCAGCCGCAACGTTGAAATGAAACAGCCCACGATGGATGAAGTGCTGGACGAGTGGATTTCCGAGAGCGCTCCGTGGATGTTCAAGCTCATGCCCCGCCACAATCCGCCGGTTCGCATTCTGTATTGGCTGATTGTAATCGGCGTCATTGTTCTCATTGTTTGGCGCGTTCGCGTCAAGCGCCGCCGCGAAAGAGAGCGCATGGAAAGAATCCGCCGCGAAATGCTTCGCAAAAAGAAAATTGCCATGCAGCGCGCCGCGCAGCTCAAACGCGCGCAGGCGCAGGGCGGCGCCACGGCCTTAAAAACCCCTCAGGCGACGACGGCAAAGCCCGCCGCGAAGCCTGCCGCGCAGGCAAAACGCCCCGCGCCCAAGGCGGCGAACGCCGCGCCCATCAGAAAGGTCAGAAAATAGCTAAAGGGCGCGTTTGCCGGAAAAATGATTTGATAAGCAAGCCGCGCCTGAACGGCTGACATCAAAAAAACATCGGCTGTCTCGGATTTGAGGCAGCCGATGTTTTTTTACGTTTATTCGTACAGCGGGAATTTTGCGGTCAGCGCAAGCGCTCTTTCGGAAACTTCCGGTATTGCGCTTTCACCCTTTTCGATTACGTCCGAAATCATGTCGGCAATCTGAATCATTTCTTCTTCCTTCATGCCGCGCGTGGTGACGGCGGGCGTGCCGATGCGGATGCCGCTGGTGATGAACGGGGAACGCTTTTCGCCGGGAACGGTGTTTTTGTTGACGGTGATGTGCGCCTCGTCCAGCATTTTTTCAAGAGCCTTTCCGGTCACGTCGCGCTCGGAAAGATCCAGAAGCATCAGGTGATTGTCGGTGCCGCCGGAAACGAGCTTGACGCCGCGCTCATTAAAGCGCTGGGCCATGGCTTTTGCGTTTTTGACAATCTGCCCCTGATAGGTCTTGAAGCTCTCTTCCTGCGCTTCTTTAAAGCACACCGCTTTTGCGGCGATGATGTGCATCAGGGGGCCGCCCTGCGTGCCGGGGAAAATGGCCTTGTCGATGGCCTTTGCATACTTCTCGCGGCACAGAATCATGCCGCCGCGCGGGCCGCGCAGGGTTTTGTGCGTGGTTGTGGTCACAACGTCGGCATATGGCACGGGGTTCATGTGCTGACCGGCAGCGACGAGGCCTGCGATATGCGCCATATCCACCATCAGATACGCGCCGCACGCATCGGCAATTTCGCGAAAGCGCTTAAAGTCGATGGCTCTCGGGTACGCGCTTGCGCCTGCCACGATCAGACGGGGCTTGGTTTCCATCGCAAGGCGCATCACATGGTCATAGTCGATCATGCCCGTTTCCTCGCTCACGCCGTAGGGCACGATGTTAAAGTATGTTCCGGAGAGGTTTGCAGGACTTCCATGGGTCAGGTGTCCGCCGTTGTCCAGCGCCATGCCCATAATGGTATCGCCGGGTTTCAAGAGCGCAAAATAGACGGCGATGTTCGCCTGCGCGCCGGAGTGCGGCTGAACGTTGGCATGTTCCGCGCCAAAAATTTCGCACGCGCGCTTTCTGGCCAGGTTTTCAGCCACGTCTACGCACTGGCAGCCGCCGTAATAGCGCTTTGACGGATAGCCTTCGGCGTATTTATTGGTCATGATGCTGCCCATGGCCGCAAGCACCGCTTCGCTTACGTAGTTTTCGGAAGCGATCAGCTCGATATTTTCCCTCTGGCGGTTAAGCTCCGCGTCGAACGAGGATGCAAGCTCAGGGTCAAAGGATCGGATGAGTTCGAATGCCATATAATATGATCCGCCTTTTCAATTAAAATTCCATTTTGCTTTCAAGCCAGCTGGTGAGATCGTCGATGGCGACATGGGTCTGCTGCATGGAGTCTCTTTCGCGAACGGTGACCATGCCCGTTTCGAGGGTGTCAAAGTCGATGGTTACGCAGAAGGGCGTGCCCGCTTCGTCGGCGCGGCGATAGCGCTTGCCGATGGAGCCGGTCTCGTCGTATTCGCACATGAATTTCTTAGCGAGCTTTGCGTAAACTTCCTTCGCCTTGTCGCCCAGCTTGTTCTTCTGAAGCGGCAGAACCGCGCACTTGATGGGCGCGAGGGCCGGATGGAGATGCAGAACCGTGCGAACGTCGCCGCCTTCCAGCTCTTCCTCTTCGTAGGCGTTGCAAAGGAACGCAAGAACCAGGCGCTCTACGCCGACGGAGGGCTCTACGCAGTAAGGGATAAACTTTTCATTCGTCGTGGGATCCATGTATTCCATGGACTTGCCGGAATGCTCCTGATGCTGTTTAAGGTCGTAATCAGTGCGGTCGGCAATGCCCCACAGTTCGCCCCAGCCGAAGGGGAACAGGTATTCAAAGTCGGTGGTCGCCTTGGAGTAGAAGGCCAGCTTTTCCTTCTCATGGTCGCGCAGGCGAAGCTTTTCTTCCTTGATGCCTAAGGAGAGAAGCCAGTCTCTGCAGAAGGCGCGCCAGTATTCGAACCACTCGAGGTCTTCGCCGGGCTTGCAGAAGAATTCAAGCTCCATCTGTTCAAATTCCAGTACGCGGAAGATGAAGTTGCCGGGGGTGATTTCGTTGCGGAAGGATTTTCCGATCTGGCAGATACCGGCGGGCAGCTTTTTACGGGTGGTGCGCATGGCGTTTAAGAAGTTGACGAAGATGCCCTGCGCAGTTTCGGGGCGAAGAAGAACCTCGCTGGCGGAGGCTTCGTTTACGCCCAGATGGGTTTTGAACATCAGGTTGAACTGGCGGATGCCGGTGAAGTCTTTCTTGCCGCAGACGGGGCAGACGATGTCGTGCTCAGCGATGTAGGCTTCGAGCTCTTCGTTTTTCCAGCCGTCGCCGGTCTCTGCGCCGCCAGTGAAGTCTTCAATCAGCTTGTCGGCGCGGAAGCGGGCCTTACAGGCTTTGCAGTCCATTAAAGGATCGTTGAAGCCGCCGACGTGGCCGGAAGCTACCCATACTTCGCGGTTCATTAAAATGCCGCAGTCAAGGCCGGTGTTATAGGGGCTTTCCTGAACGAATTTCTGCCACCAGGCCTTTTTGATGTTGTTTTTGAATTCAACGCCCAGAGGACCGAAATCCCAGGTGTTGGCAAGACCGCCGTAAATTTCGGAGCCTGCAAAAATGTATCCTTTGTTTTTACAAAGAGCAACCAGCTTGTCCATCGTGAGCTCTGCCATAAAAATCATTCCTTTTATACTAAAATTTGTGATTATATCATACCAAACGCGTTTTACGCATGCAAGCATCTGCCGTTAAATCTTCGATTGAGTTGTGGCTAAATGATTTGGCAAGATTGCCAAGGGGAAGAATATATGTTAAAATAAAGTGAATACCAATAAGGAGGACGAAATATGGCAAAACGCGTGTTTTGCACGATGTTGCTGGTACTTTTGGGCGCTATGGGCGTTTTCATTATGTTTTCGGGCATGGTCGGCATGGATCTGACTGAAATCATCCCGGGATTTGATTTTGTGGACAAAAACGAGGTTGTAATTCAGAAATTTCCCTTCTACGGCGGAAACGCAGACGATGGCAATTTCGGCGTTTTCGATATTGTGAAAGCCTATTCAAAAAATATCAGGGATGAATCGGCGCCGCTTCCGGATTTTATGGGCGAAATCAATAAGCTTTATGCCCGCGCGGATTTCATGGACGCTTTGTATGCGTTTTTGCTGATTGCGGTCATGACCATCCCGGTCTACATGGTGCTGTGCTTTATTGTATTTAACGGCGCGTACGAGCTTGGCAAAAAATGGTTTTTCCCGATTCGGTATCTGTGGTTCGGCATGGTAACCGTCGTTTCAAGCTTTGTTACCGTCACGGCTACGTGGGTGATGTACAAAACGGTGATTTACGACATCGTGCTTAAATTTCTTATGAATCTTGCCGAAGAAGTCACGAAAAACGTTCAGCTGGCCCTGGCAACCAGCAACATTCTGACCCTTGCGGTTATAGGCGTTCTCGTGTGTCTTTTGCTTCACAGAACCCTTTTCAGGGGAAGTATTTTCCTCTCTCTTCTGGGCGCGGTTTTAAGAACGGTTCTTTTCCTTGTGCTGGTCGCGTTTGTGAATGTGATCGTGTATGAACTGAATTGGCGCATCATGCTGTTTATTCTTATTTTCCTGTTTGGCGTGGGGCTTTTGAAAGTAGTTCTCTTCCCGGACAAACACACAAACTGATTCAATCCATCGCAGGGCGGGGGCTTGCTCCCGCCGTTTTTTTGTTCAATGAACGATTTTCCGGCTGGAGCAAGCCCCGGCCCTGCGGCAATTGAAAAAATCAGACTTGCATATCAAAAACCCCTACAATTAATTAACCCACTGAAACAAGGCGTCAATATTGACAATCGCGCAAGATCCGTTTACAATATAATGAGGTGAATTTTGCCGGAGGTAAATACATTTATGGAGAAAATCATCATTGCCGTCGACGCAATGGGCGGCGACAACGCTCCCGGCTGTGTGATCGAAGGCGTTTTGACCGCGCTGAAAGCGTATGACGATATTTCCATCCGCTTATTTGGCGATGAAGAAAAAATCAAAAAGGCGTTCGAGGGGAAGACTTACGATAATAGCCGTATTGAAATCATCCACTCGGAGGAAGAAATCACGATGCATGACGAGCCGATGATGGCTGTTCGCAGAAAGACGAAGTCCTCCATGGTGATGGGGCTTATGGACGTTAAGGAAAAGCGTGCGCACGCGTTTGTTTCCGCAGGCTCAACCGGCGCGCTCTTTTTAGGCGGCATGGCCTATGTGCGCCTGGTCAAGGGCATTGACCGACCCGCCCTTGCCCCTGTGCTTCCCGGCCTTAAAAAACCCTTTCTCTTAATTGACAGCGGCGCAAACGCCGATTGCCAGCCGAAATATCTGATGCAGTTCGGCCTCATGGGCTCTGTGTACATGAACAAGGTGATGGGCGTTGAAAACCCGAATGTCGGCCTTGTAAACATCGGCGTCGAAGAAGAAAAAGGCAACAAGCTTCATAAGGAAGCCTATCAGCTGATGAAAAATCAGTCCGTATACACCTTTGGCGGAAACTGCGAAGCCAGAGACATTCAGGTGGGCGATTTTGACGTTGTTGCGACCGACGGTTTTACCGGAAACGTAATTCTCAAATACGCCGAGGGCCTGACGAAAGTGCTTTTCAAGCAGATCAAGTCCGGCGTTATGGAAACCGTTCGCGGAAAGCTGGGCGGGGTTATGCTCAAGCCCGTTTTCGGCAAAATCAAGGACAAGATGAACCCCGACGAATACGGTGGAGCGCCGCTTCTGGGTCTTGAAGGCGCGGTTGTAAAGGCGCACGGCTCGTCAAACGGCTATGCATTCTCCCGCGCAATCCTGCAGGCCCGAACCATGGTTTTAGGCGACATCGTAGGCACGATCAAAAAGGGACTTAACGATATTCAAATGAATCAGGAGGCATAACACCATGACCAGAAACGAAATTTTTAATAAGGTTGCCCAGCTCATCACTTCCCAGCTCCCCGTAACCATCGACAAAGTTACCATGGACAGCCGTCTGGTAGAGGACCTCGGCGCCGACAGCGCCAACGTCATGATCCTCGTTTTCGACCTTGAAAGCGAATTTGGAGTGGAAGTTGACAACGACATGCTGGCCACGGTTGAGACCGTTAAGGACATCGTCGATTATCTGGAGAAGAATGCTTAATGAAAACCATTCAGGAGCGGATCGGGTATGCGTTTAAGAATATTCGCCTTCTCGAAACCGCGCTGACGCATCCGTCCTACGCGGGCGATCACCATGTGGAAAGCTATCAGCGGCTTGAATTTCTGGGCGATGCGGTTTTGGAGCTTTGCGTAAGCGAGGCGCTTTACAAAGCGCATGCCTCGCTTTCCGAGGGCGTACTGACCCGCATGCGCGCCGAGCTTGTGTGCGAGGACGCTTTATCCGGCGCTGCCAAGCGTCTGGGCCTTGACAAGGGCATTCGCCTGTCCGTGGGCGAAGAGCGAAGCGGCGGGAGAAACAAAAAGTCCATCCTGTGCGACGTGATGGAATCGGTTATCGGGGCTGTGCATCTGGACGGTGGAAGGGAAGAGGCCAATAAGCTCATCTATTTAGCCATCGGGGACAGCATAAAAAACGGCTCGGAAAAAACCGATCACCTTGATGCCAAGAGCAAGCTTCAGGCAGTTCTTCAGGCCAGAGGCGATATGCCGGAATACGAGCTTGTATCCATGTCCGGCCCGCCGCACAAGCCCGTGTTTGTATACCGCGTAAAAGTGAAGGGCGAAATTGTCGGCGAGGGCGAGGGCGGCAGCAAGCAGCTGGCGCAGACCATCGCCGCAAGGGATGCGCTTACAAAGATATCCAAATGAGAACATAAGGGAAGAATGAACGCGTAAAATACATGCATTCATTCCTCCGGGAACGGAGCTAATACAGTTGCGACTTAAAAAGCTGTACATTCACGGCTTCAAATCCTTTGCGGATCGAACGGAAATGCTGTTTGAGCACGGCGTTACGGGCGTTGTCGGCCCGAACGGCTGCGGAAAGAGCAATATTTCCGATGCGGTCCGCTGGGTTTTGGGCGAACAGAGCGCGAGGCAATTGCGCGGCGCAAAGATGGAGGACGTTATCTTTAACGGCACCGAAAAGCGCCGCCGCATGGCGTTTTGCGAAGTAACCCTTGTTTTTGACAACGAGGATCATTCGCTGCCCTCCGATTATACGGAGGTGGCCGTCACGAGGCGCGTATTCAGAACAGGCGAAAGCGAATACCTTTTAAACGGCACAGGCTGCCGCTTAAAGGACATCGTCGACCTTTTCCGCGATACTGGAATCGGCAGGGACGGCTATTCCATCATCGGTCAGGGCAGAGTCGGCGAGATTCTATCGCAGAAGAGCGAGGAGCGCCGCGCCATTTTTGAAGAGGCCGCGGGCATTGTAAAATACAAAACGAGAAAAGCGGACGCGGAAAAGCGTCTGGAAAATACAAACGCCAATCTGTCCCGCGTAAGCGACATCGTAAACGAACTCGAAGCGCGCATAGAACCTCTGCGTCTTCAGAGTGAGGATGCGCGAAAGTACCTGCAGCTCAGGGACGAGCAGAAGGATCTGGATATGAACGTGTTTTTGATCCGTTCGGAAAGGTACACGGAGCGCATCGATGAACTCAAAAAAACGGTTTCGGAGCTGACCGAAGCCCTGTCCGAAAGCGAGAAGGAGCAGGAGGACTTAAACAACCGCCGCGAAAAGCGCCAGACGGAGCTTTCCGAGCGCGAAATTGAGACTGCCTCTATCCGCGACACCCTGCAGGAATTGATCAGGGATGTTGAGCAGCAGGACGGCAGCGTGAACGTCGTTCGCGAACGCATGCAGGCGACAGCCAGGGACATGGAACGCGCCCAGCGCGAGCAGCAGGCGGCAAAAGACGGCGAAAGCGGAATCGAATCGCGCATAAGCGATCTTACCCAACAGGTCGAAGCGGAAAAAGAAAAGCTTGCCGAAAGCGCAAAGATTACGGAGACTCTTGAAAACGAGCTTATGCACGCGGAGGACGAAACCGCGCGCCTGGAAGAAGAAGCCGAGGAAGCCAAGGAAAACGTCATAAACGCCATGAACGCGCTGGGCGATGTAAAAAGCGAACATGCGCGTCTGACTGCGCTTTCCGAGGCCATCGACCGGCAGATCCTCTCCATCTCTAAAAACGCCGAGGACGACACGCAGGCAAAGGAAGAACTTGCCCGCGCGCTTTCGGATGCAAGCGATATTTATCAGGCCGAATGCCAAAGGCGCGATGCGCTTTCGGATGAAGCCAGAGAAATTTCAGAAAAGACAAGAAAAGCCGGCGAAGCATACGAGCAGCTGGCGCTGGAATCGCAGAGCCTTCTTGCCAAAAGGCAGGAAATATCCAGCCGCTTAAAGCTTTTAAACGAAATGCAGCGCGACTACGAGGGCTACAACCAGTCGGTCAAGCAGGTTTTAAAGGAAGCCGAGCGGCGCGGCGGCGCAGGCGTTCACGGCGTGGTGGCGAGCATCATCCATGCCCCTGCCAAAATTGAGCGCGCGCTGGACATGGTTCTGGGCGCGTCCCTTCAGAACATCGTGGTCGACCGGGACGAAAACGCCAAGGACATGATCGAATATCTAAAGCGCAACCGCTTTGGAAGAGCCACATTTTTGCCCATCTCCTCCATTCGCGGACGCACGCTGGATGCAAACGAAAGGCGCGTCCTTTCCATGCCCGGATGCGTAGGCCTTGCAAGTGAGATGGTTCAGTTTGATCCTGTGTATTCCGACATCGTCAACAACCTTCTCGGAAGAACCGTCATTGCGCAAGACCTTACAAGCGGCATCGCCATACAAAGGGCGGGCCGGTATCAGTTCAGGCTCGTAACCTTGGACGGCGACGTAATGCACTCCGGCGGATCCATGTCGGGCGGTTCCGTGCAGTCCAGAATGACTTCGCTTCTTTCACGCGAGCGCGAAATCAAGGAAGCTGCGGAAAAGGTGAATGAAATTTCCGCCGCTTACCAGAGAGCGCAGGAGAGCATGCGCCTGAAGGACGAGGAAAGAGCCTCCCTCAAAAAGGAACGCGCGCAGCTTTTTGACGACGTCCACCAGCAGGAAATCGCCGTCACCCGCGCAGAGGAACACCTTTCAAGGGCGAAATCGGCGCTCAATGAGCATGAGATGCGCGCCCAGCGCGTACGTCTTGCCCTTGAACAGCTCAACGAGCAGAAGGAAGAGGCCGTCAGAAATCTTGAACTTCTCTCCCTTCGGAAAGACAACGAGCAGGGCGCGGAAGCCGAAATGAAAAAGAGGGTCGCATCTCTTACAAACGAGCTGAATCAGAAGCGCGCCCATCTGAACGACCTCAGATATCAAACCAACGATGCGCGCGTAGCGCTTGCGACCATCCGGCGCGGCTTTGAGGCGATGAAAAACGACCTTGACCGCCTGATCAGTCAGAAGGGCGACGCGGCCAGAATGCTGGAAGAAGCGGTAAAGACGCTTGAAATCTGCCAAAGACGAATGGTTGAGGACGAGGAGCAGCTGAAAACGGAAGAAAGCAGGCTCGTTATCTTAAAGCAAAGCCTGCTTGCCGCCCGCGAGCAGTTCAACCAGTCGGACGCCAAACGCTTATCCGTTCAGGAAGAGCTTAAAAAGATCATGGAAGCCGCCGAATCGCTTCGCGTTCGCACGGAGGATTTTTCCGACCGCTGCCACAGGGGCGAACTCATGCTTGCCCGTGTGGAAAACGACTTAAAGCAGATCACCGACCGCATCTGGGAGGACTACGAGGTCACCTATGAGGGCGCGGAACAGTTCCGAAATCCGGAATTCAAGCTTTCCGAGGGCGAGCGCCGCTTAAACGCCGTTCGCGCGGAAATCCGCCAGATGGGTTCGGTCAACGTCTCCGCCATGGAGGAATACCGCCAGACCGTCGAACGGTTTACCGATCTGAGCCGGCAGCGGGACGACCTTTTAAAGGCGCAGGGCGATCTCATGGGCATTATCAACGAATTGACCGGCAAGATGGAAAAGCAGTTCAAAGCGCAGTTTGAGCAATTGGACGTGTATTTCCGCCAGACGTTTACCGAGCTTTTCGGCGGCGGACGCGCAGAGCTCAGGCTTGAAAATCCGCAGGACGCTCTTCAAAGCGGCATCGAAATCGTCGCCCAGCCCCCGGGAAAGAAGCTTCAGATGCTTTCGCTCCTTTCAGGCGGCGAGCGCGCGCTGACCGCGATTGCCATATTGTTTGCAATGCTGAAATTAAAGCCCACGCCGTTTTGCATTCTGGACGAAATCGAAGCGGCGCTGGACGACGCCAACATTGACAACTTTGCGGAATATCTGAAAACCTATTCGGCCAAAACCCAGTTCGTGGTCGTTACGCACAGAAAGGGAACGATGACCCGATGCGACGCGCTGTACGGCGTTGCGATGGAGGAAAAGGGCGTTTCCAAGATGATGAGCGTAAAGCTTGCGGACGCTGTATAAAGGAGGCTAAAAGGCATGGGCCTGTTTTCCAAGATTAAGGAGAGTCTTTTCAAAACGCGCAACAACATGGGCGCGAAGATGGATGAGCTCGTCGAGAACACCAAGAAAATCGACGACGACTTTTACGAGGATCTGATCGACATCATGATCATGTCGGACGTGGGCGTGAAAACCGCAGAAGAAGCGGTGAACAAGCTTCGTGAAAAATGCGAGGCCGACAAGATTTCGGACGCTGCCAAAGCCAAGGGCATCTTTGCCGACATTCTTGCCGACATGATGCGCGATCAGCCGATGAAGCTTGAAAATCCGTCGGTTGTGTTCATCATCGGCGTAAACGGCGTTGGAAAAACCACTTCCATCGGAAAGCTGGCCGCGCGCATGAAGCTGATCGGTCGCAGAGTCATGATCGTCGCGGGCGATACGTTCCGTGCCGCCGCCGCAGAACAGCTGACCGTATGGGCGGAGCGCGCCGACGTTCCGATCATCAAGAGAGGCGAGGGCGCGGACCCCGCAAGCGTCGTTTTTGATGGCATTCAGGCCGCAAAAGCCAGACATGCCGACGTTCTGATCGTGGACACCGCCGGCCGCCTTCACAACAAGACCCACCTTATGGAGGAGCTTAAGAAGATGGCGCGCGTCGTGGGCCGCGAGTTCCCCGAGGCCGGCATTCACGCCCTCCTCGTCATCGACGCAACCACGGGCCAGAACGGCTTGAATCAGGCCAGCGTGTTTAAAGACGTTGCCAACTTAGACGGCATCATCTTAACCAAGCTCGACGGAACCGCAAAGGGCGGAATCGCCATGGCGATCAGAAGAGAACTGGGGCTTCCCGTTCGCTACATCGGCGTAGGCGAAGGCCTGGACGACATGCAGCCGTTTGACGCAAAGGAATATGTGAACGCGATTCTCGGCGAATAATTGTAAAAAACATCCGGATTTTAAGAGCTGGTTCAAGCCGCAAAAAATTCCTTTCCTGATGGAAGGAGTCAATCCTTTGTTTTTCTGCGGAACAGATTGCGGGCGGTCGATGACCGCCCCTACACATTATGATGGTGTTATAACCATACTGTAGGGGCGATCATTGATCGCCCACGCTATATTAGTGACTTTTGACGCTTTCTGATGATCTAACCGGCTTTTCTGGGCTGGTTTTTGTAGTTTTTGGCGCTTTATACGAAGAATTTTCCTTAAGCGCATTCTGCGCAGGATAAGCAAGCGGCGGATGATGAAAGAAACGATTGACTTTTAAAAGATAAGCCGATATACTTTTAAAAAAGGCTACAGAAAGGGCGATGGACACCATGATTCTCACCATGCTCGGCGTAAACGGCCCCTATCCGTCTCCGAAGGGCGCGTGTTCAGGCTATCTTCTGACTTCCGACAGCGGACGGACGAAAATTCTGATCGACTGCGGAAGCGGCGTGCTCGGAAGGCTTTTAAACGAATGCACGGTGAGAGATTTAAACGCCGTGATTCTTACGCACCTTCACTTTGATCATATGAGCGATATGCTGCCGATGAACTACCTTCTTCAGGCGGCGGGCATTGAAAGCCTTAGGGTATTGTGCCCGCAGACGCCCGACAAGGTAAGAAGAATTCTGGAAGACGGCGCGCTGGATCTGTATCCGATGAAGGATATTACAATCGGCGAAATGAAAATCGAGTTTCTGCCCGTTTCGCACCCGGTGGAAGCCTATGCCGTTCGCGTTTTCTGCGACGGAAAAACGTTTGTCTATACCTCCGACACCAACGAATGCGACGCGCTCACGCTGTTTTCAAATGAAGCCGATCTTCTCCTTGCCGATGCGGGCCTTTTAAGGGACGACTGGACGATCAAAAAGCCGCACATGACGCCCGGCATGTGCGCGCGCCTTGCGCGGGATGCGAGGGCGAGGATGCTTGTGCTTACGCACATCAATCCATCATACAATGCGGAGGCGGTATTGGATGAAGCCGTCAACGACTACCCGGAAGCCATGGTGGCGCGCGCCGGTCTTCGAATCAATATCTGAAAGACTCATTCGCTTCGTACGTTTCAGAAAGCTTTCCGCCTGCGCGCTGTTTGCGCTGGCGGGATGCTTAATATATACTGCTTTCGGCGGCCTTTGGGCGTACGCCGCGCTTTGCTGCGTAAGCTTTATTGCGGTTGGAATTTTTCGGAAAAGGAAGAAACGCCTTTGCATATTGCTGCTTTTTCTGTGCGTTCTTTTTCTCTTTTCTTTTTATACGTCCCTTCGAGATCAAAGGCCTGTTTTATCTGTAAACAAAAAGGGCGACGTTACGGGCGTTGTGTCCAATAATCCCATCTATCAGCCGGATAAGAACCGCACAGCCTTGTATCTGGACGAAGTTACGATTGACGGGGAAGAATTTCCCTATAAAGCGTACGTTTACATGTACGGGAACAATGCAGAAAATGTGTTTGAATACGGCCAGACCTTACATCTGCCCGAAGCCGGGTTGTGGCTGCCCGACGGACAAACCAACCCGGACGGTTTTGATTTTGCGTCGTATCTCTGGCGCAAGGGTATGGCCGTTTGCGCGTCAAGCTCGGTTTCCAAGGCGGAGATTGTAACGGAAAGCGCGAGCCTTAAGCGAAGCCTTTACCGTTTTAAAGCCTATCTTTCCGAGCGCTTTGACGATATCTTTCCGAAAAACGCGGGTGTAATGCGCGCGCTCTTGCTGGGTGACAGAACGCATCTGGACGATGACACCTATGAAAGCTTTCAGGATGCGGGCGTTGCGCATCTGGTGGCGCTGAGCGGCCTTCATGTAAGCTGCGTTGCGGTGTTCTTTGAATCTCTGCTGCTTCTTTTTCTGATACCCGCAAAGCCCCGCGGCGCAATTACGGTGATTCTTGTTTTCATGTATACCGTTATGACCGGAGCGAGCGCGTCCCTGATGCGCTCGGCCATGATGTACGCCTTTTTCGTCGCTGCACGCTTTACGGGCAACCCTTCCGACCTTTTGACGCGCTTATCGGGCGTATTTCTGATTCAACTGATCATGAATCCCTTAACGATACACGATACGGGCATGCAGCTTTCCTATCTGTCCGTATTGTCGCTTGCGCTTATGTATAAGCCCGTTCGCGCCATATTTCCCTACGTGCAATCAAAGCGGGAAGACGGCGACAGCATACCGGTGATTCTGTACAACCGCTTTGCCGATGCGTTTTCAGGCTCGGCCGCCATCCAGCTCGGGACGCTTCCGTCGATGTCTGCTTTGTTTCATTCGGTTCCTGTATTGTCGGTGCCGGTGAACCTTTTGGTTGTTCCGCTTGGTCTGATTACGGTGTATTTGGGTGCGTCGGCGATCATACTCTCGTTCGCGTCCATGCCGATGGCACTGATACTTGGAAGGGTTACGGACGCCGTATGGACGGCGATACTGTATTTGACAAACCGCGTATCCGATTTGTCCTTTGCCATGATGAATGTGCGCGCGTGGAAAAGCGGAATCGTCTTTCTCTATTTTGCGCTCATGGCGCTGGCTTCTCCCTATATTACGGAGAAAAAGCGCATATCGGGCGCGTTGACTGCGTCGTTATTCTGTCTGGCCGTAGCTGCGATTTTATGGCCAGCGCCTGTTCATAAGGGGCTTGACATCGTGTTTCTGGACGCGGGGTATGCCGACAGCTGCGTGGTGCTGGCGGAAAGAGATGCGTTTGTGTTCGACTGCGGAAAGGAAAACGAAATCACGGCGGATTATCTGACGGGCTCCGGCGCGAATGTGAAGGGCGTTTTCATTTCGCATCCTGATATCGACCACGCGGGCGGGATCGGAGAAATCCTGAAGCGCTATCCCGAAGCCGAAATCTATGTCAGCGAATGCTGGGAGAAGATGGACGTGGGCGAGGTTGTAGCGGAGGCGCTTGAAGGCAGGAATCTTCATTATCTTTCAACCGGCGACGCCGTAACATTATCGGAAGAGATTACGGCGCACGTCGTATGGCCCGACGCCGGCTTTACGCCCAAGGAGGACAACGACGGATCGCTGGTTCTTAATATCGTTTACGGAAACGCAAGCGCGCTTTTGACGGGCGATGTTACGGAGCGCGTGGATAAACAAATACAGGCGGATGCAGACATTTTGAAAGTTGCGCACCACGGCTCAAAAAAGGCCACGAGCGAAACATTTTTAGATGCGGTCACGCCCGTAATCGCCGTGATTTCGGTTTCGTCCAACGGCCACGGGCATCCGACTGAGGAAGTACTGAAAAGGCTTTCCGACCGAAACTGCGCCGTTTACAGAACTGATCAATCGGGCGCAATCACAATTTCCATGCTGGAAGACGGAACGTATCGCGTGAAAACGCATATTTCGCCGGGAGGATAAAACGCATGACATGGCAGGAACTATTTGACGAGATTAAAAACGGATATCTCGGGGGCGCATACCTGTTTCACGGGCCGGAGGAATACATCAAAAAAAGCGCGATGGACAAAATCCGTGAAGCGATTCTACCTGCGGGGCTTGAGATTCTGAATGAAACCGTCATGGATGCGCCAAATGCAAGGCAGCTTATCGAAAGCGCGGAAACGCTTCCCGTGATGGCGGAAAAAAGGCTCATCGTCATAAAGGACACGCCGCTTTTGACGGGCGCGAAAGCCAAGGATGAGCAGGACGAAAACGAAAAACTTGAAAAATGGCTGTCAAATGGTGCGCCGGATACAGCGGTCATCATCTTCTATGTAAGAGGAGACGCGGATAAGCGCAAAAAGCTTTATAAAACGCTTGAAAAGCATGCCAAGGTTGTGTCGTTTCAGTATCTGACGGATCCCGAGATTTCAAAATGGATTCAGTCGAGGCTAAAACCCAAGAAGAAAACCATGAAGCCAGACGCTGTTGCAACGCTTCTTTTCTATGCCGGGCGCGACCTTACGCGCCTTTCAGGCGAGGTGGACAAATTAGCCGCGTATGTGGGCGAGGCAGCGACCATTGAGGAAAAAGACGTAAAGACCGCCGTCACGCCGAGCGCGGAAAGCAATGTGTTTTTGATGATCGATTCATTGGTCGCGTCAAAGGCGAAAACGGCCTATGAAATTTTAAACGCCATGCTGGATGCGGGCGAAAGCCCGGTGACGATTCTTGCGATGCTCATTCGCCAGTTGAGGCTCATGACGCACGTAAGGCTTTTGAGGGATGAAAACCTGTCGCTTCCCGAGATTGAGAAGAAAACCAAGCTCACGAACTTTGTCGCCAAAAAGGTTTACGGCCAGACGAATAAGCTTAGTGCAAAGAGGCTTGAAGAAGGGTATCGCGCGGGCGTGCAGATGGATTTTGACGTAAAAAGCGGAAAAATCCGCGAGCGCGCGGCGCTTGACCGCATGATGCTCATGCTGATTGAAATTTCACAATAACTTTACGTGGGAAAATGCAACCAAATTCATTCTTTGTTCGTCAAAGCCGTACACGGGGAAATATGAATTTGCCTTCATGGAGGCCAAGAGTATGAAAAAGACTATTTTTGCAGTTTGCATTTCGATGGTTCTGGCGTTTTCGTCGGTAATTGCCTTAGCGCAGCAGGCGTATGTACCCGAGGAGGAAAAGTTTGTAAGCGCAAAGGAATCCGTCAGCCTGATTTCCTACGGCGAATACGGCATGGCGATCAAAAAGCTGAAGCTTGAAAAGATGTACGACGAAGCCTCGCTTAAAAAGTTCATCGACAAGGAATGCAGGGAGATCTACATGGGCTCCGTGCAGACCGAGGTTTCTGTTGCGTGGCCGGAGGAGAACATGTGGAAAATCGCCGTTCCTTTCGAAGCGCCGGAGGATGAAGCTGTGGGCGCGCTGGTGTTCGTCATTGCGGAAGGCCAGTTTACCGAGATTCTGTTTTTGCGCTGGGGCGACGTGGTCGAATCGTATGAGGAAGCGGATCAGGCGATCTGGAACGTTGAGTACATGCCCAACTATGTGATTGTGGAAGATTGGTAAAAAACGTTTGAATACGGACGACCAAAAGCGAAGGCTGCCGCGCGCGTAAGCCTTCGCTTTTGATTTGTACATATTTTGGTTCTTCCAATTCCAGCCGCCGGCCGCCTTTGTGCTTGACACCTTTATAAATGAAAGGTATAATCACAGTTAGCTTTATAGTGATATGGGGGATACACAGATTTGAACACGAATGAAACCTGCATGGCCCAGGAAGTGAAACTGCCGATGATTCCGCTTCGCGGAACGGTCATTTTTCCCGAAACGGTGGTGCATTTTGACGCTGGACGGGAAAAATCCGTTCAGGCGATGAATACGGCCCTTGAAAGCGACAGCCGCCTTTTTGTCGTGGCGCAGAAAAACGCCATGACGGACGAACCGGGCATTCAGGATGTATATATGGTGGGTACGATCGTGCGCATCAAGCAGGTTGTGCGCATGCCCGACGGCGTTTTCCGCCTGCTGGTTTCGGGCGAAAAACGCGCGGTGATCACCGGTATTTTTGATGCGGGCAACATGCAGTATGCCGAAGTAAATGAAATCTCTGAAAGACGGAATGAGCGCAGCAGGGAAGCGCTTGCGCTAATGCGTCATGCCGTTAAACAGTTTGAAAAACTTGCGTCGACCCGAAAAGATACCAGCCCCGAAACCAGACAGGCCGTGTCCGGCGCGCGCACGCCCGGACAGCTTTCCGACCTGCTCGCGACCAATATTTTGTTCGACGTTCACGATATGCAACAAGCGCTCGAATGCACGGACGCCTGTATGCGTCTGGACCTGGTCGTTGATTTCATGGCGCAGGAGCTGGACGTGATCCAGATGGAATCCAAGATTCAAAAGCGCGTTCATGAGCGGATTGAAAAAAACAACCGCGAATACTACTTAAGAGAACAGATGCACGTCATCGAGGATGAGCTGGGCGAATCGGACGACGATATCGCGGCTTATGAAAAACAGCTTGCCGAAAGCGCTATTTCCGGCGAAGCCAGACAGCGAACCGAAAAGGAGCTTAGGCGTCTTGCGCGAATGGGCACCAATACCCCGGAAAGCAACGTCATTCAAAGCTATGTCGAATACATGCTTGAGCTTCCGTGGGGCAAGTTTGCAGGCGACGAAATCAACGTCAAAAGGGCTAAGAGCGTTTTAGAGGCCGATCATTACGCGTTGGAGGACGTCAAAAAGCGCATTCTCGAATATCTGGCCGTCAGGAGCATCAAAAAGGACTCCAAGGGCCCGATTCTGTGTCTGGTCGGCGCGCCCGGCGTCGGAAAAACCAGTATCGCGCGCTCCGTCGCAAGGGCGTTAAAGCGCAATTTCTGCCAGGTTTCACTGGGCGGCGTGCACGACGAAGCCGAAATTCGCGGTCACAGAAGAACTTACATCGGCGCGATGCCCGGACGCGTCATATCCGCTATCAAGCAGGCCGGCACGATGAACCCCGTGTTCCTGTTTGACGAAATCGACAAAATGGCCTCCGATCTACGTGGCGATCCTGCGGCGGCGATGCTCGAGGTACTGGATCCCGAGCAGAACAGCGCCTACCGCGACCATTATCTGGAAGCGCCGTTTGATCTGTCGGGCGTTCTTTTCATTACAACCGCCAACAACAAAGACGACATCCCGCGGCCGCTCCTCGACCGCATGGAAATCATCGATGTTCCGAGCTATACCCTTGAAGAAAAGGTGCAGATTGCAAAGCGCCATCTTTGGAAAAAGCAGCTGAACGAAAATGGCCTCGACGGCAAGAGGCTCAAAATCACAGACGCGGCGATTCGCGAAGTGATCGATGGGTATACGAGGGAATCGGGCGTGAGAACACTTGAAAGAAAATTGGGCACGATCTGTCGAAAAGCAGTGGTCAATATGCTCGAAACGCCTGAAGAAGAGAGAAAGATGGTCACCGTAAAGCCGCAGGACGTTGCATCCTATCTGGGCGCAATCCGCTTTACGCATGCCGAAACGGGCAAGGAGCCGGAAACAGGCGTTGTCAACGGCCTTGCGTGGACGAGCGTGGGCGGCGAGGTCATGCCGATTGAAGTGGGTGTTCTGCCCGGAAGCGGCAATTTGGAGCTCACGGGCTCGTTGGGCGACGTGATGAAGGAATCTGCCAAAATCGCGTGGAGCTATGTCAGAAGCCGCATGGAAACCGCAGGCCTCGATGAAGAATTCAGAAAAAAGCACGATATCCATGTGCATGTTCCCGAGGGCGCGACGCCCAAGGACGGCCCCTCCGCGGGTATCGCTATGGCATGCGCCATGTTCAGCGCGGTCACGGGCTTTAAAGCCAGACAGGACATCGCCATGACCGGCGAAATTTCCCTTCGCGGAAAGGCGCTCGCGATCGGGGGCCTTAAGGAAAAGCTGCTTGCGGCGCACAGGGCGCACATCAAGCTTGCGCTGATTCCCGAGGAAAACAAAAAGGATCTGGAAGAAATTCCGGAGGAAATTTTAAAGGAAATTACGGTCCAGACGATCAAAACGGCGGACGAAGCGATTCAAAGCGTGATCGACGGAAAAAAAGGCGCTCATGTAAAGGTGGTTGTGTGATATGAGAATTACAAAATCCGTTTTTCTCACATCCCTTGACAAGTTGCGCGATTATCCCGGAAGAGGCCTTCCCGAAATTGCGATGGCGGGCAAATCCAACGTCGGAAAAAGCTCGCTCATCAATTCCCTTTGCCAGAACAATAAGCTTGCCCGCACTTCGTCCGAGCCCGGTAAAACCCGCATGATCAACCTCTATCGGGTGAATGAGGAATTCATTCTTGCCGATCTTCCGGGCTACGGCTTTGCCAAAGCGCCCGGCAGCGAAAAGGCGAAATGGGCCAACATGATGGAAAGCTATCTGGCAGGCTCCGAAACGCTTAAGCATGTGTTCCTGCTTGCCGATATCCGCCACGATCCGACCAACGAGGACAAAATGATGGCGAATTACCTTCGCCACTATAATATTCCCTTCTCCGTCATCGCAACCAAAGCGGACAAATTGAGTAAAGCCCAAAGAAGCAGAACATTGCCCGTCATCTGTCGTTCCCTCACTGTTCAGCCCTGGCAGGTGATCGCCTATTCGTCTGAGGACGGAACGGGCAGAGACAAGCTCATCGACCTGATCGATTCGATTCTCCATCCCGTTGTAGAGGACGACGGATTCGTTCTTCCTGAGGGCATCACATTCGAAGACGGCCCGACGAGAGTGGAAGAGGAATAAGCGTACATACAGTTTAAAAATAGGCTGGACAGAAAAACTGTCCAGCATAATAAGATCAGCGCGGGCGATCAATGATCGCCCCTACAATTTGTGATGATGTCATAACCATACTGTAGGGGCGGTCATTGACCGCCCGCGCATTCTATTTTCATGATTATCCGTAAAGTCAGAAGAAAATTTCAATACGACGCTGATCGAGATGAACGCATAGCCCTCTCAGTCACCTTCGGCGCCAGCCCCCCAGAGGGGGGAGCCAAGGTGTTAAACTGCTCTTTTCGCAGAAAGATGCTTTTAACACCGTAGGGCGGGGGCTTGCTCCCGCCGAAATACGCTTGATGACAGAAAAATATATACTGACCAAAACACGCCAAGAATGCGGCGAGGGCAAGCACCTCGCCCAACGGGATTCAAAGAGGCGGTAAGTTATCCGCGCGTTTTTCCGTATCGCCTTTTCGGCTTTTCCTCTGCCATGGCAAACTCAATTTCGCCGGAGGCTACGTTGACTTCGTAAACTTCCACGCGGATTTTATCGCCGAGCCTGATCATTCTGTGGGTATGCGCGCCCATCATGAAGGTGTGATCCTCGTCCATGGAATAAAAATCGTCCATCAGTTGCGGGGGAATGCGGCCTTCGGCGGTGTTTTCAAGCGCCACAAACGCGCCGCGCTTTCCAAGATAGGTGACGGTGCCGGTAAAGACTTCGCCGACGTGTTTATTTAAATAGCTTGCGCACAGAAGCGCGTCGCCGTCGCGCTCGCAGACGGCGGCGCGTTCTTCGTTCTCGCTGGCTTCACGCGTAAGCTCCGCCATCTTTTCGCCCCAGCGCTTTTCGGCTTCCTCGTTCATTTTGCCTTCGATCGAAAGGCGCAGCATTCTGTGAGCGAGCAAATCCGGATAGCGGCGGATGGGGGAGGTGAAATGGCAGTAATCCCGCGCCGCAAGGCCGTAATGTCCGAGGGGCTTATCGAGATAGCGCGCCTTGGACATGCTTCTTAAAAGCGTTCGGGAGACGATAACAGACTGAGGTCTGTTTTTAAAGAGATTCAAAACTTCCTGAAGCTTGCCTGGACTCGGCGCGCCGCCCAGCTTCTTGGGCTTTCCAAGCGCGACCAGAAGCGTTTCAAGCGCGCCCAGTTTTTCCGCATCCGGCGCTTCGTGAACGCGGTAGGGGAAGGGCATTTGGTGTTTGTTTGCGTGCTCGGCCACGGTTTCGTTGGCGAGGAGCATGAATTCCTCAATCAGCCGGTGCGCGTCGCCCCGTTCTCTCGCGCGAACGGCGTCCGCCGTTCCATCAGAAGCAAGGTCGAACTCAGGCTCCGGCAATTCAAGCTCAAGCGCGCCGCGCCCCAGACGCTTTTCGGTCAGGCGCTTTGCAAGGACGTTCATTTGGGCGAGCGTTTCATGAAGCTCCTCTGGAACGGTGTTTTCTTCGCCCTTAAATAACCGGTTTACATCGTCGTACGTAAGCCTCGCGCGGGAGCGGATGACGGATGGAAAAAGTTCGTAATGCACAACGGCGGTTCCGCTTAAAGTCATCAGAAGCGAAAATGTGAGGCGGTTTACATTGGGCTTTAAGGAGCAAAGATTGTTGCAAAGCGCCTCAGGGAGCATCGGAATCGTGCGCCCGGGTAGATATACGCTGGTTCCGCGCGCGCGTGCGTCCGCGTCCAGCGCGTTGCCTTCGCGCACATAATGCGAAACGTCCGCGATGTGAACGCCCAGAATATATCCGTCTTCGGTTTTCTCAAGAGAAACCGCGTCGTCAAAGTCCTGCGCGTCTGCACCGTCGATCGTGAAGGTGGTAAGATCCGTGAGCGACCGGCGGGCGTTTACGTCCGTATCGCTTGGTTCGTCTGGCAGAAGGGCCGCTTCCTGAGTGGCCGCTTCGCTGAACGACTCTTCTATGCCGTTTTGCGCAAGCAGTGCGCTCAGGCGCGCGTTCATGTCGTCCGAAAGGCCGATGACTTTATTGATGCGAACCTTCATGTGTCCGCCCTTTTTCGGGTATTTGCTGATTTCGAAAAGGCACAGATCGCCGTTCTGCGCGATGGAAAAGCCGCCCTCCACCTCAATTCGGGCGGGGAGCTTCCGGTCGCTGGTTAATGCAAAGGCGAGCGGCGCGGGGTTATAGCGGCCTGGACGGGCATGCTTTTTGGAGCGCCTTCTTGAGATGGGCTCCGGCTCTTCGATAAACAGACTTCCGGTAATCAGCGTATGCGCGCGCTTTACCACCTTTACGAGCGTTGCGCGCGGGCGGTCGGACTTTACGGGGCGCACGTGGATCAGATCGCCATCCATGGGAATTTCATCGACCATTTCAAGATAATAGTCGTCGCCGCCGTCAACGGGCTGGGCAAATGCCGGCGCATTCGGCGAAACGCGCGCCTTGCATAAAACGACTTCCATCATCTTAAGGGGCGCGTATTTATAATGCTTTGTGAGCACTGCGCGTCCCGCTTCCACCAGCTGATTTAAGGCATTGAAGCCGTCTTCAGGCGTAAGCCCTGCCGACAGGGAAAGGGTGTGCGCGTCAGTCGGGCGCTTAAGCTTTGACAAAGCCTCAAGCATGATATCTGTATTCAAATGATTTCTCCTTCAGGGATTGTATTTCAGATTGTTTCCGGGGAGGAAGATTGCTATTCTGCTTTGGAAAGAAAAACGGCATGCAGCTTATGCTGTATGCCGTTTGATGAATTTGATCGGAATTATTCGGCCTCAACGGGAGTCGCTTCTTCAGCTTCAACGGGAGTGGCTTCGGGAGCGATCTCGGTATAGATGACGTAGATGGTGGTGTCAAAGCCGGGCATGGTCTCGGGCAAGGGCTGGCTCCACTCTACGGTGTATCCTTCGGGGGCTTCGGGAAGCTGAACGTCAGAAAGATCGATGGGATCGCCGAAAGCGGCGGTCACGGTCTTGAAGACCTCATGATCATGCTCTTCGTCAACGGCGTGCTCGCCGACGGGATTGTGGCCGTCTTCGATGGTGAGGGTGAAGTCGCCGATTTCATAAATGGCATGAAGCTCATAGTCATTGCCGTCCATGGTGTCGGGAAGCTCTACGTCCCAGCGGCCATGATAGCCTTCCTTGGCGGGAGGAGCATAGTCATAGATCTCGCTGCCCTTGGAGTAGGTGGCGCGCTTCTGCTCGTCGGTGTATTCTTCTTCGTTGATGGTGATGCCATTAAGAAGCTGCTGAACGAGAACTTCGTTTTCGAAAGCGGGGAAGATTTCCTTGCCGTTTTCATCGAAATACTTAACGGTGTAGGTGCGGGCGGAGAACCAGGTGGTGGCGATGGCCAGAACGACGAAAGCCGCCGCAGCAATCTTGGTGATGAGAAGGAGCTTGCCTTCAACGCCCTTGGCTTTGCCTTTGCCAAGGAAGGTCTCGGCAGCACCGCCGATGGCGCCCAGACCCTGCTTGTTGCCTTCCTGCATCAGAACAGCAACGATCAGTACGAGAGAGATAAGGATCAGTAAGATATTGATGAAGATAGTCATTGAGATTTCCTCCCCAGATTTACGTTACGCGGCGTTTCCGCAGTAATAAGGCATAAAGCATTATATATTATATCACGCTTCCATCAGGATAGCAACTGTTTTTTTCGTGAATTTTCAAAAAAGTAGCGCGGGAATTTGATTTTACGCGTTATTTTTTGGTGTAAACATTCATTATATACAGAGTGTGCGTTCATAATAAATTCATGTGTGGAAAAACGCACGCGACACGGCGAAATGAAATATTACAAATATATTTCGATGTGTTGCGCCAAAATTACAAAACAAAGTAAAAGCATGCCAAAACTTGAAACATAAACATACAGGCGATAAAATAAACGTACTTACGGGATAGTTATGTTTATTTGGATGGGGGAGTATGAAATGCAGAAGAAAACAGTGCTTGTTTTTCTTTCAGTACTCATCGCTTTAGTGATATGCGTTTCCACAGCTTTTGCGGAAAACGGTGCGATCCGCACTTATCTCACCTTCAGAATCACCACCCAGACGCAAAGCGCCATTGTGGACGTCGGCGAGGATCTTCAGATTGAAGTCGGCGTTGACGGTGTGGAGCCCACGGGCTATCAGTGGTATTTCGAGGGAAAAGCCATTGAGATAAACGGAAACGAGCGCATCTATAACCTTTTAAACGCTCAGCCGGAAGATGCGGGCGTCTACACGATGGAAGCCTATGAAGGGGACGAAGTCGTCCTGAAGGTCGAAGTTAACGTGCGCGTAATCAATCCCGTCGTCATTCCCGCATCGGGGGACAATTCGCTTCCCGTCGAAGTGGTGTTTGGCGCGGCGCTTGCAGCGATTGGCCTGATGGCATGCCTGATTGTAAAGAGAAAGGCGCGTGCAGAAGCGTAAAAGCGCTTAAAAACAATTTTCCTGTGATCCGCAGGTAATGCGGGTCACTTTTTTTGAGGAGGATACCACATTGTCCAAGCCCTTTGAATTTGAACTTCTGCACATCTGCAAGCAGACCGGCGCCCGTCGCGGCCGCCTGCACACGCCCCACGGCGTGATCGAAACGCCCATTTTCATGCCCGTCGGCACGCAGGCCACGGTCAAAACCGTGTCTCCCGACGAGCTTCGCGATTTAAATGCCTTAATTATTCTGTCCAACACCTATCACCTTCACCTGCGTCCCGGTGAAAACCTGGTCGCGGAGGCGGGCGGACTTCATAAGTTCATGAACTGGGATCGTCCCATCTTGACCGACAGCGGCGGATTTCAGGTGTTTTCGCTGGCTTCTTTGAGGAAACTCACCGAGGAAGGCGTAACCTTCCGTTCGCATCTTGACGGCAGCAAGCATTTCTTCTCGCCCGAAACTTCCATCGGCATTCAGGAGAAGCTCGGAAGCGACATCGCCATGCAGTTTGATGAATGCTCCGCCTATCCCTGCTCCTACGATCAGGCGCAGAAGGCCATGAAGCGCACCATCCGGTGGCTGCACAGATGCATGGACGCCAAAACGAGAGACGATCAGGCGCTTTTCGGCATTGTGCAGGGCGCGTTTTACAAGGACCTTCGAATCGAGTGCGCCAAGGAAATGGCAAAGCTCGATCTGCCCGGCTTTGGCATCGGCGGTCTTTCCGTGGGCGAGCCCAAGGAAATCATGTACGATATGCTGGAGGCCATTGGTCCCCACATGCCCGAGGGCAAGCCCCGCTATCTCATGGGCGTAGGCTCTCCTGACTGCCTGATCGAAGGCGTAATCCGCGGCGTTGATATGTTCGACTGCGTGCTGGCGACCCGCGTTGCCCGAAACGGCACCTGCTTTACGAGAAACGGCCGCTTGGTTATCCGTAACGCCAAGTATGCTCATGATTTCGGCCCCCTTGACGAAACGTGCGACTGCTATGCGTGCAGAAATTTTTCACGCGCCTACATCCGCCATCTTTTGAAGGCGGAGGAAATCTTTGGCCTCAGGCTTTGCTCGCTTCATAATCTCCGCTTCCTGACCAAGCTCATGGAGGATGTAAGACGCGCCATCGAGCAGGACGCGCTGGGCGATTTTATCGAGGATTTCTACGCAAAACACGGCCGCGGCAATTGGTAATTGACTTGAAATTTACGTGTATATCGATTTTAGGCGTTGTTTTTATCGCCCGGTTTCGGTATAATAATAAAGTAATGACTTTTAAAGGAGATTGTTCACATGTTTGATTTCGTGTCCCTCGCAACGCTTCTTGACGCAAGCGCGACCGCAGAAACCATGTCCGCAGGCGGATCGCTGCTCAGCATGATCCTGCCCCTCGTACTGATGGTCGTCATCTTCTACTTCTTCCTCATGCGTCCTCAGAAAAAGAAGGACAAGGCTGTCAAGGACATGCTCGCTTCCCTCAAGGTTGGCGATCGCATCCTGACCATCGGCGGCATCTACGGCACCATCACCGGCCTTCGTGACGATCAGGTCATCATCGCCGTCGGCGCTCAGAAGACCACCATGCACATGGCTCGCTGGGCTATCAAGTCCGTTGAGGACGCGCCCCTCGAGAACGACGCCGAGCCCGAAGTTTAATAAATGAAAGCAGAGCTGCCTTGATGGGCGGCTCTGTTTTGAATTTAGGATGTATTGGTTTGAGTTCTGTTGCTTCGAAGAAATTATCGTAAATAACCTGCGCGCCATTTCGGGCTGTCTTTTAAGAATGCTTTCGAACGGCGCATAGGCCGTTCCCTGCAAAGTGGATTAAAGTATTAAAAGAGAGGGACAACACAATGTAGGTCAGAGAAACCGTTCCTTTGATACATTTCCTGCCAATTCAGTAGGATAGAAAGGATAATTGGAAATTGATTACCTACCAACGATTTATGTTGAATGAACAGTTTAAAAAGGCATCGTTTAAGAACAATAACGAACATGAGCATTGTACAATGTGTGGTATGAAAATATCCAACGCACCTGATGATATTCATGAAGGATATGTAACAACCAAGAATATACACTGGGTATGCTGTGAATGCTTTGATGAATATAGAGGGGAGTATAGTTGGAAGCTGGAAAATGAACATATATCAGTGGAACCGTCCCTCTGATTACAGTACTTATATAGAAGATGTTGATGGCATTGTATTAGAGGGTGAAATAAAAAGTTACGATTACGAATCGGATGAATACAATCTGTTTGATTGAATTGGATAGTTTTTTGATTCATCAGAAAGTAACCCAACAAAGCACTGCCCACAGCCTCCGCGCTGTGGGCTTTTCCATCCCCTCGCCGCCGATTTCGTCCTTCCCTCCGGTAGCATGATAGACATATTTTGCAGAGTATGATATATTTATAATCAGAATAAGCTTGTTTCATCAGCAATCCCGATAGAATCCGTAGGGAATGATCCTGTGCCATTCCAGGCTATCTTTTAAGATTGTTTTGGAACGGCAACAGGATCGTTCCCTACAGGGTGGGTTGCAGTTTGGGGAGATAGACAATAAAGGTGTGAATCGGCGTAAACCGTTTCACGGATTTTGAATACTGAATTACGGATAAGGAGATGGACGAATGATTCGAAAAGGTATACAGGTAATCGCTTCTATATCTTTCATCGCTTCCTGCGTTTTGATGATTATATGCCTTGCTATTGCGATTGACGATACTATATCGGCGGTGAACACGGGGGAATTCAAGCGTCTGTCGGCATTCAATGCTGTAAAGTGGGTAAAAGGTTATGATGCATTGACTGAAGAAGAAAAAACAGAACGTACAAATAAAATTGGCATGTATATTCTGAAAGAATTCTGGAAAGACGAGCATATGGACTTATGGCGCTTTATCAATGGAAGCATCGTTTTTGCCTTTGCGAATCTTCTTGTATATCATGCATTATTCTACTTCAAAATCCATTTCCGCAAATTCTTTTCGATTTTGGTGTGGGCAGACTGTATTATTGCTCTGATTCTGATCGCAGCTGCAAGAATATATGCAAGCACCGGAGACTATACATTGACCATCTCGGATATGTTTCCGATTGCATACTCGATATTCAAACCGTCTCTTAACTTGATCTTTTCAATAATCTTTATTGCATTTACTCATTTTATGAAGCACGCGCATCATACCCGAAATGCAATTCTCCTGCACTTTCGCACGCATGCGGATGATGAGTAAAACATGGGACGGGTTTAACGTCCTGCTGAATCCTGCATTTTGATCTAACCCAAGCGTTTTCGAGAAACAATCGTCAGCGGTGGGAGGCGAAACGCCTTCCCTATGGGTAGAATGGCATTGACATTGTAATTATACAGGAGAGTAGATATGTTCGAGAAATTGGCAGTTCAGTATTATGAAGAAGATGAGTTATCTGTTTCTCTCATAAATGAAATTAAGGCATGCATGCTCAGAGCGGAAGCTGCACTTCAGAAAGAGCTTATGGAGATCATACGAAATAATCATGTGTTTCATGATTGGTATGTAACCTCTTTCAATTTATATTGTGAAGAGAATATAACGCTATGCCGTATACAGGTTTCGAAAAGAGAAACTCAATATGTACTGAAGTTCGACGGAGTAGTTTCTGTGGCAATATATGGAGAAATCGCTTCCTCAGCTGCTGATTATCCGCCGCGTGCACAAGGGGATTCATTCGCACAAGTACTCGCATTTTGGATTGATTATACAGACTACTACGAGATTTGTCTTTTATTGGACAACGAACGATATATAATCATAAAAGCAAAGGCGTTTATGGTGAATTAGGGTGCGGTTCCCTGATTCAAATAAGAACTAAAACAATACACAAAAGGCGGCTATCCCCTGATTTAGCAATCAATTGTACGTCATAGGAGTGATTGTATGAATCGCAACAAAAAGCAAACTTTGATCATTACGTTTCTTATGCTGCTCGAAATGCTTTTTTGCAGCCATGCCGCAGAACCCGAATCCGGAAAATCTCAAAAGAGCTATCTTGGGTTGAGCGCGTATATAGAAGATGAAAGCATGTCCGAAATCATGGGCGAAACCTATTATCAGCAGGCGATATGCCTTCTGGATTTGGAAAACGGGAAAATTGCCGATGTTCTTGAAATACCAAACGACAGTCTGGTTGTCGGGGATCTTTCGGATTCGTCCATCGTTCACAGCATAAGTTCGCCGGGGTACTCCTCTTACCATTTAGGATATATTCACGACTATACAAGCAGTAATCATGATATTCTGTCGTTTACATTTCAGGATATACAGAAATGGAAGGGGAAACAACGGGAAATTCGCATCGATGACACCGCGCGGGATTATATGATACTGGGCATAGACAGTGCGGGGGCTTTCTATGCGCTTCAGCCCAATTCTTATTTATCCACAGACAAACTGCCCATATTTTTCATGAGGGATGCAGAAAAAACGGTAAAGCAATATTCCACCAATTTTACGTATGGTCCATTCACGGGATGGGATTGGCCGTCCGGCGCAATGGCAATTTCAAAAAGCGGAAAAGCGCTTCTATCCTTTCAGATGAGTATGGATGAAAATGCATATTGGTGGCTGATCGATCCCCAAACAGACTTCACCTTGGAATATGCGTTTTCAAATCAGCTGCAGGGACCGTTTTGCTGGATAAGCGATGACAAATTGCTTGTATGGATGGTTGAATATGATTCATTGGATCCTGTTCGGATATTGTGTGTCTTTGATCCCTATACCGGAGATATTTCAAAATACGATATAAATGGCAAAAACATCGTTATATCAGACCGTTATCCGGCAACGGATATGGCGATCAATGAAGACGGAACCGAGATAGCGGTATGGCTGCAACCTTTTACGTCAACAAGCCAAACCAATGAATATACCCTTTTAAGGATTCATCTCGAAACCGCTGAAATGACGGCGTTGTCCTTCGCCAAAGTTCAAAACGCTGCGCATGATGAAACAGGCTTTACCTATCAATATACAGATGGCGAAAAAACTATCTATATTCAAAATAGAAAAACATGCCCTTCATTGTTTTATGTGACGCAGGCGATCGTTCCCTACCAGACGGATGGCGGGTTTTTAAGAGAATGACGGCAAAAGCTTGAATCAGAGGAAACGTCTCCTGATTCATGATGGGGGCAGGAACCGGGAGGAGGAATTCATTAGTGGGCGACGCATGCTTAATTACAATCGCGAAAGCAGACGATTTGGCAGAATACAAGGAACTATTAGAAGGAATTGTCGATCTTGCAGAGCATGAGATATCCATAATCAACAATGGCGGAACGTCTGAATGGTATTTTAATCATCTTAATGAAATTATCCTCCCTGAAGCAAAGGAGCTTCTGGAATATATACTGAAAGGTCAGCTGTTCTTAAAATATGGCAGGGATCAGCGGCGGTTGGAATCTACTTACTATATGACGGATTGGATAATACCGGTAGATGATACGCCGTTAGGCATATTCATTCGTAAGCTTCAGCATAAGATTAATGCTCAGGAGTGAAGCAGGGAGCGTTTCTCTGATTTATTCCGAAGAACCTCAAACCCTCGGCCCGCAGCATCCACGCTGCGGGCTTGTTCACATCATCTCTATATTCAAAAATTGACACCCGCCTACAAATTCTGTATAATAGATAAGAAGAAATTCCGGAGCGTGGGAATATGGAAATTAACGATCTTTGCGGTATTTTGGAAGCGATTTTGTATGTTGCGGGCGAGCCGGTTAAGGTGGATCAGCTTGCGCATGCTTTGAATCTTACGCAGATGGAGCTGGAGCCCGCGATTGAGAAATTGAGGGACAATTGCCTATTGGAAAAGCGGGGGCTCAGGCTCAACCGTCATGGCGGTGAGATTCAGATGTCGATCAACCCCGATTATGCCAAATATGTGGAAATGCTACTTCAGCCCGTTCAGAAGCAGTCGCTTTCGCAGGCGGTTATGGAGACGCTTTCGATTATTGCGTATCGCCAGCCGGTTACGAAGGCGGAGATTGAGGCGGTTCGCGGCGTGAAGTGCGACTATTCGGTGCAGCTTCTGCTTGCCAGAGGGCTGATTGAGGAAGCCGGGCGCAAGGAAACGCTGGGCCATCCGATTTTGTATGCCACGACCGATCGCTTTTTAAGGCATTTTGGGCTTGAGGGGCTTTTTGAGCTTCCGAAGGTCAAGGAATTTGAGGACATGAACAAAGAGGAGGAAGGGCAATGAGACATCATATCGACACCATTCCCGTCTGGGACGCATATCGCCAGGACTGCGAATGCCCGCTGTGCCTTCTGGAGGAAGAAAACGAGGTCAATTATGTGAACGCCTTCATGGGCGGAAGCGTAATGGAGCCGGACGTGCGCGTGGAGGTCAACGAAAAGGGCTTCTGCGGACGGCATTTTAAATTGATGCTGAACAACAACAACCGCTTAGGCGTTGCGCTCATGGCGCACACCTATTTAAAGGAAACCATGGCAAAGCTCGGCGCGACCGAAATGGCGGTCAACGCGCAGAAGGTGGGCGGACTTTTTTCAAAGAGAATCGTTTCCGGCAATGATTTTTCCGGCATTACCGATTCCTGCATTCTCTGCGACCGCTTAAACAACACCATGGACAGATACATCTACACCGTCGTATACATGTACAAGCACGAAAGTGCGTTCAAGGCGCAGTTTCAAAAGAGCAAGGGCATGTGCTTAAAGCACTTTGCCCAGGTAATTGCATCCGCCGAAGAGCAGATGAAGGGCCCGGAGCTTAAAAGCTTTATGAACGATCTTAAAAAGATTCAGCTTGAAAACATGGCGCGCCTTGAAAAGGAAATCGAGTGGTTCACCCTTAAATTCGACCACAAAAACGCAGACAAGCCCTGGGGCACGAGCAAGGATTCCCTGGAGCGCACGATACTGAAATTGCGCGGAAAATGCATATAGAAGACGGAGGGTGCATAGTATGGTTAAGTTCCGTTTGCCGGCGTTCGGTCATGGCGGCGACTACAATCCCGACCAGTGGCTGGACAGACCCGATATTTTACAGCAGGACATTGAATACATGAAGGAAGCCGGCATCACGCTTGTAAGCGTCGGCATTTTTGCGTGGGCAGCCTTAGAGCCGGAAGAGGGAAAATATAACTTCGGATGGCTTCGTGACGTGCTTGACAATCTCCATGCCGCGGGTGTATCCGTGCTTCTTGCAACGCCCTCCGGCGCGAGGCCTGCATGGATGAGCCTTAAATATCCCGAGGTTCTGCGCGTTCGAAACGGCGTTCGCAATCACCACGGACACCGCCACAACCATTGCCTGACTTCGCCCGTGTACCGCGAATTTGTAACCAAGATGAACACGCGCTTAGCTGAGGAATTTGGAAACCACCCGGCGGTTGTCGGCTGGCACATTTCCAATGAATATGGCGGCGACTGCCAGTGCGAACTGTGTCAGGAGGCGTTCAGAAGCTGGCTCAAGAACCGATACAAGACCCTTGACAGCATCAACCACGCCTGGTGGACGGCGTTCTGGGCAAAAACCTACACCGACTGGAACCAGATCCGTTCGCCCGAGACAATCGGCGAAGGCGCGATCTGCGGCATGATCCTTGACTGGCGCAGATTTGTAAGCGACCAGACGAGGGACTTTTTCAGAAATGAAATCGCGCCGATTCGCAAAATCACGCCGAATCTGCCCGTTTCCATCAACACCATGACGCTGTTTGAGGGGCTGGATTATTCAAGCTTCAAAGACGACGTGGACTTTTTCGGCTTTGACGCATACCCCATGTGGGGCGGAAAGAGCGATTATGACGTGGCGATTGAAACCGCGCTCACCTATGATCAGGTACGCGGCTACGGAAACCGCGTGTGGTCCTTAATGGAATGCACGCCCTCTCAGGTCAACTGGCAGGACATCTGCAGAATGAAGCGAACCGGGCTTCATCTGCTTGTGAGCCTTCAGGCCGTGGCGCACGGCTCGGACACGGTGATGATGTTCCAGTGGCGAAAGGGCAGGGGTGCGTTTGAAAAGTTCCACGGCGCGGTGGTGGGCCACGATTCCACCAACAAAACCCGCGTTTTCAAGGAAGTCAAGCAGGTGGGCGAGATGCTCAAAACCATCCATCCCGTCGTAAACGCCGAAACCCATGCGGACGTTGCGGTCATTTTCGATCAGCAGTCGAGATGGGCGCTGGATGGCGCGCAGGGTCCCAGAAAGGAAAAGGACTATTGCGGAGTCGTCAAAGAGCACTACGAGGCGCTTTATAAATTGGGCCTGAATGTCGACGTGATCGACTGCGACAAGCCCTTTGACGGATATAAGGTGTTGGTTGCGCCATATCTTTATATGGTCAGAGAGGGCGTTAAGGAAAAGCTGGAAGCGTTTGTGAAAAACGGCGGACGGCTCGTTGTCGGCTTCTTCTCCGGCTTGGTCGACGAAAGCGATCTGTGCTTCCTGGGCGGCGCGCCCGGCCCGATCCGCGATCTTTGCGGCATCTGGGCGGAGGAAACCGACGCGCTTTACGACGATATGCGAAATTCCTTCGTGATGGAGAAGGGCAATGAGCTGGGCTTTGAAGGCACATACGAATGCCGCTGGATGTGCGACGTATTGAACCTTGAAGGTGCAAAGGCTCTTGCCAATTACGGAAGCGATTATTATGAGGGCACGCCCTGTGTTACGGTAAACGAATTCGGAGGCGGCAAGGTTTATTACATTGCAAGCCGCGCCGAACAAAAATTCTACGATGATTTCTACAGAGCCCTTGTAAAGCAGGCGGGCGTTATGCCGCTTGTTGAAAATATCCCGGACGGCGTTCTGGCCGCTAAGCGCGTAAAGAATGATAAGGAATACCTGTTTATCATGAATTTCTCGCGTGAGGAAAGAAAGATTTCGGTTCCCGATGGATTCGACCTTCTTTCGGGCAAGGCCGTTCGTGGCGAAATCACCCTTTTCGACAACGGCGCAGCGGTAATTGAAATCGGAAAATAAGGGAGAAAAGATTTGTTCTATTTTTCAAAACCGTCGGGCGGGCTTCAGGTGGGCGCATCCCTTCTGAAGCCGCCCATTGTTCAAAAGCATGCTGTGAATCTTCCAGTGAAGACACTGTTTGTGTCGGATCTGCATATTCGGAAAAATACGTGGAAAACTACTGAAAACGTGTTTTCTGCAATCAAGGCGCTTGAACCGGAGCTCATTTTGCTGGGCGGCGATTATGCGGAGTACAACGATGGATTTGCCCGCTTTTTTGACGCGCTTTCGTTTGTTTCGCCCAGATACGGCATTTTCGCCGTCGAGGGCAATAACGACTATACGAGGTTCAATAGCGATCATGAGCGCGTGAAAATGGAAATCGAAAAGTCCGGCGCGCGGCTTTTAAGAGATGAGTGCGCGTCCATTGAAACCGAAAAGGGCATGATCGAAATTGCAGGCGTAAGATGCGCGTATTTTGAAAAAACGCATCCTGAAAACCTGTTTTCAAAAAAAGACGGCGTTTACCGCATTCTGATGGCGCACGAGCCTTTGAAAAGCACGCTTGAAAAGGCGGGCGAAAACGTAAACCTGATGCTCTCAGGCCACACGCACGGGGGGCAGGTAAACGTATTGGGCTTTACGTGCTACGAACTTCTTCAATATGAACCGCATCTTCACTACACCCATATCGCAGGCCTAAAAAAAGTCGGAAATACCTCCGTCCTCGTTTCGCGCGGCATCGGCACCAGCAAATTTGCCGTCCGTTTCGGCGCGAGATCGGAAATTCATTTACTGATGTAACCGATAAACAGAGCATCGAAAACGCACCCAAAAGCCTTCCCTGAAGTAATTTATGAAATCCGCCGATAACCAAGGCAAATTCTGCCTCCCTTGTGCAAAGGGAGGTGGCTGCGCGAAGCGCAGACGGAGGGATTGTGCAAACGCTTGATTCCTCGATAGTGTCGGTTATTGAATAAAAGTTAGCTGCAATCCCTCAGTCAAAATCTACGATTTTGATAGCTCCCTTTGCATAAGGGAGCCTATTGGCTGCGGGCTTACTCGATCTGCATCCCAACCTACCCTAAGAAAAAGGAGATATACCCCCTATGCGCATGAGAGTCAAAAAGTGGGCGCGCCCGGAGCTGTTGGCGTGTCCTTTTTACATTCCTGAGCCCGGCGAAATGAGAGGCAAATGGCGGTCGGCCTTTTCGAAGGATCAGCCGCTTCATATCGAGCTTGGCTGCGGAAAGGGCGTTTCCACGTGCCAAATGGCGCTTCACGAAAAGGAAAACAACTTTGTTGCAGTCGACCTGATCACGTCCGTTCTTGGCGTTGCCAAGAGAAATGCTGAGGAGGCGTACAGGGGCGTTCGCGAGGTGGATAACCTTCTTCTGTGTAATTTTGATATCGAATACATCGACAGCTTTTTTGCACCCGAGGATCAGGTGGAAAGAATTTATATCTCCTTCTGCAACCCCTGGAACCAGCGTCCCAAGCAGGCCAAGCACCGGCTTACCCATCCGAGACAGCTTTTAAAGTACAGGCAAATTTTGAAGGATGAGGGCGAGATTTATTTCAAAACGGATGACGACAAGCTTTTTAAGGATTCCATCTCCTATTTTGAAAGCTGCGGTTTTGATATTGCGTTTATCACTTACGATCTTCACGAAAGCGGATTTACGCCCAATTATGAGACGGAGCACGAGAAAATGTTCACAAAGGAAGGCATAAAAATCAAATTTCTGATTGCAAAAATGCGCGCTGATTTTCATGTGCCGGATGAAACTTCAGAAAATGCACAGGAAGCATGATTTTTTGTGAAATACAGAAATATTTGCATAATTTGATATTTACTACTTGCATTTTTTGAAAACAGGGCGTATAATGTTGGGCATAATCCTAAGAAGGGAGATTGCCGAACATGAATCGAGTTTACAATTTTGCCGCAGGACCGTCGATGCTGCCCGAGGAGGCGCTTGAGCGTGCCGCCAGTGAGATGCTTTCCTATAAGGGAACAGGCATGTCTGTAATGGAGATGAGTCATCGATCTAAGGGCTATATTGAAATTTTCGATCACACGGTTTCACTCCTTAGAGAGCTCATGGGGATTTCCGACGATTACGAGGTGCTTCTTCTGCAGGGCGGCGCGACCGGCCAGTTTGCAGCGGTGCCCATGAACCTTTTAAAAACGAGCGCGGATTATGTGGACAGCGGTAACTTTGCCCATGGCGCGCTGGTGGAAGCGAAAAAATACGGAAATATCAATGTGGTCGCCTCTTCCCGCGACGACAATTATACCTATATTCCCGAAATTGACCCCGATAAGCTCAATAAGAATGCAGACTATTTCTATATCACCACCAACAATACCATCTTTGGCACGCGCTATACCTCCATTCCCGACACGGGAGATGTGCCGCTGGTTGCGGATATGTCTTCGAACATCCTTTCAGAGCCCATGGACGTTAACAAATTCGGCGTGATCTTTGCAGGCGCGCAGAAGAACATCGGCCCCGCGGGCGTGACGGTTGTTATCGTGAGAAAAGACCTTCTGGGCCGTGCAAACCCGAATACCCCCAAGGTTTTCGACTGGACGAAGATGGCCGAAAACGGCAGTATGCTCAACACCCCCACCACCTATTCCATCTACATGGCGGGTCTGTGCCTCGAGTGGCTCAAAAAAGAGGGCGGTGTTCGCGTGATTCATATGCGCAACCAGATCAAAGCAAAGCTGCTTTACGATTATCTGGACGAGAGCAAGCTCTTTAAGGGCACCGCGCACAGAGACCACCGCTCCATCATGAACGTTACCTTCCGGACCGACGATCCCGATACGGACGCGGCGTTTGTGAAGCTGGCTACCGAAAACGGTATTTTGAACATCAAGGGCCATCGCTTGGTCGGTGGCATGCGCGCCAGCATCTATAACGCCATGTCCGTTGAGGGCGTTCAGAAGCTCATTTCCGTCATGAAGCAGTTTGAACAGGAGCGTGTATAAAGATGACGAACATCAAGCTATTAAATCCCGTTTCGCCCGTATGGCGCGATTCGATTTCGGAAAACGAATATACATTGGATGCAGGCGTTCAGAATCCCGACGCGATTATCGTTCGAAGCGCGGATATGCATGCCTATGAACTGGAAGAAACCGTTCAGGCCGTTGCCCGCGCGGGCGTTGGCGTAAACAATATTCCCCTTGACGCCTACGCCGAAAAGGGCGTTGTCGTATTCAACTCCCCCGGTGCAAACGCAAATGCGGTTAAAGAGTTGGTTATTTCAGCGCTCCTTCTGGCCTCCCGCGACATCACCGGCGGCTGGCAGTGGGCCAATGGCTTAAAGGGCGAGGGCGAAAACGTTGAAAAGCTCGTCGAAAAGGGCAAAAAGGCGTTCGTCGGCCCCGAAATCGCCGGGAAAACGCTGGGCGTTATCGGCCTTGGAGCGATCGGTATTTTAGTTGCCAACGCAGCTGCAGGACTTGGCATGAAGGTGCTGGGCTACGACCCCTTCATCTCTGTTGACCACGCATGGCAGCTGTCCCGTTCGGTTCAGCACGCCATGAGCGAAGAAGAGGTCATCGAAAAGGCAGATTACATCACCATCCACATTCCGCTCAACGATAAAACGCGCGGTAAGTTCGACAAGGCGATGATCGCGAAGATGAAAAAGGGCGCGGTGCTTGTTAACTTTGCCCGCGGCGAGCTTTGCGATACCGACGCGATCTTGGAAGCGCTTGAAAATGGACAGCTTCGAAAATACATCTGCGACTTCCCGACTGAAAAGCTGCTTGGCGTTAAGAACGCCATCTGCCTTCCGCATATCGGCGCGTCTACGCCTGAGAGCGAGGACAACTGCGTGCGCATGGTCGCAAGCCAGCTGGACGCGTATCTGAAAACCGGCGCGATCAAAAATTCCGTCAACTACCCAGAAGCCGATCCCGGCCGCCTCATTGAGCCGCGCCTCATTGCGCTTCATCAGAACGTTCCAAACGTTGTATCTTCCGTTACTTCTCTTATTTCTGCGTGCAACATCAACATCGAAAACATGCTCAACAAGTCGCGCGGCAAATACGCCTACACCTGCCTCGACCTGGATCAGACGCCGGATGATGAGCTGATCAGGAAAATTGAGGCGTTGGACACGGTGTATCGCGTGCGCGTGCTTAAGCCCTGAAAGGAGACTTAATCATGCCTGTATTTCCGGGTTTGGTACCCTCCGATATTTATCTGCCTTCCGAGAAGGTCGATTTATACAAATGGGCGGTTGTGGCGTGCGACCAGTTTACTTCACAGCCGGAATACTGGCAGGATGTGGAGAAGGAAGTGGGCGACGCGCCGTCAACGCTTAGATTGATCCTTCCCGAGATTTATTTAAATCAAGCTTCCCAGAACATCCCCGGCATCCACAATGCCATGCGCAGATATTTAAAAACAGGCGTTATGGAAAAAAAGGTGGAAAACGGCTTTGTGCTCACGGAGCGCGCAACCGAATCCGGCGTGCGTCTGGGCCTCATTGCTGCAGTGGATTTAAACGCCTACGACTATACTCCCGGTGCAAAACCCCTGATTCGCGCAACCGAAGGCACGATTGTGGAGCGCATTCCTGTTCGCGTGCGCATCCGCGAGGGTGCGCTTTTGGAAAGTCCGCACGTCATGATTTTGATCAATGACGAAGGCAGAACCGTGATCGAACAGGCGTATGCGCGCGTGAAGGATAAAAAACCTTTGTACGATACGCCCCTTATGCAAAATGGCGGGCATCTTCGCGGCTGGGCGATTGAGGATGCGGGCGAGCTTAAAAACATCGCTGACGCGCTTCAGGCGCTGAACAGCAAATCAAACGGCTTCCTATACGCCGTGGGCGACGGAAACCATTCCCTTGCAACCGCCAAGGCCTGCTGGACGCGGCTTCATGCCAAGCTTTCCCCCGAAGAACAGGAAACGCATCCGGCAAGATACGCGCTTTCCGAAATCGTGAACGTGCATTCGGACGCGCTGGTGTTCGAGCCCATCCACAGAGCGCTTTTCCATGCGGATTCGGAGGATATGATCCGAAAATTTGAAACCTATGTGGAGGGCCGCGGATTTAAGCTGATAGCCGGCGATGACATCCGCTTTATTGCAAATGGAAAGGAAACGGGCGTTTCCATTGAAGGCGCGGAGGGCATTTTGCCGGTTGCCATCCTTCAGCCGTTTCTGGATGAATACATCAAGGCCAACAAGAACCTCGAAATCGATTACATCCACGGCGAAGACGCGGTCATCCATCTCGCTTCGGATGGAAATGCAACGGGCATACTTCTGAAATCCATTGACAAAAAATCGCTGTTTCCTTCCATCGCCTCAGAAGGCGTTCTTCCGAGGAAAACCTTCTCCATGGGCGAAGCGTGGGAGAAACGGTATTACATGGAGTGCAGAAGGATTCTGTAGAGAGACGAAAAAGGTAGATAGCGCGGGCGTGCAATGCACGCCCCTACATGATGTTTATGATCCAATCATAAATTGTAGGGGCGATCATTGATCGCCCGCGCTAACTTTTTTATGTCTGCAGGGAAAAACGATTCCTTGTCGAATACTAAAATCAATCATTCAATCCGGAGGCAATGATCCGTGCGCATTTGGCCTGAAAAATTTTTAGATGAAATCAAAGAAATCCTGAAAGACGAATACGATGCGTTTCTAAACGCCATGGAAAAGGAAAGCGCTCATGCTATGCGCTTAAATCCACTGCGAGAATACGCTTTTGAATGCACGCGCTCCTTTATGCGCGGAGACAGCGTTGCGTGGGAGGAGATGGGTCAATACGCCCTTTCCGGCGCGCGTCCCGGCGCGTCGCTTGCCCATGCGGCGGGCGCGTTTTACATGCAGGACCCCTCCGCCATGAGCCCGGCGGCTGTTTTGAATCCGCAGCCCGGCGAAAAAATTCTCGATCTTTGCGCCGCGCCCGGCGGAAAAAGCGGGCAGATTGCGGGGCGAATGAGGGGAAAGGGCTTTTTATTGTCCAACGAAATCGAGTTTTCAAGGGCGCGAATTCTGCTTGGAAATTTAGAGCGTCTCGGTTTTAAAAATACCGCCATCACCAGCAGCGATTCTTTTGCGCTTTCAAAGGCTCTGCCCGGCTTTTTTGACGCGGCGCTTGTGGATGCGCCGTGCTCAGGCGAGGGCATGTTCAGGCGTGATCCGGACGCGGTCAATGAGTGGAGCGAAAATTCGCCCATCGGCTGCGCGGAAAGGCAGGCGGAAATTCTGGACAACGCCGCAAAGCTCGTTCGCGTCGGCGGGCGCATGGTATATTCCACCTGCACGTTCAACCGGCATGAAAACGAACGCACCGTCGAAGCGTTTTTGAAAAGACATCCGGAGTTTGAGCCCGGTGAATTTACCCTGCCCGGCGTGGGCGAATCTTCAAACGGCTGCATCCGCCTCTGGCCGCACAGAATCGACGGCGAAGGCCATTTTGCCGCCCTTCTCATAAAAACCGGCGGGAAAGATACAGAATATCATTCGAATGCAGAATCCAAGGGTGCAAAGGCGGCCATGGACATACTGAAAAAGGACGCGCTTGCGTGCGGTATGGATGGCGTTTTGCATCTGGACGGAGATCAGTTGAGCCTCATTCCCGAGGATGCGCCGGATATCAGGCTCTTATCCGGAAAGGGCATCCGCCTCTTAAGATGCGGCGTTCCTTTGTGCAAAGTCGGAAAGGGCTTTGTCGTTCCGGATCATGCGCTTGCGATGGCGTTGACGAACAGGGATGCAAGGCGCGCATTCGATATGGATGAAAAAACAGCGTCGCTTTTCATGGAGGGCGAGGAAATCAAATGGGAAACCGAAAAGGGCTGGACGCTCATGACCTATAAAAATATGCCTCTCGGTTGGGGGAAGGCCTCGGGCGAGACCATCAAGAACCACCTGCCGAAGGGCTTAAGGCGCAGAAACGCGCATTGGAGCGAGATGGAATAAAATTATGGGGCTGTTGCAGAAGCAAAAAGTCTGCAACAGCCCCGTGGTTTTATGCTTTTCAGTAAGCAGGCTTAGAAATATTCAGCCTGATAATCCAGAATACAGCGTAAATGATGATCGGAAGCGCCATAGCGATGTAATCGTAGGGGGATTGAATGAGGAGGTTGAACGTGGCATGAAGGGTCATTGCTGCTGCCAACAAGGCGAAGGTGCCGGTGTAAAACAGCTTTTTCTGCTTGCGTACAAAGATGATTCCGCATCCGACGATCAATGTGCAGATTCCATGGGAAAGGCTTGTGGATATGCCGCGCACAATCGCCCAGCCGATGTCGACTTCATCTGCGTAGGTGATGAGTAAAAAGGCGTTTTCAAGCATCGCAAATCCAATACCCACTGCCATGGAAAGCCTGAGCACCCATCTGCGTTCGTCGCTTACAAAAGCGGCATAGAAAACAACGGGCAGCGCCTTCAGGATTTCTTCGATGATCGGTGCGGCTTTGATGGAGAGCTCTGTGCCGCTGAGCCCGAAAATATGACAGACAAGGGTGTTGATCTCGTATGCGCATACGGCAAACAGCATGCCGACCAGCACAAAGCCGAAAAGAAGCCGGGATTTGCCGTTTAGCATGGTCATCAGAAGCATCAGAGGAACGACCATGCAGATCATGATTATGTAAACCACTTTCGCACCCCGTTTCTTGCAGCCGGCAGGCTAATGGCAATCAGCAGCGCGGAGGAGATGCTTCCAACTGTTTCAGGTGCGCTGTCCGCCGGAGACGAAAGGCGAATGAGCATAAAAACGCACAATGCAAGAATCAGCGCATTGTACGGTCGCATGACCTTGATAACGCCCATCTCCACATCCGGTATGATCAGAAGCTTTAAGGCAAAATACAGGGTAAGGCATATAGGCACAACGACGATCAGCAGCCAAAAGCCCTTGTCTAAAATGGCGATCATGATAACCGATACGATGAAAAAAGCAGCGGATACCAGGCAGGATGCAATGCGGTGACGATTGAACTCGCTTTGTCCGCCATCGGCAAGCGAGTTGATTGCGCCGTAATAAGAGGAATACAGGAAGAAGAACGTGCCCATATAGCCAAGATACCCAACGTGGAATCCGCTTTGATCCTGCGGCCACAGCCAAATATACAGCGCAGTATAGATATTGCCCATCAGGCACGTGAGAAAAGCGAAAAAGACAATCCTGTAAAACAGAGGCGTTCTCTTTTTAAAAACCGTAAAGATTCCAAAAACCGATGCAGCCAGCGCGCCAATGAGTTCGGCGATCATGCTTTTTGGGCCTTTCTGCGGATTTTCTGAGCGGAGACTGTAACAAGACAGCCCAGAACCAGACCGATCGCCAATGCGGTAACGGCAAGCCCCGCGTCAGAATCGCCGTACATGCTCTGTCCCCTTGCAAGGCTTGTGATCGTCTGATTCATGGTATTGATCTGTTGGTTTGCGCCGTTCAGATACGAATTGTATTGTCCTAAATAATCCTGCATATAGACCATCTGTTGCTGGGTTTGCGTGCCAAGCTGTTCGAGGCGACTTGTAAGAGAAGAAATTGCAACATCCCATTCCTCGGCGCTTAAAAGCGTATCGCCGCCGTAGGAAAGGCCGTTATTTCTCATATACTGCGCTATGTCGGCAGGGATTTCAGTTTCAGAGTCCGTGCTTTCGGCACTGCTTTTTGCTTGCCTTGCTGCGTTTAAATAGCCTGAAATCAGCCTCTGCTCCTCCTGAAGCGCCTGAATTTGTTCCATTCTGCCCTGAACCTGCTCCTTCATGATTTCCGCCTGTGCAAGCTGAAGTTTTGCAAACATCAGCTGCATGGAGGCTTCGGGGCCCAAAGCGTTGGGATCAAGCGTGGTTGACGCGGCAAACGCGGGAAAGGATAACGATAACGCCAGTACGAACGCCGTGATCAGACAGATGATGCTTTTTTTCATATTTATTCGCTCCTCTTTCTTTCTGCCATTATATACGGTGGAGTAGAAAGTGTATTTCATTATATCAGATTATTTTGTATTGAGCAATATAAAAAGGCTGTCGCAGATAAAAATCCGAAACAGCCTTTTGTCTATGCTTCCGCTGCGCTCTTTCCGGCCAAAGCGCCGGTAGAAAACGCGATCTGCAGATTGAAGCCGCCGGTCAGGGCGTCCACATCGATGACTTCGCCTGCAAAATAGAAGTTATGAATAATTTTGGATTCGAGGGTTGACGGATTGATGGATTTGACTTCCACGCCGCCCCTTGTGATGATGGCTTCGTTTAAGCCTCTGAAGCCCTTGACGGTGAGCGGAAGCGCCTTTAACAGCTTCACAATCGTCTTTCTTTCCTGCGCCGTTACGGAATGGATGGGCGCGTAGGGAGAAAGATCGGCAAGCTCTAATATTTTAAGACCCAGCGCATGGAGCGTGAGGCCGTCCATACAGGTGAAAAGCTGCTTTCTCTGCATTTGCTGAAAGTCGCGAAGGATGCGCGCTTCCAGCTGGCTTTCATCAAGCGCGGGCTTTAGGTCGATGAAAAGCTGAACGCCCTTTGAAGAATCGGGCAACAGGCTTGAAAGCGACAAAACCAACGGGCCAGAAATGCCAAAGTGGGTAAACAGCATTTCGCCCTGCTCTTTATAGAGCTTTTTCGGTTTTCCGTTTTTCTCGGCAAACGCTGAAAGGGCGACGTTTTTAAGCGTTAAGCCCATTAAGTCCCTGGGCCATTCCTCAATGGTTTCAATGGGGGTCAGCGCAGGGCGGCAAGGGTAGATCGCGTGGCCCAGCTCTTTGGCAAAGCGGTGTCCGTCGCCGGTGGATCCTGTGGAGGCGTAGCTCACGCCGCCGGTTGCAATGATGACCTTGTCCGCATACACCATTTCGCCCGATTCCGTTTCGAGCCCCATGGCCTGATTATCTTCAGTTAAAATGCGCTTTACGGGGGTATTCAAGCGGATCGTAACGCCTAAGCGCCTGATTTCGCGCTCCAGCGCGTTTGTGATGTCGCTTGCGTGGTCGCTTTCCGGGAAGACGCGCTCGCCTCGCTCGGTTTTCAGCTTTACACCTGCGTTTTCAAGCAAATCCATAAGGCCCATATTGTCAAGGCAGGCAAAGGACGCGTACAGAAATCTCGGATTCCTCACGATGTTTTTCATGAATTCTTCGGGCTCGGCGGCGTTGGTTACATTGCAACGGCCTTTGCCCGTGATGTAGATTTTCTTTCCGAGCTTCTCGTTTTTTTCAAACAGCGTTACGCGCGCGCCGCTTTTTGCAGCGTACAGCGCAGCCATGATGCCGGCCGCGCCGCCGCCGACTACCAGAATTTTTGTGCTTGCCATATTTTATTCTCCGGGCTTTCCAAGGTATACGCGGTATTCCGACCAGATGTCCTCCATCTTCTGGAAATACTCGGTCACCTGCGTTCTGCGCCTCTGGGAAAGGGCGACGATAAGGGCGTTGATGAGCGATAAGGGCGCGGCCATGGAGTCGACAAAGGAGGCCATATCGCTTTTGGCCATCAGGCAGTAGTTTGCCTCGGTATGCAGGGGAGAGAGGGGGCCGTCGGTAATGGCGATTAAGGTTGCGCCGCGGGAACGGGCAAACTTCATGGCCTTTACGGTATGGCTGGTGTAGCGAGGGAAGGAGATGCCCAAAAGCACGTCCTCGTCGTTGATGCGCGCAATCTGTTCAAAAACGTCGGATACGCCGCTGGTTACGGTGTGGACGTTGGGGAAGATAAAGTTTAAATAGTGGCCCAAAAACTCAGCCAGAGGCGCGCTTGCGCGAAGGCCTAAAACGTAAATGTTTCTGGCCTGGAGCATACTTTCGATGACGGAATCGAAGGTATTCAAATCCAATTCGTCCAATGTGGAGCGGATGTTTTGAATGTCGGTTTTGAGCACCTTGTTTAAAACCTGCGCGTGCCCCATATCGCCCGTCATTTCAAGGCGTTGGGTGGCGGTTAAGCGGTGGCGGATCAACTCCTGAAGCGCCTTTTGAAGCTGCGGATAGCCGTCATAGCCCAAAGCGGCGGCAAAACGAACGACCGTGGATTCCGAAACGCCCACATATTCGCCCAGACGCGACGCCGTCATGAATGCGGCCTTGTCATAGTGGGAAACGATGCATTCCGCGATTCTGCGGTGGCTTTTTGATAAACGTTTTCCGCTGTGATTGAGTCTTTGCAATAGTTCCTGTGCGTTGTCCATGTCGTGTTTCCTCCGTCAAATTTGCTGAGTGATGATGCAAACAATGGTAGATCAGCATTATTCTACACCAAAATACGTAAATATGCAAGAGAAATTTTTAAATCCATCAAAATTTTATCAATATATACTTAAAGTGGGCTAATTTGAATGTTTTTCGCGAAAGGACAATTCATTTTTGAAACGGATGAATGTAAATCAACACAATGTTGATAGACAAAGAAGCGCCAGAAGACATATAATAATCAAAACAATAGAATGCGGAGGACAAAGAAATGGAATATCCGCTTTCCTCAAAGCAGGAAAAACGCGCTTTTTATAAAAATGCCGCAAGGGTTACGCTGCCGATTGCCTTTCAGAATTTTATGGATGCATGCGTAAACTCCGCGGACGTGATCATGCTGATGCTGGTCGGGCTCACCGAGCAGGCGGCGGCGTCACTGGCGGCCAACGTTGCGTTTGTTCTGAATATGCTACTGTTCGGCCTGTCCTCCGGCGCGTCGGTGCTTTCGGCGCAGTATTGGGGACTTAAGGATAAAAGATCTATTGAGCGCGTGATGGCGCTTGCGCTCAAAATTTCAATTTCCATTGGCTTTGTCGTAACCCTTTTGGCGTTTTTTGCGCCGAAAGGCATCATGCGCGTGTTTACGGACGATGCAGACATGATTTACGCAGGCGCAAAGTATCTTCGCGCGATCAGCCCGAGCTATGTGCTTTCGAGCTTTGTGGTTGTATATCTAGCGGTCATGCGGTCGGTGGAAAGGGTCAAAATGAGCGCGGTTGTGCATTCGAGCGCGGTTGCGCTGAATGTGCTTTTAAACGCGTGCTTTATTTTCGGCTTCTGGTTCTTCCCGGAAATGGGCATTACCGGCGTTGCGCTGGCCACCACGATCACGCGCGTTCTGGAAGCGGGGGTATGCGTTGCAGATACGCTTATGACGGAGGGCGTTCGCGTTCGCATCCGCGACTTTTTTGAGAAAAACAGGCAGCTGCTTTCGGACTTTCTGAAGTTTTCCCTGCCTGCCGCGGCCAACGACATGGTGTGGGGCCTTGCATTCAGCGTGTATTCGGTGATTCTGGGTCACCTGAGCGAAAACATCGTGTCCGCCAACGCGGTTGCAAGCGTTATCCGAAACCTTGCGACGGTGGTGTGCTTTGGCGTATCGTCGGCGGCTGCGATCATTCTTGGAAACACGATGGGCGCGGGAAAGCTTGACCATGCGCGCGTGTACGGAAAGCGGTTTGCTCATTTAAGCGTGTGGACGGCGCTTGCTGGCGGCGCGCTGATTTTGCTCACGAGGCCGCTTGTGCTTTCAGGCGTGCATCTGATGGTAAAGGATGCGAATCCCGTCGTCATGAAGGAAGTCAGCCTGATGCTTCTGATCAACGCCTATTACGTTATGGGTCAGTCAGTCAATACCATGCTGATCTGCGGCATTTTCAGAGCCGGTGGCGACGTGAAATTCGGCCTCGTCTGCGATTTTCTGGCTATGTGGGCATATGCCGTTCCGATTGGCCTGATCGCGGCGTTTGTTCTGAAGCTGCCCGAAATGTGGGTGTACTTCATTTTGTGCCTGGATGAATTTGTGAAAATGCCTGTGATCATCCGCCACTATAAAAAAGGCAATTGGGCGAGAAATATTACAAGGGAGTTTTAAGGCAAATAAAGATGGTTTCTGTAAGAAAAACGATTTCAGAGGATGTCAAAACGCTGTGGGAAATTCAAAGGGCAGCGTTTCTGCCGCTTCATGAAAAATACAATGATTCGGGGAATCCCGCGCTTCGGGACGAAACAGACATTTCAAGGAGAATCGGAAACGAGTTCTTTTCCTGTTTTACGATTTTCTTCGAAGACAGAATCGTCGGCGGACTCTGGTACAAAGTAAAGGGCTCGTGTATCGCGGAAGAAAATCTTGGAGACGGGAAATACTACCTTCAGCGCGTGTTCGTCGATCCTATCTTTCAGTCGCGCGGCATAGCGCAAAGGGCGATTTTGCTGTCAGAGGCGTTTTTTGAGGATGCAAGGATACTTTTCGTGGATTTTCCCGAGGATCTTGGAAAGAACAGAAGATGCTACGAAAAGGCAGGGTATCGGGATACGGGCAGGCGCGTTCCGGTTCAGGAAGGGTTGGCGCTTGCGTGTTTTGAAAAGAAAATCGGATAATAATGTCCGCCGGAGAGGAAGAAACGCTCCGGCGGATGAGTTTTTATTGAGGAGTTTTTTAAACAGACTGTGGTCTGTTATACTGTAGGGCGGGGGCTTGCTCCCGCCGTTTTTGCGATTGGTGAATGCCTAAGGTTCCGTTATCTCTCCCTCAGTCTGCTTCGCAGACAGCTCCCTCATCAGAGGGAGCCGGAGAGAGTGAGCGAATCTAGTTTTTCAAAACAGACTATGGTTTGTATTGAAGTAGGGCGGGGGCTTGCTCTCGCCGTTTTTGCGTTTGGTGAATGCCTAAGGTTCCGTTATCTCTCCCTCAGTCTGCTTCACAGACAGCTCCCTCATCAGAGGGAGCCGGAGAGAGTTAGTGGACATTGCTTTCAAAAAAACAGACTGAGGTCTGTAACGATGTGGGGGATTATATCTATATTGGTCTGGCACGCTAACTATTTTCCAGCGCCTCTATAAGCGTTTTGATATATTCCGTGCAGTCCTTGACGCGGTTTTCCTTTTTCCGCCAGTCGTCGGAGAGGGGGAAATGGATTTTATCGTTTGCCGCTTTTCCGATGTCCCATTTTCCGTCGGGACTTTGGTTTTCGATCAGCCAACTTCGAACAAAATCGAGCTTATCAATTGCTGATTTGTATTTTGCCAAAAGCTCGATGGCTGAAAGGTAGCGGACGGCTTCTTTTGACTGAAAGCTTTCAGGGAGGATATGAAGTGGCTTATCGTAGATGTAATAGATGCCGTCTTCCTTTGAGAGGGCGTATTCTACAAGGGCTTTTTCGGTATGTTCGTCAAGGCACCCTGCGACAAGTGATATCGGGTAGAAGTTCATAAAATCGATGAGCCGTCCGCCGCCTGGCTTCATGCCGAGAATTTTGTGATAGGCAGCTACATATCGGTCGTGGTCGTATATGCCGCTTTGAAAGGCTTTCGTGATGATTTTTGCCCAGCTTTCGGCAACGGCGTTGGCGGCTTCGTTTTTATCTGTAAATCTGCGGATTTGCGTAGAAAGAATGAGAGATGTGAAAATGCTCCAGTCGTGCACCTTTTCTTTGCGGTCGGGAATCTGCTTTTTTTCCGTCAGGCAGTCGTTCATGTAGGTCAGAGCCTTTTGAATGCATTCATCCTCTTCCGTAAACCCAAGCCTTTCAAGACGCCTGAGCGCCTGCTCTGTCGTGATGGGAGAGGCGTAGAATTGAGACAAGGAATGGAAATAGCCCCATTTTCCGTCTTCTTCCTGAAGGGCGATGATTGCTTTAGCCCATTTGCCGTCTTTATGCATATCTGTCCTCCGCATAAAAATGCGCGGGCGTTAGGTGCACGCCCCTACAGTATGGTTATATTACAATCATAAATTGTAGGGGCGATCATTGATCGCCCGCGCTGACTGAATGACATTATCCCTATTGGGACTGCCCTTTTTATTATTCTTCCGTGGGTTCGGGATTATCTTCGAGGTCGTTTACGAGTCGGTCGAGCGCGTCGGGGGCGGATGCGGTTTCCGCGTCCTGCTCAGGGGTGATTTCCGCAGTTTCTTCCTCGTCGGCCTCTGCGGGGGCTACGCATACGATTCGGCTGTCGCCGACTCTCATCAGGCGCACGCCCTGCGTATTTCTGCTGTGAACGGAGATGTCGGATACGGGCGTTCTGATGATGGTGCCGTCTGCCGTAATTAAGAGGATGTCCTCTTCGTTGGAAACGAGCAGCTGGGCGGCGAGAAGGCCCGTTTTTTCCGTCAGGTTCATAGCCTTGATGCCCTTGCCGGCGCGGTTCTGCAGGCGGTATTCCTCAATATCCGTGCGCTTTCCGTAGCCGTTTTCGGTGATGGAGAGAACCTGCTTGCCCTCTTCGACGACCGAGATATCGACAACCTCGTCGCCTTCGTCAAGATCCATGGACTTAACGCCCATGCTGGCGCGGCCGATGGGGCGAAGATCGGTTTCATTAAAGCGGATGGCCATGCCCTTCTTGGAGCCCAAGAGCAGTTCCTTCGTTCCGTCGGTTAAGCGAACCGCGATCAGATCGTCGTCCTCCTTAAGGACGATTGCGATCAGTCCGCTCTTTCTGAGATTTGCAAATTCAGAAAGCTCGGTGCGCTTGATGGTGCCGCCGCGGGTGGCCATGACGAGATAATGGCCGGCCATTTTCTCCTCGGGAACGGGGAGAACGGCGGTGACCTTTTCGCCGGGATCGAGGTTTAAAAGGTTTACAATCGCGGTGCCGCGCGCGGTGCGTCCGGCCTCCGGGATTTCGTAGCAATACTTTTGGTGTACGCGGCCGCGGTTGGTGAAGAACATGATTGCGTCATGGGTGTTTGTGACGTAGAGCTGTTCAATAAAGTCTTCCTCGCGCGTGGTGGCTGCGGTTACGCCCTTGCCGCCGCGTCTCTGGGCGCGATAGGTGGTCTTGGCGAGGCGCTTTACATAGCCGAAGTGGGAAATGGTGACGACCATGTCCTCTTCCTGAATCAGATCCATCATGTCGATTTCACCGTCTAAGGCGGAAATTTCGGTTCTGCGTTCATCGGCATACTTGCGCTTGATTTCGAGGATTTCGTCTTTGATGATGCCCATGACCATTTCTTCGCTGGCGAGCACGCTGTTTAAGTACTTGATCTGCTCGACAAGCGCGTTGTATTCGTCCTGAAGCTTGTCTCTTTCAAGACCGGTCAGCCTCTGAAGGCGCATGTCCAGAATTGCCTGCGCCTGCTTTTCAGAAAGGCCGAAATTGGTCATCAGGCCTTCTCTTGCGATGGGGGGCGTTGCGCTTGAACGGATGAGGTCGATGACTTCGTCAATTCTGTCGAGCGCGATTAAGAGGCCCTCCAAAATGTGGGCTCTCGCCATGGCCTTATCCAGCTCATACTTCGTGCGGCGTCTGATGACGTCGACCTGATGATCGAGATAGTGCTTGATGACGCTCTTAAGGGACAGAATTTTGGGCTCGCCGTTGACAAGCGCCAGCATGATCACGCCGAAAGTGTCCTGCATCTGGGTGTGCTTGTAAAGGTAATTGAGAACGACGTTTGCGTTCACGTCGCGCTTGAGCTCAATGGCGATTCGCATGCCGTTTCTATCGGACTCGTCGCGGATGTCGCTGATGCCCTCCAGGCGCTTTTCGTGAACGAGCTCGGCGATTTTGGTGACAAGGTTGGCCTTATTGACCATATAGGGAATTTCGGTTACGACGATGCGCTGGCGGTTGTTGGGCATTTCTTCGATCTCGGTCTTGGCGCGAACGATGATTCTGCCGCGTCCGGTGTGGTATGCATCGTAAATGCCTCTCTGGCCCAAAATCACGCCGCCAGTCGGAAAGTCCGGACCCTGAATTTTGGTCATTAAGTCGTCAACGGTGCAGTCGCGGTTTTCGATCATGTAAACGACTGCGTCGATGACTTCGCCGAGATTATGCGGCGGGATGTTCGTAGCCATACCGACGGCGATGCCGGCGGAACCGTTGACCAGGAGGTTCGGAAAGCGCGCGGGCATGACTTCCGGCTGCATGAGGGTTTCGTCAAAGTTCGGATAGAAGTCGACGGTTTCCTTGTCAAGATCGCGCACCATTTCCATGGCGAGCTTGTCAAGGCGGACTTCCGTATATCGCATGGCTGCGGCGCCGTCGCCGTCGACCGAGCCGAAGTTGCCCTGACCGTCGATGAGCGTATAGCGGGTAGAAAAGTCCTGCGCAAGGCGCACGGCTGCGTCGTAGACTGCGCTGTCGCCGTGGGGATGATATTTACCTAATACGTCGCCCACGATGCGGGCGGATTTTCTGTAGGGCTTATCGGGCGTTACGCCCAGTTCCATCATGGAATAGAGGATGCGGCGATGCACGGGCTTTAAGCCGTCGCGCACATCCGGCAGAGCGCGGCTGACGATAACGGCCATGGCGTAGGAAATAAACGATTTTTTAAGCTCGTCCTCCACGTCCAGGGGCGTTAAGTTGCCGATGTTGAATTGATCGTTCATAGGGGATATGGCCTCCGAATGTGCTTAAATTAAATGTCGAGATCTGCAACGAGTTTGGCGTTCTGCTCGATAAATTCGCGTCTGGGTTCAACCTGATCGCCCATCAGGAGCGTAAACATTTCGTCTGCGGAGATGGCGTCTTTTAAGGTGACCTTGTACATGTTGCGGGTGGAAGGATCCATAGTGGTGGTCCAAAGCTGCTCCGCGCTCATTTCGCCAAGGCCTTTGTATCTTTGAATGTCCGGCTTTACGTCGCGGCCGAGCTCATCCAGATACGCCTGCAATTGTGCGTCGCTGTAGACGTATTTTTCGGTCTTTCCGCGCGTGATTTTGTAAAGCGGGGGCTGGGCGATGTAGACATAGCCTTCCTCAATCAGCTGGGGCATGAAACGGTAGAAGAAGGTGAGCAGGAGAATTCTGATATGGCTTCCGTCGACGTCGGCGTCTGTCATGCAGACGATTCTGTGGTAGCGAAGCTTGCTCGTATCGAATTCCTTTCCGAAGCCGCCGCCGAAGGCCGTGATCATGGCCTTGATTTCCTGATTGGCTAAGACCTTGTCCATGCGGGTTTTTTCGACGTTTAAGATCTTGCCTCTGAGGGGCAGAATCGCCTGGAAATGGCGGTCACGGCCGGTTTTTGCGCTGCCGCCTGCGGAGTCGCCCTCAACCAAGAAAATTTCGCACTTGGCGGGGTCGCGTTCGGAGCAGTCTGCCAGCTTTCCGGGAAGGGCGGCGGACTCGAGCGCCGTCTTTCTGCGGGTTAAATCGCGCGCTTTTCTTGCGGCCTCGCGGGCGCGGGCGGCGCTGATGCACTTTTCAAGTACGCTTCTTGCAATCGACGGGGTTTCTTCAAATACGGTCGTTAAGCGCTCTGCAACCATTCCGTCGACCAAGGGGCGGATTTCGCTGTTGCCGAGCTTGGACTTGGTCTGGCCTTCAAACTGCGGCTCAACCATTTTGACCGACACGATGGCGGTTAAGCCCTCGCGAACATCGTCGCCGGTAAGGTTTGCGTCTGCGTCCTTAAGAATTTTGTTTTTTCTGCCGTAATCGTTAATTACGCGGGTTAAGGCGCTTCTGAAGCCCACGAGGTGGGTGCCGCCTTCGGGGGTGTGGATGTTGTTTGCAAAGGTGAAAACGCTTTCGTTGTAGCCGTCGTTCCACTGAAGGGCAACTTCCACCGTGCTTCCGTCCTTTACGCCCTCGATGTAGATGGGCTTTTCAAACAGGCAGGTTTTGTTTTTGTTCAAATACTCAACGAAGGAGATAATGCCGCCTTCATAGTGGTATTCCTTCTGAAGCAGGGGCTCGACGCGCTCATCGTCCAAGGTGATTCGAATGCCTTTATTCAAAAAGGCCATTTCGCGAAAGCGCGTCTTTAAGGTGTCAAACTCGAATTTGCCGGTCTCGAAGATGCCGGGCTCGGGATTTTCGCCGGTTTTTACGTCGGGCCAGAAGCGGATGGTGGTGCCGGTACGGTCGGTGGAGCCTATGACCTTAAGGTCGTAAAGAACCTTGCCGCGCTCATATTCCTGCTGATAAATTTTGCCGTCCTGATAGACGTTGACCTGAAGGTGGCTGGAAAGCGCGTTTACAACCGACGCGCCTACGCCGTGCAGGCCGCCCGAAACCTTATAGCCCCCGCCGCCGAACTTTCCGCCGGCGTGCAGCATCGTAAGGCATACCTCAACCGCAGGGCGGCCGACCTTCGGATGAATGCCCACGGGGAAGCCGCGGCCGTCGTCCTGTACGGAAACAGAGCCGTCAGCATGCAGGCGCACGCGGATGTTTTTGCAGTATCCGGCCAGCGCCTCGTCCACGGCGTTGTCGACTATTTCGTATACCAGATGGTGAAGGCCTCTTTCATCGGTGGAGCCGATGTACATGCCGGGGCGGCGGCGAACCGCCTCAAGGCCTTCCAGAATTTGGATATTACTCTCATCGTAATTGGTTTGATTGGACATGAGTTTAACCTCTTGTTAGCAAATTTTCTTTCTATATTATTATACCACGTTTTTGCGCATTCTGCATTTATTTGATGTTATGATTTTGAGGGATTTTCTATTGTGCGAAATGCAAAAGCGTGGTATGATGAATAAAACGCCCGAAAGGAGGAAAAAGGGATAGATTATGAGACTTGACAAGCTTGTTTCGATGCTTGGTTTTACAAGAAGCGAGGCAAAAAAACTGATATCCTCCGGGCGCGTGAAGATTGAAGATAATGTTTTGCGCGATCCGGGCGCGAATGTGAAGGATGACGCATCCATTGAAATCGGCGGCGAAATCTATAATGTGAAAAAGCATATTCATGTGATGATTCATAAGCCCTCGGGCGTGCTTACCGCGACGGAGGATCATAAAGGCGCAAGGACAGTAGCTGATTTTCTGCCGGAAGCGCTTTTAAGGCGCGGAATCGGTCCGGTGGGCAGACTCGATAAGGATGTGACCGGGCTTGTGATCATGACCACTGACGGGCAACTTGCCCACAGGCTCATTTCGCCAAAGTGGGAAGTTACCAAAAGATATCGTGCGACGGTCGAAGGAAAGCTTGACGAAAAATGCGTGTCTGCTTTTCAGACGGGCATTCAATTTAAGGACTTTACGTCAAAGCCCGCAGGCCTTGAAATCCTTTCGGCAAATGAAAATGAATCCGTCTGCCTTGTATACGTAACCGAGGGCAAATTTCATCAGGTCAAGCGCATGCTTCAGGCCGTAGGCCATCCCGTTATCACCCTGCACAGGGAAAAAATCGCAATGATCGAGCTGGATGAAAATCTTTCCGAAGGTGAGTGGCGCGAGTTAACGGACGATGAAGTCAAGAAACTATATATCCTTACGGAGATGAATGAAAAGTGAGCGAGCAGTATTTTACGAATCAACCCACATCCGAACATAAATACGCGAAATTCGAAACCGAGATTCTTGGAAACACGATCGTTTTTCACACCGACTCCGGCGTGTTTTCAAAAGGCGGCCTCGATTTCGGCACCAGAACGCTTTTAGAGGCGGTTCCGCCCTTGCATGGAAGAATCCTCGACCTTGGGTGCGGATGGGGCGCTGTGGGCGTTTCCGTGGGCAAAAAATACCCGGAAACTGTGATCGTCATGTCGGACGTCAACGAGCGCGCGATGGAGCTTGCAAAAAAGAACCTTAAGGAAAACAATGTAACGAATGCGTGCGTGATAAAGAGCGACGCGATGGACGACGTTGACGGCACGTTTGACTTTATTTTGAACAATCCTCCTATCCGCGCTGGCAAGGCGGTTATCTACAAAATGTTCGATCAGGCGAGCGAGCGGCTGAATAAGGGCGGGGCGCTGTATGTGGTGATTCGAAAGCAGCAGGGCGCGCCGAGCGCGAAAGCGCATCTTCAGGAAAAATTTGATCATGTAGAAGTGATTGCAAAGGAAAAAAGCTACTGGATCATTGAGTGCAAAAAGGAGGCTGAATGATGAAAACGGACAGACTTTTGAAAGTGACGCAGAATATGCGTGAAATGGGGCTTAAGCAGCTTCTGATTTCCGCGCCCAACAGCATTTTTTATCTGACGGGCAAGTTCATTCATCCGGGCGAGCGAATGGTGGTTTTATCCGTCAAGGAAAATGGAGATACAACGCTTTTTGCCAACCGGCTGTTTGCCGTCGGAAGCGTTGACGGCGCAAATCTTATCGAATACGACGACACGGACGACTGCATCGCCGTTTTGTCCGAGGGCGTGGAATCGGGAAATATCGGCTTTGACAAGGAATGGGCCTGCCGCTTTGCGCTTCCCCTGATGGAGAGAAGAAGCGACATCAAAGCGATAATCGGCTCGCCTGCCGTTGACCGGGCCAGAATGCTCAAAACCAAGGAAGAAATCGACCTTATGCGTTTAAGCTCGCGCCTGAATGACAAGGCGATCGACAAGGCGATTTCGGCGCTTTCCGACGGCGTTAAGGAAAGCGAGATTGCAAACGTGTATATGAACGAGGCCAAGCGCTTGGGCGCGGGCGGCGGAAGCTTTGATTCGCTCATCTGCTTTGGCGCAAACTGCGCAGAGCCCCACCATGCAACGGACGACACTATGATCAAAGCGGGCGATTCCGTCATACTGGACGTGGGTGCAAGCCTGAACGCATACTGCTCAGACATGACAAGAACCGTATTTTTCAAATCTGCAACCGAGGAACAGAAAAAGGTTTACGAAATTGTTGAGCGTGCAAACGCTGCCGGACGCGCTGCGGTCAAGCCCGGCGTTAAGCTTAAGGACGTGGACAGAGCCGCAAGAAAAGTTATTGAGGACGCGGGCTACGGCAAATACTTCATTCACAGAACGGGCCACGGCATCGGCCTTGAGGTGCACGAATTCCCGGATGTAAGCGCGGTCAGCGAGGCCGTGTGCGAGCCGGGCATGGTGTTCTCGGTTGAGCCCGGCATTTATCTGCCTGGTTCCTTCGGCGTACGCGTGGAGGACCTTGTGGCGGTCACGGAGGACGGGTGCGAAACCCTTAACGAATACACCAAGGAAATGCGGGTGGTCGGATGCTGAACTTTGAATATACACAGCCAACGAAATTTGTTTTCGGCCGCGGCGCAGAGATGAAGGCGGGCGAGGAGCTTAAGAAAATCGGCGGAACCAAGGCGCTCATTCACTACGGAAGCGGAAGCGCGGTCAGAAGCGGCCTGATTGATCGGGTGATTGCATCCCTTCAGGAGGCGGGCGTTGAATACGTATGTTTAGGCGGCGCGGTGCCCAACCCCAGAGATACCAAGGTGTATGAAGGCATTGAGCTTGTAAGAAAAGAAAAATGCGACTGCATACTCGCAGTCGGCGGCGGAAGCGCCATCGACAGCGCAAAGGCTATCGCCCACGGAAGCGTTTACGAAGGCGATTTCTGGGATCTTTGGAGCGGCAAGGCAAAGGTTACAAAGACTTTGCCCATGGGATGCGTTTTAACGCTGTCTGCAACGGGTTCTGAAAGCTCGAACAGCTCCGTCATCATGCAGGAGAAAACAAAGCTCAAAAGGGGCTTGAGAAGCGATTTCAACCGCCCCCGCTTTGCGCTCATGAATCCGGAGCTCACCTTTACCCTGCCCAAATATCAGATTGCCTGCGGCGCGACCGACATTATGGCGCATATCATGGAAAGGTATTTCACAAACGAAAAAGAAGTCGGCGTGACCGACTATCTGTGCGAGGCGCTTTTAAAGACCGTCATTCAGTACGCGCCGATTGCGGTAAACGACCCTGAAAATTACGACGCGCAGGCGCAGATCATGTGGGCGGGCACGCTTGCGCACAACGATACCTGCGGCGTAGGTCGCTTGGGTGATTGGGCGAGCCATCAGATTGAGCACGAACTCAGCGCCATGTACGACGTGGCGCACGGCGCAGGCCTTGCCGTCGTGTTCCCCGCGTGGATGCGGTATACGCTTGATAACGACGTAAACCGTTTTGCAAGGTTTGCAGTGAATGTATTCGGCTGCGACATGAATTTCGACAATCCCCGTCAGACGGCTATCGCCGGAATCGAGCGCTATGAAGCGTTTTTGAAATCCATCGGCATGCCCATCACTTTAAAGGAATTGGGCGCAAAGAAAGAAGACATTCCCTATATGGCGAAAAACACCAAGCGCGGCCCCGACGGCAAGGTCGGCGCGTTTGTGAAGCTGGATACGGAAGATGTCGAAAAGATTTTGAAGATTGCGGACCGGTAGAGCGCACCCTAAGGCTCCCTCCGGGAGGGAGCTGTCGGCGAAGCTGACTGAGGGAGATAGCGGGCGCCGGAAGTTGGAGAAAGCATACGGTTTTTTCCGCGCACTTTAGATAGCTTGTCCCATACATCTGCTGGCGGAAGGATCGTTTCGGAGCGACTGGCTTTGGATGCCCGCGGTTTCCTTCCGTCTCGGCTTGCGCCGAGCCACCTTCCTCCCGGAGGAAGGCTTTGGGTATCCGTGATTGCGGGAAAGAAATAAAAAGCAAGGATACTGCGGTTTTGCAGCATCCTTGCTTTTTAGTGTTTTCCAAGCTTTTCAAGATATAATCTCAGCGCCAGCGGCCAGTCGGTCTGGATGATGTTAAAGCCCCTGTCCGCAAGCCAGCCCCAGCCCTGATCGGGGCTTTGGGACACGGACACGTCGTCCGAGTGGCCGGCGGCAAGCACGGTTTTGTAATTAAAGAGGATGGAATTGGCCCATGCGATCAGGCCGTTTTTGTTCAGGCTTTCGGTGTATTCCCTTTGGCAGATGGGCGCGTCGTCGGTTTTGAAAAGCGCTTCAACGCCCACATAGCGCATGTTGCGCCTAAAGAGAGATTCCGAAAATTCATCCTTTTCCCATGCGATGACCATGAAGGGCAGGTCGCTTGCAACTTCTTCAACGTTGCGGAAAGCCTTTTCGTCCACGTCCGTTTTGATCAGCACCTGATCCTGCATGCCCATTTCGCGAACGATTTTTGAAATGTCGCCCGGACAGGTCCAGAATTTGTCAATGTTGATGTAAGCGCGGCCTCGGATGAGCTCAAACGCCTCGCGAAGGCGCGGAACGCCCCATTCGGTAAAAAGCGTATCCTGATTGACAAGGCGAAGCTTATCAACCTCGGAGGAATGCATTTCGCTGATTAACCTGTCGCTTTTTAGGAAAATGCGCTCCATGCCGGGATGGAACACGTACAGCTCGCCGTCTGTCGAGCGGGACACGTCCAGCTCAATGATGTCCGCGCCCATGTTGAGCGCGGCCTGAAAGGCGCAGATGGAGTTGCAGGGCACGTTTCCGCCGGCCACGCCTCTGTGCGCGGCGATCAGGATGCGGCTTCCATCGGTAGAACCAAAGCGCAGCATAAATAAGCTCCTTTCTATCCGCGCCGCCAGACGGCGGGGGAGAACAGAATCAGAATCGGGTAAAGCTCCAGTCGTCCGGCTAGCATGAGGAAGGATAAAAACACCTTTGTCGCCCATGAATATCCGGCAAACGAGCCCATCGGACCGACCAGCTCCAGACCGGGGCCGACGTTGGAGATGCAGGTTAAAGATGTTGTAAAGGCTGTTGTGAAGCTCACACCCTCCAATGAAACGACGATTGCACCCGCGATTATCAACATGATGTGGCAGAAAAACAGCATTGAAACCTGAGAAAGCGTTTCTTCGGGAATGGTTTTGCCGTCGAGCTTGACGACCTCCACTTTTCTCGGCTGAAAAGCATGCCTGATTTCGCGGCGCGCCATTTTTAAAAGCATCACGAGTCGGGTCATCTTAAGGCCGCCGGCGGTCGAGCCTGCGCACGCGCCGAAGAGCATGAGCGCCGTTAAAAGCATTTTGGAAAACGACGGCCATAAATTAAAGTCCGCCGTGGCGTAGCCGGTGGTCGACATGATGGTGGGCACCTGGAAGGCTGCGTAGCGAAGGGAAGTGAAGAAATCGCCGTAGTAGGATATAAGATTCAGGGTGATCAAAAGAATTGCGCCAAATGCGATCAGCGAATAAAGCTTAAGCTCTTCATTTTTGAACGCGCCTTTGAAGTCGCGGTTGATGAGCTTGAAATAGAAGGCAAAATTGATGCCGAATAAAAACATGAAAACGGCAATGATGATTTCAGCGGCGAGATTACCAAATGCGCCGACGCTTAAAGCGCGGTTGGAGAAGCCGCCGGTGCCCGCGGTGCCGAAGGCGTGAATGACCGCGTCATACAGGGGAAGGCCTGCGAAAAGCAGAGCGACGGTTTCAATAATGGTAAGCGCCAGATAGATCAGATATAATACCTTCGCCGTATCGCCCAGCTTTGGCGTGAGCTTTGAAAAGGTGGGGCCGGGGCTTTCCGCGCGGGCCAAATGCGCGCCGCGTCCGCCGATGGTAGGCAGAATCGCTGTTGTAAACACAAGCACGCCCATGCCGCCGATCCAGTGCGTGAATGAGCGCCAAAAGAGGATGCCGTTGGGCAGAGCCTCGATATCGGTCATGATGGTTGCGCCGGTGGTCGTAAAGCCGCTTGTGATTTCAAAAAACGCGTCGGTAAAGGAGCAGCAGCCGCTGTAGACCAGCGGAAGGCCTCCCAGAAGAGACATCAGGAGCCAGCCGAGTCCTGCAACGGCCATTGCCTCACGCGCGTACATTTGCTGATCCTTCGAGCGGAAAATTGCAATCAGCGGCGCAGAGACGGCCACAATGGTCAGAATTGCGTAGACGAACGCCATTGCGTCGCCCTGCCCGTAGGCGATGGATACGCCCAGCGCCGGAAGCATGAGAGCGGCTTCGATGACGAAGAGCTTTCCGAGAAAGTTGAGCACAAGTCTGATATTCATACTTTTTATCCAAACACTTTCTCAAGATCGGTGATGCCGGTTTCTTTGGTGATGATGACGACATGGTCGTCCGCCTGCATGACGTCGTCGCCGAACGGCACGCGCGCATGGCCTTTCCTTGCGATAACCGCAACCAGAGAATGATCCTTGATCTTTAAATCCTTGAGCGGAATTCCGATATAGGGCGCTTTGGGCTTTACCACAAATTCCAGCGCCTCTACCTTGCCGCCACTTAATTTATACATGCGCTCAACCGCAGTGCCCGCCGTGTTCATGCGCGCGCGAACCGTGCGCAGAATGATGTTGCAGGCGATCTGACGGGGGTTGATGATGCTTTCAAGGCCCATGCTTCTTAAAAGATCCGGGTATTCGAGGCGCGTGTTTTTCACGATAACCTTGGCGTTTGTGTTTTGATGAGCGTAAAGCCCGGTTAAAAGGTTTTCTTCGTCACGGTCGGTTAAGGAGATAAACGCATCCACATCGTCGAGCCCTTCGCTCATCAATAGCTCGTAATCCGTGCCGTCGCCCTGAATGATGGTGGCGTCTTCCAATTGTTCAGACAAAAACCGCGCTTTTTCGATTTTTCGCTCGATGATTTTGGTATCCACGCCCGATGCGCACAGAGACTGGGCGAGGTAATAGGCGATGCGGCTTCCGCCGACGATGATGGCGTCCTTAACGCCCTTCATGTCCATGCCAATGGACTTGAAAAATGCGGTGATGGTGGCGGTATCGGCGGCGACAAACACGCGGTCGCCTGAATGAATGACAAAATCGCCCTTGGGGATGATGGGATGCATATCGCGTTCGACAATGCAGAAAAGAACGCGAGGAAGATGGGGATTTCGCCTGTACAGATCCTTAAGAGGAATGTTTGCAAACGGCTCTCTGCCGGTGACCTTGATTTCAACGAGTTCAACAAGGCCGCGGGCAAAGGTTTCGATGGAAGCGGCAAAAGGCAGACGCAGCATGCGCGAGATTTCGCGTGCAGTGGCCCGCTCGGGGTTCATGGCATAGTTGATGAAAAGCTCTTTCGTTAAAAAGGGCAGACTTTCCAGGTATTCGGGGTCGCGGATGCGGGCGACGGTATATTTTGCGCCCAGCTTTTTGGCCGTTAAGGAGCAGAGCATGTTGGTTTCATCGCTCATGGTAGTGGCGATTACGATGTCTGCATGGTCTACGTCCGCCTCCTGAAGGGTCTGCTGGCTTACGCCGCTGCCCTTTACGGTGAGCGCGTCCAGAAGCTCGTTGCATTTGTCCAGAACCGTTTCGTCGCGGTCGATAATGGTTACGTGGTGTCTTTCCTCGATCAGTTTTTCGGCGATAAGCATACCGAGCTTTCCGCAGCCTACGATCAGGATTTTCATAGTCGGATTGATCCCTCTTTTAATGTTTTTATGTGATTACATGCCGATTCCGCGTTTTTTGTGCTCGGGAATCAGGGTTTTCGAAGAACCGTGGGCGGGTACGCGGCGACTGGCCTTCCGGCTTGCCGCCAGCTGTTTTTTATAACGCCGTTTTCTTTGAAGCGCGTTTGTGATATTCAAGCCCTCGCCCAGCATGATCGCGCCGGCGGAGGCGAACTTGACGGTTTCAAAAAGGTTTAAAGTTCTGATGATCACAAGATCGCTTGTATGGTAAAGCATGATGACCGCGCACGCGGGAATCACCAGAAAGCCCGGCTTCCAATATCGGCTCAGGAAAAAGGGAATCAGCGCAAAGACCGCGATGGAGGACAGAATCAGAAGATTCATCCAATCCTGTCTGGCTTCGGGCGTTTCCCAGATGGTCCTGACGGCTTCCTTCAAGGGAATATCGTTGTTTTTTACCAGATTGATATACGCCTTGGTCATGCCGTCCATCGCGTCAAAGCGAAGTATGCATTCCCATCCCGCCCATATCATCATCACAAGCGCGCCCAATAAAACCAGCTTTCCTCCGGCGAGGGGACGCGAATAGATATAGTTTTTGAGCGCTTTGGTGTTTTTCATTCAGGTATCCTTTCGTATTTCGGGCATATCGATAAAGGTCGGCGTACGGTCAAGAAGCGGAAGACAAGCGTTTAAAAACACATCCCTTTCCAAAAGGACGGAGGCAGTGTTTTCAAGGGGATGGAAGATGAGCTTATCTTCCGAAAGAAGCTTTCTGTCAATCAAAAGGGATACGCGCTTTTCCGTATCGAACAGAAAACCGAACGGGCTGACCGCGCCGGAATGGGTGTGAAAAAGCGCGTTCAGCGCCTCGTCTGTGGCAAACGAAAGCCTGGAGGATCCCGCCTGCTTACTCACAATTCCGGTTTTAAAGGCGCTTTCTGGGTGCATGATCAAAAGATAATACGCGCTTTCGTTTCTCGGCGCAAGCAAAAGATTTTTGGGCATGCAGCCGCCCAGAAGCTTTTCAGCAAGCGCGCATTCCGAAATGGCGCTCACACGCGCATGGTATGCGTGGCGATAGGAAATGTTGTTTTCGGCCAAAAACGCGTAGACGGCCTTTTGCGCATCTAACATAGCCTCAAGTCCCTTCCCATCAGGCGCACGCTGTCGCACACGCTTGTGTCGCAGATGCGGGACATGATGCGTTCGCCGTAGCGTTCCTTAAGCTGCGCAGGCGTCATGTTGGTGGCGATGACGGTCGGCTTCTTTTTGGCGATGCGCTCGTTGATTAACACAAACATGTATTCCTGCGTGATGTTTTTCAGCATCGGCTCGCAGCCTAAATCGTCAATCAGCAGAATCGGGCATGCAAGAAGAGACTCAAAGTCCGTGCCGGGCGCATCCATATGAAAATGCTTTTCGCGCATGATTTCAAGCAGACGGTAGGCGGAAATCAAAACGGGAGAGAAGCCGCGCGATTCGAGTTTTTCCGCAATCGCGCTTAAAAGGAAGGTTTTTCCAAGCCCCGCTTCGCCGGTTAAAAGAAGGTTGGGCTTATAGGTATAGGGAAAGCAGTTAGCGTATTCAAGGCACAGATCGCGGATGCGCCCCGTCAGCTGTCTCTGGGTGACATCGCCGTACACGATTTCGTTTGGAATTCTGTTTTCGTCGTACTTTTCAAAATTCTGCGTTTCAAAATCGCTCACAATGTGCGCGTCCCGTTGAAGCAAGTGGATTTTTTTCTGAAAGCATTCGCACATCACTGGCGGCATGTCGCTTGTGTATCCGCTGTCTTTGCAGACGGGACAGGCGTAGTGCATTTTAAGATGGTCTTCCGGAAAACCCGCGCTTACAAGACGACGGCGGATTTCGGCATTGATTGCAAGGCCTTCCTCGCGCATTTTCTCGGACACGGCCTTTGCGCCCCCGGGATTGTTCATGGCAAGGCGCAGTGCGCGCATGGGAAGCGCGGCGCGCGCGTTTAGAAGCGAGCGGATTTCGCTGTTCTTCATGCACGCTTCGTCTTCGCGCCTTTTAAGGGCGTTTAATTCATCTGTGCGCATGCGCTCGTATTCTTCCCGGGCGATTTTGATGGCTTCCTCGCGCGTCATTGATCTGCCCTCTTTCTGTTCATAACGTCTACATAGAATCCGTGTTCAAATTCATCGTCGGTCACATTTCTTTGCTGATAGGCGGGTGTTTTGGTATTTTCCTGCTTTTGTGCGCCCTCTAACCTGTGAAGCGCGTATTCCTTCTGGGCGGCGTCCAGGGTTTTGATGCCCTTGGCGCTCCAGGAAACGATGAGCTTATTGATGTATTTCATGGGCGCGTCGGTTCCAAAAGCGCATTCGGCGGCGTATAAAACCGCGTCCAGCTCGATTAAAGCCGTCCAGATGCGCACCTGAGAGATGTCGCTTTTGACAACCTTTCTGTCGATTCCGCATTTTTCGAAGATGGATAAGGTGATGTCTGTATACTGCTTTTGAATGCGGCGCTCCTCCTCGATCTCGGCAAGGGTGGTCACGCCCATCTTCTTCCATTGGTCGAGCTTTCTTTGAATATCCTCAAACGTCCTTCGGTTGTTTTCGCCGCACAGAATCGCCGCCTGCTCGATGGCGGGGAAGTCGAAGCCCGCTTCGATGAACGACTGATAGGCCGAAAGATGCGCCTGCGTGGGGCGTGAAGCGGTTCCAAGGTGGGACAAAAGGATTTTGACCTTTTCGCGCGCTTCGTCCGCTTTGTCTTCGCTTGAAACCCTGCTCATTAAGATTTTGTCCAGATAGCCGAAGGAGGGAACCGCGCCCTTGACCGTGTCCGCGCACGCGGCGATGATTGCATCAAGCGGCAGATTCCATTCATTCATCCATTTTTCGGAAAGCGCGATTTCGTCCTTTGTGGGATTTCGCGTCTGTCCGAACTGCTTGATGACGGCTTTGGCATTCTGATACGCCGCGCCGGATTTCGCTACGAATTCCTCTGCCTGGTCGATGGAATAAATGCCTTCGTTTGCCCACAGGGTAGCCGTTTCGTCCAGATGCTTAAAAAGGGTTCTGGGCGCGGGCAGTTTTTTGCCCCTTTTGGCGATCTCCGTGTGAACAAGGTACAAAACCACGTCTTCGGGGAGATTTAAAATATCCAGCCATTCGTTGGCGATTCGGTATTCATGGCTGTCCAAAACCATGCCTGGCAGCGCGTTTTGAAGCTCCCGGTTGAAATTTTTGTATTTGTATACCTCGTCCAGAGGCTCGGCCTGTCTGGTCATGCTGCTGAGAGACAGATACTCGTAGGTCGGGGGATTGTCGGTCATCCTGGCAACCAGCCCCTCCCTTTCCCAATAGCGGTAGGCGCTTATTATGGTGTCGGTTTCGATGCGAAGGGCTCGGGCCATGCCGTCGATGCCCTCGTCCATCTCGGGATGATGGCACAGCATGAGGCCGTACAGATATACGCGCACGAAATCGCCCGTCGCGCCGGGCATGTATTCGAGGATAAACATGTTTTCAACGGGGGTGATTCCGAACATCGCGTCCCGGCCTGCAAATGCGCAAAACGACATGGCTCACTTCTCCTATGTATAAATGGTCATATTATAATATCATAAATCAGTAAAACTTACAAGCGTGAAGGATGCGCCGGCTACATTTTGAATAGCGTCATGTACATCATATCGCTCTGAAAGCCGCATGCCGACAGCGCGTCTTTATAGGCGGGATCAAAGCTTTTGACGGTGATTTTTTTTAGATGCGGAAAAATGGAGCCATTTTTGAACGCGTCCGCAAACGCTGAAGCGGCCTTCTGAGCGTTTTCTCCGTCAAAAATGCGCATGGCTTCGCCGTTTTTTTCAAATACAGCGACGGGCATGCCTGCCTGAAGCGCAACCGCGGTGGATGCAAGGCGCGAAAACGCCCTTCCATCCGCGTGGGGGAGAATTTTACCGTAGGGCTGCATGGGGTCGAGGGCGGACAGTACGCATGTGCTTTCGAAAGGGGATTTTAGAAGATAGACGACCGATTCAAAATCCGATTCGCGCACAAACTGAGCGCCGCTTAAGCCCTTTACAAAGTATCCGCGCCTGACCTTACCCGCGTATTCCAGATTGCGAAGCGCGGATAAAAGATTTTGCCAGTTTTCGCCCGACGCGGTTTCCCTGGAAACGATCAGATAGCGGTCAAAAAGGGAAGCGAGAATTTCCTCCGCCGTCTTTTCCTTTTTCACGCGAACGGCCTCCCAGCGGCCTGCGTCGATAGCCGAAACGCGCTGACGCACGTTTGATTTTAGATTGCCGGTTTCGGTATGCTTTAAATACCTTACGGGCGCAAAGCTGTCCGAGCGCACAAGGCCGCGCTGCAAAAGGGAGAAAAGCGTTTCTCCCACGCCGCTTTTTATGCATGCGCCCGCCATGCTTCTGGCGAAGCTTGCGCCGCGCTTTTGAAGATAGGTCAAAACGGCGGTTTCATTTTCGGTAAGATCCGTTGGCATGGGCAAAAACGCGTCCGACTCGTCCTCCGGCGCGTGAAAGGACACGGACAGGGATTTTTCATCCACCGTGTATTGCGCGTTTCCCCTTGAAAGCGCCGCGTCGATCACGTTCGGCCTGTATTTGGATACGCGCGCGGGGAAAAGGCAGTTTTCGTAGGTTTCAGGGGAAAAATGCTCGTAGGACAATTGTTTAAGCGCCGAATCCATTTGCGCGCTTTGAGAGGTGGTCTTTTGAACTTTTGAAAGGAGCGCGGCGGCGTAATGGCTACCCGGCACGGTTTCAACACGCGATCTGAGCGCGAGAAGCGTTTTTCTTTGCGCTGCAGAATAAACGTCCTTATGGATAAACACATCCTCAAAGGGGATCAGATCGCCCGCCTGAACAAGCTTATTGATCGTGTTTTCGGCGGCTATTTTATCGACAAAATATCTTTCGGAAACAATGTCTGCGTCGATTGCGCCTTTGTACCTTGCAAGACGGCGGACGATTCTTTTAAGCGCGTTTTCATCTTCATAAACGAGCGCGCTTTCGTAATCGCTTTCATGCTCCCTTGCGATCCAGAGTCCCGGTTCGATGTATTTCACGCGCCCTGCGTCGTACAGTTCGTCCAGACATGCAAGATTCAGTTTTTCATCTCCGCTTCTGAAATCGCCCGTCATCATGAGATATGCGTGCGTTTCCTCTGCGTTCTCGGGCTTCTTTTTGCCTGAAAAGCTTTCCTGAAGCGCGTTTTTTTCGGGAAGAATGGAAAGGGATTCCTGTTCCTGAGGCATTTGCTTTGCATTTGTCGGAATAACCGTTTCGTACATCAGCTCCGCTTCCGCCTGCCTTCTCAAATTCAGGCTCATGGGGGAGGGCGCGTCAAGGTATACTTCCTGAACCTCAATTTCGCCCGTGCGGATTTTGGACAGCACGTCCTTCAGCGCCTCCATATCCAGATAATCCGTCATGCATTCGCGAACGGTTTCCTGAATCAATGGGTGATTTTTCGATTTGATGGCATCCGTCAGCGTTTCCGATGCGCGAAGGCGCTGCACCCACAGCGGAAGCCGCCGTCCGTTTCTTGCGCCCATCAGCATGGCGCGCTGGGCGTTCTGCCTGAAAACAATGGAAAACATGGGGGTGGAGGGGAGAACGGACGCGATAACAGATTCGATTTGATCTGTTGAAATTCTGGATAAAAGATGATTTGGCACCTCGTGCCCGCCGATCATTGTGATCAGAATGCCGTCGTCATCGTCGTAGGCGCGTGCGTCTATGCCGGTTAACGCGGCGGCCTCCCTTGAAAGGAGCATGCCAAGGGCGCGGTTGACGCGCCCGCCGAATACGGAGTGCACCATCATCTGATGGTCGCTTGCCTCGTCTGAAAAATGCTCAAGCACAATCCGCCTGTCGGTTGCAAGGGCTCCGCAGGCGGCGATCTGCTCTTTGATCACGCGCTTTACCGTCTCGGCGGCGGGCTTTGTAAGGCGCATGTTTGACAGGTATTGATCCAGTGCGTTTCCGTGGCTTAGCGCAAGCAGATTCATCTCCCGCAGAAGCGATCCGAAATATGCGCCCGTTTCATAAAAGCGCATGCCGCCGTCGCCCTTCCAGAAAGGGGAGGCTGCGCCGGCCGGCGTGGTTTTTTCGACGATCACTTTGTCGCGCGTGATGTTTACAATCACCCATGGGAACGCGCCCAGCATGAATTTGTCGCCCAGCCGCGCTTCAAACACGTATTCTTCGTCCAATTCGCCCAAACGCGTGCCGTCCTGCGTGTAAACGGCGTACCAGCCCCTGTCCGGAATCGTGCCGCCGGAGGAGAGGGCGAGGAGGGATGTGTATTTGTCACCTTTAAAGGTATCGTGGATGCGGTCGTATAGGATTCTTGCGCGAACGGGCCGATCCAACGCGTGCTCGTAGTCGCCCGCGAGCATGGAAAGCGCAGATCTGACCCTATCGACTGAAAGACTTCTGTACGCCCACGCTTTTTTGAGAATGTTTGTGGCTTCATTTACGGTATATTCGCCTGTCGCCGCCATCGAAACCAGATGCTGGCACAATAGGTCAAGCGGCTTTTCCATTTCCAGAATGGGCTCGATTTTCTTGTCTGTCGCAGCCTTTGCAGTGAGCGCGCAGAAAAGCGTGTCCTGCGTGGTTTTGGAATAAATGCGCATGCGGCTCACGCGTCCCGGCGCGTGGCCCGCGCGGCCTAAACGCTGCAGAAGCGAGGACACGGAGAAGGGGGAGGCAATCTGCACAACCAGATCGATATCGCCCACGTCGATGCCCAGCTCCATGGAAGAAGTGGCTGCCATCACGCGAAGTTCGCCGCTTTTGAGCATCTGCTCAGCCTCGAGGCGCTGCTCTTTGGATACGCAGCCGTGGTGCGTTCGCGCGATGACTTCGCCCGCGCGTTCGTTGATCTTGGCGGCAAGCCGTTCGCAGCTGGCGCGCCCTTCTAAAAACGCAAGCACGCATCTGGAATCCTTGGTCGCTTCCGTCACGCGGTCGGCCAGATGGGGCCAGATGCTGTTTTCGGGGAGAATGCGCATATCCGGGACGGCTGTGTCCACGGTAAGTTCGGTTTTCTTTTCAATTTCGGGCGCGATGATTTCGCATTCGTTTTCGCCCGACAGAATTTTTGCCGCCGTTTCAAGCGGCGAAATCGTGGCGGAAAGCGCGATTTTTTGAATTCTGCGCCCGCAAAGCGCGTCTAGACGCGCAAGCGACAGCATCATGTGAGCGCCGCGCTTGGTGGAGATTGTCGCATGGAATTCATCCAGAATCACGTGCTTTACTGTTTTAAGGAGTCGCTGCCCGGATGCGGAGGACAAAAGCAGGAAAAGGCTTTCGGGCGTTGTGATTAAAATGTGCGGGGGCTTTCTTAGAATGGCCTGCCTTTGGCTTGGTGTGGTGTCGCCGTTTCGGATGGCGGTTCTTACGATATTTTTAAGTCCAAGCCCGGTGAGCGGGCGCGAAAGGTTTTTCTCAATGTCGTTTCCAAGCGCTTTTAAGGGGGTTATGTAGAGAATTTCGGTTTCATCGGGAAGCGTTTCATTTTTGGCGCGTCTTAAATAGCCGTCCAGAAAATAGAGAAACGCGGCCAGCGTCTTTCCGCTTCCGGTGGGGGAGGAAACGAGCACGTCTTTTCCGGAAGATACGGCGCGAAAGGCGAGGGACTGCGCCAATGTGGGCGTTCCCACGGAGGATAAAAACCAGTCGACCGTTTTTTGCGTGAAGATCGTTTGCATGCGCTTGCCTCCCAATGGCTTTTTGTATGCTATATTATACTTTACCGCCTGCAGATGTGTCAAATCCCTTGAAAAACGCGCCAAAAAGCAATATACTTAAAGAAAACAGAAATTAATCATGAAGGGCGTGAAACGGATGGAGTTTACAAGGGTGTATGAAAAATCCCGCCATGATCTTGACGGGGCAGTGGTATATCTCGCCGAAAAAGACGGGCGCGACGTGCTTGTTTGCGGAGGAAAACCTTATTTTGGTGGCGACGAAGGCTTAAACGTGATTAAAATTGATCATCAGGTGATGAACCGGCTGCGCGAGCTTTTTCCCTTCACCGCGCCGGTTCCGGTTCTGAACAGAGACAGAACTGTGGGCGTTGGCGACAGGCTGGGTATTGCCGCGCCGGGTCATCTTCGCGTGTTTGAAAAATACGACGCGACGCCGGTTTTGGCCCAGCAGTCGATCCGCGAACTGAATCTTACGGGCAGAACGTATGAGGATGTTCTGGACGCGGCGAGCCTTTATGTGTTTCGCGAAAACTTCACGCATGGCTTCGGCGCGGACGGCGACCATCTGAAAAAGCCGGAGGATATCGAGTATGCTTTGTCCCTCGGATTTACCATGATCACGCTGGATCTGTCCGACCACATTCATGCGGACGCTTTGGGCGCGTACAGCCAGAATGTGGACGATATATATCTTGGGAAAACCTTCGACGTTGAAGGAAACGAAATCGCCTTCACCAAATCGGAGCTTGACAGAGTCAAAGGCATTTACGGAGACGCTTTGGATTTTGCAGTCAAGATGTACGATCAGTTTTTGAAGGGCGGAAAATACAAGGCGGAATTTGAAATCTCCATCGACGAAACCGGAACGCCCACGAAGCCCCAGGAGCATTATTTTGTAGCCAGCGAGCTTCAAAGGCGCGGCGTAAAGTTCATGACTATCGCGCCCCGCTTCATCGGCGAATTCCAGAAGGGCATCGATTACATCGGCGACGTCAATGAATTTGATGCTGAAATGAAGGTGCATGCGGCGATTGCGCGTGTGTTTGGGCACAAGGTGAGCGTGCATTCGGGATCGGACAAGTTCTCCGTGTTCCCGTCGGTTGGAAAAAACACGCTTCAGCATTATCACGTAAAAACCGCTGGCACCAATTGGCTTGAAGCGATGCGCATTGTCGCCAAATGCGATCCAGCGCTTTACCGGGAAATCCACGCATATGCGTTTGAAGCGTTTGACGAAGCCACAAAGTATTATCACGTGACGACCGATTTAAGCAAGGTGCCGCCGCTCGATACGCTTTCGGATGAACAGCTTCAGGGTCTTTTCGAAAATGACGACGCAAGACAGCTTATTCACATCACTTACGGCCTGATTCTGTCGTTAAAGGACGAAAACGGAAACAGCGTTTTCCGAGACAGACTCTACGCGCTTTGGCGCGCGCATGAGGAGGAATACGCCGAGGCGCTTTATAAGCATATCGGAAGGCACCTGAAGGAACTGGGGTGCCCTGAAAGATAGAGAAGCGGGCGAGAACGTGAATCATATTTATATACAGACTACGGTCTGTTTTGCGTAGGGCGGGGGCTTGCTCCCGCCGTTTTCATGCCGAAAAATGCGCGGCTTGGATGCAATATCGTTGGTTTTGTATTTTAGGAACTGTGTTTTCCGGCGGGAGCAAGCCCCCGCCTTACTTGTGATTTGGGATTGATTCTGAAAGGAAAATGAAAGGTAGCCACAGAGCGGCGCTCAGCATGTAGATTTGACATGAGAGATATAAAAAATGCCCCGCAGAGAATTCTGCAGGGCATTTTTAGTATGAAAACTTCTAAATCAAATCTTGAATTAGAAGCCCATGCTGGCGCGCCATGCGTCGAGCTGGCTCTGGAGTTCGTCGATAACGACGTCAACACCGGCAGCTTCGAGAGCGGAGAGGAATGCGGGCAGGGTGGTCTCGGGATCAGCAAGGCCGCTTACCAGGGGGCTTAAGTACTGCTCGGTTACCTGACGGACGGCGGCGAGCTCGGTTAAGATGCTGGACTCGTCGAAGGCGAAGCCTACGTTGTCAGAGGGAACGAGAACCTTATCAAAGGCCTCATACATTTCAACCATGTTGACGGGCAGGCTGTTGTCGGGCTCGGCGATGATGAAGGCATGGAAGTAAGCGGTGTTGAGGTACCACTGGGTGCCATCGGTGTGACGGGCGATCTGGCCTTCTTCATTGCGGGTCCAGTTGATGCCTTCGAGGCCGTAAGCTACGAGGTTGGCGAAGTCGGGATCGGCTACGCAGGCGTTGAGGAACATCATAACGCGGGCGGGATCAGCGCAGTGGGCGTTGATGGCGTTCATGGAGCCGAAGATCTTATCGGTGGTCTGGAAGCCATAGCTGGGGAAGTAGGCTTCGTAGTCCTGCTGATAGGTTCTCTCATAACCGGCGAGGCGCTTGGCCATGGAGTCCTGAACGGAGGGAGCGGGGTCGTTCTTCTTCATGGTAGCGGAGGTGTCGGGGTCCTTCGGCAGAGCGCCGGCCTGAGCGAGCTCATAGGCGTCCTTTACGAAAGCGGCGAACTCGGGGGTGGCGAACTGGTTGAAAACTTCGTTGCGCTCGTAGCCAGCGAAGGAATCATCACCGATTAAGCATACGCCGGGATCGATGGCGTTGCCGGTGAGGGCTTCGTAGGGATAGAGAGCCTGGAAGGTGGCGGTGTTGAGGTGGGTGATGTAGCCGTTCATGCCGGCTCCCGCTTCAGCCATGTCGAACAGATAGGTCTTGAAGGCGTCCCACTTTTCGAGCTTCTCCATATCCTCATCGTATACCCACTCTACATCAACGCCGGCGGCATTGGCCTGGTCGATGGAGATGGCGAAGTAGAAGTGAGAGCAGGAATACTTGTGGGTGGGGATGGCGTAGTATTCGCCATTGATGGTAACAGCCTGCCAGAGGGCTGCCGGCCACTTGGCGAGGATGTCCTGGCCATACTCGTTGACGAGGTCGCTCATCGGATAGAAGGCTTCCTTGGCAACGTAGTTGGCGTACTGGGTGTCAACGGTGATCAGATCCCACGGGGTCTTGGTATCCGCGGTGAGATACTGGATCTTTTCGATGGTCTCGGAATAGGTGCCCTTGATGATCTTCAGGGTGCAGTTGAACTTCTCGGTCAGGTAGGCATTGATGGCCGCTTCTACTTCGGCATCCTTGTCATGTACTTCACCAACGGTGTACCATACGATCTCATAGGGATCGAGAGAGGAAGGATCGATCTCGGCAAAAGCAGAGAAGCTTGCCATCATGAGAACGAAAACGAGTAAGAGACAAAGCTTTTTCATGGGTTTACCTCCTTAAAATTTATATCTTAGCGCTTATTGCGCCTGATACCAAGTTTTTTAGCCCTTTACGGCGCCCAGAGTCAGACCCTTGATGAAGTACTTCTGGAAGTAGGGGTAGAACAGGAGCACGGGGGTCATGGAAATAACGGTGAGGGCCATCTTGGCGGATTCGTTCGGAAGGTCGTAAAGCAGCAGCATACCTTCCTCGGAAGCGGCAAAGTCGGGGTTGTCGACGAGGGTCTGAATTTCGCGCATGGTGCGCTGGAGCATGTACTGAATGGTCCAAAGATTTCGATCGTCAATATAGAGAAGGACGTTGAACCAGCTGGAGAAGTAGGCGATGGAAAGGAACAGGCCGATGGTGGCCAGAGCGGGCTTTGAAATCGGGAGAATGATCTGGGCGTAGATTCTGAATTCGCCCGCGCCGTCGATCTTGGCCGCTTCAATCAGCGATTCCGTACCGGCGTTTGAGAAGAAGGTTCGAAGAACGATGATGTTGTACGCGCTGGCCATACCCGGGAACAGAAGCACCCAGAAGGTGTCTCGAAGGCCGTAGATGTTGCAGTTGATGATGTAGCTTGCAACAAGGCCGCCGGAGAACAGCATGGTGAAGTATGCGTAGAAGGTAAGCACCTTTCGGAAGGTGAATTCCTGCCGCGCAATGGCGTAGGCATACATCGTCATGATGAGAAGGCCTAAAAAGGTGCCGGCCACGGTGAGGATGAGGGTGTTTTTGTAGCTGTTGATAATCGTATCAAGGCTCTGGTCGAACATTGTGGTATATGCCTTGACGCTCCACTGCTCGGGGAAAAGGCTGAATCCGTTTTCAATGATGGATCTTTCCGCCGTAAAGGACGTGATGTAGACCAGAAGTACCGGAACCAGACAGGCCAGGGAGAGAATAATAAAGATGATATTCAGAATCACGCTTGAAGTATCGGAGATTTCAAGTGGACCGCGCTTATATTTTCTGAAAAGCTTCATTTTTGTTCTCTCCTTTCCTTAGAACATGGACAGATCGCTGTCAATCAGATCGATAATCTTATTGGTGGTGACAACCAGAATGAAGCCGCATACGCTCTGAACCAGCGCAACTGCGGAGGAAAGGGAAACGTCGTTGGAATCGCGCAGGGTGTTGTATACGAAAACGTCGATGGTGTTGGTAACCGGCTGAAGAAGGCCGGAATTCAGGGGCACCTGATAGAAGAGGTCGAAATTGGAATGGAAGAAGTTGCCAACCTTCATGATGGCGAGGATAACGATCATGGGCTTTAAGAAAGGAATGGTGATGTGTAGAATCTGCTGCCACTTGCTTGCGCCGTCGATGACCGCCGCCTCGTAATATTCGTCGGAGATGCCGGTGATGGTGCCCAGATAAATGATGGAAGAATAGCCAGTGCCCTTCCATGAATAAACGACAAACAGGAAAATGGGCCAATAACTCTGCTCACTGTAAAACGCGATGGGCTTTCGTCCCATACCGGTCAGAATGTGGGAGATGATGCCGCTGTCCGCTGACAAAATGGCAAATACAATAACGGAAACAACAACATATGAAACGAAGTGGGGCATGATGAGAAGCGACTGATAAATGCGGGCGGCTTTTTTGTTTCGGACTTCGTTTAAGCCAATGGCCAGCATCATGGGGAAAACGATACCGGATACGAGGAAGACGGAGTTGTAGGTAAGCGTGTTTTTGACAGCCATCCAGAAGTAGCTGTTTTTGATCATGAACTGGAAGTTTTTAAAGCCCAGCCATTCGCTGCCGAAAATACCGTGACTGGGGATAAAATTTTTGAAGGCAAGAACCGTACCGACCATGGGCATATAATTAAATAGGAAGAAAAATACAATGCCCGGCAGTGTCATGAAAAGCAGCGGAACATCCGTGCGGGCGCGCCTGCGCAGATTCATAATTTTTAATTCTTTTCCGGTCTTTCGAGCGGACTGCATAAAATCAAACTCCTTCCCGTTGGCTCATATGTATAATTATAGCAGTTGTGTAATGTAAAATCAAGTATTTTTTTAGAGGCGTTATGGTATGACAACGCAGGAATCGGCTGTGGAAAATATGTACGTTTTTTCTATAGAGTGATGAAAATCACGCAAAGCGCCTTCTTTTGTTTTGATATAACGTTGTTTGTGCTAATTTTAGCCTATTTTTATTGCACGAAATCGCGCCGCGTGCTATAATGCCTTGAATGCATGCGCATTGAAAGGGGAAAAAACGTGTATTACGTTGTTATCGATCTTGAATGGAATCAGTATCATAATCCCATGTGGACGCCCACGAGCAGGTCGGGCGTTAAAATGCATGAGGAAATCATTCAGATCGGCTGTGTAAAGACGGATCACAACATGAATCCAGTCGATACCTTTAAAATGTATGTTCGCCTGGCCGGAGGGCGCAGGCTGGATCGATATGTAAAAAAACTCACGCATATTACCGATTCGGATATCGCAAGCGGCGAGGATTTCGTCGTCGCATGCCCGGAGTTCATCAAGTGGATTGACGATGTGGACGCGATTTTCAGCTGGGGCGCGGACGACAGGCGCGTGTTTTTAAACAATGTGGCTTTCCATTCGCTGGAAGCGCCCGCCTGCCCGTGGTACGACGGCCAGAAAATCTTTGCATCTCAAAAGCCCGATCACGGAAGCCTGGGGCTTAAAAATATCGCGCAGGAACTGGGCGTATATGTAAACCTGACCCTGCACGACGCGATGAACGACGCCATTTTAACCGCGTTTTGTATGAGAAATCTGGACATCGAAAAAGGCATACGGGAATACAACGCGCCTAAAAAGACGCAGGAAAACGCGAATGAGCCCGCGCCCATTCATACCAGCAAAACCCACCGTCATCAGTCCCAGCAAGCCGCGTGGGAGGAAGCCAACAACGGCCTTCTCCATTGCCCGCAGTGCATGCAGAGTCTCGAGTGGTCGGGAGATGAAAAAGGCACGATTGAAAAGTGGTACAAGCCTGCAACGTGCAAAACCCACGGCGAATTTATTATAAAGGGCGAATTCATCGGACAAAAATATACCGTACTTAAGCTTTCTTTTTATGAGCCCACCGAGGACGTCATGCAAATGATCGAGGGCAAGCCCGATTCTCCCGCAAAAAAGCGCAGGAGAAGAAGGAAGAAAAAGGCGGCAAACAAGCCCGAAACGCTTGTGCCTGAAGAGATGCTTGCGCGCGCCATCGCCTTTGCAGCCGAAAAGCACAAGGAGCAAACCAGAAAGGGCACGTCCATTCCCTACATCGTGCATCCCATGGAGGCAGCCGCCATCGCAGCCACCATGTCTGACGATGCGTGCGTGATTGCGGCGGCCGTCCTTCACGATGTACTTGAGGACTGCGAGGGCGTTACCCAGGACGACATCGAAAACGCCTTCGGCGCGCATGTGGCCGATCTCGTTTCGGCGGAAACCTGCTCCGCAAGCGAGGACGCTTCGTGGAAGGAAAGAAAACAGACGACGCTTGATCAGCTTGTGATTGCGGATGAAGAGCAGCTCATTGTCGCCCTTTCCGACAAGCTTTCCAATATCCGCCAAATGAAGCGCGACTATGACGCCATCGGCAACAAGCTCTTTGAAAGATTTTCCGTCACCGACAAAAAAATGCACGCGTGGTATTATCGCTCGTTAAAGGACGTGCTTGAGCCCGTCTCGCGTTTTTCGGCGTATACGGAGTTTTCAAAATTGGTTGACAGTGTATTTGGAAGAAAACGTCTGCCAAAAAACGAAGAAAAACAAACGAATTAACCGTCAAATTACGCGCCGACAGTACACCGGCGCGTGATTTTATGCTATAATATATTTGAAACCAATGGGCGCGCTGAAAAAACCGTATTTTTGTTTTTTCAATTCGCTGCCTCGCCCGCTCTGGGCGTTAAGCAAAAAGGAGGACAAACCATGCAGTATACCCGCGAAGTAGAAGAAATGGTATGCGTGGCAAAGGGCCCCAACCACGGCCCCGCCCCGATCCCCGAAGAAGGCAAATGGGTTAAAGCGAAAGAGATCGCTGACATCTCCGGCTACACCCACGGCATCGGCTGGTGCGCTCCCCAGCAGGGCACCTGCAAGCTGAGCCTGAACGTCAAAAACGGCGTTATCGAAGAGGCGCTCGTTGAGACCATCGGCTGCTCCGGCATGACCCACTCCGCCGCCATGGCGAGCGAAATCCTGCCCGGCAAGACCATCCTCGAAGCCCTGAACACCGACCTCGTATGCGACGCGATCAACACCGCCATGCGTGAGTTGTTCCTGCAGATCGTTTACGGCCGCACCCAGTCCGCTTTCTCCGATGACGGCCTCAAAATCGGCGCCGGCCTCGAAGACCTCGGCAAGGGCCTGCGCTCCATGGTAGGCACCATGTACGGCACCAAGGCCAAGGGCACCCGTTACCTCGAGATGACTGAAGGCTACGTTCTGAAGATCGCCCTCGATAAGGACGAGCAGGTATGCGGATACCAGTATCTGTCCCTGGGCAAGATGATGGACGACATCAAAAAGGGCATCGAGCCCAACGACGCTTACACCAAGAACATCGGCACCTATGGCCGCTTCAAGGCCGAAGACGGCGCGGTCAAATGGATTGACCCGCGCAAAGAATAAGGAGGTGCACTTTAATGGCTCTGTTTGAAAACTATGAAGGCCGCATGCCCCAGCTCCAGCCCGTGCTCGACAAGTACGGCTTCAAGGATTTCGAAGAAGTTAAGGCGTACACCAATTCCAAGGGCGTAGACGCTTATAAGATCGTTGAAAGCACCCAGCCCATCTGCTTTGAAAACGCAAAGTGGGCCTATGAACTGGGCGCCGCCATCGCGCTTAAGAAGAACGTTAAGACCGCTGCCGAAGCCGCCAAGTGCATCGGCGAAGGCCTGCAGGCGTTCTGCATCCCCGGCTCCGTCGCTGACCAGCGTCAGGTTGGTATCGGCCACGGCAACTTGGGCGCAATGCTTCTTGACGAAGAGACCGAGTGCTTCGCTTTCTTAGCCGGCCACGAGTCCTTCGCCGCCGCTGAAGGCGCCATCAAAATCGCCCTCAACGCCAACAAGGTTCGCAAAAACCCCCTGCGCGTTATCTTAAACGGCCTCGGCAAGGACGCCGCCATGATCATCTCCCGCATCAATGGCTTCACCTACGTTGAGACCAAGTACGACTACCTCTCCGCCGACGTTAAGGAAGACCATGCGCTTACCATCGTAAACAGAACGCCCTACTCGACCGGCGATCGCGCGAAGGTAAACTGCTACGGCGCCGACGACGTACGCGAAGGCGTAGCCATCATGTGGCACGAGAACGCCGATGTTTCCATCACCGGTAACTCCACCAACCCCACCCGTTTCCAGCATCCCGTTGCGGGCACCTATAAGAAGGAACGCTGGGAAGCCGGCAAGAAGTACTTCTCCGTAGCTTCCGGCGGCGGCACTGGAAGAACCCTCCATCCCGACAACATGGCAGCCGGCCCCGCCTCCTATGGCCTCACCGACACCATGGGCCGTATGCACGGCGACGCGCAGTTCGCAGGCTCCTCCTCCGTTCCCGCGCACGTTGAGATGATGGGCTTCCTCGGCATGGGCAACAACCCCATGGTCGGCGCAACCGTAGCCGTTGCTGTAGCGGTTGAAGAAGCGCAGAAGTAAGCTTTAAAGCATTTCAGCGAAACTGAATTATCTGAAAATAAAACCAAGGCCCATCATTTGAATTTATTTCGGATGATGGGCCTTGGTTTTTAGCTGATAAGCTGAAATACCATTTTCACAGAATCCATGCCGACAGAATCAGAATCAGCATGGCTGCCGCGGTGGCGAGTTTTGCAGCGGCCATATGATTGGCCAGAAAAGCAGAAAGACGGCGGTGGGACTGACCGGCCAGGACGAGCGTACAGAGGGTGGCGGAGGGGGCTATGAAGGAGAGGCAATAGATGACGAGATGGAAGATTTGACGGTTTGCTCCGGAATGCACCTCGGCCAACAGCTGCATCAGGAAAAGTTGACCGGCGCATAGGAATTCACCGAGCGCGACCAGAAAGCCCAGAGCGATGACGGCGGGAATCAGAACGCCGGATTGGGTAACTGCGCGGATGATTTTATGAAGCTTGCCGCGCAGCTTTGAGGGAAGCTGATTTCGGATGTTTCCGAAGTTTTCGCGGCGCGCCTGCCACGCATCCCAGAGATTGAGTGAAATCAGGATGCAGCCCATCAGGGTCAATATCCATTTTGCCAGCGGCTGAAGCCAGTAGGGATTGAATTTCTGCATGAGCTCGAGAAGCACAAACCCGATCAGCAGGTAGCAGATGAATTTCGCGCTCAGGAAGCATCCGGCCAAAAGGCCGGCTTTTTTCCTTGTCTCAAGGATCAGCGACAGAAACAGAAGCAGCATGGAAAGCGCGCAGGTATTCAGGCCTGCGATCAGGCCTGCGCCTATAGCCCGGACGAGCGGAATGGCTTCGGCTTGATCTTCAGCAGGCTCTGAAAACTCGATCTTCCCGGCGGCGAGGCCGCTGTTTACCATGCTTAAGAGGTCTTTTTCGATTGCAGCGATGCCGGAAAGGTAATGATCCTGAAAAAACACACACGGCGTAATGCGCATATCATCGGGAACTTCATAATCCGAAAACAGCTGCATTGCCATTTCCGGATGCTGGCTTACATCGATGCGTTCGACATTCACCCTGCTTTCGCCCTGCCCGCCCGGATGAGAAATCGTCACGGATTCAGGCAGGCTTTCGAGAATTTCCACCGCGCGCGCACAGCTTTCGCAGGCGGGGACGTACAGATAGATAATGTGGCTGTCCGGGAGCGCTTCGCAGACGCCTGGGATGGTCAGAAGACACAGAATCAGTGAAATCAGAAGTGCAGAGATTCTTTTCAAACGTCCATTCACCTCGCTTCTTCCGCTATACGGACAAATGCGGTTTTTTCAGGAAACCAGGCGCGTGCATATTCCGGGAAGTCGGAAAGCTTTCGCGTAATACCCGGAGGGCAGGAATCCATAATCTCCATCATCACCCGGTTGTGCACTGCGCCCCGATGGATTTCGCAGGGATCAGGATCGCTGAAATACTCTTCGCTGAGCGCAAGAACGATTTTTTCCGGCAGCGCATAGTCGCTGACCCGGCAGGATATAAGCTCGTTCATTTCGCTGTCCAATAAATTGAGCGTCATGACGCGCTTGCGCACAGCTTTTTTTCTTCCGAACATCCGTAATCCTCTTTTCCGAAAAATGCGTTTCTTTGTAAAAATTATAACACACTCATCATTTATATACAAGCAAAAAACATCGCCGACAAATATGATCTGCCGGCGATAAACAAATTCAAATTTACAAATCGCCCATTCTTCGCGCTACTTCGCGCAGAATATCAACACTTGGCGCAGGAATGCGTCCGAGATGATCGGGGCCGACGTTGATCAGATAATTGATGCCGAGCTTCTTAAGACGCGTGCGGTATTCAAAAATCGTGTCCGCGCTTTTCCAGTCCTGATCGTAGGCGGAGAAGCCCCAGGTATGATTGAGCGTTGCTGCGGATTCGTAAAGGCCGAAGGGGCTGGGCTTGAAGCCGTCCACGGCGTTTGCGTCCACTTCGCCGAGGTTCTTCGGAATCTCAGTGGGAATTTCGTTGTCGCCCAGGGAAACGTAGTCGTATGCGCCGTTTCCGAGGCGGGAATTGATCAGGCAGTTCGGCTGATACTGCTTGATGGCCTCGTAAATTTGACGGCTCTGTGCATCTGAGATGGTCATGGGAACGTCGAACCATATCAGGCAAAGCTCGCCGTACTGGGTCAGGATTTCCTTGACCTGCGGCATGATTTTGTTTTCAAAACAAATGGAGAAATCCTTTTCGTCTTCGTTCGGGAAATCCCAGTTGTTGTCCCATGATGTTCCGGCGGTTCGAATGTGGTTGGACAGATAGCCGCCGCCGTGCTTTTCGTGCCAGTCGAGATCCTGCGAATAATAAAGGCCCAGCTTAAGGCCGTGCTTATAGCAGGCTTCGCCGATTTCGGCAATTACGTCGCGTCCGAAGGGCGTTGCATCCACGACGTTGTATTTGTCCACCTTGGAGTGATACATTGCAAACCCGTCGTGATGCTTGCTGGTGACGACAAAGTATTTCATGCCGCATTCTTTTGCCAGGCGAACCCATTCGTCGGCGTTGAAAAACACGGGATTGAACGCCTTGGTAAGCTTACCATACTCTTCATTGGGAATGCGGTAGAAGGATTGGGACCACTCGGCATAGGGCCGAACGATTCGGCCTTTGTATTCACCAGCCAGCAGAGAATAAAGACCCCAATGCACCATCATGCCGTAGCCGGCCTCTTTAAACCACTGATGATTATCCATACGCCTCATTCCTTTCAAAAAGGATTGCTGTTAAGAAAAAAAGGGGGAGCTGACGCCCCCCTTTTTTACCGGAAAAAATTACTTGTACTGGGTGTCGTAAGCGTTCTGATAGTAGCCAATCAGGGTGGACAGGCCCTGAGCCTCGAGCTCAGCCAGCCATGCATCGTACTCGTCCATGGACTTGGTGCCATTGAAGAATGCGAACATGCCTTCCTTGATGGTGTTGACCAGGTTGGCCTTGATAACGGCCATCTCGCTGTTTTCGGTATCGCTGAAGGTCAGCGGGGGCATTGCTTTGGCATCGTCGGTGAAGGGCTTGTAGTCCTTGGTGGCCTGATACAGGAGGGTTTCAAGGCCGTCGCCGCTGTAGATATCAAGACCCGGAGCGGAGGGCTCGCCAAGACGGAAAGCGCCGGTGCGGAAGGAGGGAACCATCTGCAGTACGCAGTAGGACTGGGGCTCGGACTCCTGCCACGGCACGAGCAGCTTGTACATGGAAGGATCGCCGCTGATGCCCATTACGCCTTCTTCGGCTTCGGTCCACTGCTCGCCATAGACGCCGTAGTAGGAACGGACGGTGGAGGCGTAGGAGTAGAACATGTCGCCGATTTTGAAGCACTCAACGGGGTACTCGGTGCTGGCAGCGATGGTGAATACGTTGCCGCCTACGGAATCATAGGGATAAGAAACGATGTTCTGATATCCATCGGGGCCGGCTACGGGCAGTACGTGGGTGTACTGACGATAGGCTTCTCCGCCGAGGGAGGCGAACAGGATGTAACCGCCGGAGGAAGCGCCCAGACGGCCGCTTTCGCAGATGTTGGTCAGGCTGGCAAGATCCTGAGTGAAGGAACCTTCATAAATCAGGCCTTCTTCAACCAGCTTGGCAACAAATTCAACGCCCTCTTTGAATTCTTCCTTGGCAAAGGGAGTGACGATCTTGCCGTCTTCGACATACATACCGAAAGCGGTGGAGCCGGTGGTGGCAGTCTTGTCAAGATCGAGGTTGTAGTAGGTGAAAGCGTTCATGATGGGCATTTCGACGTTGGTGTACCAGCCGTCGGCATAGTCGCCGGCGAGCGGGATTTCGTCGGAAGGATCGCCGTTTCCGTTGGCGTCCTCATCGCGGAACGCTACCAGAACGTCGTAAAGCTCATCCAGAGTGGTGGGCATGTCGAGATTCAGATTGTCAAGCCAGGTCTGGTTGATCCAGAACTTGTGGGGAGCGGAGCAGTGATAGCACTCGTTGACCTCGGGGAGAGAGTAGATGTTGCCATCCAGCTCAGTGATCAGAGCGTCGGTGCCGGGATAGGTTTCGAACAGGCGCTTTACAAAATTGCCGTGCTCTTCAATCAGGTCGTTGAGGGGAAGGAACATTTTTTCATCAACACCAAAGCGGCTGATCATAGCATCGGTCATGCCAACGCCCCAGAACATGTCGGGATAGTTGTCGGCATCGTTGAGTAAAAGACCAAGCTTTTCCGCGCGGCCTTCATAGGGGATCAGCTCAAACTGGAGGTCTACATTGGTGACTTCTTCCATCCACTTGATGTAAGCGTTGGTTTCCCAGTCCTCAATGGCGGCAAGGTCGGTAACTGCGACTCTCAAAGTGATGTCGCCAAAGTTCTCACAGAGCTTATACGCAGACAGGTCCTCGTCATACTTCCAGACAGGTTCCCAAGCGAAAGCGCTCATGGAGCCAAGCAGCAGGATGACAGCCATGGTCATGCCAAGCAGCTTCTTGAGAAAAGTGTTCTTCATGGGGTGATCCTCCTTATTTATTATTCAACGTGCTTTTATGCACGCAGAATTCAGATTGATTTAGCCCTTTACGGAGCCGACCATGATGCCCTTGACGAAGTACTTCTGTACGAAGGGATACATCAGAAGCAGCGGCAGACTCGAAACGACGATGACCGCATACTTGAGCAGGTTGTACATGCCCTGGCGGGACGCCATTTCGCGAAGGTCTACGCTGGTGGTCATATCCATGGAATTCAGAATCAGGATATTTCGAAGCACCAGCTGGAGCGGGAACATATCCTTGTCGCTGATGTAAATCAGAGCGTCGAAGTAGCCGTTCCAAAGACCTACCGCCGTGTACAGCGCGATAACCGCAAGGATCGGGCCGGACATGGGAAGGGCGATGGAAATCAGCTGGCGGAACACGCTGCAGCCGTCGATGTCGCCCGCTTCGAAAAGCTCGCCGGGAATGGAGTTTTCGAAATAGGTGCGCACAAGGATGACGTGCCACGCGCTCATGGCGTTGGGAATGATGAGCGCCCAGATGGTGTTGCCCCACTTGAGCGTGTTGTTGATTAAAAGGTAATTGGGAACCAAGCCGGCATTAAACAGCATGGTGAACAGCACCAGAAAGCCCACAAGCTTGCGGCCGTAAAACGCCGTCTTGGAAAGGCAGTAGGCGCAAAGCGTGGTCAGAATCAGGCTGACGACGGTTCCTGATGCGGTATAGATCAGCGAATTCAGATAGCCGGTCATGATGGAATCGTACTTGAAGGTGGTTTTGTATGCTTCAAGCGAAAATTCCACTGGTAAAAGCCATACTCTTCCGCCCATGACTGCATCCGTCGACGATAACGATGCGCTGACAACATATATAAGCGGATAGGCCACAACGATAACTGCAAAAATCAGAAACGTTGTAATGACGACGTCGAATGCAGTGTCGCCTTTGCTCTGGCGAACTTTGTTGATCTTATGGCGGGACTTCAGTTCCTTTTTGGAAAGATGATTGACGTTCATTTTCAGCCCCCCCTTACAGTACGCTGACCTTGCTGATGCGGTCAGAGATCGTGTTCACGAACAGAAGCATCGTGAGGTTGACCAGAGAGTTGAAAAGTCCGACGGCTGTTGAATAGCTGTAGTTGAACTGCAGAACGCCGATTTTATAAACATAGGTGGAAATAACCTCGGACACAGGCGTGTTGATGCTGTTTTGCATCAGATAGATCTTCTCAAAGCCGATGGAGAGAATGCTGCCGGTGTTCAGGATAAACAGAGTGATGATGGTGGGGGCGATGTAGGGAATATCGATGGCGAGAATGCGGCGAAGCTTGCTTGCGCCGTCCACGGTGGCTGCCTCATACAATTCGACGGGAACGCCGGAAAGCGCCGCCAGATACACAATTGCGGAATAACCCATGGTCTGCCATACGCCGGTGACGACATAGAGCGTTCGGAAATAGTTCACATTGCCCATGAAATTGACTGCTTCTCCGCCCAGGGCGACAATAATCTGATTGATAAAGCCGCTGGATATATCCGTGAACTGAATGATCATGGATACCAGAACGACGGTAGAGATGAAGTAGGGCATGTAGGTGATCATCTGCGTGAACTTTTTAAACTTCTGTGAACGGGATTCATTCAGGCAAACTGCAAGGAATATCGGAAGCGGGAAGCTTGCCAGAAGATAGTAAAGGCTCAGAAGCAGGGTGTTCATGATGATTGTTATGGCGGTTGAGGAGCTGAAGAACATCGCAAAGTGCTTGAAGCCCACCCATGGACTGCCCCAGATGCCGCCGCGAACCTTGAAGTCCCTGAAGGCAATCTGTACGCCAAGCATTGGATAATACTTGAATAGAATGAGATAAATCAACGGGGGAAGGATCAGAATGTAATAAGGAATGCTTTTTCTGATTTTTCTTTTGATGCTGGGATGAATCAGCGCGCCCGGCACAACGGAACTGCCATGATTCACAGCCATAACGCCGCCTCCAATCCGAATAATCTTAATAGCATTATATATAATAATGCTGCGATCGTCAACTATTTTTGAACAAAATGTAAAAATACATATACTATTTATATTATAAGACATATTCGAAAAATTATATACTTCGTTTTTTAAATACATTTTTTATGCGCATTGCAATCCGATGCGGCGTGTGTTATACTTTCATTAAATTCGAATAACAAAAGTTTCGTCACAAATGAAAGGAGGGAATTCGTTGAAGCGGCTGGTTGCGTTTATGACGGCGTTTCTTACGATTTTCGGCCTTGTTTTTCACGCCTTCTGCGAAGAAGAGCCCAAGGCGAGGGAAGTTTTGTATTTTTATGAAAATTACTGCGAGTCCTGTTCGCCCGAGGAAGATTTTAAGGAATATTTCCGTTCGCTCACGGGTATTTCGATCGATGAATGCGAATACCTCGCCTATAATACCGTCAGAAGCAGCGGACAGAAGGCGCTTAAGGATGCCTGCGAACGCTACGGGCTTGAGAAAAAGCGCATGCCCATGGTGATTGTAGACGGAAAAGCGTATTATGGTGCGGGCGAAATGGAGAATGTGCTGACTGCGGATGCGCTTTTATGGGGCGAAAGCACAGACAGCGTGATTGTTCTTTTGACGGTTCCGTTCTGCGAAAGCTGTGTCCGCGCGGTGAAGGAACTTGAAAAGCTTCCTGAAACCGTTATGCTGAAGCGCGGAAACATCGAAATCGAATCCTGCGTTATCGTCGAGAAGATGGATATTTCTAAAAATTCCGGGCTTGCCGCGCAGCTTTTTGATACATATTCTGTTCCGGAGGAAGAGCGGATTGCGCCCTGCGCGTTTTATGCCGACAGGTATCTGTCCGGCGCGGATGCGATTGAAGAAAGGCTTCTTTCCGAGGTTTTACTGGGCTGGGCGGCCGGCGGCGTCGATATTTTGACTAGCGAAACGGAGAATCAGGAATAGAAAAGTTCAACGAGTAATACAAAAATATGATAATACCTATCATAAGGAGGATATTACATGACCAGCTATGTCACCCGCAAAACGGCCGGCGATACCGAATGGTTCCGCCTTTCCCGCTTCGGCATGTTTATTCACTGGGGACTTTATGCCATGCCCGCGCGGCACGAATGGATCAAGACCCGCGAAATGATTCCCGAAGCCAAATACGACAAATACTTCAAATATTTTGACCCCGACCTCTACGATGCACGCGAATGGGCGCGTCAGGCGAAGGCGGCGGGAATGAAATATGCGGTTCTCACTACGAAGCATCATGAGGGCTTCTGCATGTGGGACTCCAAGTATACAGACTATAAATGCACCAATACTCCGGCGGGCCGCGACCTCGTGCGCGAATATGTAGATGCGTTCCGTGCGGAGGGCCTTCGCGTGGGCTTCTATTATTCCCTGATCGACTGGCATCACCCCGAATTTCCTATCGACATGCTGCATCCCCGCCGCGAGGACGCCGATGCGTATGAACAGAGCAAGGACCGCGACGTTCGTAAATACGCCCAATATATGCGCGATCAGGTAACCGAGCTGTTGACGGAATACGGAAAAATCGACATATTGTGGTTTGACTTTTCCTACTCCGACAACAACGGTACGGGTGAACGCGCGTGGATGAAGGGAAAGGGCAAAAACGACTGGGAGTCCGAAGAGCTGATTGCCCTTGCGCGCAAGCTTCAGCCGGGCATCATCATTGATAACCGCGCTGAGATCGAGCAGGACATCTGGACGCCCGAGCAGTTCCAGCCCACCGAATGGGTGCGCCATCACGAAACGGGAGAGCTAGTTACCTGGGAAGCCTGCCAGACCTTCTCCGGCAGCTGGGGCTACTATCGCGACGAGCAGACCTGGAAAAGCCCGGAAATGCTCATCCGCATGCTTGTAAATACCGTATCCCTCGGCGGAAATCTCCTGATGAACGTGGGTCCCACGTCCCGAGGATATTTCGACAACCGTGCGCAGAATGCGCTTAAGGTGTATGCAGACTGGATGAAGTACAATAGCCGCGCCATCTATGGCTGCACCATGGCTGAGCCCGAGTTCGTTGCACCTGCGGACTGCCGCTTCACCCAGAGCATCGACGGAAAAAGACTCTACCTTCACCTGTTCGCCTATCCCTTCGCGTTCATCGAGCTTCGCGGTTTGGCCGGAAAAGTGGACTATGCCCAGTTCCTGCACGATGGAAGCGAGGTTCTCTTCTCCGAAGGAAAGATGGAGCATTTCGGCGAAGCGCTGCCGCAGTCAAACGATCTTCTCGTGTTGAACATCCCGCACGTCAAGCCCGACTGCCTCGTTCCTGTAATCGAATTGTTCCTGAAATAATCGTATATGGCAAATTTTATGGCGAAAACCTCTGATTCTCAAGGTCAGAGGTTTTCATTTTCTGACGCAGACAATAAGAAAAGCCGCTTCCGATTTGGAAGCGGCTTTGATCTTACATACCTTTTGCCATTTCTAAAATCTTTTCAAGCTTGCCTTCTTCATGCAGCCTTAAAATGGTCTCCGCCAGCATGCTGTTTGCCCAGGCGAACCAGGGGCGGGTGAAATCTTCGGGCTTGTTGGGGTCGAAGGATTCGTGCATGAAGCCCGTGCCGCCGGTGGTTGCGAGTACGTTTTTAAGAAGAGAGGCGATTTCTGTATCGTCCGTCGATGTCATGGCTTGAACGCACAGGGCGATGGGCCAGATGTAGCCGGCGGGGGAGTGGGGGCTGCCCACGCCCTTGGCGAGCGCGCCTTCGTAGTAGAAGGGATTGCTGTTTGAAAGCACGAATGCGCGGGTGCGCTTGTAGAGCGGATCGTCCTTTTCGCACACTTCAAGATACGGAAGGGCCAGGAGACTCGGAACATTGGCGTCGTCCATGAAGACGTAGTTTCCAAAGCCGTCGGTTTCGTAGGCGTAGATTTCGCCGAGCTCGGGATGGTTGACCTTTCCGTAGGCCTCGACGCCTTCAGCGATTTCCTTTTCGAGTCTAGCAGCTTCTTTAAAGCTTTCTTCATCGCCCAGAAGCTTTGAAAGCGCCTTTACGGACTTCATCGCGCGAACGGCAAAGAGGTTGGATGGAATCAGATAGCCGTATTTGCACGCGTCGTCCGAGGGGCGGAAGCCGCACCACGTCATGCCGGTGACCTTGACGGGCGCGCCCTTGCCTTCGTAAGAAAGCGTGTCCGTGGGCGGGCAGTCGGAGCGGATAAAGAGATAGTCGCTCTTTTCGTGATTCTGCTCGGTCGCAAATACCTTCAGCACTGTCTTCATTGCCTCATGGAAGTGTCCGCTTAAAAACGCGGTGTTTCCGGTTTTGTTTATGTATTTTTCGGCCAGCCACATGGGGTAGCACAGGGAGTCGATTTCATACTTGCGCTCCCACACCCAGTCGCTTGCGCGGGGGAAATCGTTGTAGGGCTTGAAGGAGTTTTCTTCGCGGTTAAAGGCGTTGGCGTAGGGGTCCTTTAAGATGCAGTCGGCCTGTCGGGAAAGAAGGCCCTCGATCATTTTGGATACGTCCTCATGATCGGCAAATCTCAGATAATGAAGCACCTGCGCCGTCGAGTCGCGAAGCCACATGGCTGGGATGTCGCCGGTGATGACGAAGGTATCGGTTGCGGTTTCCTTGACAGTGGTTTCAATGGTGCTTAAAAAGCAGCGTTCGAAAATGTCCCATAGATCAGGATAGACGGACAGAGTATCCTTCAGCGGCTGAACGCATGCTTTTAAGGTGTCAAAAGCGGCCATAAAAATTTACTCCTTTCAAAGTGCATGAATCTTAATTCTATTATAAACGAAGACAAACAAAATTGATAGGGGTAAATACAGAAATTTTCCACTCGCGATTTACATTTGACTGTAAAATGGTATAATGAGGTAAGAATTTTCACTTTGGAGGGAAAAAGCATGCGCGCGCCGTTTCATGATCCGCTTGTGATCGCGCTTGAAAATGAATATCTGGGACTTTCGACAGATTTACGCACAAAGGGTGTGATGGCACGAACGAGTAAGGATCTTTTAAGCTGGTCGGAGCCGTTTGCGCTTTTAAAGGAAACGCCCGCGTCCATTAAAAATCATGTGGACACGGACGCATTCTGGGCGCCGGAGCTTGTGAAGCGAAAGGATGAATGGCGGCTTTACCTGTGCGCCAGCCGCTTTGGCACCACCCAGAGTGTGATCGGTCTTGCAAAATCCAAAGAGCCGAAAGGGCCGTATGAATATGTTGGGGACGTCGTCGTTTCCCAGCACAATCACACCTTTACGCAGGCCAACGCCATTGATCCCTGCGTGTGCGCTGATAGAGACGGAAAGGATTACCTTATTTACGGAAGCTTTTTCGGCGGCATCCGCATTCTGCCCTTAAATGAAGACGGCTTTAAAAGCGAATTTTACGAGGGCAAGCGCATCGCGGGCGGCAACCATCAGGCGATTGAGGGCGCGTATGTGTGGTATCACAAGGAATCGGACAAATTCATTCTCTTTACCTCCTGGGGCGATCTCAACTGGGATTACCACATCCGCGTGGGCTACGCAGATGAAATTACAGGCCCCTATATTGATTCGCAGGGCTTCGACATGACCGACCTTGACCCCATCCATCATCCGGGCGACAAGATTTCGGGCGGATACAATTTCGATCTGACGGATTTTGAAGGCGTGAAGGCCACCGGACACAACAGTCTTCTACATGATAAGGACGGATGCATCTACATCGTAAACCATGCGCGACCCGAGGGCGCGCGTACAAGGCCGTTTCTCCAGATCCGCCGCCTTTTCATGAACAGAGAAGGAAAGCCTCTGGTCTGGCCGTTGGAATACGACGGCAATGCCATAAAAAGCGCAGAAAAACTTAAGGAAAAATGGAAATTTGCGCACCAGTCGCGCTTCAATAACGGCGTAGCATACGCGGTTTCAAGATCGCTTTCGGAAATCAGCGCCGTTCGGGATGGAGACGAAATAGCGCTCTCCCTTTTCAAAAAGGACTGGAAGGGCTATGTATATAAGCAGGGCGAAATCACCGCCATGACGCTTCGGTCTGAGGACGGCGAAGCGCTATGGGGCGTTTCGGAAGGATAAAAAAAGAAAGGCTGAAATGCCTTTCTTTTTTCAGGATTTCTGAACGCCGAACACGCCAATGATGATGACGGCTGCTGCGATGAGAGACACATATGTGATGCTTTCGCCTAAGAAAGCCACGCCCGCGAACACGGATAAAACGGTTGTGATATTGCAAAAGGCGGTGGATTTTGAAACCGGCAGAACGGTTGCCGCATAATTAAGCATTAAAAATGCAAGGATGGACGAAAACAGGGAAAGGTACAGCATGGAGGATATGAATGTTATATCCTTCACCGGCGCAATCAGCGCCTCCGGCGTTTCCAGATTGGTGCACGCGGCGAGAAGCACAAACGAAACCGCCGCCGTCAGCATCATGACATAGGTGCGCTCAAGCGCGGAAAAGCGGTCGGACAAAAAACGGCTCAGGATATTATAGGCTGCGCCGCAAACGACCGCGCCCACCAGGAGCAATACGCCCAGAAAGCGAATGTCTCCGTCCGCGCTCTGCTGAAGCGTCATCACAACCACGCCTGCAATGGATAAAACGGAAAACGCAATCTGCTTAAGCGTCGGACGCTCGCGCATGAAAAGAAAGCCGCATGCGAGCGCGACAATCGGGATCAGCGCGATGATAATGCCGGAAACGGTTGCGTTGGTCATGGATATTCCGTAGCTTTCGCAAAGAAAATACAAAACCGGCTGAATGAGCCCCAGAAGGAGCAGCGGCGCGCATTTTCGCCAAGGAATCTGAAAGCGCAGCCATCCGCCCAAACGCTTGCGCCTTGAATGGATGCAAATGACGTTTATAAAAAGAAAGGCGATTGAAAATCGATAGGCCAGCATCACAAACGGCTGCGCTACGGAAAGCGCCATGCGCGAAAACATAAAGCTGAAGCCGAAAATGCCGTTTCCGATGAGCGCGGCCAGCGTGCCCCATACAGCGGGATTTTTGAAAGAGGGTTTCACTGCATCAAGTCCGTTTCATCAGTAGATTCGGTATTGTCCTGCAAGCATCAGGAAGGAGAAAAAGTACAAGCAGTTATCGTAATAACGCCTTGCGCCCTTTCGAATCGGCGTGTTCCAGAAGCGTTCAAGCCATTCGGACGCATATTTCCCGTCTGATGCGATCGATCCTGCAGCCAACGTCGCGGTAATGGCGACGGGGTGCATGGCGGGTTCGGGATGGGGCGTTCCGTCGAGCATATAGCTTCCGTATACGCCGAACTCTGTATTTTCATAGAAGAATTTCTGAAGGTTTTCCGCGATTTTGGCAAGGTTTTCGTTTTTGCCGAACCACGCGCAGTCGAGCGCAATGTTCATTACCACGCGGTATGCATCGGAATAATAGTCCATGTCCTTTTTGAACATGTGGCGGGGCGTTGCGTCAAATTCCGCATATTCCGGGCACATACCGGTTACAGGGTGAGCAGAAGCTTTTATGTATTCGCGGCTTGCATTGGCGGCCTTTTTCCAGAATTCGCGATCACATTCGTCCGCGCGCTCCGAAAACAGCTCGTAAAAGTGCGGAAGATGATATGATGGATCGGAAAACGGCGTTTCGGGCACGAATTTGATGAGAAAATTGTCCCTGTCCCACATTGTGTTTCCGCCTTCGACCATTTCGTCCTGATGCACGCAGTGGCGCAGGATGGTTCTGGCCTGATTCAGATAATCAAACGGATATTCGCCGTCGCCCCAGCGGGCGGACGCAAAGAAAAGCGCCATGGCAAAATACTCCTCGCCGTCCGGTGCGGGACCCTGTGCGCGGCGCGTGCCGTCGGGATTGACCGACCAGGCAAAATAGCCCTCGTAAACGCCCGAAGAATGCAGCATATAGGTGACGGCATATTTCCAGAGCTTGTCGAAGATATCCTGCCTGTTCATCTGAACCGCCATCATCATGCCGTAGCTCATGCCCTCGGTGCGCGCGTCAATATTTCCGGTGTCGAGCATATAGGACATCGAGCCGTCCGGTGTTTCGAAATAAAACTTTTCTTTTTCGTCAAAGAAGATGGTTTGAAAAAGATCGTTTATGCGCTTTTGAACTTCTGTATCGGTTTTTCCAATATTCAAAAAATGATTTTTGTATTCGGGCATAAAGCTGTCTCCTTCGAAAAATACTTATTTCATTATAACACGCGGAGATGGAAATGAAAATGATGATTTATGCAGGCCAGCCGTATGAAAAGTACATGGATATAATCGCGGTATCAGGGAGGGCAATAAATTTACGCGGGCGGTCAATGACCGCCCCTACAGTTTGTGATTGAATCATGATCATCCTGTAGGTGCGTGCACCTAACGCCCGCGCATTTTATAAACTTATGAACCCAGATACGCTTTTTGGACGGCGTCGTTGTGGAGAAGCTCGTCGGCGTTTCCGGACATGGAGATAGTTCCGGTTTCGAGCACGTACGCGCGGTCGGCGATGGAGAGGGCCATTTGCGCGTTCTGCTCGACCAGAAGGATGGTTACGCCCGCCTGATGAAGCTCTTTGATGATTTCAAAAATCTGCTCTACCAGAATCGGAGCAAGGCCCATGGACGGCTCGTCCAGCATGAGAAGCTTGGGCTTGCTCATCAGGGCGCGTGCCATGGCCAGCATCTGCTGCTCGCCGCCGGAAAGCGTTCCGGCGATCTGCTTTTCGCGCTCCTTCAGGCGTGGAAAGCGCGTGAACATTTCTTCGATGGAATCGGGAATTTCCTTGTCGGGACGGGTGTAGCCGCCCATTTCAAGGTTTTCCCTGACGGTCATCTGCTGGAAAATGCGTCTTCCTTCGGGGCAAAGCGCCATACCGTGGTTGACGACCTTGGAGGTGTGAACCTTGAGTAAGCTTTTGTCTTCAAAAAGCACGTTTCCGCTTCTGGGTTTGATGAGGCCGGCTACGGTGTTGAGCGTGGTGGATTTACCAGCGCCGTTTGCGCCGATCAGGGTTACGATTTCGCCTTCGTTGACCTCAAACGATACGCCCTTGATGGCGTGAATCGCGCCGTAATAAACGTGGATATTATCAATTTTCAAAAGACTCATTGGCCACCCTCCTTTTTCTTTCCGAGGTAGGCTTCGATAACCGCGGGGTTGGATTGAATTTCATCCGGCGTGCCCTTTGCGATGACGCGGCCGTAGTTGAGAACGCAGATACCTTCGCAGATGCCCATGACCAGGTTCATGTCGTGCTCAATCAACATGATGGCGATCTGGAACTGGTCGCGGATTTTGATGATGTTGCTCATCAGCTCTTCCGTCTCGTGGGGGTTCATGCCGGCGGCGGGTTCGTCCAGAAGGAGGAGCGAGGGATTGGTCGCGAGGGCTCTTACGATTTCAAGCCTTCTCTGCGCGCCGTAGGGCAGGCTTCCGGCCTTGGCTGAGGCGAGGGAGGTCATGTCGAAGATGTCCAGAAGCTCCATTGCGCGCTTGTGCTGCGCCTTTTCGGCTTTCCAGTAGCCGGGTAGGCGGAACATGCCGGTAAAGAGGTTGTATTTGATCTGGTTGTGAAGGCCGATGGTTACGTTTTCTTCAACCGTCATGTTGTTGAACAGGCGGATGTTCTGAAAGGTTCTTGCGATGCCCATGCGGTTGGCCTGCTCGGTGGTGATGCCGGAGGTATCCTTGCCGTTTAAAAGGATGGTGCCGTGGGTGGGCTGATATACCTTGGTCAGGAGGTTGAAAACAGTGGTTTTGCCTGCGCCGTTGGGGCCGATCAGACCGCAGATTTCGGTGGGGCCGACGGCGAGGTTGACATCGTCAACGGCTTTAAGGCCGCCGAACTCGATGCCTAAATGGCTGGTTTCAAGCACCGGATGCCTGCCCACGTCGCGCTCGGGAACGATGGAGCGGCTGGGAACGGGCACCATGATGGTGTTTGGCTTGAACTTTTTATCAGGCATTTGCTCCATCCTCCTTTTCTGTCTTTTTGAAAACGCCCGTGATGCGCTGGGCAATCATCTTTACAAAGGGGCTGTTGGTTAAAAGCATCATGACGATGAGCACGACCGCGTACACCAGCATGCGGTAGTCGTCGAATTCGCGCAGAAGCTCGGGAAGCAGAGTAAGCACGATGGCGGCGATGACCGAGCCGCGGATGGAGCCGATGCCGCCTAAAACCACGAATACAAGAATGAGAATCGAGGTATCAAACTTGAACTTGGAGGCTGCAAAGCTTGAGAAGTTTGCGCCGTACAGCGCGCCCGCCATGCCTGCCAGAACCGCGGATGTAACAAAGGCGATCATCTTATACTTGGTCACATTGATGCCCATGGATTCGGCGGCGATTCGGTTGTCGCGGCCAGCCATGATGGCGCGGCCGGCGCGGCTGTTTTTCAGGTTCAGAACCACAAACAGCGTAAATAAGACAAGGCCGAAGCCTACGGCGAAGGTTGCAAGCTTGGGGTTTCCGGTTGCGCCGGTCGGGCCCTTGATGAGCATTTTGCCGGGGATATCAGCGCTGTTGAAGGCGATATTGAGGCTGGGGCCGTCCAGGGAAACGTAGAGGCAGTTTAAGATGTTGCGGATAATTTCGCCAAAGGCCAAGGTGACAATGGCCAGATAGTCGCCGCGCAGACGAAGAACGGGAATGCCGATCAAAAATCCTGCAAAGCCCGCAAACGCGCCGCCAACCACGAGGGAAAGGAGCAGGCGAATGATTTTATCGTCGATATTGAATCTGGCGAGGAGCCATGCAGAACCAGTGATGCCGGTAAATGCGCCGATGGACATGAAGCCGGCGTGGCCAAGGCTGAGTTCGCCGGAAATACCGACGGTGAGGTTCAGGGAAATCGCCATAACGACATAGCAGCAGATGGGTACCATCTGACCGCGCATACTGCGGCTCATTTCGCCGTTTTCAATCATGCTCTGGCAGACAACGAAGGCGGCGATGACGATTAAGTAGGTGATGAGGTTGCCGATAAAAAGCTTATACTTGCGTTTCATACTTTCACCTCACACCTTTTCATGAACTTTCTTGCCGAGAAGGCCAGTGGGCTTGACAAGGAGAACAACGATCAGAACCGCGAACACAAACGCGTCCGCAAGCTCGTTGGAAACATAGGCTTTTCCGAGAATTTCGATAAGGCCCAAGAGAATGCCGCCCAGCATTGCACCCGGAATGGAGCCGATGCCGCCGAAAACGGCTGCGGTAAACGCCTTGATGCCGGGCATGGAGCCGGTGGTGGGCGAAAGATTGGCATAGCCCGAGGAGCACAGAAGCACGCCCGCGATGGCCGCGAGAGCGGAGCCGATGGCGAAGGTGATGGAAATGGTGAGGTTTACATTGATACCCATGAGTTCCGCCGCGCCCTTATCCTCGGAAACACACCGCATGGCTTTTCCGATTTTGGTTTTATTGATAAACAGCGTAAGCGCGATCATGATAACGATGCAGGAGATGATCGTCAAAATGTTGATGGGAGTCATGGTCAGCTGCTGCGCGCCCTTTTCGTAAAGAACGATGGGGGAATCGGACAGGATGGACGGGAAGGACTTGGGGTTGCTCGACCAAATCAGCTGCGCCATGTTCTGAAGGAAATAGCTCATGCCGATGGCGGTAATCAGTACCGCAAGGGAAGTGGCCTGTCTTAAGGGCTTATAGGCAAGCCGCTCGATCAGCATGCCCAAAATGGTACACGCGATGACCGCACCCAGAATGCCGATGACGGGATTGATGCCCAGATAATACATGATGCAGAACGCAACGTATGCGCCGACCATGATAACGTCGCCGTGCGCAAAGTTCAGCATCTTGGCAACGCCATAAACCATGGTGTAGCCAAGGGCGATAACGGCGTATACGCTGCCTAAGTTTACGCCCTTAATGACGTGAGACAAGAAAGTGATCATTAAAATAACCTCTCCATACAACACGTTAAGGTAATCAGCGGCAGCCAGTTCATATAAAACCTGAAAAGCTACCGCTAATTACCTTTATACGCTTTATTGATCAGTTGAAGCGCCGCAATATTTCATACAGCTCTTCCGTAAGGGGCTAAATTACTTTGCGCCTACATATGCGCCGTTTTCGATGATAACGGCGGTGGGGGTCTTGGTGACTTCGCCGGTGGCCTGCCAGCTCATGGTGCCGGTGATGCCTTCAACGGTGATTTCAGTCATAACGGGGATCAGCATTTCGCATACGGGCGCGAAGCCGTCCATCTCGTTTGCGATTTCGGCAGTAACGCCGGCAACGTTGCAGGCTTCATACAGCGCGTAGATAGCGTCGTATGCGTCGGCAGCAAACTGGTTGGGAATTTCGCCGTAGAGTTCAACATACTTCTTGACGAAGGACTGGGTCTTTTCGTCAGCCGCGTCGGCGGAGAAAGCAGTTAAGAGATATACGCCCTCAGCAAGAGAGGTGTCGAAGCCTTCGATGGAGAGGATACCGTCCATGCCGTCAACGCCGAAGAAGATGGGCGCGAAGTCCATGCCCTTGGCCTGCTTGAGAATCATGGAAGCGGGGGTGTAGTAGATGGGAAGGAACACGAGATCGGCACCCGCGTTCTTGGCTTCGGTGAGCTGAACGGAGAAGTCGGCGTTGTCGTCAGAGGAGAAGGTGGTGACGGAAACGATCTCAAGACCCAGCTCATTGGCCTTCTCGGAGAAGGTCTGATAGATACCGGTGGAGTAGTCAAGGCCGTTGTTGTAGATAACGGCTACTTTGGAGGCGAGCTTGTTTTCTACGATGTACTGAGCGGAAGCAGCGCCCTGACCGGGATCGGTGAAGCAAACCTGGAAAACATTGTCGCGGTCCTCAGTAACGGTGGGAGAGGACGCGGAGGGAGTCAGCATGAATACGCGGTCGTTGTACGCTTCGGCGGCAACGGCGGCGCAGGCGCCGGAGGTAACGGTGGAGGCCATCAGGGCAGCGCCGTCGTCCAGCATCTTGTTGTAGGCGTTGACGGCCTTCTCGGGGTCGCCTTCGTCGTCTTCATAGGTGAGGGCAAACTGAATGCCGCCCAGCGCGTTTACTTCTTCAATGGCGATCTCAGCGCCGTGAACTACGCCCAGACCATACATCGCATAGGGGCCGGTGAGGGGGCCGGAGATGCCGATAATAATGGCGTCCTCAGCAAAAGCGGCGCAAGCGCCCATAGCCAGCAAAAGGGCCAGAACCAGAGCAAAAATCTTCTTCATAACAGGTTTCCTCCTAATTGTAGCGTTCGGTTCATCCCATGAACCGATGTTGGGTATTATTATACGCGCGCATGTGTATTTCATCAAGAGTTTTTTGTGCGAATTTACCGCGATTTAGCGTAAATCTGGGATTTTCTTGTTTCGATCCTTCTTTTTTTCTCGGAATATACCTTTTTTAAGCCGGAATATGCGAAATAGTGAATTCACATTCGTTTTTTTCTTTGCATTGCAGAAATGAATAAAAATACGTATATGCAGCATAATTGCGCTTGTTTTCGGATAAAGATACGCCATGTATGCCAATATACACGTTTTTATGCCGATAAGAAAACGCGCCTGATCAAAATTTTCGATCAGACGCGCGCTTTGTTTAGAGTCTGTCTTCCTCCAGTTTTCGAATTCGCTTTTTATAGCGCGCGCTTTGTATAAAGAGCGCTGAAAGAAAGATCAGGTTCAGGCAGGCCAAAGCGAGGGACAAAACGGAGGAGTTTTCTGCCTTATGTTCTGATTCATCGTTTACAGATACAAATTCCTTCGCCTTTTGAACCGTTATACTGATATCGCGTGTGTCTGCAATCTGGTTTCCCCATGTATCCTCGCAGGAAATTTCTATTTTTCCCTTTACTTCCCCTTCAATATCCTTGGGCGGGGTAAACGTGATTTTCCCGGAGGCGGTTTTCCCGGATTCGATTGTGCCGATTAAGGATGTGCGTCCGTCCGTGATGCCGGGCAAAACGAGCTTGACGGACGCATTTACAAGGCTTGCCCGCCCGAGATTCATAACTGGAACCGTTACGGATGCGATATCGCCCTGATGGACATAGCCTGCAAGATCAATCTCGCCGATTTCCATACGGATTTCGTCCTCAACCGGAAGCGGAACGATTTCCTGAAAGGAATGATTTTCATCAAGCGTGGTATAGGAAAAGAGAAACGTAAGCGCATGAAGGGACACGGATGCGCTGCTTCGTACGCTGACAGGAATGGAAAACGCGGCGGATTCACCGGGCGTAAGGGGTGAAAGCGCATGCACATTGGTCGGAATGGGCAGAATATCGCCCGTCGGGTCGGTAATTTCAACGGAGATGTCCGAAAAGGATGCATATCTTCCCGCATTTTGAAGGGTAAAGCGGATTTCGCCTTCCTCTCCGACGGTCAGGTCGGAGGCAATTCCGGAAAGAATCGGCTTAAGCGCGTCGTCGCTTTTTAAACCGTTTCGGATTTTAAAGGAGATAGGAAAAACGGTTTCGGCGCTTTGTCCCCGGACAATTACATTTATTTCGTAGTCTCCGTTTACAAACAGCTTGTGCAGCTTTGGCTTCAGCGCAATTCTCCAGACGCCGTCGCTGCCTTTATAATAGGAAGAAGAAAGATTCTGCCCCGAAAAGGGGTTGGGCGAGGCGTCGGGCACGCTGACTGTTGCTTCGATGCGCCCGGTTTCCGTGTCCGAGCGCACCGGAAGATAAATTGCCAGTGCGCCGTCCTGAACGGTGGGCACATAGCCCTGATTCCACGAAGCGGCCATGCCGGGAATCACGAAATTGCGGTCGAGGGTAAAAACAGGGGTTTCTTCCGAGCGTGCCAGCGGCAGGAAAAGCATGAATACAAAGATCAAGAATACCTTTTTCATATTTTTCACGCCTCCCGGATGTTATCGACAATGCTTCTTTTCGTAAGCTCGCGAACGCGCATCTTTATGAAAAAGAGCGATGCAAGATAGGCGAAAGAAACGAAGCCGATCTGAACAATGGGAATCAGATACAAAAATACCGCATCCAGCATGGAAACGGGCAGTACGTTTTTGACATACATCAGTGCGGTCAGAATCAGGCCTATCAAAAGCCCTGGCCACACGGAAAGGGAGGCAAAGCCGAAATAGCACCGAAACAGCGCGCGTTCGTCCGCGCCCACGGCGCGCAGCATGCCGATTTTTTTCTCCTCCGCATGGATAATGCGCGTAACACTGCCCACAACCATGCCCACCGATACGGAGAACAAGACAATCACGGCGGAAAAGAATACAATGGTTGCCTGAACGCGCTGCTGGCGGTCTTTTCTTGCCTGCTCAAGATGATTGCTGACATCCAGATTTCCGCGCATGGCGATTCGGTTTATGCTTTGGGTGAGATATTCCTCCATTTCGCCTTCCGGGCTTTTTTCAAGGAATACATCTGTTTTTTCAATGTAGGTTGCAGTCAGCCCAAGCGCACGCGCGCCATTCTCGGTTGTAATGATGGCCGGCGACCAGAGGCCGATGTCTGCGCTGCTTTTTCCGCTTAAAACCGCGCCGATCTGCGTATGGACAAACGCCTTTTCGTGGGCGCCGTAATCGGGATTGGCAAAGGCGTCCTGATCCAGATCGTCGTAAATATACATCTGAACAAGATCAATCTCCATCCCGGGCACAAAATAATCGTTTTCGATGATATGGTCCCAATCGGTCTGTCCGTTGTCCCACGTGGTGTGTCTAAGACCGCCCATATAGTTGGAATCGGGATCCTCATAGGCAAAATAATGATTGGGCGCATAGACAAGCACCTCTTTGCCCGCATTCAGGCGCTCAAGATCAATCTTTCCCGCGATTTCATCAGAAAGTTGGTCGTAATCGCTGATGCTTAAAACGATCAGGTCCATTGGAACCAGCTTTGAAGATGTGGCAAGCGCCTGCTGAGCCTCTATATGCTCATCCTTGACCAGTTGGATATAGCCGCTGTTTTCATAATCCATGCCCTCCGGCGTAAACTGCTCCGTGCCTGGAATCATGATGAATTCCGCTCTGGGCGTGAAATACATGGGCATGCGATCAAGCAGCAGATTTACCTTTGAATTCCGGATGATGTCCACGCGTTCAACCGTCGGAAGGCTTTTAAGCGCCCAAAGATCCGATTCGGAAAGCGCGCTTTTTGACTCGATTGCGCCAAACCGGGTGGAGCGCTGCATGTAGTTGTAAAGCGTGTAATCGGCGCTGTTTTCATAGGAAAGATCGGTATTGTATCCGGCCATGGAAACCGCGATGGCAAGAGCTGCGGTCATTGCGGTGATTAAGAGAATGGATCCGACCGGCTTTAACGGATGAAGCCGGAATCTGCGGCCTGAAATCAGCTTTGGCGCATCAAAGCGCGTTTTTGATTTGAAAAGCCGCGCCTTTTTTAAAAGATACGCGTCTTTTAAAACGTTCATGGGCATTACAAGGCTTGCCCTTCTTAAAGGGAGCATGGAGGATACAAAGATTAAAGCAAAGGTCAGAACAAAAATGGGGATGAGAATCCAAGGCGAAAAGGAAAAAAGCACAAGATCCGGCGCGGCCAGTGAAATGAGCTTTACAAACGCCGTGCCGGCCAATATCGCAGCCGGAGACAGAACAAGCGCGATAAACTTGCTTTCGCGCCCGAAAATCCGCCGAATCTGCCTTTTCGTTGCGCCCACGGCGCGCAGCATGCCGATTTCGGATATTTTTCTTGAAAGATTGCTCTCCGTCGCGCCCGCAATGCCGACTGCAGATGCAACGAGCGCCGAAACCATGAAAACCGAAATCAGCATAATCGTTACCTGAACATCGGAATCAATGTGCAAAAAGATGCTTTTGTCCGGCCAGCCCGTCCATGTGCCGTCTGGCAGCATAACAACGTAAGCGCCGCCGCCGAACAGGGACTTATTGCTGTCCTCAAGCGTTTTAAGCGCGTAGGAATCTTTTTTCAGCTTCAGGCATCTGTGGATGACGATTCTGCCCGAGTCAAACGGCGCGTCGGTTTCATGCGTCAGCATTTCCGGCCAGCGATAAAACCTGGCGGAGGACTGAATGTTCTGACTTACATCAATGTAGGCGGTCTGCTCATTCAAAAGGCCCGTTACGGTATAGGTTCTTTCCTCCGGGATTCCGCCGACGGGCGCAAGGGACAGAGTAACGGTATCGCCCACGGAAAGATCAAGCCGCATGCGCTCAATCGCGCTTTGTTCGATAGCGATTTCCCCTGCTTTTTCGGGCATACGTCCGCTTGCAAGCGATCGGTTCAAAAGGGCTTCTGCGGTTTTGTCATAATAGCCCATGTGAACGGTTGTTCCGGTAACGCCCGCGGTCACATACACATGGCCCATGTCCTTTTCAAAATAGCCCTTTTCATACAGCGCCTCGTCCGTAAGCTCGCCGTCTAAATAAAACGCGTCCTGAAAGCCTACGCGGTTTGCAACGCGCGCGGATTCGGCCGTAAACACGCCCTCAATCAGTAGGCAGAGAACGGTGATCAAGAAAATGGACAGAAAAATGCCCGAGGCGAGGCTTAAGTAGCTGCGAAGGTTTTTCTTAACGCCCGCCCGGGCGATTTTTCCCATGCTCAGCCTTTTCATGCGTCCACCGCCCCCGAATCGCGAAGGATGCGTCCGTCCTTCAGCTCGATGACGCGCCCGGCTTGCTCGGCCACGGACAGATCGTGCGTGACCAATACAAGCGTGATGCCAAGCTCAAAATTCACTTGCTTGAGAAGCGCAATAACTTCTTTACCGTTTTTGCCGTCCAGATTTCCGGTGGGCTCGTCGGCGAAAAGGATGGAGGGCTTGTTGGAAAGGGCGCGTGCAATGCTGATCCTTTGCATCTGTCCGCCGCTCATTGCACCGGGCAGATGGCTCAAACGGTCCCGGACGCCCAACAGATCAATCACCTGATTCAAATACTTTTCGTCCGCGCGCTTTCCGTCCAGCATTACGGGCAGCAGGATGTTTTCAAGCCCGGTCAGCTCCTTTACAAGGTTGAAATTCTGAAACACAAATCCGAATCTTCGCCTTCTGAGCACAGAAAGCTGGTTGTCGTTGTACCGGTACAGGCTTTTTTCCTGATAAATCACTTCGCCCTTTGTAGGTTTGTCAAGGCCCGACAAAAGGTGCAAAAGGGTGGATTTTCCGCTGCCGCTGGGCCCTGTGATGGCGGTGAAGGAGCCCTGTTCAAAGGAAACGGAAACATTGTCAAGGGCGTAGATTTTGTTTTCGCCCGGCATGTAGATTTTGCTGATGCCTTCGGTTCGGATGATTTCCATATGCATATTCCTCCTTACAAGCCGAAGTATACAAGCCTCACCTTACACGCGGGTGAATCCAATCTTACGATTTCGAAAGGTTCAATATAGGAAGCGTCAGATTGATCCGAAGGCCGCCGGGAATGTTTTCGGCGTGGATGGAGCCATGATGACGGCGGATGATCTCGCGCGTGAGCGAAAGCCCGATGCCGCTGCCTGAACCCGTTCGGGTTTTTGATCTGTAAAAGCGGTCGAATATGCGCGTCAGCTCTTCCTTCAAAACGCCGCCGCCCACATCGGACACGCTTGAAAAGAAGGTGTTTTCGCCCTTTTCAAGCGTCACCCTGACAACGCCTGATTCATCCATATGCTCAAGCGAATTTTTAAAAAGATTCATGTACGCTTCTGACAGCCATTTTTGATCTGCGCGGATTGCGGCGTTTCCAACAATTTCAATTTTTCGCCCCGGGTAGGACGGTGAAACCGCATTCCACGCGTCCATTACGATATCAAAAGCATTTGTCTCCTCAAACGTGAACGCATATCCGTCCGCACACAGCCGCTCCAGCTTCAGAAGCGACTGAATCAGATTTTCCATCCGCTCAATTTGCGTAAGCGAAACGTCCATGTGCGCGCCCGCGTCCATTTCGGTAAAGAGCCTGACGGACGCAAGCGGCGTTTTGAGCTGATGGGAAATGTCTGAAATCATGTTATTGGCAGACGCATGCGCTTCCTTTTTCATGTCTTCCAGAAGTCTGATCCGGCTTTGAAGATCGGAAATCGCATTTTGAACGGGCGCAAGCGCGTCCTCCGAAACGGAATAGGGAACGGGCGCGGCTTGGCCGGTCAAAAAATCATCCGCCGATTGTACAAGGCGGCAAAGCTTTATACGCACGCGAAGGTAGAGAAACAGAAAAACGATCGCCAGTAAGCCCAAAACCGCACAGAAAATCATCCATCCGACCACTGATAGCCCACCCCCCGAACGGTTTTGATGTGTTCATGTCCGATTTTATCGCGCAGCCTGCTCATGTGAACGGACAGCGTGTTGTCGTCGATGAATTTGCCCTCTTGATCCCAAAGCGCGTCCAAAAGCATCTGTCGGGTGACAATAAATTTTGTCTCGACGAGCCGGATTAAGAGCTTGTATTCTGTAAGCGTCAATAAAAGCGCTTCGCTATTCTTTTTTACCGTCATTCGCGCTTTGTCGATTTCAATTGCGCCCCTTTGAATCGGCGCATCCTTGGATGACGGCGCGTTTCGCGTGAGCACGCGCATGCGGCTTAAAAGTTCCATCATGCGGAAGGGCTTGGTTACATAGTCGTTTCCGCCCGCGTCCAGCGCGCGAACCACGTCGAATTCCTCGTCCTTTGCAGTAAGAAATAAAACCGGCGCAGTAAGGCCCTCGCTTCGCCATTTTTTTAAAAGCGAAACGCCGTCGCCGTCCGGCAGCGTTACGTCCAATACAATCAAATCCACATCGGCGGAAACAAGCGCATCCGCTTCCTTTGCGCACGCAGCCAACGCCGTTTCATATCCTTCGCGCGTAAACAGCTCATACAGCCCCTCGCGCAAAACGCCGTCGTCCTCAACAAGCAGAATCTTTGCCATACCGCCGCCTCCTTTTGTGTATGAAAGCATTATACTACACCTTCTATCCCTGCGTAAAGCGGGAGAAGCCGGCGAATTTTGCCGGGAACCGGTTGCATTTTTCAAAAAAATAGCGTATCATGTACACATGAATTTCAATTACTATAATAAGGAGAAATTTTTATGGAACTTACTTCCTACATCGCTAATGGAAACGCGGTTCTGGGCATTGAGCTGGGCTCTACGCGCATCAAGGCTGTTTTAATCGGAGAAGATCACGCCCCCATCGCATCGGGCGACCACACCTGGGAAAATCAGCTGGTAAACGGCGTTTGGACGTATTCCCTTAAGGATGTCTGGGCGGGCGTACAGGACGCGTTTTCAAATCTCAAAAAGGACGTATCTGAAAAATACGGCGTAAAGCTTACAAAGCTCTCTGCCATCGGCGTGTCCGCCATGATGCATGGCTATCTCGCCTTTGACAAAGATGGGAATCAGCTTGCCGAGTTCCGCACCTGGCGAAACACCATGACGGGCGAAGCCGCAAAGGAGCTTACCGAAATTTTCAATTTCAACGTGCCCCAGCGTTGGTCGATTGCGCACCTTTATCAGGTGATGCTGAATAAGGAAGACCACGCCAAGGACATTTCCTTTTTGACCACCCTTGCCGGCTACATTCACTATATGCTCACCGGCATAAAGGCGCTGGGCGTCGGCGAAGCCTCCGGCATGTTCCCGATCGACAGCGAAAAATGCGACTACGATCAGAAGATGATCGAGGCGTTTGACAATAAAGTTGCCGAAGCGGGCTATGAGTGGACAATCCGCGGAATCCTCCCCGCCGTTCTGAACGCGGGCGAGGACGCGGGCTGCTTAACCGAAGCAGGCGCGCTGCTTTTGGACCCCGCAGGCGAGCTCGAAGCGGGCTGCCCCCTGTGCCCGCCCGAGGGCGACGCAGGAACCGGCATGGTTGCAACCAACGCCGTAGCCGTCCGCACCGGAAACGTTTCCGCAGGCACGTCCGTTTTCGCCATGATCGTTCTTGAAAAGCCGCTTTCCAAGGTCTATCCCGAAATCGATATGGTCACCACGCCCACCGGAAAACCCGTCGCGATGGTTCACTGCAATAACTGCACCAGCGACATCAACGCCTGGGCGGGCATGCTGAAGGGCTTTTCCGACGCGGCAGGCCTGAACGCCTCCATGAACGACATCTATACCGCCATTTTCAATTCCGCACTCGTTGGCGAAAAGGACTGCGGTGGCGTGGTCAACATGGCGATGCTGTCCGGTGAGCCCGTCGTGGGCCTTGACGAAGGCCGCCCGATGGTCGTTCGCATGCCGGATGCGAAATTGTCCTTTGCAAACTTCGCCCGTTCCATCGTGATGGGCGCGATGACCGGCCTCAAAGTGGGCATGGACATCTTGAATGCCGAAAATGTGAAGGTGGATTCCCTCTTAGGCCACGGCGGCTACTTCAAAACGCCCATGGTCGGCCAGAAAATGCTGTCCGCCGCGCTCAAAACGCCGGTGTCCGTTATGGAAACCGCGGGCGAGGGCGGTCCGTGGGGCATGGCGCTTTTAGCGGCGTACCGCGTAAACAAAAAGGAAGGCCAGAGCCTCGAAGAGTATCTGAATGAATCCGTATTTGCCTCTGCAAAGGCCATGACCGTCGAGCCCGACAGTGAAGACGCCAAGGGCTTTGACGCGTATACCGAGCGCTTCCTTCAGGCGATTCCCGCCGAGAAGGCCGCAGCGGAATTCATGAGATAAGAAAAATCGCGCGCCGATCTGAATGGCGCGCGATTTTTTAGTTAGCGCGGGCGATCAATGATCGCTCCTACATTTATACCGACCAAAGTCTGTTTATGTGTAGGGCGGGGGCTTGCGCCCGCCGCGATCCGGCTAAAGTATTCGCGGGCGATTCGTGAATCGCCCCTACGATGTGAATGCGTCTATTATCGTCCGTTTGGGATGCATGCCTTAAAACAAACCAAAGTCTGTTTATGTGTAGGGCGGGGGCTTGCTCCCGCCGCGATCCGGCTGAAGTATTCGCGGGCGATTCGTGAATCGCCCCTACGATATGGCAACATAACTGCACTGTAGGGGCGATCATCGATCGCCCGCGCATTTTTTTGCCCATTACGGCTGATTGGCCTGCGCGATCAGCTCTTCCAGACTTTCCAGCGTCACGCTTCCGACGGCATTATAGGTAATCACGCCGTTTTTGTCGATCACAACGGTCTGAGGGAGCATGGTCGATCCGCCGAAGGATTGGATGATTTCGCCGGTTTTGTCGAGGCCGAAGGGGAAGGTGTATTCCGTTTTGTCGAGATAAGCCTGAACATCTTCGGTGACGAGAGTGGAGTGCAGCGCGACGACGAATACGTCGCCTGCATATTTTTTATGGATTTCCTCAAAATGGGGCAGCTCTTTGACGCACGGGCCGCACCATGTCGCCCAGAAATTGACAATCACGGTTTTGCCGCGCAGCTCGGAAAGCGAAATTTCCCCGCCATCCGAATACAGGGGCGCGGTGAAATCCGGCGCAAGCATGCCTGCCTCCTTGCCTACCGGAAGAGTGCTTTCAACGGGCGCGTTTTCGGGAATGGATTCCACCTTTTCGGGGAGGTTGAAGAGCACAATTGATATGAGGAGGATGATCACGGCAAGAACGGGCAGAAGGATTCTTCCGCGCTTTTTCGGCTTTTTGACTTCTGCGCCTTTGAGCGTGATCCGCCCGGCTTTTATGGAAATTGCGCCGGTCGGACAAACGGACATGCATTCGCCGCAATGGATGCATTCAAAGTCGCCCACATTGCGAACGTCCATTTTGCATTTTGACACGCATTTTCCGCAGTCCACGCATTTTTGATCGTCCACGCGCACGCCTATGATGCAGAAACGGTTGAACAGCGCATAAATCGCGCCCAGCGGACACAAAAAGCGGCAGAACGCGCGATAAGCAAACACGCACAGCGCAAGGATTGCGACCAGCAGAACAAATTTCAACGAAAACAGATTTCCAAGCATCGAAAACTTGTCCTGATTGACGGGATTTGCAAGCAGCCCCACCGCGCCCTCAAGCGTTCCCGCCGGGCAGACGTATTTGCAGAATGCAGGCAGCGGAACGGTCTTAATGGCCGAATATAATGGAAGCAAAACCACGAGAAACACCAAAAGCGCATACTTAAACATTGAAAGCACGCGCGTTATGCGGCTTTTTTTGATCTTCAGCGACGGGATTTTATAAAGAAGCTCCTGAAAAAGCCCGAACGGGCACAAAAAGCCGCAGATCGTTCTTCCGAGTATCAATCCATACAGCATCAGTATACCGACCACATAATACGGCGCTTTCTGCCCGGATGAGGCCAGCGCATTTTGAAGCGCGCCCAGGGGGCATGCGCCCACCGCGCCGGGGCACGAATAGCAGTTGAGCCCCGGAACACACGCGCCCTTTGAAAGCCCGGTAAAAATATCGCCCGTTACAAAGCCCTTCAGATGCGCATTATATAATAGGAAACTGTACAGCTGGATGAGTCTCCTTTTTGTGGGCAGAATCCTTCTCAAAAACGAAAAAAACTTATCCAAGGCCGATACACTCCGTGCAGATATTGACCGCCTTCACAAATACATCGTAAAGCCCGCCGTTTGCAATCCCCAGCACGATCAAAATGGCGGATAATGCGAAGACAAAAACGCGCGTGCATGTTTTAAGGCGCGAAGAGGCGTTCTTTCCGCGCCTGTATTCCATTGCCCGCTGAAACCTTTTGGATGGTTTTTTTAAAAATACCGCTATTGTCGAAAACAGAAAAACATACCCCAAAAGGCCAATATACGCCCATTTGAACAGGGCAAAATGCGCCTTTACAGACGCAAACGAGTACATATTTTTCGCGCCATCATGCAGTATCACATGAGAGAGACACCCGAAAACCAATAAAGCTGCAAGCAGGATCATGCATGCGGAAATGAGGAATTTTAAAAAAACAGATGCTTTATTCACTGCATCCCCTCCAAAAATTTGTAGTAAATGGCCTTGTGCCGCTCCGCTGTTGCATGATATTATACACCACATTCGTTTACCGTGCAAGAATTTGTTATCCGGCGCTGAATACGGACGCGCCATCGCTCAAAAAAAATTTTCACCATCCCGACAAAAAGAATTGACAAAAATGCGATTATATTGTAGTATACGAATAGGATAGTGTTTTAATAATATACTGTCCGATCGCCGCAGAAAATTTTTCCTTTTGTGTGCAATACTTTTTCCGCACACACGTATGAATGGATGTAAGGCGCAAAGGAAGCGCACAACAGATAATAAGGAGGAAAAAACAATGTCCGAAATCAAAAAGCCCGTTGCCCAGGAAATCAATGACGATGAGCTCGATATGGTTGCTGGTGGTGCGTATACTGCTGAAGAGTGGCGGAAATTGACTCCTGCAGAGCGTGTAGCAGCAAAGCAGCGTTCTTTACAGGCGCGTGCAGCTGGTAAACCCTGCGAAATGGATTAATATCTTTATAAGATAAGGAGTGTAGCACCTTATCTTATAGTTTTTTATGTTTATGTGGAGGATTAATTATGAAATATGAGACACCTCGATTAGTAAAGGTATCTGTATCATCAAAGGATGTGTTCTCTACTTATTGCGCTCCGGACATAACGGATATAGATGCTAATCACGACTATGTTTGTGAATCTGGTTCTCCTGAGGCAGATAAGGGTTTCAATTGGTATGAATGTTATACATTTGAAAATTGGTAATATTGTCGATAATCGGAGGATGTTACGTGGTACAAGAATATCAAGCACCTGCATTGATTAAAATCAACATTGAATCGGATCAGCTTTTTGCTTCTTATCAAAATTGCTTCCAGATTGTTACGTGGGTAATTCAAGATGGTATTTGTGATCCTAATGGTCCGGCTTCTCCTAGTATAAGAATGGGAGCAGGTACCATTGATTGTTATACCAGAGTAATGTAGTATGTATTTTAATTTTTCTGGATATAATCTTTATCAAATAAGGCGTATAGCTATGTTTTCAGATGGAACGGGAAATGCTTTACGCCTTTTTTGTTGTGAATTTGATGTACCAAATACGTGGTATCATTGGAAAGAATTCGATTATTCATTCGATGAATCGAATGAATATGTTTTCTTTCGCTTGAATAGTAGAAGTAAGACATTTATTCGTGCAAATAGAAAGTTTTCTCAAGCTGTAATCAGCAAAAATTTTGACAAATTTGACTTGTTAAGCCTCTTGTTTTACGTATATCGTTATTATCTTATTAGACAAGGAAATGTAAGTGCTCATGGTGCTGTAGTGGTAAACAGTGGCCAAGGCATTCTTTTTTGTGGGGTTTCAGGAGCCGGGAAAAGTACACAAGCGAATCTATGGTGTGAACATACAAATTCATGGTGTCTTAATTATGATAAACCTTCCGTTATTTTTGATAAGAATGATATATTTGTTGCGGGTTCGCCTTGGAGTGGAAAAGAAGATCGCTTTATCAAACATAAAGTACCACTGAAAGCAATTGTATTTGTAAATAAAGATAGTGATAATCGCATATATCAACTTACTCAAGCTGAGGCTTATGCGTTAGTGCACTTGAATTATATGACGTTTCCTATTTGTGATGAAATCAGTGATGAGTATGATGATATTATAATGAAATTAATTTCATCCGTTCCTGTATATAGTTTGCATGCCACTATATCAGAAGAAGCTGTCGAAACTACATATAACGAATTGTTTCATATGAATAAGTATCTTGAAGAGAAAGGACGAAAAAAAGTGATGAAGATCCGCGAAGGGTTTAAATTAAGACAGGTGGCAGACGAATGGATTGTTATACCTAGAGGAGCTCATGCACTTTCATTTAATGGAGCAGTGCTACTAAATGAGACTGGTGCATTCATCTATAAAAAACTTGAATTAGGTATAACTTTGGAGCAAATGGTAGCGGAGGTTGCCTCTGAGTATCTACTTGAGCTAGAAGTAGCAAAACGTGACGTGATGATGTTTGTTGATATGTTGAAAAACGAAGGAATGCTTGAGGATGAATGATTATGGGTGAATTGTTTCAGCGATTGATGGCGGAAGCACCTGAAAGACGAGAAGCTATGATGAACATATTTTTGCAGAAAAAGGCTCGCAAGTTAAAAGCACCAATCAGTCTTCAAATCGAGCTCACGCCATTATGTACACTGAAATGCAAAATGTGTTATGTTGTCGAGAATAATTCTGATGAAAATATCCGAATTCTTGATGGAGAGAAATGGATAAGCTTGATTTCACAAGCAGTGGATATGGGTGTGCTTAATCTTACAATATCTGGCGGTGAGTGTTTTATGCACCCGGATTTTGCATGTATATATGCTGCTGCATATGATATGGGATGTAATGTTACGCTAATATCGAATGGCACTTTATTTAGTGAAGAAATTTTTGAATTTCTTCGAAACAGACCTCCGAAACGTATTTGTATTACTATGTATGGTTTTTCCAGTAAGACGTATGAGCAGGCGTGCGGTAATGGTACTGTTTTTGAGAAATTAAAAAATACTGTGATATCATTAAAAGAAGCAGGTTTTCCCATAGTTCTGCAATCAACAATTACTGTAGATTCATTCCATGATATACCGGATATAGCACGTTTTGCCAAAAGTATTGATGTTCCGTATTTTTACACGGATACGCTAAAAGCAAATAGAAAATGCGAATTAACAAAGGTCTTAGAATTATCTATATCTGAAGAGCAATCTAAATGGATAGATGAAAAAGTATTTGAATATACGGGTAACCAGAAAAAAGAGGCACCGCTCTGTGAAATGATAGATTTTGGAGATGAATCTCAGAATGGTACGGATTGCGGAGCGGGAAATAGTTTATTTCATATTAATTGGCGTGGTGAATTAACCCCTTGTGTAACTTTTGAACCTGTCGTTGCATATCCGTTAGAGTGCGGGGTTCAAAAAGCTTGGGAGATTGTAAGAGACTATTGTGCAAGTATTCCTAAAATGATGGAGTGCAGACAGTGCTGTTTCTTTAATAGATGCCATCACTGCGTTGCTTTACATTGGGGTGATACTGAAGAATTCGGATATCCTTCTTCAAGACTATGTTGGAAAAAGACACATTCGGATAGGGCTTCTAAGGAAGAAGCGGAATATTTAGCAATGAAGGGAAATGGAGAACGTTCGCTTTAATAGTCAAGGAAATGACTATGTTTTTAGGTGACAGTGAATGATTAAAATAACGTTAGACAATAAACGATTGTTTTTTCTTGACGCATCAATAGAGAATGTAAAGCCTACTCAAATCAGTGAGGCTCTCTCCGACCCTCACAACGGCGGTCAAACCGCCGTTCTTTTTGAATCTGAAGGAATAAAGTATGTTTACAAGCCCCGAAGCGGAGAAGTGGATTTTGCATGGGCGGATTTTCTGGATGCGATGGCGACTGTTTTGAAAACGCCCATGCCGCGTGCGGTTCGGCCGGTTTCCAAAAGGGACGCGGATTACACGATTGTTCCGTTTGTTGAAGGAGCGGAGGCGAAAAACGAGGAGGAAGCGCGGGCGTTTTACGTGCGCTGGGGCTCGCTTCTTGCGCTTTGCCTTATGCTGGGTTCAACCGATATGCATTCAGAAAATGTGATCGCGGACGGCGACTCTCCTTTGCTTGTGGATGTTGAAACGCTTGTGTCGGGTATTACGCCGGATAAGGCGGGACAAACGGACACTATGTATGAGTCGCTTGCCTTTTCGCATTTTCTGCCCAACTGGATGCTTTCGGACGGTGAAAATGTGGATGTGAGCGCGCTTACGGGCGCGGGGAAGAACCTTCTTTATATGGATGGAAAGGTTTTGGCCGCACACGGATATGTTTCCGAGATTCAGTCAGGCTTTCGGGCGGCGTATGAGGCGATCCTTTCAAACAGAGAGAGAGTTGTGCGCGAAATGGAGCGTTTCCGCAAAGCGCCCTTCCGAAAGCTTCTGCGTCCGACAGATTTGTACGGACGGCTGACGGAACAGATTGCCCGTTTTGAAAATGAGGAAGACAGGCGCGAAAGCGCAAAACGGCTTGAAAGAGCCTATGTGCGGGGCGGAGAAGCCTGGAAAAAGAAGATGCAGCGCGTTTTGGAAAGCGAAACCGAAAGCGTGATTGCCGGAGACATTCCGTATTTCTTTTGTTATGGAGATGAGAGATGCTTGCGGGATGCAAAGGGCGTTGCCTGCGAGGACTATTTTTCTTTATCGCCGGTTGATGCTGCGATCAAGCGGCTGAAAAATATGAATAATGAGGATTGCACGGCTCAGGAGAAAATCATCCGGCTTTCTTTGGGATGCATGCGCCCGGAGAAGGAAAAAATATCTTTTGCTTCTGCGATGGACGCGTTTGAGCTTCTTCACAAAAACGCCGTTTGGACGAACCCGACCATTTGGATGGGACTGACGACAGGCGCGCGGGGCGAAGCGTATTTTCAGAGCATCGACTTTGATTTATACGATGGACTTACGGGCGTAATGGTGTTTCTGGGCGCCGTTTATGAGGCGACGGCAAATGAGAAAGTGAAGCGCACACTGGATGAGTGCCTGACGAGATACCGAAAGCATCATCTGAACCGGCTTGGCATGGTTTTTGCGGAAGACTATAATATATCGTTTTCTTCGGGGCTTGGCGGGCACATTCTTGCGCTTTCATATCTTTCGCGCGTAATGAAGGATGAAGCGATTCTTTCGGACGCCGTGAAGCTTTTTTTGAAATTTGATTTTGACGGATTTAGCGGAGAACAGACGCCGGATGTGTACGACGGCGCAGCGGGCCTTCTGATCGCGCTTCCCTGTCTGAAGGGGTATGTTGCGCATGATGTGCTTTCCGGCGTATGCCGGCGTCTGGCGAAGTGTGTCTGCGCTTCCCGCGCAGCGCTGACCGGTTTCGGACACGGCGCGGCGGGAATGGCGCTTGCGCTCGGCGCGGCGCAATATGTGAGCGGTCGGGATTATTCCATGGGAATTGTTTCGCTTCTCAAATGGGAAAACGAATATTTTGACGAGGCTGAAAACAACTGGCAGGATCTGCGCGATCAAAACAAGCGCGGTTTTATGAAGGGTTTATGCTCCGGCGCGCCGGGCATAGGCATTGCGCGGGCGCAGCTGATGAAGTATACGGACAATAAAGCGATTCATGAAATCTGTCAAAAGGATATTGACAGAGTAAAGGCGTTTTTGCTTTCTGAAGCGCCGGTCAGACGGGATACGCTTTGCTGCGGGAACGCGTCAATGATGGAAGCGGAACGCATACTGACGGGCAAAATATCGTGTGCGAAATTCAATGATGCAGTCAATCTTTATCATCCGCTCGATACGGATGATTTCCCCATCGGGCTTATGCAGGGCATATCGGGCGCGGGATATGCGCTTTCAAGACAAATGGAGAACGCAAAAAACAGTTTTCTTTCATGGGAGATCACATAAATTGAAACAGCTTTCACTTCCACTTAAAGAAATTTATCCGATCATGGCGGAAACAATTCAAAACGGCGGAGAAGTATATCTGACCGTGCGCGGAAACAGCATGTCGCCGTTTTTGCAGGATGGGCGCGATCAGGCGGTTTTTGTGTCGCCTGACAAAATGACCATCAAGCGCGGCGACATCGTGTTTTACCAGCGCGACGGCGGGCAGTATGTGATGCACCGGGTGTATAAAGTGGAAAAAGACGGCTTGATGACCATGCTGGGCGATGCGCAATGGACGCTTGAAGGGGGCATAAGGCCGGATCAGTTACGTGCGTTTGTGCCGCGCGTGGTTCGAAAGGGACGGGAAATTTCCTGTACGGGCGGCGTATGGCATTTTTTGATGAAAATGTATTTATGGCGCATTCGCTTTCCGCGCACGGCCAGATTTGGACTAAGGGTTCTAAGCTTTGTGCTGCGCATGAAAAAACGGATACGGATGGCGTAGGGGGCTAATGCAGATTCTTTGCTTCTGCATCAGCCTCCTTTGAATTTTACATGTTCTTGACAAGCAAACGCGCTGATATTATAATACAATCAGAAATTTATAGGAGGAAAAACATGGAAAAATATATTGGTTTTGTGCTTGCGCTTATTATGCTTTTGGGCATTATGCCGGTTTCACATGCAGCGACTGTCTATCAGGTGGGCAGTCAGATGATGGATTTCACCATCGAAACATACGACGGAAAGACGATTTCCTTATACGAGACGCTTAAGGAGAAGGAGCTGGTGTTAATCAACATCTGGGCCAGCTGGTGCGGCCCGTGCAGAAACGAATTCCCGTTTATGGAGGAAGCATACAAGGCGTATTCCGACCGCGTGGAAATCATCGCCGTTTCCTGCGAGCCATCGGACACCAATGAATCCATCGGCGAATTTGCGGGCGAATTGGGTCTTACTTTCCCGATGGGCAAGGATACGGCCAATCTTGCCTATCTTTTCCAGGCGCAGTATATTCCGACTTCGGTCATCGTCAGCAAAACCGGCAAAGTCGAATATATCGAGAGCCGGTCAATGACGAGCGCGGATGAATTCGCCGGCCTGTTCGACGCGTTTTTACAGAGAAAGCCCACGGTCGCCCGTTCGTCTCAGGAGGCGCTTGGCGCGGCTCTGAACGAAGAAGGCGCGCAGTATCCCTTCTACAACGGTACGGATGAATACGCATGGCCGATGGTGTGCGAGGAAAAGGACGGACGGCAGGTTGTGAAATCGTCGAACGTGGGCGCTTCAAACAGCTATGCGGTCGTGTATACTTCGGTTTCCGCCGATGTGGGCGATGTTCTGGTGGTGGAATTCAAAACGTCCACCGAGCCCATGAACGACCTTATGAAAATCGTAATCGACAATGAGGTTGTGAAGGTGTTCGGCGGCGAGCACGACTGGATGACGTATGCGCATCCGTTTGCATCAAGCGGAACGCATGAGGTTCAGATCACTTATGTCAAGAACCTGTCCGGAAACGGCGGAGAGGACGCAATCTGGATCGACACGGTGAAGGTGGTTCCGGCAAAGGATGCGCTTGACGCGCTTTCGATGAACCCCGAGCTGCCGGTTCATGATGAACTTGCGGTTGCGCCTCTGGGCGAGAACGCCAAGAAGGTACTCATTTTTGATCCCTCCGGCATGATGGATTTGTATTTCGGCGAGTTTGAAGCGTATATTGCAAACGCCGACTCGGTTGAAATCGCGGTGGGGCTTACCAATGAAATTGATCCTGAAATCGCGTTTATCGTGAGCGACGCGGACAGCGTCATGCGCCCGATTGCAACAATCGAGCCGGATGCGGATGGATTCTATCGCCAGACGTTTGCGCTGGACAGCATGGAAACGTCCGGCTATCCGTATACGACGATTTACTTCTGCTCCGATCCGGCGCTGGATCCCGTTAAAACGGTTATGTTCTTCGTGGACGAAGAGAACATTGATATGATGATGCACCTGACCACGCAGGATGAAAACAACCCCACCGTGTGGACGTATGAAGAGGATCTGGACGCGGGCGAGCCGGATGAGGAAGAAATCGAGGTTCATTATACGGTGAAATTCGTCGACCAGACGGGCGCGCCTGTTTCCGGCGTTATGGCGCAGGTGTGCACGGATCTTCTTTGCAGCGTATATGTTTCGGATGAAAACGGCGTGTGCGCGTTTTCCGTGCTTCCGAATGCGTGGGAGATGCACATTCTGATGCTGCCCGAGGGCTACGAGGGCGACATGGAAACCGTTTGGACGCTTGCGCCGAATGGGGAAGATATCGAAATTGTTCTTGAAAAGAAATAATAAATAGAATCGAGGGATGGTATGGACCGCTATCAGCACAGAAAATCTGAAATGAAAATCACCCTGACCGACGCCAACGGCAGCGTTATGCCCGGCCGCAAGGTTCGCATGACGCTTAAAAACCATGAATTCAAGTTCGGCTGCAACATCTTCTGGTTTTCGGAGATGCTGAAGCCCGGTCTCGCCCCCGAACGCAGGGAAAAGCTTGAAAAGCTGTGGCAGTCCTGGTCCGGCGTGTTCAATTTCGGAACGCTGCCTTTTTATCAGGGTTCTTACGAGCCCAAAGAGGGAGAAACGAAGGAAGAGGAAACCCTGCGCGCGGCGAAGTTCCTGTCCGAGCACGGCATCCAGTTAAAGGGTCATCCGCTTTGCTGGCACACGGTAGCCGCCAAGTGGCTGATGGAAAAGACCGTGGACGAGGTTTTTGAAAACCAGCTTTTCAGAATCAAGCGAGAGATTTCCGCGTTCAAGGATTACGTCACCATGTGGGACGTAATCAACGAAGTGGTCATCATGCCCGTGTTCACTGCGGAAGAGAACGCCATCACGCCGCTTTGTCAGAAAATGGGTCGGGTGGGCCTGATCAAAGCGCTGTTTGAACACGCGCACAATATGGATCCGAACGCGACGCTTCTTTTAAACGACTTCAACACCAGCGAAAAGTACAGGGAGCTGATCGCAGATTGTCTTGATGCGGGCGTGGATATCAACGTCATCGGCATTCAGTCCCACCAGCATCAGGGCTTCTGGGGCCTTGAAAAGCTGAACGAAGTGCTCGAACGCTTTGAAAGCTTCAAAAAGCCCATCCACTTTACCGAAAATACCTTCGTTTCCGGCGATCTTATGCCTTCGCACATCGTTGACCTCAACGACTGGCAGGTGCCTGAATGGCCCACCACGCCCGAGGGCGAGGACAGACAGGCCAACAATCTTATGACTATGCTGGACGAGCTGTTCGCTCATCCCCTGGTCGAGGCCTTCACCAACTGGGACTTCCGCGACGGCGCATGGCTGGGCGCGCCGGCAGGCCTTGTGCGCCTGGACGGCAGCCACAAGCCCTCGTATGAGGCGCTCAAGCAGCGCGTGAAGCACGACTGGCATACCGATGTGACGCTCCAGTCCGACGAAAACGGCGTAGTGACGCTCAACGGCTTCAGAGGCGAATACGAAGCGGAGTGCGATGGCATGAAGGCAAGGTTCGTGCTGAATAAGACTGAAAAGGATGCGAAAATTGTTCTTGCGTAAAAAGCATGCGGGTGATTCGAGAATCGCCCCTGCCTGTCAGAGGACGTGTTTTCCTCGTGGTATATTGTAACAACAAAAAATATAGATTTGAATAAAACTGAAAAAACTGCTTAGTCGGGCGATGATATTCATATGTAGGCACACAAACTGTACCGGTTTCATAAAACGTATGAATGAATCGATACGTTAGCTGCAATCCCTCAGTCAAAATCTTCGATTTTGACAGCTCCCTTTACACAAGGGAGCCGTTTGGCCGAATGCGTACCATAGACATTTTGTTGTTATTATATAGTAGGGGCGATTCACGAATCGCCCGCTGAGGAAAGTTTTGGATACATGCACGCCTTTTGAAGAGATAATCTGTTCAACAAAAGGAATCCTCTGTTTCATATGAGCAGAGGATTTCTTTTAGAGATTAAAACCGACTGAAGTCTTATTTGCTTTTACCGTCTCTGTTTCCCTTGAACAGTCCGCCTGTGATTTCACCGGCGGTCTTTTTGATTCTTTGGCCCGCACCTCTGAATGAGCCGGTGGATGCGACGGCGAACACGATGACGCCGACGACTGCAATTCCGATCAGGATAGCGATTCCGCTTACGGAGGCTTTCTTTTCCTCACTGGTTTCCGGCTGCGCGCGCTGTTCGGCGGGGCTGCCCACGGCGGCGGACATGACCTTGGCCATGTATTCGGTGGAATCGATGACGAGGGATTTATCAATTTCGTGCGTGCCGAATTCCAATAAAATGGCTCTTGGATACAGATCCTGATTGTAGTTGCCCTTGCCGATAAAGATGTCCTTTACAAGGCCGGGGTATTTGTCGTCCGCGATGGCCTTTATCTTTTTGGCAAAGGCGCGGTTTTCGGCGGCATTCTGGTTGCTTTTTCCGACGAACAGGCGAATTTTGCTCATTTCTTCGCCGTCGACTGTGGTTTCATATTCGTCCTTTGAGATGCCGTCGCGGTGAATGTCGATAATGGCGGCGGGCATGCGCTCGGCGTAATCCTCGGCGACGGAGCGGGACCGTCGGTATGCGCCCGCGTCGTGGGGAAGAAAGGTGTCCTTTGAGTATTCGACTTCAAAGCCCAGCGATTCAAGATGCTTTTGAAATGCTTCGCCCACGTCGTAGATGCCCGCATTCTTCTCAAGCGAAAAATCGCCGTCCGATGGGATATAGGATTCGTCGGAATGGGTGGAATACATGCAAATGAGTCTTTTTCCGTTGTCTTTTGCACTCATCACCTTGAAAATATCCTCCGGCTCGTTGCCGATAAGGCGAGCGTAAGCAGAGGCGGTTTCGTCGTTTACGGAGATGATCTCATAAAGCAGATTATCTGCGGAAATGTATTCGTCGCCAACATACATTTGCCCCATGCGGGATGTGATGCGGTTTCCGCTTTCGTCAAAAAGCGTGTACACGCGCTCTTCGTTTTCGGCGCGGCAGACGATTGAAAACGTCAGAAGAAGCGAAAAAACGATGACAGATAAAAGCTTTTTCATCGCGAAGCCTCCTTTTGCGCGTCCTTTGCACCGCGTTTGACGCGTTCTGTAAATTCGCCGACCAGTTCCTTTATAAGAACCGCGGTAATGGCGGCGATGACGATCACGTCCATCGCGCCTGCGCCGCCCAAATGAAGCGTCTGGCTTACGCCTGACAGCGAAAGGGCGACTGATTCTGCGATATCTGCAAGCATTACGCCCAGTGCGCCCGCGATGAACGCCGCGCGGCGGGAGCGACCAAACAGGCAGGCAATTGCGCCTGCGGCGAGGCCGTAGAGGTAATTGATGTCAAAGGGCATGGCTTCGGGCTCGTTTGGAAAGAATCTGCCGAGCGCGATGACCGCGGCCGCAGTGACGAGGGAAGCTGTTACAGCGCGAACGCGTTCAGACGCGGTATGCGCGCCGATGATGAGATATGCGCACAGAAGAAACGGAATTACCGCGCCGCCGATGTTTATGCGGACGTTTCCAATCGGGATATCCGGCAGAAAGCTGCCTATAAAGATGAAAAGCGCGATCAATAGCGCCTGCCTGTCCGTTAAGCGCATTTTGTCAAGCACGCGCTGGCATACGCCAAAGGCGATCAGCGCCGTTACAATCAAAATGGTAATCTGACCGATGGTCATATAGTTTTCCTCCATGAAAAAATGATCGTTTATAAGCGTTTGCAGAATACGTTTTGTTTATGCGCTTGACGTTCAAAAATAAAAATGCATTTGAAAATGCGCTTATGCGCATACTACTTCATGCGTGAGATGCGCGCAATAAGTTTAGGGAGGAAATCGTTTATGTCTCATTCAACGCCCAACAGCTCCATCCGCTGCCGCGTGGAAAGCTGCCAGTTTCACATGGAGGACAAGGATTTTTGCTCGTTAAACGCCATTCAGGTGGAGCCCTGCGGCTGCGCCTGCACGGGAAAAGCGGCGGATGAAAGCTGCTGCGGAAGCTACAGAAGCAAGGGACACAAATAAAAAAGGCAGGGCTTCTGCAACGAAATGGATTGCAGAAGCCCTGTTTTTTATGCTGCAGGGAAAGCTGTCGGCGCTTGTATTAAGTTAGCGCAGGCGATTCATGAATCGTCCCTACATAAATACAAACTAAAGTCGGTTTTGGTGTAGGGCGGGGGCTTGCTCCCGCCGCGAACTTGGGTCTCGTTAGCGCGGGCGATTCATGAATCGCCCCTGCATATTACAGACTAAAGTCTGTTTTGACGCAAGGCGGGAGCAAGCTGTATAGTGTAGTAACATAGTTTACAGATTGTGCAAGGACATGGTTTACAGTTTTGATATACTCAAGCCAAACCAAAAGAGAAAGGAACCAAGGGTATGGCATGGGAAGAAAGG
>SVGP01000039.1 GCA_015056255.1 Clostridiales bacterium | reverse complement strand
CAAAACCCCGCCGGCCGCCGTTCTTATAAAGAAGGCTTGCGGCATCGAGCATGCCTCCGGCCGTCCCAACAAGGACAAGGTTGCCCACATCACCAAGGCGCAGGTTAAGGAAATCGCCGAGCTCAAAATGCCCGATCTGAACGCTGCTTCCGTCGAAGCCGCGATGAGCATGGTAGCCGGCACCGCCCGTTCCATGGGCGTTGTTGTAGACGACTAATCTACGCTAAACACCAAAACCGTGGGAGGACATAGCGCCGCTTGCACCACAGGGAGGAAAATATAGATGAAGACCGGAAAAAAGTATGCCGACAGCCTTAAGCTGATCGATCGCACCAAGCAGTATGACCCCGAGGAAGCCATCGCTCTGATCAAGCAGACCGCGAAGGCGAAGTTTGATGAAACTGTTGAAATCTCCGTGCGCCTGGGCGTTGACCCCCGCCACGCTGACCAGCAGGTTCGCGGCACCGTTGTACTTCCCAATGGTACCGGTAAAACCAAGACCGTCCTCGTTATCGCGAAGGGCCCCAAGGCTGAAGAAGCCCAGGCTGCCGGCGCCGATTTCGTAGGTGCGGAAGACATGATCGCCAAGATTCAGGGCGGCTGGTTCGGATTTGACGTTTGTATCGCCACCCCCGACATGATGGGTCTCGTTGGCCGTCTGGGCCGCGTGCTCGGCCCCAAGGGCCTCATGCCCAACCCCAAGACCGGCACCGTCACCATGGACGTAACCAAGGCCATCACCGAAACCAAGGCCGGTAAGGTTGAGTATCGTGTTGACAAGACCGCCATCATCCACTGCCCCGTTGGCAAGGCCTCTTTCGAAGAGCAGAAGCTCACCGAAAACCTTCGCACGCTGATGGAAGCCATCATCAAGGCCAAGCCGTCCGCTGCCAAGGGCGCCTACATCAAGTCTGCGGTTATTTCCACCACCATGGGCCCCGGCATCAAGCTGAACAGCCTCAAGTTCTAATAACTGCATATATATTACCGCTCTCCGGATTTCCGGAGAGCGTTTTTTTACATAAAAAGTCAGGCGATTCAAGGATCGCTCACTCATTTTTCAGCTCCCTCCGGGAGGGAGCTGGCGGCGCAGCCGACTGAGGGAGTACGCGGGCGCAAAAATAGAAAAATGCATTCGCTTTCTCAGCGCCGCTGAACTTTAAAAAGCATCCGACGGGAGCAAGCCTCCGCCGGATGCTTTTCATTATTCTTCAATCGCAGCTTTTCGGGAAGTGATGGCGTGGATGATTTCGGGATCGAACTTGGGACGCCTGTCGTAGTAGTACAGGCCGTTGATCTCCTGCTCTACGTCGGTTAACTGCGTATAGCAGAAGCCCATGTGATTGGGATTGTCTAAAAGCGCGTCCGTAAGGCCCTTATAGCGGGCGATGAACTCTTCCTCGGTCTTCGGACCAGTGCCGTAGCCCCAGCCCTTGCCGTCGGGGTTCCAGCCGATTCCGCCGTATTCGCTGACGAACACGGGCAGGCCTTCCTTATAATGCTGGCGGCCCTTGAACTGGTCGTAGATGATGGGCGCGGTCGGCGCGTAGCGCTCTTTATAGATTTCGGGGTTCTGCTCGTAGTCGTGGGTGTCGTAGATGTCGGTTTCGACGTGGATGCCGCCGGAGGTATCGATGCAGGGACGGGTGCGGTCGAGGGCCTTGGTGATTCTATAGGTCATGCGCATGGTTTCGGCGTGCTGGCCGTTGCCGCTTTCGCCCCAGGTTTCATTCCACGGGCACCAGCCGACGATGGAGGGAACAGAATAGTCGCGCTTGATGATCTGAATCCACTCGTCTAAGAACGCGGGCAGAATCCACCCGTCCTTGGGATCCGCGCCCCAGCTGGCCATTTCACCCCAGCAGATGTAGCCGAGCTTATCCGCCCAGTAGAGGAAGCGGGGCTCGAACACCTTCTGGTGAAGGCGCGCGCCGTTAAAGCCCATGGCCATCGAACGGAGGATATCGTTTTTGAGCTCCTCATCACAGGAGGCGGTGTAAATACCGTCCGGATAGAAGCCCTGATCAAGGATCAGGCGCTGGAAGATGGGCTTTCCGTTGATTAAGCACTTCATGCCGTCAAAGGAAATGGAGCGAAGGCCGAAATAGCTGTCCAGCCGGTCGATTTCCTTGCCGTCCTTTCGAAGGGAGAGGGTGAGATCGTAAAGGTTACCCTCGCCCACATTCCAAAGATGCACATTCTCAATCAGCATCAGCATCTGAGTGTTTCTGCCGTTGGCGCTTACTTCGATTTCGCATTCATATTCGCCGTCAAACGCCGCCTGCGCCCAAAGGGTCACGCCTTCGGTGCTTCCGTCGATTTCAGCTTCGATCAAGAGGGATGCGTTTTCCGCGTCCGGCGTCAGGCGAACGTTTTCAAGGAAGGTTTCGTTTGCCCACTCGAGCCACACCGTCTGCCAGATGCCGGTGGTGCGGGTGTAGGAGCAGCCAAAGGACTCGTAGCGGGGGCTCTGCTTGCCGAAGGGCTGATGGCCGCTTCTTAAATCGTCGTCCGCGCAGACGATGATGGTGTTTTCGCCGTCTTTAAGCGCCTTTGTGATTTCAAGGCGGAAGCCGACATAGCCGCCTCTGTGGGTTCCCACGGACATGCCGTTTACCCAAACCTCTGCAAGATAGTCAACCGCGCCGAAATTCACAAACACGCGCTTGCCCTTGGCGTCCTTGGGCAGTGTAAAGGTGCGCTTATACCACACGGCGCGCATAAAATCGGTGTATCCCACGCCGGAAAGACTGCTTTCCGGGCAGAAGGGGACGATGATTTTGGAATCATACATTTCTTTTTCGACCATGCCGCGTGCTCTTCCGCTGCCGCCGTGGTCGATTTCAAACTGCCATTCACCGTTTAAGTTCATCCATCCCTTGCGCACAAACTGCGGACGGGGATATTCTTTTCTGGGTAGCATTTATGGGTACCTCCCTTAAATTGATAACGCTTCATGTGCGTTTAAACGACAATAAATTTTTCCGTACAGTCGCGCCCGGCTTTTCTGTATTTTTCGCCGTCTGCGGACAGACCCCAAAGGTCGGTTGCGCGTATTTCAGCGAGAAACGCCGGGTGCGTGCGGACTTTTTCGGGACTTGATACAATCTTTTGACCGCTTCTTTTATCAAGCTCCTTAATCAGCGCCGCGCTTTCTTTTCTAAAGCCCAGAAGCCGCAGATACGGCGCATCCTCCGGGGCGTTTTTTTCTAATCCGATGGCAGCGGCGGCGATTACGCGCGTGATTCTGGCGCGGGTATAGCGCTTGCATTTGACTGAATCGATGAGCGCTTCAAGGCTGACCGCCGTCTGCGCCTTTTGATAGATGCGCTCGCTTAAGCCCTCGCCCGCGTCCGGGAGATTTTCTTTTTTTTCGTCCGTCAGGTTTCTGATAATATGAAGGAACAATTCGTCAAGGCGAGCTTTTCGGGAGACGCCGCCAGCCAGCGCGTTACGGAAAACTTCGCGGACTTCTGAGGGCATGCATTCGACCGCCCAGTCGGTGTTTCCGTTTTGGACGGCCTGCCGGATCTCCGATGCGCTTAAGCCCTTGTCGGTTTGTTCTGCGTGGTAGGGCGCGCTTCTTTTGACGACGCATACGTCCATTTTTGAGCCCAACGCCTTAATCGACGAAAGGTATTCAAGGGCAAGCGACAGATTCGGCATGCTTCTAAGACCGGGGCACGCTGCTTCAAGTGCTTCGCCCCTTGCACGGGCGAGCGTTTTCCCTTCGGAAAGGCCTTTTTTGATCATTTCACGCAGTTCATCCGTTTCGTTTGAAACAAGATCGAACACGCGCATAAGCTCGCCTTTATCCCCGGATTCCGTTCCAAAGGAGATTACATCGCAGCCGATTTTGTCAAGTACGCTCACGCCGCCGCGTGCAAACCACTCGGCTGGCCGGACGGCGCATTCTTGGGGCAATTCAAACACTGCGTCGCATCCGCCCAGAAGCGCGGCCCTTGCTCGGTCGAATTTGTCCATAAACGCAGGCTCTCCCCGCTGGGTGAATGCGCCGGACATACACGCGACCACATAGTCGCAGTTTGTTGTTTTTCTGGTTTCATCAATATGATATTTATGCCCCGCGTGAAACGGGTTGTATTCCGAAACAATGCCGCAGATTTTCATGATGCACACATTCCTCCGCCCTCCATTCTATACGGAAATGGGGAAATTGTAAAGTGCGGAAGGAAAATTCTTCTTCCTTGTAGAATCTTTTATTATCGCATTTGAAAGGGATATGTTTTTATGGCGAAATTATATTTCAGATACGGCGCAATGGGGTCGAGCAAGACCGCAAACGCCATCATGGTTCAGTATAATTACATGGAGCGCGGCCAGAAGGCGCTGATGCTTAAACCCTGTCTCGACACTAGAGACGGCGAGCGCATCGTAGGATCAAGGTCCGGCCTTAAGGCGGACTGCAATTTTGTGGAAGAGCTTGACGAAATCAGCGTACAGGACTATGATTGTATTATTGTCGACGAAGCGCAGTTTTTGACGAAAGAACAGGTGGAAAAGCTCGTATATATTGTTGACGAGATGAACGTGCCCGTGATTTGCTACGGCCTGCGCGCAGACTTTCAGGGAAACCTGTTTGAAGGCAGCAAATGGCTGATGGCCTGGGCGGACACGATTGAGGAAATCAAGACCGTTTGCTGGTGCGGACGAAAAGCCACCTGCAACGCCCGCATTTCAAACGGCCGCGTGGTCAAGATGGGCGAACAGATCATGCTGGGCGGAAACGAAAGCTATGTCGCGCTCTGCCGCCGCCACTGGGCAAACGGAAAACTGAATTGATCAAACAGATTTGCATAAGATTTAGGAGGCATTCGAAATGGAAAAAAGATACGAAGCGTTTATTGAACAGGTTCGAAAATATGTAGAAGATAAATTCGTGCCCGGCGCGGTAGTCGCCATCGGAAGAGGCAATGAAATTTACGACCTCAAGGCCTTCGGAAACGCCATCATCACCCCCGTGACCGAGCCCATGACGGAGGACACCCTCTTTGACATCGCGTCCCTTTCCAAGCTCACGGGCGTTTGGGCGCCGATGGTGCTGCTTTTACAGGAGGGTAAGGTTTCCCTCGACACGCCCCTGCCCGTTGCCATCGGCAAAAAGGTGCATCCCGAGCTTGAAAAAGTGACGGTTTTCAACCTTTTAACCCACACAGCCGGCCTCGTTCCCTTTATGGACACCGATCAGTTCGGCGACACGCGCGAAGAAAGAATCAACGGCCTTTTAAACACCCCGCCGGTAAAGCCCATCAATACCGAAGTCGTCTATTCCGATCTGAGCTTTATCTTCTTAGGCGAAATCATCGCCTATCAGACCGGAAAGCCGCTGGATGTATTTGCAACCGAACTCTGGCGCAAGCTTGGCATGAAGGATACCTGCTTTAATCCTGCACCCGACGCATATTGCGCCGCCACAGAAATCCGCGTCGGCGAAACTCTACCCGTTCGCGGCAGCGTTCACGACGAGCGCGCCTGCCAGCTGGGCGGCGTAGCGGGCCACGCAGGCGTATTCTCCACTGCGCGCGACCTTTGCGCTTTCTGCGCATCCATCCTTCCTCCGACGCCCAATCCCATATTCGATCAGGAATGGATCAAAAAATCCTTCACCAATCAGACCGCATACCTGGACTCCACCCGCTGCCTTGGCTGGATCGCCTATCACGAAAAAGAGGGCGGCAACATCGTAGGACATACCGGCTTTACCGGAACGTCTCTATGGCTTGACAGCGAAACGGGCGTATATGTGGTTCTCCTCACCAACCGCGTGCATCCGTCCCGCAAAAACGAAGCGCCCTACGCGCTCAGAAAGCAGGGCTTTGAAACCGTATATGGCGTTGACTATCCGTGATCGTAAAGGAGGCTTTTCCCTTGTCCTATAACCGCATAAAAGGCATTCTGCCCCAGTTTCCCTTTGAAGGTAAATACGTTTCTTCCTCAGAAATGACCTCCGGAAACATCAACAACACCTATCGCCTCACCTATAAATCCGGCGACAAGCTGATTCAATATACGCTCCAGCACATCAACCCCTATGTTTTCAAGGAGCCTGACAAGGTGATGGAAAACATCAAAAACGTAACGGAACATTTGAAAAGCACGCTTGAAGCGCAGGGGCTTGATCCTTCACGCCGCGTGCTTCAGATGATCAAGACCAAAACGGGCGATATCATGTACAAGGATCCCTCGGGATATTACTGGAGAGCCTATTATTTTATCGACAACGCCACGCCCTACAACAGCGTTGAAAAGCCGGAGCATTTTTACGAGGTAGGTCGAATTTTCGGTGAATTTCAGAAGCTTCTTTGCAATTATCCTGTAGAAGACCTTCATGAAACCATTCCTGATTTTCACAACACCACCCGCCGCTTTTACGCGTTCGTCGCTTCCGTTGCTGAGGATAAGGCAGGCCGCGTGGAAGAGGTCGAGAATGAAATTGAGTTTCTGTTCGACCGCCGCCGCATGATGGGTGAGATTGTGAAAAAGCTGAAAACGGGCGAAATTGCGCGCCGCGTAACCCACAACGACACCAAGATCAACAACGTTTTAATCGACGATGAAACCGACAAGGCCATCTGCGTCATCGACCTTGACACCGTTATGCCGGGCTCCGCCCTCTACGATTTCGGCGACGCGATCCGTTTCGGCGCGTCCACCGCCGCAGAGGACGAGGAGGACATAAGTAAAATTTCGCTCGATATGAACCTTTTTAAAAAATTCACGGCGGGATTTTTAAGCGAAGTGCGCGGATTTTTGCCCGATCACGAAATCCGTCTTCTGCCCCTTGGTGTAAAGGTTATCACCTGCGAACTGGCCATGCGCTTTTTGACCGACTATATCGACGGCGATTTGTATTTCAAGGTTCGCTCGCCCGATCACAACCTGATCAGAGCAAGAGCGCAAATGAAGCTTCTGACCGACATTGAGAAAAAGTCAGAGGAAATGGAGAAAGTGATTGAGGAGCTTCTTAAGTAAATACTGCGAAAAATTCAGATGGAGGTGGAATATATGAAAAAAGTCAAATGGAAACAGTATATTGCACCCATTGTGATTACGGCTTTCTTTTCCGCTTACATGGTTTTTTATGCTGTTTTACTTGTAAACGTGTTAAGCGGCATTGCAAAAGTGTTGTTTGCGCTTGTGCCTGCCGCGTTGACGGCGGTGCTTGTGCATGTTTGCATTCAAAGAATTAAGGAAATAAGGACAGGTGAAGAAGATGATCTTAGTCAATACTGATTACATTACCGGAAAAGAGCTTGAAATGCTGGGTCTCGTGCGCGGAAGCACCATTCAAAGCAAGCATTTAGGAAAAGACCTTGCGCAGAGCTTTAAAACGCTGGTAGGCGGAGAGCTTAAATCCTATACCGAAATGATGAATGAAGCCCGCGCCATCGCCACCAAGCGCATGGTGGCAGAGGCGGAACAGATGGGCGCGGACGCCGTTGTCAACATTCGCTACGCATCCGCTGCTGTTATGCAGGGCGCGGCTGAGGTAATTGCGTACGGAACAGCGGTCAGGTTTAAAAATCAATAAGGTTTTTGAAAAGCGAATGGGAGGCCGACTATGACAAGCAAATCCTACACTGCCGACATCGTTGTTTCCGGCGCAGGTACAGCCGGCGCGGTCGCGGCAATTGCGGCGGCGGATCAGGGCAAAGACGTTGTCCTGATTGAACAATACGGCATTCCCGGCGGAAGCGCAACGCTTTCGCTTGTCACGCCGCTTATGCACACGGGCATCAAGGGCAATCCCATGTGCAGCTATATTTCCGATGAAATCAACCGCCGAGCGGTTGAGGCCGGCGCGTCCGTCGGAAAGGGCGACAACTGGCTTGACCCCATGATGCTGGGCATCATTCTGGAAGAAATGCTCATGGAGCGGAAGGTAAAGGTTTTATACCACACGACCGTCATCGGCGCGGAAACAGAAGGCAAAACCATTGTCTGCGTAAACATCTTCAATAAATCCGGCCATGGAAAGGTATTTGGCAAGATGTTCATCGACGCAACGGGCGACTGTGATCTTTGCGCGCTTTTGAACCTGCCCCTGCTCCACGGAAACGAGGACGACGGCAAAAACCAGCCGGTTTCTTTAAGGTATATTCTGGGCGGCATCGACACGGACGCATACTGGGCGTTCTATTCTGAGAAGGACACGGGCGCGCCCACGCCCCGCCCTGAAAACTACTGCGGCGCAGTGACGACGAATACAAAATGGAATTATCCCCTGCGTCCCCTCTTCTTTGAGGCCATTGAAAAGGGTGATCTCACCTATGACGACGCGGTGTACTGGCAGTTTTTTACGCTCCCCGGAAGACGCGACGCCATCGCCTTCAATTGCCCGGAATTTTTCGACCTCCACGATGCAGACGACGCGGAAAACCTCACCTTTGTGCAGCTGGAGGGCAAAAAGGCCATCCTGAGGCAGCTGAAATTTTACAGAAAATATCTGCCCGGCTTTGAAAACGCTTACATTGCGCAGATTTCGACCATGGTGGGCGTGCGCGAATCAAGGCGCGCCGTGACCGATCATATTGTCACCAACAACGAGTGCCTTGCGCATATGCAGTTTGACGACGCGATCTGCCAGTCGAACTATCCGGTCGATATCCATGGCAGAAAGCTGAACACCTATGAAATCATCGAGGACAGCGGAAAACCCTATTATGAAATTCCCCTGCGCGCGCTGATTGTGAAGGACATGGACAATCTTCTGGTTGCGGGCAGAAATCTGGGCGCGGAATTCGTGGCGCAGTCCTCCATCCGCGTGATTCCCACCTGCCGCGCCATGGGCGAGGCGGCGGGCATCTGCGCATCCATGGCGATTGACGATAACAAAACCTCCCTTCACGGCTTTAACGGCGCTCGTGTAAGAGAGGAAATGATCCGCCGCGGCGCATGCTTTGCAGATTAGCGTTCTTCTGCAAAATCGATTGCATATTCTTATAGAAGCTCTTTCCTGTGAAAAATCTGAAGGGGCTGTCTCATTAAAAGCATAAAACACGAAACCGGGACGGGAAACCCGTCCCCTACAACGGAAACAGAATGGTTTCTTCCTGTAGGGGACGGGTTTCCCGTCCCGTAGTTCATGTTTTTTAGAAGCATTTCGTTAAAGCCTAAGGTAAAACATGTTTTGAGACAGCCCCTTTATCGTTTCTTAATCCTTCCACACAAAGTTGTAGTTGATCGCTTCGCCGCCGTCCACGAGGATGTTCTGCCCCGTGCAGAATTTGTTGGTCACGGTCAGAAAATACGCCCATTCGGCAATTTCCTCAGTCGTAGCCCAGCGCTTGAGCGGCGTTTCGTTCATGATTTCATTCCACAATTCGGGATCGTTCATCACGCATTCGTTAAGGGGCGTGATTACGCCGCCGGGGTCGAGGCTGTTGCAGGTTGCGCCGAAGGGGGCGATGCGCATGGCGACATTTTTGGTGTAGGCAAGTACGCCGCCCTTGCTTGCGCAGTATTCGGGAAACTCCGCGCCCGTGTGTCCGCTGGCGGAGCCGATCATGAGAACGGATTTGATGTTTTTCTGAAAGGCGTACTTTTCGGTGATTCCGATTAAGGCCTTAAGGTTTATATCAATGTCGTCCTCGTTCTGGGTGCCTGCGTTGTTGATGAGGATTTCGACGTCTGGAATCTCTGGCAGATGATCTTTATCCCTTACGTCCATGGTGTAGTGGGTGTATAAAAGATGATCGACGCTTTTTTCCTGCCGGTCGATGCCGATGACGGTATGACCGTTTTTGAGGAAATATTCACATATGCTGCGCCCGATGCCCTGCGCGGTTCCGGTGATCAATACTTTCATAAATCAGTCTTCCTTCCCGATCAAATCAAGATACTTGCGCCCGATATTTTCCCTGCGCCACTTTTTTGTGATTTTGTAGCCTATCGGCGAAAATGCAATTTCCATGATCAGTTCGGCTGCCGCTCCGGTCAACGCACAGGTGGCGCACTGAAGATAGGTCCAGTGGAAGCCGTTCCAGAATACGGGCGCGCAGAAAACAAACACGATGACGGAGAAAATAAAATTGTCCAGAAACTGACCGATGAAGGTGGAAATATAGGTGCGCATGGCATAGGCCGTTTTGCCGTCGGGGTTACTTCTGAAAAGCCGACCGATCAGAGAATTTAAGGTGTTGTTGATGACGGCGGATGACAGAAACGCAATGGTTGAGGCAGTTAAAATAAACCACGTGCCGCCGAAGATGCCGTCAAAGGCGGAAAAATCGCCTGCGTTTGAGGGAATTGCGGAAGCGATAATAAAAATTACGCATGTCAGAAGGTTGATCGCCGCTGCAAGGAGCGAAATGGTGTTTGAGGCTTTGGAGCCAAAGTGCTTGGTGATGATGTCCATGCACATAAACGACAGCCACGAAATCAGAATTCCACCGTCCAGCGCCAGAATCTCGCTTTGATAAAGCGTTTTGTTGGCCAGAAGATTCATCGTAATTACGCTCACCACAAACAGCGTGACAACCGTGGCCGGAATACATTTTAAAAGAACCTTGAACTCGGTAAGCTCGCGTTTGAGTTTGTTTCGCATATAAATTGCGTTTTTCTCCTTTTATTGGTTTTCGCTGTGAAGAAGCAGCTTAAAGCGGTTTTTTTCGAATTCCAGCATGCCGGAATCGCGCATTTTGCAAAGCTCAAGGCTCATTGCGCTTCTGTCCACCGAGAGATAATCGGCCAGCTGCTGGCGGTTGAAGGGAATGGTGAATTCGCCGGATGCGTGCTTTTTGGCCTCCTCCGAAAGATAGGAGATCAGCTTTGCGCGCGTGGTGCGTCCGGACATATGCATAAGCTTGGCGACGAGTTTTCTGTTTTTTTCAGAAAGCGCGAACACCAGATTCTGAACCACCATCGCATGAAACCGGCAGGCGGCTGAGCAGGTTGTGATCACACGTCTCACATCGAAAAACGCAACCACGGATTTTTGCGCCGCCACGACGTCTAACTTAAGCGCGCCGGCGTCGGGTGTACAATAGGCTTCCAGAAACATATCGCCCTGTGCTACGCGGTTCAGGATCGTGCGGTTGCCCCAGTAATCGATGGACTGAACGTGCGCTTCGCCCTTCAGCATCACGAGGATATCCGAAACATACTCGCCTTCGTGAAAAATCACGTCGCCCTTTTCAAAGATTTTCATCCGCGCGCCGAGGCAGGAAAGCATGGACAGAATTTCATCGTCCGAAACGCCCGAAAACAATTGTGAATTTTTTAGAATCGGAAGATACGCCTGCATAAAAAACTCATTTCTGTTGTAAATACAACTGATTGATCGAAAGTATTATAGTATGATATCCATACAAAAGCAAGGAGGAAGCAAGTTAATGATCCGAAAAATTATCAAAATCGATCAGGAAAAATGCAATGGCTGCGGCGCGTGCGCAAAGGCGTGCCACGAAGGCGCCATTGAAATGATCAACGGAAAAGCGCATCTCACCCGCGAGGACTATTGCGACGGTCTGGGGGATTGTCTGCCCGCATGCCCCGTGGACGCGATTTCCTTTGAAGAAAGAGAAGCGCCCGCATACGATGAAAAAGCTGTATTGAGCGCCAAAAAAGAAAAAAATGCCCCTCTGCCCTGCGGATGTCCGGGCACAAACGCAAAAGCCATCCGAAGAGAAGCGTGCGACGCGCCCGCTGTCCAAAGCCCCGCGGCAAGCCGCCTTAACCAGTGGCCGGTTCAGATCAAGCTCGTGCCCGTAAACGCTCCGTATTTTGAAAACGCAAATCTCTTAATTGCTGCCGACTGCACGGCCTACGCCTACGGAAATTTCCACAATGAATTCATGCGAAACCACATCACGCTCATCGGCTGCCCGAAACTGGACGAGGGCGACTATGCCGATAAGCTCACCCGCATCATTTCCGAAAACAATATCAAATCCGTAACCGTCGTCAGAATGGAGGTTCCCTGCTGCGGCGGCATCGAAAACGCCGTCAAACGCGCACTGATGGCGAGCGGAAAGTTTATTCCGTGGCGCGTGGTAACGATTTCTACCGACGGGAGGGTGCTGGATTAAGGTATTTTCCAATAATCAAAACGTATTAAACCGTAGGGCGGGGGCTTGCTCCCGCCGAAATAGCAACGGCTGCCTAAAAGCAACTGCGACAATCCCTCAGTCAAAACCGCAGGTTTGTACATTTCCCTTTGCACAAGGGAGCCTTTTGGCAGACGGATCCGGCATTCTTTCCTTAAAAGGCAGGGGCGATTCACGAACCGCCCGCTGCTGTTTTGTTTCATCCCATAAAAAATGGAACGAAAAAACCGTCCTTCCAGATGAAAACATATTGTTTTCCTGAAGAGGACATATTTTCGTTCTGCGACATTGATTTTCTGATTATACGTTTTAGAGGATCTCCATTTTTCGTTTATTGTTTCATGACAAGGATCAGCTGCGCAAGCACTTCCTTCTGTTCCCTGGTGAGGGCTGACCACGCGCTGAACATTTCTTTTTGCTCGTTTGTCAATTCAACCATGTCGCCCTCTGCGAAAAACTGCGCAAGGGTGATCCCAAATCCTTTGCATATGCTCTCCAGCGTAGCGACGGACGGCGTGGTATTTCTGTTAAAGATGTTCGCGACCGTGGATTGAGAAAGGCCTGACGCAATGGCAAGACGGTATTCGCTCCATCCCCGCTTTTGCATCAGCTGTTTGATTCTTGCTTTTGCGTCCAATTTCAACCCCTCCATTCAGAAATATTTTAATATTCATCTGAGAGGTAAAATAGAGGGAGGATGTATTGCAATTATGGCTCAAATGAGATATAATATACATGGATACATCATTGATGCAGCTTGGCGTCCAAGTTAGGTAATATGATTGACAAATGTTGTAAAAATGTTATAATATTAATGCAATAATTGACTGGAGGATATACATATGGTAGGTTCCGGCATCAAGAAACTGGCAAAGGAAAATAATCTCAAAGTTTCCTCCGGCGTCGCCTATGGAAATCTGCATGGCTACGCCTCCACTTTTTCAGAAGGCAGCGGCTATAAGCGCCTTGTGATCGCGACAAGCTTTCCCGATCCTGAAGCAGAGCGTCAGTTGAAGGCCATTCTGGATGAAAAAAACATCGAACGTGAATTTCGCATACAAAGCATTTCCTTTAACGTGAAATCGGTCGATATTATGTTCCGCGACGCTGTGGGTACAATGAAAAGAATGCTCGCCTTTATCGAGTGGTTCTATCCGCTTTTAAAGCAGGCGGGCGCAAGCAAGTGCAAAATCTGCGCCGAATGCGGTCAACCGATTGACAAAGGCACGTGGAAACTGATTAACGGCGTCGCCTATCCTTTGCATAAGGACTGCGCAATTCAGGTTCGAAGCGCCTTTATTGAGGAGCATGAAGCTCAGCGCGCCGAGGAAAAAGGCTCGTATCTCACGGGCTTTGTGGGCGCGCTGATCGGCGCTGCGCTGGGCTCGATCGTATGGGCGGTCGTATATTATTTCGGCTATATTGCCTCCCTTGCGGGTCTCGTCATTGGCCTGCTTGCCGAGAAAGGATACGGAATCCTCAAGGGCAAAAAAGGCGCAATCAAGGTGCTGATTCTGATCGTTTGCGTGATTGCGGGCGTGCTGTTCGGCACGCTGGCTGCAGACTGGTATATCCTTTATGAAATGCTCGGAAACGGCGAGCTTCCCGGCCTTACAACAAGCGATCTGATTCCCTTCCTGATGGAAATGTTTGAATCCGACGAAGCGCTTCTGATTTCCACCTTAAAGGATATCGGCCTTGGACTTCTGTTTGCCGCGCTTGGCGTGTTTGCGCTCATCAAAAAGGCCGCTAAGGAAGCAGGCCCCACCAAGGTCAAGGATCTGAAGGATTAATATCCGACTTATACAACACAAAAGAACGTGCTGTCTCATTAAAGCATAAAATGCGAAACCGGGACGGGAAACCCGTCCCCTACAATTGATTGATACGTTTGGTTTCCTTTGTAGGGGAGGCGTTTCGCCTCCCGCTGCTAACTTAATGACATTAGGGCTTGCTCCCGCCGTTTTTCGTTTCAAAGCGCGTTTTCGGCAGGGGCAAGCCCCTGCCATACAGGTATCGCCGCAAGGATCAGAATTAAACAATGAGCATACACATTTTTCTGCATACTACGTCTATCGGTGCGGCTGACCGGATATTAATGCAATACGCTACGCCTTCACGACCGGCCTGACATATTTCCAGTAGCGCTTGCAGTCGTGGTAGAAATAGAAAATTCTGCCGGGGGAAGTGTCGAGCTTATAGCCGGAGGACGCGTAGTCGAAGTCCTTCATGGCTTTTTCGATTTTGGCTTCCACGGCTTGATTTTGGGTTTCATAGTCGAACGGGCCGTGCTCAAAGACGATGTATTCTCCTTCGGGGATGTTGGTCAGAATCATTTGATCGGGCTTTTCGCCCTCCCAGTCGACGGGCAGGCGCACGCCGTAGCATTCGGCAAGGGGAATGCCCCAGGAGCAGATGCGGCCTGTGGGTTCGTTGATAAAGGCCATCAATTGCCCTGACCCGCTGGATAGGTCGTTATCGCCCATGTTGTCAAGGTTGCCGCCGAGGCTTGACAATAAGCCCGTGATGGTTTCGCAGTCCTGGCCGGGGATTTTGCTTTGCTTCTGCCAGAAATCCCAGTAGCCGATGGACTCAAGGTTTTTGACGTGCAGAAATTTGTGCGCGGGAATGGTGACAAAATAGGTTTTTACGTCGGAATTCGTTTTCTTCATGCCTGTGCCTCCCGTTTCCATGATGTAGCAGTCAAAGGGGCGGAGAATGGTGCGAAGCACGACGGGCTGAGGGTTTTTTCGGTATTCGCCGGGCGTCGTATGATAGGCTTCGCGGAAGGCGCGGATGAACGCCTCCTGCGACTGAAAGCCGTAATCGACAGCGATATCCAAGAAAGCGCGGCGCGTATTTTTGACTTCATCAAGCGCAAAGGCCAGTTTTCGCATCCTCACATAATCCCGAAACGGCATGCCGGATAGTTTATGAAACATGCGCGACATGTGAAACTCGGAATAGCCCATCTTGTCCGACAGTCGCTTTAGGGAAATTTCGTCCGTCTCCTTTAGGCGTATGGATGCATCGATATCGTCGATGATCATCTGAATCGTGCGCGCCCATTCAAGCATGGCTCGTACCCTCCCTTTTGATCCTGCATGACGGCATTATACAGAAAAAAAGCGCAGATTTCCTGATTTGAATTGCGGTATCTGCTAAAAGATGGAAAACAGCACAGAGAACGGCCTGGGCCGTCCCCTGTGCTGTTTTTCTGTAATATTTTTATTCCAGCGTCAGATCGCCGAAGCACTCGGGCCTGTGGAAGTCGGGCTTGGGCGATTCCACGTGGTTCCAGGTGCCGAAATGGGGATGGATGTTTTCGGAGCATTTGTAGAAGTTGGCCTTCATTTTAGAGCCGGATGCGAGGGTTTCGCCGTAGATCACCTTCATAAAGCAGGCGGGGATGCGGTAGCTGACGGCCCACCAGCCGCCCTTATGCTCGCTGGCGCTTACGTCCATGCCATTTACCAGACCCTTGAACTTCGTGCCCATGCCGCGTCCGGGGCCGAGGCCTACGTAGGGAACGCCGCTTGCGCTGATTTCGATGTTCATGTAGCGGTCGTCGTTTTCCGGGAAGGGCTTTACGAAAAATTCCAGGCAGCTATCGGTGCACTGGCGGGTGCTGATGACGGTGATGTTTTTAAGAATGGGGTTTTCCTTGGCGTACATAAGCACGATGAGGCCGGACTCGTTATAGCCCACGCGCGCAAATGCCGGGAAGGAATCGGGGTATTTTTCCAGCCACGGATAATCGGAAATGGCTGCTTCGTTTAAGGCTTTGAACGCTTCGGGCATGGTCTCGGGGGTGAATTCGCCGTCAAAGCGGATGGGCGTTACGTCGTCAGGCAGGCGCTTTACAATGTATTCCATGGTGAAATCCTCCTTATTATTGTCCGCCCTGCGAAAGGCATTCAAGCACTTCCCAGATGCGCTCAAGATCGTCATAGCTGGAATAGCTTAAAATCAGCTTTCCTGAGTGGGTGTCGCCGTTCAGTTTTGCGCGGGTTCCGAAAACGTCCCGGGCCATTTTTTCAAGCTGCTGAAGCTCGGGAATGCGCTTTTCCTTCACTTTGGGCGCGTCTTCCTTTTCGGGCTGCGCACAGATTCTTTCAAGCTGTCTCACCGACCAGCCTTGCTGAACCGTGAGAAGCGCAAGCTTTAACTGTCTTTCGGGGCTGACCGACACGAGCGCGCGGGCATGGCCTGCGGACAGGGCGCCGGTTTTGAGCATTTCAAGAACCTTTTCCGGAAGCGTCAATAAGCGAAGGGCGTTGGCAACGGCGCTTCGGCTTTTTCCGACTACCTTGCTGGCCGCTTCCTGCGTAAGGTCGCACTTTTTCATAAGCGCCTGAATGCCCATGGCCTCTTCCACGGGGTTCAGATCGTCTCTTTGCAGGTTTTCAATCAGCGCGGCCTTCATGCGGGTGATCTCGTCCCAGTCGCGCACGATGGCGGGAATTTCGGTCAAATTTGCCATGCGGGAAGCGCGCCAGCGGCGTTCGCCCGCGACGATCTGATAGCGGTTTCCCTTTTTGGTCAAAATGATCGGCTGGATTACGCCCACAGCCTCGATCGATTCTGAAAGTTCCTTTAGGCTTTCTTCGTCAAAATCGCGTCTGGGCTGATCGCGGTTGGGGTCGATATCCACGATTTTTACGTTTTCCACCCGGTCGCCGGGCTGCTGCGTATCTGTGGTCAGCGCGTCGTGCGCCTCGTCGATTTCGCCCAGCAGCGCGCTTAAGCCGCGTCCAAGCCCGCGCGGCGCGGTTTTCTTAACTGCCATATCGGTTAACCCCCGTTTCGCTCGATCAATTCCTGCGCCAGCTGCTTGTAGGCAGTCGCGCCCGGACATTTTGCGTCGTATACATGAATGGGCAGGCCGTGGCTGGGCGCTTCGCTTAAGCGCACATTGCGCGGAATGACGGTTTTATATACCTTGCCCTTAAAATACTTTTTGACCTCGCCCACAACCTGAAGGCCGAGATTCGTTCTGCCGTCCAACATCGTTAAAACTACGCCCTCAACGTCAAGTGCGGGATTTAAATGCTTTCGAACCAAAGTCAGCGTGTTCATAAGCTGCCCGACGCCTTCAAGCGCATAATATTCGCACTGAATTGGGACCAGCACGCTGTCGGCGCAGGTTAATGCGTTCAGCGTCAAAAGCCCTAAAGACGGCGGCGAATCGATGAAGATGAAATCAAAATCGTTTTTGATTTCGCTGAGCGCATGTTTTAAGATCTTCTCCCTGTCTTCCTCGCCCACCAGCTCGATTTCCGCGCCGGATAAGTCGATGGAGGAGGGAATGATGGAAAGGTTTTTAAATTTCGTCTGCTTTATAGCGTTTTTCGCCGTGGTTTCGCCCATTAAAAGGGTGTACATGGTTTCGCCTTTTTTGCTGTTTACGCCAAGGCCGCTGGTCGCGTTGCCCTGCGGGTCGATGTCGAGTAATAAAACGCGCTTGCCCGCGTCCGCGACGCACGCCGCCAGATTGACCGCCGTCGTGGTTTTTCCGACGCCGCCCTTCTGATTGGCTGTTGCAATAATCTTGCCCACTTGAAAAATCCCCCGTGATTATCCATTTGCTTCTTATTATACTATCTCACCGTAAAAAGCACAAGCGATAATCAGGGTGAAATAATGAATACCAAAAGGGAAGGACGGCCATTGCGGCGAAAAAACAGAGGGAGCTGCCTCTCGCTCAGGCAGCTCCTATGTGAATGGAGTGTACTTTTTACAGCATATTCAGTATTTAATTTTTAGGCTTTGCGCCTAAAGACTGGTTCACCACCTTTCCTTCCCTGACGAGTATGATCATCGGGATATTCATGATGCCGTTCTCGCACGCAAATTCTATCTCTTCGTCGATGTTAACTTTTTTGCATCCCCCCTTTCCACAGCAATCTGCTCAAGGATCGGGATTTTCATGCGGCAGGAGCCGCATTAAGGCTCCCGGAAATCTAACAGAACACTTTATTCGGATAAAAGAACTTTGTTCTTGAAATTTCTTTATTTTCTCTTTTTTTATGGCTCAATTATAACCGATTTTTCCATGTTCTTCCGTGACCATGTCACATAAAAAAGATTTTTTTTCATTAACGGATCATGTTCTTTCAAATCATTGGATTCAGCAAAAAAAATTTGAGAATTAAGTGAGAAAGTCACCGAAAACGCTTGCATCGTGTGGTATAATTGAATCATCCAAAGGGAAAAGAAAATGAATCATTAAGGAGGACATAAAGATGAAAAAGTATGTTTGTGAAGTTTGCGGATGGGAATACGACGAGGCTCAGGGTTATCCCGAGGCGGGCATTGCCCCCGGCACGAAGTTTGAGGATCTGCCCGAGGATTTCGAGTGCCCCCTGTGCGGCGTAGGTAAGGACCAGTTTGCTGAAGGCTGATGAAAAGAGCCGCCTGTGATCGGGCGGCAAGAAGAAAAGTATAGATAGCGCGGGCGGTCAATGACCGCCCCTACTTTTATGTGATGGTATCATATCCATATTGCAGGGGCGATCATCCAACGCCCGCGTCGACTTGATCATGCGGGTTTTTGGCCTGTTATCAGTAAATCTGTGCGTTGTCGGCCCTCTCAGTCACCTTCGCTGACAGCTCTCCCAGAGGGGGAGCCAAGGCATTAAAAGCAGCTTTTTTCGCAAAAAGATCCTTTTAACGTCGTAGGGCGGGGGCTTGCCCCCGCCGTTTGCACTTTGGTTTACGGCGGGAGCAAGCCCCCGCCCTACGGCTAAAACTTCGGTTGGGGACGAAAAATTATCAACTATTCTTTTCTTGCGAGCGCCAGATCCATGGTGTCGAAGATGCGGATTGTGCCGCCGAAGGAGAGAATGGCGTTTTCGATTTCGGAAAAGAACTTTTTTCGCGTGGTTTCCTCAATTGCAATGTGGTCGGAATAGGTGCCCAAGAGGCGGATGTATTCAGCGGCGGTGAAGGATCGGATGCGGGTATAAAGATGCGCCTCGATTTCGGAAAAACCGTATTTTTGCGCGATGTCAGCGCGCGCAACCGCCATTTCCATCGTGTATTCAGGGGACATTTTGCTTCCGGGCATGTATTTTGCGTAAGATCTCTGAATCGCTTCGTCCAGGGCTTCGTTTTCCTTGTCCTTGTAGGGGTGATTGGCAAATCTTGCAAACGCGCCGCCTTTTTTAAGAAGGGCATACGCTCTTTTATACCCGAATTCTTCCTCGATCCAATGAAAGGACGAGGCGGCAAAGACGAGGTCGAAGGCGTTTTCCTGCGCAGGATAATCCTCAAAGCGGCTGTTTATACATAAAAAGCGCGGATAGCCGCTGAATTTTTGATTGCAGATGTCGGTAAAATGTGCTCCACGCTCAATCGCCGTTACGCTGCAGCCGGTTTTTAAAACGGGCTCCGTGGCCTGACCGCCGCCGATGCCGATTTCAAGCGCGTGCGAATCCTCCGTCAGCGGAATATATCTGAAAATATCCCCGTACAGCTCGTCCGGATAGCCCGGGCGCATTTTTTCGTATAATTCGGCTTCGGTGTCAAACGTCCATTCAAGGCCTTTGATGACGGGCATTTTTGCTCCTTTCCTATTCGTAGTCGAAGATCGCCTTTTTCTCGATCCAGGACGAATAGTTTTCCTTCCAGTCGTGGTGGCATTTGCTTTCGTTGTAGGCGGGCAGGGCTTCCTTGTCCATATCGATTTCGATGATGAAGTGATAGCGGTTTTCGTGTTCCCGGATGCCCTCGATCACTCTGACATCATGGACGCCGGGAATTTTGACAATATCCCTAAAGTGATTTTCGGCTGCGAGGGCAAATGCGTGCGGATCGACTTCAGGCGTGCTTTTTACGATGATCAGGTGTTTCATAATTCATGCCTCTGTTTTTTAAATTTATGCCGCCTGCATAATGAGGATGTCTTCGTATTCGTTTTTCTGTTCGGCGCGGGCTTTGTTGAGCTTTAATAGCTCGAGCAGCGCCAAAAATACGGTGATAACCTCTTCCTTTGTGGGCGCGTCTTCGAAAAGAGAGAAGAAATTGACTGGGCCGGACTTGATGCGCTTTTGAATGCGCGCCATGCACTGGCCCACGGTATAGACCTCTCTTCGCATTTCGGCTCTTGAGAATTTTTCAAACTGCTCGTTTTCCGCCTGCTGTTCAAGGCGCCTTAAAACCCTTGCAAACGCCTTGGTGAGTCCCGCAAGCGTAAGGCCGGTTAGCTCGATCGTGGGCGGCGGAAGGGGGTATTCTTCCGGCAGTTTAGTGAAAAGGCTCTTGGCCTCCTCCTCGAGCTGCTTCATTTCCTGCGAAATTTCCTTAAAGCGCTTGTATTCTTCGAGCTGCCTGATGAGGGCTTCCTCCGGGCTTTCCGCATCCGGATCCTCCTCTACCGGCGGCTTGGGCAGAAGCGCGCGCGACTTGATTTCAAGAAGCGTCGCCGCCATCTGAAGAAACTCGCTGGCCGAGTCCATGTCAAGATCGTTCAGCTGCTGCATCGATTCCAGATACTGCTCGGTGATTTCGGATATGAAGATATCCTTTATGTCGATCTTCGCGTGCGAAATCATGTCCAAAAGCAAGTCCAGCGGCCCGGAATATTCGTATTGTTTAAGGTCTACTACGTATGCCATTTATTACCCGCCCGTCAGATGATATTGAATACGGAAGCCAGCGTCTGGAAAATAGAGGTGAACGCCGACAGCATCTGGGTTCTAACAAAGCCGATGACGATTGAAATTACGTCCAGTTTCGGCGACACGTTTCCAAGCATAATAAGCGCAAAGAGGATGCCCGTGCCCATTCTCTGCGCCTTGTAATCGGCAAACAGAGAGCGCTTTAAAACAAGATCATTAAGCACATGATAGCCGTCCAGCGGCGGCACGGGAATCAGGTTGAAAGCCGCGAGGCCGAGATTTAAGTAGATAAAGGAAATCAGCATCTGAAATGCGATTTCGCCCACCTTTCCCCAAAGATTGGAGATCAGGAAAAAGCCTGCGGACAGCGTTTCGTCGCTGAAAAACACTTCAGGCGCAGCGGAATAATACACCGTTTTGCTTTGATCTGCGTGAACGACATAAGCGTGTTCGCCCGCGGGAATCACGGAAACGAATGTTTCGCCTCCATCTCTGCAGACGGCGTTTATGTTTTCACGGGCAAAGCCGTCTTTATCTACAAGGTAGTTTTCATCAAGATATTCGACGTATGCATCCATCGAATCAAATTCGGGAAGGGAAGTATATGCAAACGTGATCAGCCCGGATGCGATGATAAAGCCGATGACAAAGAGAAGAAGGTTCGCCGTGATGCCTGCAAGGGATACCTTTAAGTCGTCTCTTCTGTAGTTTCTGAAATTGTTCGGGTTGACCGGCACGGGATGCGCCCAGCCGAATCCCGCAAACAGCATGCACAAAAAGCCGATGGGGTCGATGTGCTTTAAGGGATTTAAGGTAATTCTGCCCATCATCTGCGCCGTAGGATCGCCGCATTTTAAAGCTACCCAGCCGTGCGCCGCCTCGTGTGCGCTTAAGGCAAGGAAAATGCCGGGGAGAGATATGAGCAGGCTCATCAGAGTGTCCATGGGGTTTGAAAACAGATCAAGCAGCATGTTTTCGCCTCCTTTTGCGAAAATCACTGGGGAAAATAAAGGGTTTTGTCTGTGTTTGTTGAACTTAGAATATAAGAGGTGAGCAAAGTGAACGCATATGATTTTGATAAAACCATTTTTGACGGCGATTCCACCGCGCGTTTTTATGTGTATTGCCTTTTAAGAACGCCCAAGATGTTTTTAAGGCTTCCGCGCCTTGCGTTTGAGGCTGCGTTTCTTCTTAAAAAGGATAAGCAGGCGTTCAAGGAGCACATGTTTGCGTTTTTGACCGACCTTAAAAACCCGGAAAAAATGCTTTCGGATTTCTGGAAGAAAAACGAATGCCGCATCAAGAAATTCTACTTTGAAACGCGAAGGGACGACGACCTGATCGCCTCGGCTTCGCCCGAATTCATCGTAAAGCCGATGACGGACAAGCTGGGTATTCAATATTTAATCGCGTCTCCCGTCGATTTCAAAACCGGAAAATACTTTGGCCCCAATTGCCACGGGCAGGAAAAGGTGATCCGGTTCCGCCGGGAATTCCCCGGCCATGAAATTGAGGATTTCTATTCCGATTCCCATTCCGACGACCCCATGGCGGGGATTGCGAAACGGGCGTTCATGGTGAAGGGCGAAAAACTGTCCGCGTGGAAAATGAAATAGAGTATCTTTATGATATGGACAAATGCAGCGCAGATACATGCGCTGCGTTTTTTTCGCAAGAAGATCCTATATACCGTAGGGTGGGGGCTTGTGTCAAGAGCAACATGGTTTACAGAATGTGCAACAACATGGTTTACACATTAGCTCTTGGGTCGCCCTCTAAGAGAAAGGCTTTTCTAAGAGTATAGACGCGGTTATCAA
>SVGP01000009.1 GCA_015056255.1 Clostridiales bacterium | reverse complement strand
CCATATCAAAAGGAAAAACCCCGGAATTGCGATAATTCCGGGGTTTTGAGTGCTTTTGCGGTATAAAAAGTACAGTTTAGCGCTTGCTGAACTGAGGCGCACGACGGGCGGCCTTCAGACCGTACTTTTTGCGCTCCTTCATGCGCGGGTCGCGGGTGAGGTAGCCGGCCTTTTTGATGGCGGGCTTGAGCTCTACATCAGCCTTAACGAGCGCGCGGGCGATGCCGTGACGGATCGCGCCGGCCTGACCGGTGTATCCACCACCGGCTACGGTTACGATAACATCGTAACGGGCAGCGGTCTCGGTGAGGGTGAGGGGCTGGCGGACAACGGTCTTGAGGGTTTCAAGTCCGAAATAGTTGTCCAGGGGGCGCTTGTTGATGATGATGTTTCCTTCACCAGGAATCAGACGAACGCGGGCGATCGCCTTTTTTCTTCTTCCAACGGCATTGATCATAACTTCAGACATGTGTTTCGTCCTCCTTCCTGATTACTTCTTCATCTCGAACGCTTCGGGCTTCTGGGCCGCGTGCTCGTGCTCGGGGCCGGCATAAACCTTCAGCTTCTTGATCATCTTGTTGCCGAGCGGTCCCTTGGGAAGCATGCCGCGTACGGCCTTCTTGAGGGCAAATTCGCTCTTGGTGGCCATCAGGTCGCGGTACTTGGTTTCCTTCAGTCCGCCCGGATGTCCGGTGTGGTGATAATAGATCTTGTCGTCCAGCTTGTTGCCGGTCAGCACGATCTTATCGGTGTTGACTACGATGATGAAATCGCCGGTGTCAACGTGGGGAGTGAAGGTGGGCTTATGCTTGCCGCGCAGCATCAGGGCAACCTGAGAAGCGAGACGACCAAGCACAACGCCTTCTGCATCGATAACGTACCATTTACGATCGACGTTCGCGGGCTTCGCCATATAAGTGCTCATTGGGTATTCCTCCAAATCAATATCAATACTGATGCATCCGGCATGAGGTCAGCATGCCACGCAAAGCATCAAACGCCCGGGGCTGGTGAGCGGATTGACACAAGCTATATTCTACATTAAAAAGACATCATTTGTCAATCAAATTGTCAAGTTTTAACAGGAATTTATGCATATTGAAACGTTCATCCGAGCGGCGAAACGCGCCTTTTTCCCACGCAGAATCTTGTTGCAAATGCACTTGCAATGTGATATAAATTCCGATATAATTAGCATGTATTTCTATGGAGATTTCTATTCATATCAAAAGGAGAATATAATGAGCAAAAATTACCGCAAAAATTCCAATCGGCTTTTGTGGATTGTATGTGCGCTTTTATGCCTGTCGGTGGCCGTAGTGGTCGGCTTTCTTGCCAACTCCTACAATAATGCCGAACACAACGTCTATATCGATGTAAATAAAACCCCGACCCCGACGCCCACCCCGACGCCCACGCCTACGCCTTCCCCCACGCCCACGCCGACGCCCACCCCGACGCCCACGCCCGTGCCCACGCCGGAGCCGCCGCGGGTTGAAATTGACCTTCCCTATGCCATCACGCTTGCCAAAAAGGCGCAGCTGGTCATCGTACATACCACCGACGAAAACGGCGAATACACCGTGCCCGTCAAATACATGCTCTGCTCTTCCGGCGTTCGCTACAATAAGCTGCCCAACGGCACCTATAAAATGAAGGATCGCCACCGCTGGCTCACAATGCTCATCGGCGACCTCTTCGGCCAGTATTCCACCCGCATCACCGGAAGCTTCCACTTCCATTCGATCACCTATACCCGCGAAAGATCAAACCGCATGGTCATGGAGGCATATGAAAATCTGGGCGAGCAGGCTTCGGACGGCTGCGTGCGCCTTCTCTGCCGCGACGCAAAGTGGATCTATGACAATTGCCCGCAGGGAACGCCCATCATCGTAACCGACGGCGAGGAGTATATCCCCTTCCGCGAGCTGGCCGAATATCCTGAAATTGTCGAAGACAACAAGGGCTGGGATCCCACCGACGACAATCCCGACAACCCCTTCTACGTCCCCATCCCCGCCGACGCAACCCCCGCGCCCACGCCCTATCCCTACGCAACGGTCAAGCCCAATCAGTTCAAATTCTCAAAGGACGTTCCCAGAACCACGCCAAGAACGTGATGGGAAAGGGGATAAACTATGGTTGGAAAGATTTTCAAAGTCCTTCGGTTTCTTCCGTTTTTGTGCGCTTTCTCATTTTTCTATTACATGTTCAAAAGCCTGTTCTATCCCGGTAAAATCAAGCGCATGTTGTTGGCTTATTTGTCGACGATGGGTACGTTTCTCCTTTTTTCGTTCATATTTAATGCTTTACCGGCTCATGCTTTAAGAACGATCTTTGGTCTGTTTGGATTCGTCGCAGTCTTTTTTGCCGGAACAGAGTGCTTTAGAAAAGGTATCCCTGAGTAAAAGCACTCGCTTATGCCATCCCGCAACCATCAGGGAAGCGGGATGGTTTAATGAATCGGGGTATGATTCCCTGATTCTATTGCCCTGCGACGTGAGTCAGAGGGACGGTTCCTCTGATATATCCAATTGATTAGTGAATTAGGCGACAGTATTATGATTCAACCTCGAACGCCCACGCAAAAGCATCGCCCGCAGCCGCGCTGCGGGCGTTTTCCGTCCTCTAAACATCGATTTCGTCCTTTCCTCCGGCTGCATAGTAGACATATTTTGCGGGATATGATATATTTATGGTGCGGAATAAGCTGGATTCATCAACAGTTCCAAAAGAATCCGTAGAAAATGGCCCTGTGCCATTGCGGACTATCTTTAAAGAATGTTTAGGAACGGCACAGGACCGTTCCCTACAGGGTGGATCGCAGATTTTGGCGGAAACGACAACATGACGTGAATTGCGGAACATTCCCCTGATTCACAGAAAGAGGAAAGCAGCGTGCAGAAGCGGAAGAAACATGGGAATCTTAAGCGATGGCTTTTAAGCGGCCTGGCCGTGTTTGCGGCGGTGGGACTTTTATGCTGCGCGCTTTTTGTTTTGCGGACAGTGCGCTCAAATGACGAAAGCCGTTCATCGCATCCGTCTCAGAACAGCCAGGCAGGCGCGCTGGCGCTTCAGAAATCCAATCTCTACAAGGAACGGGATCGCCTGCAGCGGGAATATGCCAACCGCATTCAGGGAATGGGCACGGCGACGCTTCTGTTTACACAGCCGGATGCGTCTTTCATGGAAATTGTGGCGCCCATGCTGCAAGAGAGCAATCTGACGGGGATGATAGCCTTTTCAACAGACTTCTATCCGGGCGCAGAAGGATGCATTACCCCTTCTGAGTATCAGCAGCTTGAAGAGGCGGGCTGGGAAGTTTGCCTTATGTGGGATGGAAAAACGCAATTGTCCGAATGGATGAGCGCGATGACGCAGCGTCTGACGGATGCAGGAATCACGCCATCGCTTACGGTATATGTGCCGGAGGGGCTGTATGATCAGGCGCTGCTTGCGCAGGCGCGCGAATTAAAGCTGCACGTGCTGATCCATCATGGCGAGAGTGTGGAAGAAACAACGCAGCACACCCTGAATGTCGACGATGTATGCACTCCGTTGGCGATTTCGTGGCATGTGGACAATGCCAGCAAGTACGTAGATTCCGTTACATCGACCGGCGGCAGCATTGTATTGGAAGTAAAAGACGAGATTCTGCAGGATGAAAGTTATAGTCGCCTGTTTCAGAGCATGCTGGAAACGCTGGTCAAATGGCGTGATGCAGACAAATTGCATATGGTTACCATTGAGCAGGCCATTTCATACAGGCGTGGCGTTCTGACAGAGAGCATGGAACTGGAGGAGGAGCTGCGCCGCCAGCTGGAGGCGCTGGACTTGCAGATAGAAGCCATTGACGAACAGATCGCTGCGCTCAGGCGGTCTGAGTGATTCATGATATTGAAAGATGCATCCGCATGCAATTAGTTCTCGTCAGGCAATTTGTATGAATCCGCCAATTGCGTTATTGCGGAAGCGGAGACTGTTTTTTTGTGCGGAAAGGAGCTAAACTGCGGCTAAACCGTAAATCAGGGGAAAACGGTTCTCCTGATTTACGGCAACAACTCTTCCAAAAAACGGCTTTCGAACCCGTTGTTGGTCAAAAGGCCAAACGCGCGGTCGATTTTTTCTTCAAAATCCGGCTGATAGGCCGGGTAATCCTGATAAAAGTACTGCTCGTGAATCATGATGCGCAGGCTGTCGCGGTGAAGCAGTCCTGAAAGCCGTTTCAGCAGTTCGTCTTTGCCGTAAAGGTTCATAACGAGATCGATAGGATAAAAATCCATTCCGCCTGCATGTACGCTTTCGCCCTTTCGGATGCGCGTGCAGGCGTCTTCCTTCAGAGAATACGAGGATTGCGGCTTTTCTTCCGCACCGAAAAGACCCCAAAGACCGCAAACGCCGCTGTCCTTCAGCGCGCGGAGTCCGTGCTCGGTTGCCTTGCAGTAATGGAGGGTGGTGGTTTTCGCAAGGCTTTTTTCGCCCGCAAAGCGCAGAATCTCCCTGTGCACCGCTTGACAATCCGCATAAACCTTTGAATAGCCTGAGGAAATGTAGGGTTCGACGTTTTCAAGCCGCGAATGAAACGACAGCTTGAGCCAATCGGCGTTTTCCGAAAACTCCTTTTGGTAGCGATCCGTTATTTCTGACAACGTAAACCCCGGCATTTCGTAAAACAAATTCATTTGCACTTTGAGGCCGTATTTCTCATGCAGCCGCCTGTACATGGCGCAATAGGGATGAGAAAACAGGCTTTTTTTGTTTCCCTCGGAAAGCTCCTTCAAAAAGCGGATGTTGTCGTCCACCGTAAACACGAAATTCTTCATTGAAAACCCCTCAAATCACCGCATGGAAGCGCTCTGCATGCTTATTCGCAACATCCGTTATGGCGCGATCATGGGCAAACGGTCTGCATATTCATCCATTTTGCGCCTTCGAACATAATGTCTACTTCTTTACGACTTCATATATATAGATTTTTGCTTTGGGTTCATAACCGTATACGTAAAAGCTGTCGCCGGTAGTTGTAAGGATATGATCGCCTAAAACGTCTGCTATATCCCCCTTGATGGTTAGCTTTGCAATGATCTTTAAGGTAGGATCAGCAACATAAACGCGGTGATTTCCCCGAAGCAGCAATTCCCCGGACGGCAGAAATTCCACAGGATAAGATCCATTCGGCAAAATCATGGTTTTTCCGCGATAGTCAGCGGGACATTCTTCAGAGAAAGTGACTTGATAGGATGTTCTGTAATGTATTTGAAAACGAGGATCACCTAATATGCGGGGAATGCGATCCTGCTCGAACTCCTGGAAATCAGATGTTTCCAAACTGTTCCCTGTGAACCTTACGGGCGTCAGATTACCATCCTCATCCCAATCGTCCTCAGAAGTATATCCATAAAGAAAGAAATGCGGCTTAATGGTTTCCGGCTTACCGAATGCATTCAAAAAGAGCTTTCCGGGGTATTCAGCGATCAGATTTAAACTTACGGGCGCAGCTTTTCCGGTCAGCGCCTTTTCTTCGGCCTGATATTTCTGATAGAGCTTGTCGTCTCTTTCACGCACAAGCTTATCCGGTTGATCCAACAACTCAGGCAGAAAGAGCAGGCAGACGCCAAAGTATTCTTCCAGCATCGCAATTTTAGTGTCAGTATCAGAACAGCTTAAAAGAGAGGACAGCCGCTTTTTCTGACCATTACCATAACCTATCAACGACGGAATATCAAACAGCTTTTTGTTGGGAACAAATTCTTTGTCGGAATATCTGGCTACAACCTTTCCGTTGCGGAAAAAGTCAAACCAAAGCATTTCACTGTCGAACACGCCAAAATAAAGAACAGGAGCATCGACCTTTTTGGAAATGGTTTGGGCTGCCTTGTAAGTAAAATCCGGGGCTTTTTCAGAAAAATCATTCACACAGGTCAGCCAGTTTGGAGAAAAAGAACGGAATGAATAATCACAATTAGCGATAGAATTATTTCCGAAAACATGGATGCTGGTTAAAGATGTTCCCATAATGCCGCCTCCATTATGGTTATTATATCAAAAAAGAAATTCAAACACAAGAAAAGGGCGGTCATAGACCACACCAAAGATCATCAACCCCAGACAGGGGCTGTTTGCGTCCTTGGCTCTCCCTCTGGGAGAGTCAAGGCATCATGAAAGAATCGCACCGCCGCATCCGGCATATTCCCGATGAAAATCCTGTACCCTTTCGTCGGATCGTCTATCAGCATATGAGTAATTCAATGATGCCCTCGGATTACTGGATACCTTTTGCTTCCCAGAGGTTCTTTTCAACCCAGCATTGTTCGCATTTTTTGCGATTACAGGTGCAGTCTGCCCAGATGGAGGGAAGCTTGCCCAATTCATGCAAAGGTGTATGGATGATTTTCTCCAGGGCAGGAACAACGGTGCGATTCAGGAAGAGCTCGAATTCGTCTTTACTTAGTGTCTGCCAATCCATTGGGCACATATTGCCCGGGAATAATCTGGTATCGCAGCATTCTCCATAGATGTCAGAACCGTTTTTTTCGATATAGACATTGAAGTAATATTCATCGGAGAAAGCGGATTTTTGGGCATTGAAAATCAAACAATAATCGCCTTCAAGGGATCGTGCCCAGGTGTTTGCTTTTTTCCTGAAACCCATTGGCTTCAGTTTGTCCGCAATCTTTTGAATGAATGCCTTGCGTTTTGCTTTTGCTTTAAGCAGCAATTCATCCTTTGAAGTCTGCAGATATCTTTCATACATCTGTGCAATTTGATTTCGTGCGGCTGCTTCGTCAGCTTCACTGCAAATAACGATTTTTTCCCGTATGGTTATCTCATTATCCGAAACACCCAGCTCTATGAGCGCATTTTCGTCCCCTGCCATTTTTGTAAAGGCCGTAGATGCATACCCATATACTGCTTCAATGGAATCGTCAGTTCCTTTCAGGTTTACAATGAAAGCAGTCAGTTCCGTTACAGGTTTATAGAATAACCAATGCCAAACAGAGGATTTAAGCTTGCTTGGCTCCCGCATACCGGACGCTAAAAGAGAAGTACGATACCTATCCATTTTTGCCCGTATTTCACTGGACAAAGGCTTTGAATCCACTGCTATCTGCATGAATACTCCCCCAAAAATGTTTTTCTTTATTATCATAGTGTGTTGGCTTCCGGACGCGGGTGATTTTCATTAGGGACAACATTGTATAAATCTATTTTTTCAAATATTTTGTGTATGCCTGTTTCAATTCACGGGCAAAAACTTGTAAATAGGTCTGGTCGAATTCATTTTCGAAGTTAAGTGATTGACGCATATTGCACAATTTGCCACTTACATTGATATGGCCTCGTCTGTCTCCATGGAAAGATATGTACATCTTCTCTCCGTATGGTTCTTCAATCCGGGCTTCTCCATCTAATCGTTCAAATATTTCACATAATTTTATAGCGAATATTGCAAGCTCTTTGACATCAATATCCATGCTTGCTTTTCCAGAGAATCCGTCGCTTTCCACTTCAACATCCATAATCGTGTTACTTGGATATTGAATGTCGCTTTCGAACACTCTAAGGCTCAATGATATATAAAAACGATCAGTTCTAAGTGTAAAACTCATGATGCTAACTCCTTGAATGATTTGATATTATCATATCATAAATCAAAAAAAATACAAGAAGTAAGGCGGGAGCAAGACCCGCCCTACGATTATGATGCCGCATCCAGCATATTTTCAATGAAAATCCCATACCCTCTGGTCGGATCGTTGACCAGCACATGGGTGATGGCGCCGATAAGCTTGCCATCCTGAATGATGGGGCTGCCACTCATGCCCTGAACAATGCCGCCTGTTTTATTGAGAAGCGCCTGATCGGTTACTTTAATCAACAGGTTTCTTTCGCTGCCGCTTTCGTCGATTCCGATGATGTCGATTCCGTAGACGTCCGCGCCGGTTTCTGATACGGTTGAAAGGATTTCGGCGTGGCCGATTTTAACTTCGCCTTTTTCTGCGATTTCCATCGGGCCGGAATAGAGATAGTCGCTTAAGTTCATTTTAGTGAAGGTGCCTTTGATGCCGCTTTGTGCATTTTCATCGATTTTTCCGATCACTTCGCCTTCCGATAAAAAGGTTCCGGAAAGCTCGCCCGGCGTGCCCTTTTCGCCTCTGATTACGTTTGTAAGGGTTGCGTCAAACAAAATCCCCTCCGTGATCGGAACCACGATGTCCGCGTCCGGGTCGCTGATGGCGTGCCCGAGGGCGGCATATTCGCCTGTTTTCGGGTCGATATAGGTCAGCGTCCCAAGTCCCGCAACGCTTTCTCTGACCCATGCGCCGATTTTGGGCCTTCCGTCCCTGGGATCGGTGGCCGGCGTGAGGCTTAAGGAAAGCGTTTCGCCGCCGCGCATAACTTCAAGGGTGTTTTCCGTTCCCGGGCGCACGTTTTCGGAAAGCGATTGTACGCCGTCTATGGTTATTCCGTTGATTTTACGAATTACATCCCCGTTTTTAAGCCCGCCGATGCGCGCGGGGCTGGGCGACGAACCGAGATCTGACGCGCCCACGTACACCAGTCCGTCCGTCTTGACCATTACGCCCACCAGCTGTCCGCCCGGAATCAGCGTTCGGCCTTCCGAAAATGCGGATGCGGAATAAATTAGCGCCGCTGAAACCAGAATCGTCCACAGCCGCCTACAGGTTTTTCCCATCTCCAATTCCCCCTTCGCCTTGATCTGACGGCTGATAGTTTCCCACGCCGAGGCGGGCGCATATGCTGGCAGTTCACGGATGGGCGGATCTGTCTTTTGTGGAAATGATAAATTTTAGTTTCCGCCAATCTTTTTCAAAAAAACAGGCGAGAAACGAAAAATTCATGGTATAATAGTATGGAAAGAATTTTTGCACGAGGATGAAAAGATGCTCAATCATAAAATCGACATCGACTGCGCTCAAACGGGCATACTGAACAGGCATGTGCTCGCGGCGCTGTCCGGCGGCGCGGATTCGGTGGCGCTTGTGCATCTTTTGCATGAAAAACACCTTCAGGGCAAAATTAAACTTACCATTGCGCACTTTGAGCACGGCATCCGCGGCGAGGAATCGAAAGAGGATCAGGCGTTTGTGGTCGAGCTTTCCAAAAGGCTGAACCTTCCCCTGATTACCGAATCGGCAAACGTGCTTAAAGAAGCGGAACGAACGGGCGAGGGCCTCGAAAGCTGCGCCCGTCGCCTCAGGCACGAGTTTTTAAACCGCGCAAGGGAGCAATCGGGCGCGGATGTAATCGCCACGGCGCACCACAAGGGCGATCAGGCGGAAACCGTGCTGATGCACATTCTTCGGGGCGGCGGCTTGTCCGGCGCGAAGGGCATGCGCGAAACGGACGGCGTATATGTGCGTCCGCTTCTTAGCTGTTCCAAGGAACAGCTCGTTCAATACCTTGTTTCCATTGGCGAAAGCTGGCGCGAAGATTCGACCAATTTAATGAAGGACAATCCCCGGAATTTTTTGCGGCTGGAAGCGATTCCAAGGCTTCAGGCGGCGTATCCCGGCGCGGAGGACGCGCTTTGCCGGTTTTCCGAAATCGCGCGGGACGAGGACGACTACATGGACGGGCAGGCGCAAAAGGCTTTTGCCGAAATGGCTGAATGCTTTTTGGGCGTTTGGATCCTTAAAAATACCAGCCAATACCCCGTTGCGCTTCTTCGACGCGTGATCAGAAAAATCGCGCCCGAATTTGGATTTGAAGAAATTGAGAAAATCCGAACCTGCGCCCGGCGCGTAAGTCTTCCGAACGGATGGTGGGCGATGGGGAGGGACGATTTCGTGTATCTTGCTCCGCCTTTCGAAGTTCCGAAAGAAACGCCCTTTTGCTTTGACAAATGCATGCATTTTGGCGCCCTTTGCGAAATCCGCCCGACGAATGAAGCGCCGCTGAAAGGGGCGGGCGTTTGCGTCGAGCGCGTCAATCCCGCGCCGCTTGAAGGCGCGTGCATCCGAACCAGAAGGGACGGCGACTTTATGCGCCCATTGGGAATGGGCGGCAAAAAGAAGCTTTTAAGCGATATCATGATCGACCGGAAGATTCCGCTTCCGCTGCGCGAGCGCATTCCCGTGGTCGCCAGAGACAGGGAAATTTTATGGATCGTCGGTTTTGATATCAGCGAAAGCATAAAAACAAGCGAAAACACGGAAGGTATTTCCATAAAAGCCATTTTAAATCACAAATACGGAGGAGAACCCCAATGAAAAACGATATGAAGACCATTCTTCTTGACAGAGAAACCATCAAAAAACGCGTGCGCGAAATGGGTCAGGAAATTACGCGCGATTATCAGGGCGAAGTGCCGCTTCTGATCTGTATTTTAAAAGGCTCCGTCGTTTTCTACGCCGATCTCGTTCGCGAAATCGATCTGCCCGTGCGTTTTGAATTCATGACCGCCTCCAGCTACGGAAGCGCCACCGTTTCCTCGGGCGAGGTCAAAATCGTGTCCGAGCTCGACAACAAAATCGCAGGCCGCCACGTCATTTTGGTCGAAGATATCGTGGACAGCGGACGCACCATCGCCTACATCAAAAACGATATGCTGAAAAAGGGCGTAAAGAGCCTGAAGGTGTGCGCGCTTCTGGACAAGCCCGACCGGCGCGTGACCGACGTTCAGGCGGACTACTGCGGCTTTGTCATTCCCGATGAATTCGTGGTCGGCTACGGCCTTGACTATGACCAGAAATACCGCAACTTTCCCGATATTGGCGTTTTGAAAAGCGAAGTATACGAAAAATAAGCGGATTAACTTACATTTTATCAATATGGCATATGAAAGAACGAACCCACCGTTTGAAAAACCACGCCGGACGTGATATAATGGAAGCGATTAAATAGGCGCATTGGCTTCAGCGTGCGCCGGAAGAGAGGATTACCCGATTGAACGATAAGAAAAAAGGCTTACTGAAGAGCCTTCTCATCTACGTGCTGATCATCGGCGGCATTTTCCTGATCGTTAATTTGGTCGGCGCGCCGAAGAACACCGTGAAAAAGCTTACCTATTCCGAGCTGTTAAGCTGGATCGACCACGATATCCAGAACCACATGGAGATCGAGGGCGCAGACCCGGACAAGACGATTAAAAGCGTCATCATCGTGGAAAATGAGCTGGTCGGCATCACCGATAAATCCGCCATCTCCGAAAAGAACTTTTCCACCAAGGCCTACGATATCTACGCCAACATCCCCTCGCAGGAGCAGTTCTACGAGGACGTGAATCGCATCTACGAAAAATACTCCGATGGCCAGAAAGTCAGCCCCACGGATTATTATTTCACCTCCAACGTTCAGCAGCCCGAGGGCGTAAGCTGGTGGATAGAGCTTCTTCCCATCGTGATTATGCTGCTTCTCTTCGGCGGCCTTATGATATTCGTCATGCGCGCGCAGACGAACGGCCCCAATAAGGGCTCGAACAGCTTTGTGCGCGGCAGAACCAAGCTGACCGATCCCAGCCAGAACACCACGCGCTTTGGCGACGTGGCGGGCGCGGAGGAAGAGAAGGAAGAACTGAAGGAAGTCGTCGATTTCCTGAAAGCGCCCGAAAAATACACCAAGGTCGGCGCGCGCATCCCGCACGGCGTTCTTCTGATCGGCCCGCCCGGTACGGGCAAAACGCTGCTGGCCAAGGCCGTTGCAGGCGAAGCGGGCGTGCCCTTCTTCACCATTTCCGGCTCAGAATTTATGGAGATGTACGTGGGCGTCGGCGCAAGCCGCGTTCGCGACCTGTTTGAGCAGGCCAAGAAGAACGCCCCCGCTATCATCTTTATCGACGAAATCGACGCCATTGGCCGTCAGAGAGGCACGGGTCTTGGCGGCGGACACGACGAAAGAGAGCAGACGCTCAACCAGCTGCTGGTTGAAATGGACGGCTTTACCAAAAACGTCGGCGTTATCGTAATGGCTGCCACCAACCGAAACGACGTTCTCGATCCCGCGCTCCTTCGTCCCGGCAGATTCGACCGTCAGGTGCTCGTCAATTACCCGGACATCAAGGGCAGAGAGGAAATTCTCAAGGTTCATTCCCGCGGAAAGCCGCTTTCCAAGGACGTTGACATTCATACAGTCGCCGCCCTTACGCCCTATTTCACCGGCGCAGACCTTGCCAACATCATGAACGAATCCGCGCTTCTCACCGCCCGTAACGGCAAAACCGAGATCACCATGGAAACCATCGAGGAGGCCATCAACCGCGTTTCCATCGGCCTTCAGAAAAAGAGCCATGTGGTTTCTCCCGAGGACAAAAAGCTGGTCGCCTATCACGAGGCCGGCCACGCCATCGTGTCCTATGCCATCCCCGAGTGCGAGCGCGTTCAGGAAATCACCACTATCCCGCGCGGCATGGCGGGCGGCTACACCAAATATATGCCCGACGAGAGAAGCCAGTTTACAACCAGCGCCAAGTTCCGTGCCCGAATCGCTTCCGCGATGGGCGGACACGTGGCCGAGCGCCTCGTCTTTAACGACGTGACCAGCGGCTCCACCTCCGATATCAAAAATGCAACCTCGATCGCCCGCAGCATGGTCACCGAGTACGGCATGAGCGATCTGGGCCCCATCTTCTTATCGGGCGAGCGCGAAGTCTTCTTGGGAAAGAATTTCCAGCAGACCTCCGCCGGCGTAAGCGAGGACCTCAATAAGCGCATCGACGCCGAAATCAGCCGCCTGTTAAAGGACGGCGAGGCCCGCGCCACGAAGATTCTCACCGATAACCGCGAAAAGTTAGACGGCGTTGTAAAGCTCCTTCTCGAAAAGGAAACGATCAACCGCGAAGAATTTGAATCCTTCATGGAAGATCGTCCCTACGACCCCGCCCGCGCCGAGGCGTTTCGCTTTGGAAGAAAGCCCGAGCCCCTAAAGGCAGAGGAAAAGATTGACTCCGAAGAGGAAAATCAGGAATAAACAGACAAAGCCCCGAACCGTTTCAAAGCCATGAAATAGTTCGGGGCTTTTACTAACCAGGCTTAAGATTCATCCCATATCCAAATGCGAAAATCAATAAAAATTTATCGAAAATCGATAAATTTTTATTGATTAACGACCGCGTTTGTGGTATGATGAAAGCGTTCAATGTGACAGGCGCTTCGTGATACCATTAAGGAGGGGATGAATTTATGTATATCAAGCTCATTCAGCCCAAAATGAAAAAAAGGCCGATGGATACGGATATCAAAACGCATATGGCGCCGCCCCTGGGCCTTTTGACCGTTGCAAGCCTTTTACGGCCGCACAATAAAGTAGTTCTGGAAAACGAAAACATTGAAAAAATTCATTATGACAAGCCCGATCTTGTGGGTATTTCCGTGACTGTGGACGTTCTTCCAAGGGCGATTGAAATAGCGCAAAGATTCAGGCAAAAAGGCTGCATTGTGGTTGCCGGCGGAATTCACATAACCACCGCTCCCGAAACCATTCCGCCGGACGCCTTTGACGTGCTTTGTATTGGCGCGGCGGAGGGTACGTGGCCGGACATTATAAGGGACTACGAAAGCGGCAGGCTTATGCCTGTCTACCGGTGCAACAGAAAACTGGAATCAGGTGAAATCGCGCCTCCCGCGTATGATTTCATAGACAAGGGAAAATATCTGTACACCAATGTCCTGCACGCCAGCCGCGGCTGTCCGTACCGGTGCGATTTTTGCTATAACAGCGGGGCAAACCAACCGTTTGTCAACCGTGAAATTGGTGATGTGATCCGGGAAATCAAAGCCATCGGCCGAAAGCACATCATGTTCATAGACGACAATTTCATCGGAAACCGGCAGTGGACCATTGCGTTTTTAAACGCAATAAAGCCGCTGAAAATCCGGTGGAACGCCGCCGTTTCCATAAACGTGGCCGAGGATCGGGAAATGCTGGATCTGATGAAGGACAGCGGATGCAAGGGGCTGTTCATCGGGTTTGAAAGCATCAATCAGGAATCCATTGCCGACGTACATAAGGTTCAAAACGGAAAAACCGAATACGAAAAGGCTGTGGAGGAAATCCATAAACGGGGCATTATGATCAACGCAAGCTTTGTGTTCGGCCTCGACGCGGACACAAAGGAGACGTTTCAAAAAACATGCGATTGGATCGTGAAAAACCGAATCGAAACCGTAACATCCCACATCTTAACGCCCTATCCCGGAACGGCCCTTTACCGAAGGCTTCAGGCGGAAAACAGAATCACAAGCGATGATCTTTCTCTCTACAACACATCAAACGTCGTGTTCAAGCCTAAAAACATGACCGCGCAGGAGCTCATGGACGGATATCTCTGGCTGTACAAAAACGTATACAGCTTCAAAAATATCATAAAGCGCCTGCCAAGGGAGAAAAGCCAGCGCCCAGCCTATCTGATGTTTAACCTGTTTTACAGAAAATTCGGCGCGATTACGGATACGCTTTGTAAAATCATCGGCTACAGGCAAATCGGCTTTCTGGGCGAGCTTTTTTCCAAATATCTTTAAGCTGTTTCGGGAGAAAGGGGATTATCGTAAAAGTATATTTTTTTGTCAGTGGTTCCGTTTCCTCGCAAACATATCTGAAAGAATAGTAGATTCATCAATGATCAGCTTTTCTACACAAAAAGAAACAGAGCATTATCTCTAATTGCGCTGTTTTTGTTGGCGCCGGCGATCGGATTTGGGCAATGCCGCTTTGGGAAGGCGAAAAATTCATTGCCATGACATGACAGCCCTGCTATAATAAAAATAATGAAATATTTTGCACATTCCATCGTATATATAGGCAGAAAGCACACAAGGAGGTTTTCCCATGAATGAAGAAATCAGGAATAAGGCAATTCGCGAAGAAGACCTGGAAAAAGTAAACGGCGGCACAGATCTTGACATATTGCCGGGTTTTGATAATACAAAAAGAGAGCAACGAAACAGGGAAATCAATCAATCCCCCATGGAACTGGATGACAACATGCTGAAAAACGCAACCGGCGGAATAGGGCTAACGGCTATACTGAATCCTTTTAGCAATGATTATGATTGTCCCCTGCCCGGCTCTGATAACGCACATAACACGCCCGGAAAAGGCTGATGCACATAAAGAAAGCTGCCATCGCGAACAGTACTGCCGGGAAGCTAAAATCCTTAAGCGTACAAAAATACCAAACTTGGTGTTCTGAACCCATATCTTTCGTGGGCTTTCAGGATACAAAGAAGAACCCGCGTATATATAAACAGAAAACACACAAGGAGGTTTTTCCATGAACAAAGAAATCAGAAACCAGGAAATTCGCGAAGACGACCTGGAAAAAGTAAACGGCGGCACAGGTTTTGGCATATTGCCGGATTTTGATATTACAAAAAGAGAGCAACGAAACAGGGAAATCAATCAATCCGACACGGAACTGGATGACGATATGCTGAAAAACGTAACCGGCGGAATAAAGGTTGGGGTTTGTCCTTTTGACAAAGATTTTGATGATCCGCTGTCCGTCTTTGGCACCGCACGTAACACGCCCAGAAAAGGCTGATACACATAAAAAAACTGTCATCGCGAACGGAGCTGCAGGAAAGCTAAAATCCTTCACCGTACAGAAAAACCGAACTTTATAATCAAAACTATGAGTATCTTTGTAATTCTGCGCCGCTTTGGTTTGTTCGGGAAGGCGGTCAAGCCGCCGTTCCCAGTATCATAGCCACTGCCTTTTCGGCTTTTCCTGCCGCCGACACAATGAAGCGTTTATCGTTTTTGAGGAAGGTCAGCCAATTTCGTATTTTCTTCTTCCTTTCTCTTGTGGGAGCAAGGAAGTTGTGATAGAATATCCTTGCTCCCGGAATCTTTAGATGGTGTTCGGTGGGGCTTGCCTGAGTGATGTGGTAGTTGCTCAGGCGTTTTCTGTATCTGCGTCAAGCTGCTCAGTCAGCCACATAAACGCAGATTCGAAGGCGTTGAGCGTAGCGATTAGGTCAGATCGACCTGCTTCTTTGAAAAGGTCAATCATATCGGCATTGTCGTGAAGCAGAAGCTCACACGCGCCGCGAACGGTCAAGCGCATAATGTCGTGCTGAATGGTGCTGTCCATCGCGCTTACCTCACGCTGAAGCGGCGGTAGGTGCTTACCTTCGTGTAGGCCGCCGCGAGGTCGGCGTGTTCCTTTTTGAAAAGAGAACTGTCAAAACGCGAGGTGCTGACGGTCTGGTAGGTGAGTTTGTATTCGCCCAAGAGAAGTTCTTCGCGGTCGCCCATTGCGGATTTGAGCGCGTCTTCAATGGCGGCGATTTCGGCCTCCAATTCCTCCTTCATCGTTTTCAGTTCCTTCAGTTCGCGGGCTTTGCTCTGGATTTCAGTAGCGGACATTTTGTGTTCCTCCTTTGTATGTTGGGGTCGCGGGTGTTTCCCTTGACCTTGTAGATACATTATAATACTTGTACAAGTATTCGTCTATTGACAGAATAGCCAAAGTTGTACAAGTATAGTTTGTTGAAAATGTATACTTGTACAAGGGTTTGATTTTTGATATAATAAATATAATGGAGGAGGTGTTCGCTTTGGAAAATTCGCAGGGAAAAGCAAGCACGCGCGCAAAGAACAAATATAACGCGGCGAATTATGACAGTCTGCGCATTGTAGTGCCAAAGGGCAGAAAAGCAGATATTGAAGCATTTGCCAAAGAACAGGGCGAGTCTGTCAATGGTCTGGTGAATGGACTTTTGCGTAATGCGATGGGTTTGACAGAAGAAGACTGGAAGAAAAACACGGATGATGAATGACCTCGGGGCACAGTTTCAGGAGCGCGGGGAATGCGCTCTTTTTACTCGCCCGGGGCAGAGCAAACCACATCGGGAATCACTTGACAAAACTCGAAACATGTAATACAATGTATTACAGAGAGGATGTGAGGATATGACGATATCTTTGAGACTGAGCGAGCAGGAAGCGATGCTTTTCAAAAAGTATGCGGAACTGAAGAACATCAATGTATCAGAGCTTGTGCGTCAGGCAGTGATGGAGCGTATTGAGGATGAACTTGACCTTCAGGCCTTTGACAAGGCGATGGAAGAATACAAGGAAAATCCCGTCACCTACAGCCACGATGAAGTTCGCCGGATGCTGGAGCTGTAAAAAATGAAATATACCGTAGAATACACCCAGCGCGCCGTCAGGGATTTGAAAAAGCTTGATAAGCCTACGCGTGCGCTCATCTGGGGTTGGATTGAGAAAAACCTTGTGGATTGCGAAAATCCGCGTCAACACGGAAAAGGCCTGACAGCGAACCGCAGCGGGCAATGGCGGTATCGCGTGGGCGATTATCGCATATTGGCGGATATTCAGGATAGGAAAATAGTAATTCTGGTGCTTGAAATCGGGCATAGATGGGAAATATGCGATTGAACGAACCCCTTACGAAAGTGAGGGGCTTTAAATAATTAACTTAAATTTTAATATGTAAAGAAAAATCCCGGGCTTGTGCCGCCCGGGATGATTTATAGGGATGTATGAAGTTTGGTTTAGGGCAGATTCATCGGTTGTTGGAAATTCTGCACAAATAGAAACAGTGCAATTATCTCTAACTGCACTGTTTTCATTGGTACCGGCGATCGGATTCGAACCAATGACACTTCGGGTATGAACCGAATGCTCTGGCCAACTGAGCTACGCCGGCAAATGGTTGCGGGGGAGGGATTTGAACCCTCGACCTCCGGGTTATGAGCCCGACGAGCTACCGGACTGCTCTACCCCGCGATATCAAAACCGTTTTCTCAACGGCACGATCTATAATACCATGGATGGTTGGATTTGTCAACCCTTTCGGGTGTTAAATTGAGAAGATTCAAAAATATTTTGCAGTCAGGGTGATTTCATAGTATAATGGAGGCAAAGAATAAATCGGAGGGTATTTGTATATGGCGCGCGTTCGCGGTGAGGTTCATTTTTTGTGGCGGCTTTTGCTCGTTCCGATGTTTGTGATGTATCTTAAGCTGTTTGACGCTTTTGATTTTGTGTTCCAATTGACAAACGTTCATTTTCTTGATTATGCGTGGAACTTTGTATTACTGGGTGTGTGCTTTTTAGGGCTCGTCTTTTTGCTGTTTGCCAATCCCAGGCGCAGGCTGTTAGCAGGCGCGGGCATGGCGCTTGTTTTGTCGCCGTTATATCTGGAGTCGCTTCAGGACGGCATGCTTAATTTCAGAACCGGCGCGGCGGGCGTTCAGATCACGAACATTCCTTTAAATGTGATTTCGCTATCCATTTTCTTCTCCGGATGTATGTGGGGGCTTTTGATGCTGCGCGGACCGAAGAAAAGGGAATGGGAAAAGGCGGTTTTGTTTCTGTTTCTGATCGGGCGTCTGGCTGGGCTTTTTGTGTGGCCGGATGCTGGAAAATACGGCTATTTCTGGTACAGCGACGCGCGGCTTTTTGCGATATCGATCCTCGTGGGCGCGGCGGCGGACGCGGTTTACCGGGGACTTTGTGCAGCGGATGTGGTCACGGCGCTCCTGTGCGGAGGGTGGCTGATTGCTGCGGAATACCTTAAAGATATCAATATCGAAATCATTCTCTATGCGGCCATGGCGCTTTCAATTGTGTATTTGACGGTGCTTTTGTGCTCGAAGCCCGCGAAAAATATGTATCTTGGCTTTATCCTGTCGCTTCTGGGTATGGTCGCGATGGGCGGCATGTACCTTATGAATACGATGATGTAGGGAGGATACGGAAATGGACAGAGTGTATCTGATCGGAAACGCGCATCTGGATCCCGTGTGGCTTTGGACATGGAAGGAAGGCTTTCACGAGATCAAGGCAACGTTTCAGTCGGCGCTGGACCGAATGAATGAATTTGAAGGCTATGTGTTTACCTGCGCGTGCGCTTCCTACTATGAATGGGTGGAGGAAAACGCGCCGGAGATGTTTTGTGAAATCAAAAAGCGCGTAGACGAAGGCCGGTGGAAGATTGTCGGCGGCATGTGGGTGCAGCCGGACATGAACTCGTTAAGCGGCGAATCCATTGCGCGTCAGCTTCTTGTAAGCCAAAGGTATTTTAAAGAAAAATTCGGCGTGACCGTCAAAACCGGCTACAATGTGGACACCTTCGGCCACAACGGACAGCTTCCGCAGATTCTGAACCTTTCCGGCATCATCAATTACGTGTGGATGCGCCCGATGATGAATGAAAATGCCTCTGTTCCCGAAGGAGCGCTTTTGTGGAAGGGCGTTGACGGCAGCACCGTAAAGGCGTTTCGCATCCCGTGGGGCTACTGCGGCGAGGACATTGTGTGGCGAATCGAAGAGACGCTGAAATTGTCCGAAAAATACGGCTACAATATGATGTGCTTCTACGGCGTGGGAAACCACGGCGGCGGGCCTACGATCAAATGTTTAAACGAGGTCGAGGCATGGAAAGAGGCGCACCCGGATGCAGGCGTTCATTACGCAGATCCCGATTCGTATTTTGAATCGCTTGAAGGCGCGGATTTGCCCACATGGTCGGGCGAGCTTCAGCACCACGCCAGCGGCTGTTATTCCACGCATGCGGATTCCAAAATGCAATTAAGGAAAACCGAAAACAAGCTCTTATCAGCGGAAACCTTCGGCGTGATCGCGGAAAAGCTCACGGGAATCGGCGTGAAGGATTTGTCCCGCGCGTGGAAAACGCTTTTATTCAACGAGTTCCACGATCTTCTGGGCGGCTGCAGCATCAAGGAAGCGCTGGATGAAATGATCACGGATCTGAAATACGCGTACTCGGAGGCCGACCACGCGGAAAATTTCGCGCTTCAAAGGCTTTCGTGGGCGATCGACACGGTGAAGGGCGAAAAGGCGCTCGTCAGAAGTAAGGAAAATCACTTCTGGCGGTGGAACGTGTCCGGCTACGGAACGCCGGTTGTGGTGTTCAACCCGCATGCGTTTGAAGCAAACGCTGCCGTCAGCGTGTACAGCGAGGGCATGCGCGTGACGGATGACGACGGAAACGACGTTCCCGTTCAGAAAATCCGATCCGGCCGCACAAACGGCACGGACAAATGGGACACGCTGTTTTCCGCGAAGGTTCCGCCGCTGGGCTACAACGTATACTGGATGCACATGAAGGGCGAAGACAAGCGCAAAGAAAAAAACGAAAGCCTGTCCGTCAGCGAAACTGCGATTGAAAACAAATTCCTGCGCGCTGAAATTTCGCCTGTTACCGGCGAAATTGAGAGAATTATCCTCAAAAAATCCGGCAAAAACGCGCTCAAACGCCCGATGAGAACCATTCTGACCGACATCACCCATGCGGACACCTGGGCGCACAACCTGTTCACCTTTGACAAGGAAATCGGCGCGTTTGGAAACGTCCGCTTAACGATCAAGGAGGACGGCCCGGTGCGCGTATGTCTGCGCGCAGAGAGCAGCTTAGGTGAAAATAAACTCGTTCGCGACTACATCCTGACGGACGAAAGCGACGTTATCGAGGTAAAAACCAGCGCGTATATGGAAACCAGACATGCGATGCTGAAGGTTTGCCTTGCGCCGAATACCAAAGGTATGCGTTTTGCGGCCGAGATCCCCTTTGGCGCAATCGAGCGAAAGCCGACGGGCGAGGAAGAGCCGAGCCAGAGATGGATTTCGGGATTTGACGAAAACGGCGGCGTTGCGATTCTGAACGCGGGATCGAACTCCTCCTGCGCACCCGGGGACGAAATCCGCCAGACCTTTATCAACACCTCGGCCTTTGCCGACCACTACGGTCAGGCAACGCGCGACGAAGACATGGAATTTATGCAGATCGGAAGAACCGATTTCACCTACCGAATCTATCCCTTCGAGGGTGCGCTTGAGGGAAGCGGCGTTCAGAACCGCGCGGCTCTTTTAAATGAACCCCTTTCGGCTATCGTCGAAACCTACCATGAAGGGCCGCTCCCCCGTATGTTCAGCGGAATTTCGATTGACAAGGGAAATATCGTTCTTCGCGCGCTCAAAAAATCCGAAAACAAAAAAGGTGCGGTTCTGCGCCTGTATGAATCGATGGGCAGACAGACGGATGCAAAGATCGAGTTTAGGCTCATGAATCGAATGTTTGCGCTCGCGTTTAAGCCCTTTGAAATCAAAACCGTGTTTGTACCGGATGATGAGGAAAAGGAAATCTCGGAAATCGACATTCCGGAATTCGGGGCGTAATGAAGAGCATCACCAAAATCAGCGCGGGCGTGCAATGCACGCCCCTACATGTAGTAAAGATTAAATATCTGACTGTAGGGGCGATCATTGATCGCCCGCGCTAACTTTATAGCGGATGTTTTACGATTCCGGAGGGGTGATGCGGATGAATGTAATATCGTCCACGATGACGGACTGCGCAGTCGTTTCGCGCTCGGTCTGAATCCATACGGCTTGCGGGGTGTAGATAAACTAGTGTCATATAATCAGCGCGGGCGTGCAATGCACGCCCCTACATGTAGTAAAGATTAAATATCTGACTGTAGGGGCGATCATTGATCGCCCGCGCTAACTTTATAGCGGATGTTTTACGATTCCGAAGGGGTGATGCGGATGAATGTAATATCATCCGCGATGACGGACTGCGCAGTCGTTTCGCTTTCGGTCTGAATCCCTACGGCTTGCGGGGTGTAGATAAACTAGTGTCATATAATCAGCGCGGGCGTGCAATGCACGCCCCTACATGTAGTAAAGATTAAATATCTGACTGTAGGGGCGATCATTGATCGCCCGCGCTAACTTTATAGCGGATGTTTTACGATTCCGAAGAGGGGTGTGGATGAATGTAATATCGTCCACGATGACGGACTGCGCAGTCGTTTCGCTTTCGGTCTGAATCCCTACGGCTTGCGGGGTGTAGATAAACTAGTGTCATATAATCAGCGCGGGCGTGCAATGCACGCCCCTACATAGTAAAGATTAAATATCTGACTGTAGGGGCGATCATTGATCGCCCGCGCTAACTTTATAACGGATGTTTTTTCGATTCCGAAGGGGGGGCGGATGAATGTAATATCATCCGCGATGACGGACTGCGCAGTCGTTTCGCTTTCGGTCTGAATCCCTACGGTTTTCCGGGGGATAGATCAGGGTAAAATCGGCTTTCCCATGCGATCACGTCGTAAATGGACGCGATATAGCGAAACGTTCCATCGTCGTGAATGGATAGCCATTGACCACCTTCCAGTGCGGATACGCGCCCCATGACCATATATAGCCATCACAAGCGCAAGGGATGCGATTAAAAGACAAATGATTTTTATACCGGCATCTCCTTAAAAAGCCCGATTCCGACTGTCAGGATTTCGAAGGGATGATAGGCAATCGCGGAAGCCCTTTCCGTTTCTTCTTCCAAGAGGTTTAAAACCGAAACTTCCCTTCCGAAATCAATCCTGCCCCTCGCGCCGTCGGTTTCCGTAAGGCGCAGAACGAGCATGCGTCCGTCCTCTGAAAGCTTCATGCTCTGAAGGAACAGACCTGAATCGCACACGGCGGCTTTGATATCTTCCGGAACATGCATTTCATACTTTTCAAGCGGCACATTGTATTCAAACGCGCATTTGTTGACCCTGCCCGTTGCATAATCGCCCTCGTGCGGGAAGATGGCGTAGATAAAATCGTGCTCTCCGATGTCCGCAGTTACGTCCGGGCGTTCGGTCGCGCGAAGAAGGCTTAAGGAAACCTCGCCCGCTTCCAGACCAGCGCCGTATTTGCTCTTATTGATCACCGCAACGCCCGCGCCGCTTTCGGAAAGATCGAACCACTTGTGGTGGCAGACCTCAAACCTCGCCTTTTCCCACGTTGTGTTCTTGGTAAGGCTGCGTTTGATGGCGCCGGCGGAGGTATCGCAAACAATTTCTCTCGTCACGATATCGGGGCCAAAATTCGCCTTTAGAAGCTTGTGCTTTTCGTGCCAGTTGGATAAAAGCTCAACGTCGATTAAGCGGCTGTCCTTGAAAAAGCGGATGAGCATGGTAAAATCGCTTTTCTCGCTTTTGATTTCGCTCTTGAAAAGCGCGCTTTCGCCGTCCGCATGCACAAAATGAAGCGGTGAAACGACGGAAAGATTCTTTTCCACGTCCTTGTAATTGGGCAGAATGTCCCACGCGTCGTACAGGCCGGGCATGTCGGCATACAGATGAAGCTTGTTAAAGCCCGCACCCTCTTTGACCCATTCGCGATCAAGCGCCTTGTCGAAAAGGGATGAAAAGCTTCCGTCCGCGTTCATTTTTGCGTGGTAGACGGGCGTTTCGATTTCAAGCGCACCGTTTTCGGATACCCTGATCCAGTCGGAATCGCCATGCGTCGGCTTAAGGTTTATTTTCGAAAGGCCGGGCCCAGTCGCCTTTTTCCAGAATCCATTTTTGCCAAGGCGCGTGTCCCATCCGTTTTCATCCTCGATGAACGTTACCTCGCTTCTTTCAAAGTTCAGGGTATTAAAATGGCTATCGCCCCTGAAGGAAGAAAGAAGCTTGTCCGCACGGGCGCGGACTTCCTCAAAATCGCGCATCGCGTCTTCGAACACGGGATGGATGTGCGATCCGGGCAGGATGTCGTGGAAATGGTTGATCAGAAGCTTTTTCCAGATTTCGCGGATCTCCTCCGCAGGGTATGCTTTCCCCGAAAGGCTTTCAAGAGCGCAGAGAAGCTCGAGGTCGCGCAATTTGAATTCCAGTTCGCGGTTGACCTTTTTCATTTCGCTTTTGGTTGTAAACGTGCCCCTGTGCATTTCAAGATAGAGTTCGCCGTCCCAGGTTTCAAGGCTTTTGTTGTTTCTGAGGTTTTGATTCAAAAACTCGCTGCCGCCCATGATGCGCGTTTTCGGCATGCAGCTGATGCGGTCAAATCGGCGGGCCATTTCAAGCATTTCCTCGGTCACGCCGCTTCCGCCGTCGCCGTAGCCATACATGCTTAAGGTTGCGCCGCCCGTTTCCTTGTCCTGATAGGCCTCCCAGTTGCCTTGAATCTGGCTGGGCATGTTCCATGTGATAAAATGCGTGGGCGGAACGCAGGCATATACCTCGCTTCCGTCAATGCCGCGCCAGATAAAGTTGTTGTGCGGGAAGCGGTTGGTGTCGTTCCAAGTGGACATTTTGTTGGACACGAAAAAGTCCACGCCCGCTTTTTTGAGAATCTGGGGGAGGATCCAGCTGTTTCCGAAAACGTCCGGCAGCCACGCGTTGTCGCAGATTTTTCCGAAGGTTTTTTTGAAATAATTCTGCCCGTAGAGAAGCTGGCGGATCAGGCTTTCGCATGCGGGCACATTGCAGTCCGGCTCCACATACATGCTGCCGACCGGCTCAAACTGACCGGAGGCGACTTTTTCTTTGAGCTCCTCAAAAAGCGCGGGATAGTATTTTTGGAGCAGTTCGTAGGTATACGCCTGCGTATGAGTATATTTGAACTCGGGATATCTGTCCATCAGGCGCATTTGAATAAGCACGGTTCGTGCGTTTTTCTGAACCGCGTGGATGCGCCGCCAGTAATAGGCGATGTCCAGATGCGAATGTCCCACAAGGGCAACGTCGCCGTTTCCTCTGAAATCATCGTTTGCATAGATGTGCTTTTCGATATAATCTGCGGCTTCTTTTACGCCCTCAAAGGTGTCAAAATCCACAAAATTCAGCGCATCATTGAGTTGGGCAAACAGAAATTTGCGAAGATCCTCGTTGAAATACTCGCATTCGGCAATGTCCAGAAACAATATGCAGTCGTAATAAAGGCTTAAAACGTCCTCGTTTACCAGTGCAAGATACGCGCCTTCAAACACCTGCCTGCAGCCGCGAACGGACAAGGTGGCCACGTTTCTTTCGTCGTCGGGCTTTGAGCGGTTGTAGGCTTCGATGTCAAATTCGATTTCGTCTGCGTCCGCATAGTCCGAAAGCAGGATGCGCTCTCTGTTCGGGTCCACGCCGCCCACGTATACGCCGTTGGCTTTCACAATCATTTCGGCGGCGGTTTTGAGCGAAAAATACACCTTTTCGCCCCTGAAATGCGAGGGAACGGTAACTTTTCCCTTGAGAAACGCCGTGCCGTCGGGCGTAAAGTACATGTCTCCCTTTTGAAGGCTTCGCCAGTCTCCGTCCATTTCATATTCGTTTTCGCCTTTCTGAACGGCGTCGCGAATGAAAAGATCTGTAATCTCAAATTTTTCCCTACAGATGCCTCTTTCGAGCCATGAAACGCGCATCTTCGTCCATTCCTCGGGACGAAGAGATCTTCTGACTACTTTTACATGCGCCATGTATGCGTCTTCCTCCTCATTTGTCCCAGAAATACGGCTTTTTGCGAACGGCGGCGACGGTTACGTCAAGGCCGAAGTTTTCCTTTACCTTTTCCCGAATCCAGTCGCAGCAGCGGTTTAAAATCAGGCATTTGGAGCATTCGCCCCGGAAAACAAGCGTCAGCTCGCCTTCTTCCAGCTTTTCAAACTCCACCCAGCCGCCGTCGCCCTGAAGGCGCGCACCGAGCGTTTTTTCGATAAAATCCTTCATTTTGCATTCCGCCTTTATTCGGTTTTAAGCTCCATGGGCGTTATATTCCAGTTTTTCAGTTTCCACGTGCCGTTTGAAAACTCAAACGCGCTGACGGAGGCGTTGTCGCAGGAAAAGGCAAATAAATCGATTTCCATCCCAAGCACACGGCTGGCCACCGCCTTGATCATGCCCGCGTGGGAAACAATGCAGATTTGTTTATCCTCATGATTTTGCGCCCATCTCAGCAGCTGGTCAGCGCGCATGGACAGGTGATGTAAGGATTCGCAGTCGATGCCCAGGGGCGAATAATCGAATTTTTCGCGGCAGGATAAATATTTTTCTCCAAAGATTTCGGTCATCTGACGTTTAGTTTTACCTTTCATGGGCGTTGTGTCAAGTTCTCTTGCCAAGGGCATAAACGTCCGTTCCCTGCCGGGAAAGATGATTTCGGCGGTTTCCTGCGTTCGTAAAACGTCGCTTACGTACAATTCGTCGATTTGGATATGCTTAATCAGCTTTCCTGTTTCCGCGGCCTGCTTTCGGCCCTTTTCCGTCAGATGCACGCACGACCAGCCGGAATGAAAATGGCCCGCATTGCTTTCGCTTTCTCCGTGGCGAATCATATATAAAATCATTCTTTCCACCCGCCTTTTTTTGTTTATTTTTATTTTACAAAAATTCGCGCGCTTTGGAAAGCATATTTTGATAAAATAACCCGCTTGTGATTTACAATTTGCATTATGGTGTGATAGAATTCCTACATTATTACACTGGGGAGTTGTTGGCATGAAGGAGAAGGTTTCAAAGGGATTCAAAAGAGCCGTAAAGGCGTTTATTTTCTTCCTGTTTCGCCTGATTTCGCGCGTGGGACTCAATGCGCACGTGCATTTTGAGGGCGAAAAGCCGTCGGGAAACGCCATCTTTTTCGGAAACCACACCCATATGTTCGACTTCATGCATCTGTCGCTTGCGCTTAAGCCCCATAAGCCCCATTTCGTCGTGCGCGCAAGGGAATTCAACCGCAATAAATTCTACACCTGGTTTTTGCCGATTTTAGGCCTTATCCCAAAGCTTCAGGGCGCGATGGACCTGGTTGCGGTCAGAACCATCGTCAACACCGTCAAATCCGGAGAGCCCGTGGTGGTTTACCCCGAAGCTATGACCAGCTTTGACGGCAGAAACGGGTGGCAGCCGATGGCTGGAACGGGTATGCTTGCCAAAATGTTGGGCGTAGACGTGTACGCGGCGGTCGTAAGCGGCGGCTTTCTCACCATGCCGCGCTTCGGCGGCTTTCACAGAGGCCGCGTGGACATTACGGTAAAGCGCATTCTTACCGCCGAGGAAGCCAAAAAGACGCCTCCTGATCAGATTCAGAAGGACATCGCGGAGGCAATTCGGTTCAACGACTGGGAATGGCAGGAGGAAAATAAAAAGCGCTTTATGGGCTTAAGAAGCGTAAAGCGCCTCATGCGCTATCTCTACGTGTGCCCCAACTGCAAAAAACGCCACAGCCTTGAAAGAAAGGGAAACAGCCTTGTCTGCACAAGCTGCGGCCTTTCGGTCAAGCGCGACAGCTTCGGTTTTTTTCATGCGAAAAACGGCTTTTGCCCCAAGCGTCTGGACGAGTGGACGGACATCATGCTTAACGACATCAGAAACGACATGAAAAAGGACGATTTCGCCCTTTCCCAGACCGTCGAAATCCAGACCAAGCCCATTTCCGATAGAACCTATGCTTCAGGCGGCAAGGGAAAATTGACCCTTTCCAAAGACGGCCTTTTCTTTAAAGGAAACGAGAATTTCGAGTGGAAATTTGACGCATTCCAGTTCTTTGTATTAAACGATATCGACTTTATCGAAATCAATACCACCCATCAGTCCTACCGCTTTATCTTCGATGATCCGCGCGATATGTACAGATGGTTTTTCACTCACAGGGAGCTTGCGTCCATGGGCGCATGACCTTTCGCAAAAACACGTATAATAGGAACGGATAATCAATGAGCGAAAAAATTCAAACCGGCAGATGGACAATCAACGTTCTGTATGAGGACAACCATCTTCTGTGCGTCGAAAAGCCTGTAAACCTGCCCGTTCAGGCGGATGCAAGCGGCGACATGGATTTGTTGAATATTTTAAAATCCTACATCCGGGATAAATACATGAAGCCCGGAAATGTGTACGTCGGCCTTGTGCACCGGCTCGACAGGCCGGTCGGCGGCTGCATGGTATTTGCCAAAACCAGCAAAGCCGCCGCCCGCTTAAGCGCCCAGTTTTCATTCCATGAAACGGAAAAAAAATACTTCGCCGTCTTAAACGGCTGTTTATCGGAGAAATCGGAATTCACTGATTTCCTCAAGCAGAATGAAAAAACCGGCATGGTTTTGGTCGCTAAAGCAAATGAGGAGGGCGCAAAACAGGCCAGTCTCATTTCTGATCCCATCGCGCACAAAGACGGCCTTACCTTAACCGAAGTCACCCTTCTGACCGGCCGAAAGCACCAGATTCGCGTCCAGCACGCTTCACGCGGCCTGCCCCTGTGGGGCGACGCCCGATACGGCGGAGGAAAAAGCGGTATGCAGATCGCGCTCTGGGCGCACAAGCTGACTTTTCTTCATCCGACGACAAAACAGCCCGTAACCCTCGTTTCCACCCCGCCCATGACGGGCGCGTGGAAAAGCTTTCAAAGCGAACTAAAGCCGATCGTTTAACCGCTTGCTCTCCCTATGGGAGAGTTGTCGCTGAAGGCGATTGAGGGAGTACGCGGGAGTAAAAGCCGGTTTCTGACAAACGCTCATTCCGACCACTTCGCCTCAAAAAGACTGGCACATAAACTAAACATCCCGCATTCACCTTCCGTCTCGGCTGCACCGAGCCACCTTCCTCCCGGAGGAAGGTAATAAAAGCGAGCTTAAAAACGAATTCCCAATTCCCCAAAACCAAGGAGCAACCAATATGTTAAAACGCATTTTCCTTCTTCTCCTCGTCTTCCTCTTCGCCTTTTCCGCCTGCGCCGAGCTTGAAATCGTCTGCTCGCTTTTCCCGCAGTATGATTTCACGCGCAGAATTGCCGGTGAGCGCGCGCATGTGACCAAGCTTTTGCCCGACGGCATGGACAGCCACGGCTACGAGCCTTCGCCGCGCGACATGGTCAAAACCGACATGGCGGATCTATTCATCTACACGGACGACGTTCTTGAGGGCTGGGTCAAAAACCTGTCCGGCGGACTAACGAACGTCAAGCTCATCCGCTGTGCCGAGGGCGTCGACCTTGAAAAGCTGAATAACGAATGGGAAAACGCCTCAGGTCACGAACATGAGCATGATCATGAACATGCGCATTCTTACGACGCGCACATCTGGCTCGACCCCACGCTTTCCATGGTCATGTGCGAAAATATTTTAGACGCGCTCATTGAAGCCGATCCCGAGGGCGAGGAAATCTACAGAGCCAATTATGAATCGCTGATTGCCGATCTTACTGCGCTTGACGAAGCGTTTTTAAAGCTTTTTGAGGAAAACAAAGGCGCGACCCTCTATTTCGGCGGCAAATTCGCCTACAGCCATTTTCTGAGAAGATATGCCGTCAACTATGTGACGGCCTACGCCACCTGCTCCGACGAGGGCGAACCGGGCGTTCGCACGATCGTAAGAATCATTTCAGAAATGAACGATCACGGGGCAAAAGTTCTTTTTACGGATGAAATGTCCTCGGGCGAAGTGGCGCGCGCGATTGCCGATGAAACGAATGCAGACGTTCTTCTTTTCCACACGGCGCACAACCTTTCAAAGCAAGACATGGATAAAAATCTTACCTATTTTGATATCATGTACATGAATATGGAAAACATAAAGCTGGCGCTTGGCATAAGCGCGGAGGCGAAATAAATGAAGGAAAACGTACTGGTAAACGTAAAAGACGTTTCCATGAACTACGGCTCCGGCCGACAGGACGCGGTGGAGCACGTGAGCCTTGAGATCATGAAGGGCGAAATTCTGGCCGTGGTCGGCTCAAACGGCTCCGGCAAATCCACGCTCATGAAAGGCATTTTAAAGCTCATGCCCATCACCTGCGGCGAAATTGAGCGAAAAAAAGGCCTTAAAACGAGCTATCTTGCCCAGATTCACACAACCGAGCGTGATTTTCCGGCGAATGTGCGCGAAATCGTATTGTCCGGCACGCGCCTGAATAAATTCATGCCCTTCTATGGCGCAAAGCAGCGCAAAAAGGCGCAGGAAGCGATGAAGCTTTTGGACATTTCCGATCTTGCCAAAACCAATATCGGCTCTCTCTCCGGCGGTCAACTTCAAAGAACGCTGCTCGCGCGCGCCATTGCGAGCGACCCTGAGCTTCTCATTCTGGACGAGCCCTGCTCTGCGCTCGATCCCGCCATCACGCATGATCTTTACCACCTTTTCTGCCGCTTAAGGGACGAAAAGGGCGTTTCCATTGTAATCGCCACGCACGACTGGGATTTCGTGCGCGAGCATGCCGACCGCGTGCTGGTGCTTAACCGGCATGTGGAATACTTCGGAAATCTCTCCGGCTGGAGCGGAATGGAGGCGCAGCACACATGTCATCATTAAACGCTCTTTTAAGCGGATTTGATCAGGAATTTTTTATGATGCTGAAAACGCCGCTGGTCAAAAATGCGCTGCTGGTGGGCGCGCTGGTTTCCCTGTGCGCAGCGCTGCTCGGCGTAATACTGGTGCTTAAGCACTACGCCTTGATCGGTCACGGCCTTGGCGAAGTCGGCTTTGCCGCCATGAGCGTAGCTGCGCTGATCGGCCTTGGCGATTATCCGCTGGTTGTCGCCATTCCCGTCGTTTGCCTGTCCTCCATCCTCATTATGCGCATCAATCAGAAAAGCGGCATGGGCGGAGACGTTCTGATCGGTATTTTTTCAACTTCAGCCCTCGCCGTGGGCGTTCTGGCTTCGGCGTACACCAGCGGCTACTCCGGCGTGTACAACAGCATGTTTGGAAGCCTTTACGCCGTTGGGAAAAGCGACGTGGTGTTTTCGGTATCCTTAAGCGCCGCGGTTATTCTCATTTTCCTTTTCCTCTACAATCGCCTCTTTTCCGTCACCTACGACGAAACCTATGCCCGCGCAACGGACATGAACGCGGATCTCTATCAGTTCCTGATTTCATTGCTTACGTCTGTGTCTATCGTGCTTGGCATGCGCGTGATGGGCGCGATGATGATTTCAAGCTTTATCATCTTTCCCGCCATCACTGCAAAGCGCATTGCGCGTTCCTTCCGATCGATGCTCTTAATCGCTGTGGCTGTTGCGCTTTTCAGTTTCTTTGTCGGCGTAACCATCAGCCTCGTGGTTGTAACGCCCTCGCTGCCCACCGGCGCATGCGTGGTATCGGTAAGCGTGATCGTGATGCTTGCTGCATTTTTGTTTACGAAGGTAAAAAGATAAAACGCCCCTCAAAAAGGCACAGAAAACCGCCTCCAGCGACCTGCTGAAGGCGGTTTTCTCAGCTGACCTCGACGATTTTTTCGGTTTTTGTTAGTGTTTTTCGCGTTTTTCCGTCGGCTGTCAGAAATTTTGCGCCGTAAAGCTCGGGGGATTTTAGGATACCTGCGGGCTTGAACTGGTATTCATATGTCCAAAGATCGTCCGCGCTTCTCCAGGAGTTGGGGCTTTGATAGAAGTACACGCCGGGCGTGTGGTGGAGCTGTCCAAAGCCGTTGATGCGGGTTCCAAAAAGCTTGATTCTGATTTCGTGCTCGCCTTTTTGGGCGGGGATTTTGATGTCGTAGGGCGAAAAGGCGATGTTCCCAATGGGCGTATCGTCCAAAAACACCTTAACAAGCGCACCTTTATAGCGCGGAACCCGCAGGACGAAGTCACCCTCTGCAAGTACACGGAATTTGTATTCGATGTTTCCCGTGTAGTAGGGAAGGCCCTGACGAACGATGTCCGAAAAGCCCAGCATTCGCACAGGCGCGGTCAGCGTTTTTTTCGTGCCGTTTATTTTAACGCCGAAATCGCCCAAAAGGTACATGCATTCAAGGTTCGTCCTTCTGCCGATGGGGGTCGTGACGATAAGGGTGTTTGCGCCTTTGCGGATGTCCGGCAGCGGGATTTTTTGCATCGCCTTGTCTACATAGAAGCCTTCCGGATGCATGCGCACATTCTCACCGTTTAATATAACGGATGCGTTCTCGGGTTCCTCCAAGGCAAGGTATGCGCCTGTGACCTCCGTTTCGCTTTCAAAGGTAAAGCGCAGGGTAAGCGTGTCCGTGGCTTCTTCCTTTTCAATCATGTAGGGCTGGCATACCTCTTTTCTTCGAAGCGGAATGCCCAGATGCTTTCTTGCGAGGTTGTCGATTCGAAGAATTTCTTCCTCCGAATAAAATTCGCTGTCGTTGATCGCATATTCCGCCATGTCCAGAAGGAGCATGTTTTCCTCTTCAAGGGAAACAGGAACATCTCCAAAGAACATATCGGGATTGGTATGCGCTTCATTTGCTTTTTGCGCGCAGGTTTCGCTTCTGCCTTTGGAAAGGTTCAGAAGCAGGCTGTCGTGCATATGCCAAATGCGTTCAAAGATCGTGTTTCCGTTTTTATACTCTGCAGAAAGCGGCCTGATTTCGCCCGTCAGCGAGTCGTATTCGGTGAGCTTGTATTCGCCTTTTAAGGTGAATCGGAGGTTTCCGTATTCCTCAACGTCGTGGCAGACAGGGTTTTTGCCGTTTGCGATAAACAGCCACTGATTCTCCCTGTCCGAACGCAGTTGGTGAACAAGCCTGTCCTCCCTTGCGCCGTCCATCCTGTGAATATCCATGAATCTAAAGGATTCGACGGCATTAACCGCCTGCATGGGCGAATCGGAGATATGTTTTGCTTCCCTGTAGACGGCTTGTGCCTGATCGGACGGCTCGGCGTTTACATATTCCGGGCAGTCGCCCATCCAGATAAGCGTGCCGCCCGCCAGAATGAAGGCGTGGAGGCGTTCAAGGGTTGTGCTTCGAATGGTGGTTACATTCGGTACGATGACCGCGTCATACTGCATTTCGCCAACGATCAGCGGATTTCCGCCCATGGGACAGAGATGGGGTAGCTCTGCTTCGCACAGAAAATCAAAGTCGATGTTTCCAAATAGCAGCGCTTCGGTGAGCGCGGCATGGCTTTTTTCCATCTGATCCCGGAGATTTTTCGTCTGATCGGACGGGCCCCAGTGCATCCAGTAGCTTTCAATCGGATGAACGACGGCTACCTTTACACTTGCTTTTCCGCGCGTCATGGCGGTATTCACGCGCGCAAAGTGGTTTTCGATCATGGAAAACTCTTCCCACCACGGCGACTGGTAGCTGATGGATGCGGGATAATCGCGCTTGGCCTCGCCCTTCATGGTCATCCACGCAAGGTGCGGAACGCGCGCGGTCACGCCCAAGGCTACCTGCCAGTCGCCCTGAAGCTTGTAAAGCCTGAAATCCGCGTCCCACCCGGTCACGCCGTAAAGCTCGGAAAGCATGCCCTCTTTGCCCGTCTGGCGGACGATGGACTGGGTTTGCTTAAGCGTGTTGTATTCGTGGAAATCGCACAGAATGTCAACGCCCGGAAGCCCGAACGAGCGATAGGAGCGCATGGCGTCGCCCACAGCCTGCGTCTGGCTGTTTAAATCGCCCTCGCCCATTACGTGGCCTGTGAGGTAGATTCCGTGGCTTTCGCACCAAGCGCCGATTCTGCCTACATAATTTTGAACAAACCGGTCGGTGATCAGGTTTTGAAACCGCCATCTTACGCGGGATAAAACGCCGTCCGCTTTTTCCCAGAGAAGCTCTGGAAGAAGATCAAGAAGATCTTCGCCGTAAGCGTCCCAGTACATTTTTTCTAGCCCTTCCGTCCACGGGAGGAACACATCCTGCGTGTCAAAGGCGAAATTCAGGCAGCTTTTCTGCGTAAACTGCGGCTCGTCCGTGAAAATCGCGGGGATGCGCTTTCCGAATTCATGCCCTACGGCTTCGAAATATTTTTCGTGGGTGTTATTGATGAATTCGCCGATGGCGTTTTCACTCAGCGTGTCCACATAGGCGCTGTTATTGAACCATGGATCTGCCGTTGCATGCTCCATATAGGCGTACCACTTTGTGCCTTTAGCCTCATCCGTTTTCGAAATGCGCCTTGAAGAAACCATGCGGCCTGATTCGTCCAACACAACATCGTACACCGCCAGAAGCCTTCCGTTTTCCTGGCGCACCATCTCCTGTCCGTTTCCGGGCACGGGCGTTTCGGGAAGATCGGTTTCCCTTTCTTCATAGGGGTTTATGGTAAACAGAATCGATTTTCTGGCGTTTTCGCTTTTTCCGCGCGTGACAAAGCCGCCGCAGGTGCCCGACGGCCAACGATCCTCGTCATAAAGCCAGGAGAGCATGTCTTCCTGCTCGGCCTTTTTTGTGCAGGACACGATAAAATCCATGAATTCGTCCGACAGATACTTTGTATCCATGCCGGTTCGAACGTGCATGTGAAAGCCGCCCAGACCCATTTTTTTGAAAATTTCGATCTGCCGGAAAAGCTCTTCTTTGTCAAGCTTTCCGTTCCACGCCCAAAACGGCGCGCCGCGGTATTCCGAGGTTGGGTTTTGAAAAAGCGCATGGGAGAGCGATTGTTCTTTGCTTTTGGGGTACAGCATTTTATATGCTCCTTTGAAAATGCAGATTTATAGGATCGGAGTGCGGGCGAAAAATCAACAGCGATGCTAAAAAAGTCAGCGCGGGCGATCAATGATCGCCCCTACAGTTTGATGTTAAATCATAACAACATGTAGGGGCGTGCAATGCACGCCCGCACACTCTATTTATGAATTTTTCAGCGCCTTCTGAATCGCGCTGATGCGCTCGGCAAGCGGCGGATGGCTGTATTCGAGCACAACCAATACCTTGGAGGGCGCGAGATGCGCAAAGTTTTCCTTGGCGAGCTTTTTAAGCGCGGTCACCAGCGCTTCACCGTGGCCTTCCTTCACGGCCTGACGGTCGGCGCGGTATTCGGCGAAGCGGCTGTAGGCGCTCATGCCCATGCCGGTCAAGGGCTGAATTAAGGAAAGCATCATCCCCATCAGGATATAGGCAAAGCCGTAGTTGACGCCTTCAAAGCCGAAGGACGCATGCATACCGGTGACAATGATCGCAACCCAAGCGGCAACCGCCATCAGAAGAAGGTTTCCAAGGTTCATGATCTGCTGCTTAAGGACGTCCTTATGAAGTCCGTGGCCCAGCTCGTGCGCAAACACGGCGCAGATTTCGTCGGTGGACATGGCGTTTACGAGGTTATCAAAAAGCACGATGGTCTTTAATTTTCCAAAGCCCGTGAAATAGGCGTTGAGCTTTGTGGTTCTGCGGGACGCGTCCATGACCTTGATGCCCTTGACCTGATAGCCGTTTTTGGTTAAAAGCGCCATGAGCTTGTCCTTAAGCTCGCCTTCCTCAAGGGGCTCAAACTTGTTTCCGATGCGGCTTAAGATTGGATAGAGGAAGGAAATGAGGAGCGTGAAGACAAACATCACGCCCGTGAACAGGAGAATGACCCAGTTGCCCATGGCCCTGTGAAGCAGCATCAGCGCGCTCATGAGCACAAAGGTGATCAGCGCTTCAATGATCAAAGAGCGAAGCTGGTCGATTACAAACGTCTTCATGGTGGACTTGTTAAAGCCGAATTTTTCTTCTACCACCATGGTTTCGTAGTAGTTTAAGAAAATATTGATCACCCAGTCGACCAGAATCTGGAACGTAAGAACAGCCGCCATCTGGCCGAACACGCTCTTTCCGAAAATGCCGGAAACGGCGGCGTGGCAGTTGGCAAGAAGCAGAACAAGGGTCACGACAAAGGAAATCAGGGTCGAGAAAATGCCCAGGCGATTTTTCTCAGCGGAATATTTTTTCCACTTGATGTACGTGTCCGCGTCGTATACGTCCTTGACGCTTTCGGGCGTGGGGTTGTTTGCAGATTTAAAGCTAACGATGTTTAAAATCAGCCTGTACGCATGCCCGAGGATCATGAGCGCGAGAATGAAAATCTTCCAGTCCATAAAAAGGGCCTCCTTTGTGTCTTTCATCAAAAGTATACCACAACTTCCCCCGTCCTTCAAGGTGCGCCTTGCGCCATGTGGTATAATGGAATTAAAAGGAGGCGGGAATGCATGGGATTTGGCATTGCGATCATGGGGTTAAACGGCGCGGGCAAGACAACGCTTGGAAAATGCCTTGAAAGCATGTCCGATTTCAAAAGTCTCGATGTTGAAACCTATTACTTCCCCGATCCCGAAAATGGATATGCCGTTTCCAGAAGAGGCGATGAAGTGGAAAAATTGCTCCTTGAGGATATGAAAAAGCATCCGTTTTTCGTCCTCTCCTGCGTGCGGCTGAATTTTTCTGACGAAATCAAGAAAAACATCGATCTTGCCGTGTGCCTGACGGCGCCCAAAGATAGGCGCATGGAAAGAATCCGGCGGCGCGCCATAGAAAAATTTTCGGATCGCGTGCTGAGCGGGGGGGATATGCACGCGCGGGAGGAGGCATTTTTCAAAATGGCGGAAAAGCGGAACGACGAGATCGTGCAAAATGCAATGGATGCGCTCTCCTGCCCGAAGCTGTTTCTTTCGGGTCTGGATGCACCCGAGGAAAACGCGCGGAAAATACTATCGCAGATCAAAAATATATAGGATAAAGGAACACACAAATGGCATCGTGGATTACACATCTGATGATCGCGGACGAGGTTTTGTCCGAACTTAAGCATCTTGACAAGCGCGGCTTTTCCGTTGGCAGCATCGCGCCGGACTGCAATGTTGAAAATGCGGACTGGTCGGACTTTACGCCCCCGCGCGAAGTTACGCACTGGATGAATGGAAAAACGAAGGACGAGGACGACTGCGACCGTTTTCGCAACACCTACATTTTGTCTCGCAGAAACGAAATCGAAACAGACGAGGAATATGCATTTTTGCTGGGGTATTACGCGCATCTGATAGAGGACGCGCAGTACATGGCCTTTTTGCGGAACGAAACGCGCGTTCAGAACGCTTGGCAGCGGATTCTGTCGAGCGATAATTATAGGGAAGCGGCCCGAAACCTTGAATGCAGCTGGAACAGCATCAAGGAAGTTTTAAACAAAAACGTCCGAAATGCAGAGGTCGGCGCGATTGAGCGGAAGTATCTGGATAAACATCCTGAGAGCGGATTTTTAAAATACATCCTGCCGCTTACCGATTTTCCGGATTACATTGACTATCTTCCAAAGGGCGCGGTTAAAAGAAAAATTGGCGTGATGGGCGTTGTTCCGAAGCGTACGGATGTGGAGCTCATCGGCATAACGGAGGAGGAGCTTATCTCCTTTTCAAAGAAAACAGCGGAAATTGTCATTCGAAAAATCACGGAGGCAGAAAGTATGTTTAAGGAAGAAAAGGAATTTGTGTTCCTCGACACATCGGATTTGAAGTCGGATGAAATTTATCTAAAGCTCATCAAAGTCTGTCCGGCGCAGCCGGAGAAAAAATATCTGCCCGCGTATAAGTTTGAAATCTGTCTCATGGATGGCACGCGCGTTGGCGAGTGCGATCTAAGAATCGGACACAACGACAAAACGTATCTTGGCGGAAACATCGGCTACGGCGTGGACGAGGCGCACAGGGGACATCACTTCGCGGGCAAAGCGGTTTTGATTTTAAAGGGCCTTGCGAAAAAGCACGACATGGCGCATTTGTTCATCACCTGCGTTCCCGAAAATATTGCCAGTGAAAAAAGCATCCTGTATGCCGGTGGCGAATACGTGGAAACGCGCGATTTGCCTGAGGACAACGACATGTATCTTGAAGGCAAGCGCAGGGTCAAGATTTTTAAAATCAGCCTGTAAAGCAAAAAATAGCCGAAATGAGAAATACGATGGATATTAAAGGAGAAAAAGCATGTATTTAAGCCGTATGAACGTATTGGATGTTCAGGAATATCTGAAAAAGAAAGACGCGATTCTGATTCCCGTCGGAAGCCTTGAAAACCATGGACTTCACATGCCGCTGGGCACGGACGCGCTGATTCCGGATGAAATTGCGCGTCTGATTGATGAAAAAAGCGATCTTTTGATCGCGCCCACCGTAAATTACGGCGCGACGGACGATCTTTCGGGCTTTCCCGGCACGGTCTCCATCGGAACGGAGGGACTGATTCATCTGCTGAAAGCCATCACGGACGAGCTTTACAAGTATGGCTTCCGCCGCTTTCTCATTTTAAACGGCCATGGCGGAAATACCGCGGCGATTCAGGCCGTCGGTATCCACCTGTACAGAAAGGGCGCGTATCTGGCCAACCTTAACTGGTGGCTGATGGCGGGACAATTGAACCCTGCATGGGCGGGCGGCCACGGCGGCGGCGAGGAAACCGCGGCGATCATGGCGGTGGACGAAAGCCTTATTAAAAAAGAATACCTGAACCTCCCCGAAAAATACAAAAACGATCTGGGAGACAGCCTTCCTTACGCCGCATGGCAGAACATTTCCTTTAAAGGCGCGACCGTGACGGTGCCGCGCGAAATCAGGCAGATTTCAGACAACGGCTGGCTGGTTCATTCCTTTAAGGGCGACGTTCCCTCCCGCGCAGATAAGGAATGGGGAAAAGAGATGCTGTGCGCCATGGCGGACTATATCGTGGAATTCGAAAAGGAATTCTCAAAGGTGAAATTGCCTGAAAACAGGAAAAGAAACGTTTGAAGCAACGGAAATCTGCCCCCAAACGGCTCCCTTGTGTAAAGGGAGGCAGAGTTTGAGAACGCTTTAACCGAAAAGAGAAATTTTAGCCTCTAAATCTCAATTGGACAGGAGTATTTATATGACCGTTATCGATTTAACGCATCCCATTACACCCGACATGCCTGTATACCCCGGCACAGAAAAGCCGGTGTTTACGCCTGCGAACAGCTATGAAAAGGACGGCTTCAAGGAAACGAAAATCAGCATGTTCACGCATACCGGCACCCATATGGATCCGCCAGCGCACCTGTATCCGGGAAGGACAACGCTGGACCGGTTTCCGATCGACCAGTTTATCGGGCGTGCGATCGTGATTGATGTTCGACATTTAAACGAGGGAGACAAAATCACCATGAAGGAGATTGAAAAATACGGCCTTCTCCCGTCACAGGCCGATTTTCTTCTGTTCAATCTCGGCTGGGATAAAAAATGGGGGATGGATGGCTATTTCGGCGATTATCCGTGCGTGGACGATGAGGTGCTTTCCTATATCATGGAAGGAAAGTTCAAGGGCATCGGCTTTGACGTAATCGGGCTGGATCCGATTGCGGATACGGCTCTTACCCGCCACAACCGCCTTTTTAAGGAAAAGGACATCGTGAACATCGAAAACCTCAAAAATCTCGATCTGTGCCCGGAGGGGCTGTTTCATTTCAGCTGCTTCCCGTTGAAAATCGAAAACTCCGACGGCTCGCCCATCCGCGCCGTTGCATGGACGGAATAACCGAATCAGCGTAGAAACTTAATTGGTCGGTTACGGATTAATGCCTTGAATATTGTATAATCAGGTATACTGAACTGGAGGGACGATACGATGTGGCTTGTTTATACCCTGGCGACTACCCTTTTATGGGGTCTTGCGGAACTGTTTTATAAAAAAGGCGCGGTGGAAAGAGAAAAATACAGCCATCTGAAAATCTGCGTCGCGGTCGGCGCGGTGATGGGGCTTCATGCGGTGTACACGCTTTTGACGGGCGATTTTACTTACGATCCTATGAACCTGATTGTTTATCTGCCCGTGTCCGCGTGTTACATTCTTTCGATGGCGTTTTCCTTCTTCGGCATGCGCTTTATCGAGGAATCGATTTCCGATCCCATTGAAAACACATCCGGCGCGCTGTGCGCGCTTTTATGCATGGTTTTCCTGGGCGAGGCCATTTCCCTGCCAGTGGGCATTGCCATTCTGATCATCACCGTGGGCGTTGTGGGCGTTGGCTATCTTGAAAACAGCGGCGACCATTTAAGGCAGAAGCGTCTGGGCAAAAAGCTGGCCGTGATCGCCTTCTGCATGCCGTTTTTGTATGCATTCATCGATGCGGTGGGATGCGTGTTGGACATCTATTTCCTCGAAATGGAAACCAGCCCCTTGATCGGCGTGACCGAAGAGAGCATCGAGCTTGTCGCAAACGTTTCGTACGAACTGTCCTTTGCCATTGTCGGTCTTGTAATGTACATCTTTATGAAGCTGAAGGGCGAAAAGTTCGGCGGTCTCATCAAGCAGAAGGACAAGGCTCTCGCCGCCGTCTGCGAGACCGCAGGCCAGCTGACTTACGTGTACGCCATGAGCGATAACGGCGCGATTGCCGCGCCCATTATCTCCTCTGTGTGCGTGGTATCGCTGGTTCTTTCCCGCATTTTCTTAAAGGAAAAGCTTTCGAAAAAGCAGTATGCGTTTATTTTCATCATCATCGTGGGCGTTCTGATGCTGGCTGTGATCGAAGGCGAATAATCGTCATCCCCCAAATATGAACAGGAGCCGTCGCGTTTTTGCGACGGCTCCTGTGTTTTAGAAATATTATTCGGCTTCAGGATTTACGTCCAGCCTCTGGCGGGCGACGAGTTCTGCGAAGAAGCCGTCCTGCTTGATCAACTGATCGTAGGTGCCGTCTTCGACGATATGCCCCTTGTCCAGCACGATGATGCGGTCGCACTGACGGATGGTGGACAGTCTGTGCGCAATCACGATGCGGGTGCACTTGAGGTTGTCGAGGGACTCGGAAACCTGCTTCTGCGTGAGGTTGTCGAGGGCGGAAGTGGCTTCGTCGAACATGAGGATCTTGGGCTTGGGGGCGATGGCGCGCGCGATTAACAGGCGCTGTCTCTGTCCGCCCGAGATACCGCCGCCGCCTTCGGAGATGATGGTATGAAGACCCATGGGCATGTTTTTGATGTCGTCCGCCATACCGGCGGCTTCGGCGGCTTTCATCGCGCCTTCAGCTGTGAGACCCGGCGCGGAAACGGCGATGTTTGAATAGATATCGCCCTGAAAGAGCTTGCCGTTTTGCATAACAACGCCAATTTTGCGGCGAAGGGATTTCAGATCCAGACTGGTCAGATCCTTGCCATCGTAGTAGATGGCGCCCTTCTGCGGGGTTTCAAAGCCCAAAATCAGGCGCATGAGCGTGCTTTTTCCGCAGCCGGTTTTTCCGACGATGGCGACATACTGGCCGCTTTTGATCTTGAGGGACAGATTGTCGATGATCAGGGGCGTGTCCGGGGAATAGCGGAAGCTTACGTTGTTAAGCTCGATCGAGCCGCTGATTTTTTCAACAACACGCTTGTTCTGCGCAACCTCCGGCGCGGTCTTTAAGATGGGGTTGATCAGATCCAGCGTAGGCTTGATACGCGCGATGGAGAACGCGATGGTCGCCAGCATGCCGATGGAGGATGCCAGCATACCGTAGGCGGTGTTGAAGGCCATGTAATCGGCGGGCGAAATGGAGCTGGTTACAGCAGAGAAGTAGAAGATGATGGTTCCGATCATCGCGACAATGGAGGGCAGCGTGGAGACCAGATGCACGCGTACGGGCAGCGCGTAGTTTGCCGCCGCGTAGGGCTGATAGCCCTTGGCCCACTGGGTGAAGGCTCTTTTTTCTGCGCCGGAAAGCTTGATCTTCTGTACGCCGCTGAAAAGGCCGTACGTTAAACCGGAAAGCTTCGCGCTTGCGTTCATGGACTGGGTGAGAATGCCAAGGCGCGTAAAGACGGAGGCGATAGACAGAACCAGCGTGATTAGGATAATTGCGATGGCCGGAACGGCAAGAGAAGGCGCATAGGAGAAAATTTGGCCGATATAAACGAGGGAGAAAAGGCTGTTCAGACCCGTCGTCAGGAAGGTTTCAACCAGCATGCCGCACAGCTGGGTGACGCCGTTTAATCGCTTGGAGAGTTCGCCGGAGGAATAACCTTTAAAAAACGACACGGGAAGGGACATGAGCCTTCCAAACGCCGCCGCCGACACGGCGGTGTTCATCTTGGTCGTGATGCGGCTCAAAAGCGTGGTTTTGACAAGAGACGCCATTGAGGAAGAAATCGTAACGCCGATCAGCATGCAGGCCATCGGAAGTACAAGCGCAGCGTTTCCGCTGGGGATTACCTCGGAAAACAGAAGATTATTGATCTCGGGCATGAGCATGCCGATCAAGGAAACTGCAAGCGTTGCAAGCGCGATCAGGATAAAATCGAACTTTGAAAGCGTCCCCAGGATATACAGGATGAGATCCTTGATGCCGATGGACTTAAGGGGCAGGGGCTTATAAAAGCACATCGCCTCGGGCTGAATCAGGTGCTTGTTGCGGGCGGTGACCTTTACGGTTTTGCCTGTTTTATAGTCGATAAAGCGGTAGCCCGTAATGCCGTCGGGAATCAGCGCGATGACGTCGCCGTCCGTGGTCTGACCAAGCAGCGCGCCGATGCCGCTTTTATACCAGTCGTCGGTCAATTCGACCTTTCTTCGCATGATGCCGGAGGGGCGAAGCAGAAATTCCAGAATTTCTTCTACGTCCGTAATCGAGGCGGGCACCTCGACCTTTGGCACGTGGTAAAAGCTTAAAATGTCTTCAATGGCGTTTTCAGCCTTGTCGCGGTCGTTTTTGAGCGCCTGATTGATGACGGAAGCGCCCATAACAACGGAGGACAATTGAACAAAGGAGCCTTCCAGGCTTTGCTGGTCGTTTCGGATACGGGATTTTATTTGCTCGTCAAACCAACTCATAATCGTCCTCCTTTCTTATTCTGTGGTTACCAGCGTTGTATAATAGCCGCCAAGCGCCATGAGCTCATCGTGCGTGCCTCTTTCCACAACCTCGCCGCGGTTTAAGACGATGATCTCGTCGCAGTCGCGGATGGTGGATAAGCGATGGGCGATGATGATGCAGGTAACGCCGCGGTTTTTGATGGCTTCGACCACATTGTATTCGGTCTTTGCGTCAAGGGCGCTGGTGGCTTCGTCCATGACGACGATGGTGGGATCCTGCGCAAGCACGCGGGCGATTTCGAATCGCTGTCTCTGACCGCCGGAAAAGTCCTTTCCGCCCTCAAGAAGCTTGTGGCTGTAGCCGCCGTCACGGATCATGATGTCTTCGTGAATCTGCGCGTCCCTTGCCGCCAGAATCATTTCGAAATCTTCAATTGTGTTATCCCACATCTTGATGTTTGCGTTGATGGTGTCTTCATAAAGCGTGATATCCTGATCGACAACCGCCAGAGAGCCCGTAAATACCTCGCGCGGAATGTCCTTGATGGGCTTTCCGTCAAAGAGGATTTCGCCCTCCCACGGCTGATAGAGGCCGGATATAAGCTTGGCAAGGGTGGACTTGCCGCAGCCGGAGGAGCCGACAAAGGCTACGCGGGAGCCGGGCTTTACGGTCATGGAAAAGTCCTTGATCAGGGGATTGCCAAGGCGGGAATAGCCGAAGGTGACGTTTTTCAAAACCACTTCGCCGGATAGCTTGGAATAGGCGTCGTCCGCGCCGAAGGGATCGAAATCGTCCTCCTCCTTTTTCTCTTCTTCCTCGGGAAGATCCTGGAATTCAACGTCGGGCTTGTAGCTCATTACGTCCTCGATGCGCTCCATCGAGGTTTTCATTTCCTGAACGGATTTGGAAACGTCCATCAGCTCATATACAGGAACGAGGAAAGAATGCATAAAGCTCTGAAACGCCAAAAGCATACCGACGGTGTACTGACCGTTGATAATCAGAAGCGCGCTCAGCATCAAAATGGCGATTTCGGAAAAAGACCGAACGAGCGAAGGCAGAGTGTCCCATACGCGGTCCAGCTTCATGCCGTCTACATCGGCGGCGTTGACCGCGGCGGAATAGCCCGCCCAGCGCTCAAAGTAGCCGTTTTCCGCGCCGGAGGCTTTGATGGTCTCGATCATTTCGATGCCGGCAACGGTTGCGCCGTAGAGCTTTCCGCTGTCGCGCATACGCACGCGGCTGATGTTGATGCGCTTGTTAAGCGCAATCTGATTGAGCCACAGGTTGATGCCGATGGAGAAAACGCAAACCAGCGTCAGAAGCACGCTGTAGCGCAGCATGATGATCAGATACAATACAAGCATAATGAGGTTGATCACGACCGGGCCCAGCTCTTTGATGAGCGTGGCTGCGATGCCCTCGTTGGAGTCCTGCCTTTCCGCCACGTCGCCCGCCATGCGCTGAGAGAAAAACTCGACCGGCAGGCGAAGAACATGCCACATAAACGTCGAGGAGGAAACGATGGCCAGCTTGCCTTCGACCTTGGTAATGTAGATGGCCTTGGCAAGACCAACAACCGCCTGAACCAATACGACGGCGGCCATCATGCCCAAAAACGGATACAGCCACTCGGCGTTCAGCCCCACAAGCAGCTTATCCATAAATACCTGGCCAAAGACAGGATAGATGAGATTGACAATTGCCGTGATCAGGGTAGTCAGAATGATAAAGGCGATGGCCGGAGCCGTGCCCTGAAGGCGGGCTTTGGCGAAGGGAATGACGCTCTTGGGCTTTCCGCCCTTTTCAAAGTTTTCACCCGGCTTCATGGATAAGTAAATGCCGGTAAACTCGCGGTCGAGCTCTTCCTTCGACACGCGCACCGTTCCGCGCGCGGGGTCGTTGATAACGGCTCTGCCCTTATTGTCAAAGCCGCAGAACACGACAAAGTGATTAAAACCCCAGTGCAGTATGCACGGCGTTTCGGCGGTGTCCAGAACGGAGGTATCGCAGCGGAAGCCCTTGGCCTCCATACCGTAATTGCGCGCGGCCTTCAGAATGTTTTTGGCGGAGGAGCCGTCGCGGGAAACGCCGCAGTCGACTCTTGTCTGTTCCAGCGTCAGCCATTTTCCGTAATAAGCCAGAATCATGGTAAGACTCGCAGCGCCGCATTCCAGCGCTTCCATCTGCATGATGACCGGCACCTTTGCGTACTTTTGCTTTTTCATCTGCTTTTCTCTCCTTAACGGAATACCATCTCAATCGGGCGATAGGTGTCGGTGACAACGGATACGGTGTATACAACGCCCTCATACAAAGGCGCGTCGCTTTCCACGACTACGGCGATATTCCAGCCGGTGAGACCGAGAGATGAAAGGATATAGTCCGAGGTGATGCCGCGCGTCGCCTCGTCATAGGAAAGAGGATGCTCGGCAACGGTTACGATGCGGCCCTCAAAGGTTTCGCCGGAGCCCTGGGGCGTGATGGTAGCCGGCATGCCGGCTTCGAGCTGATCGGCAAGATTTCCGTTTGCATAGCAGTAAAGCTTTTCTTCCTTCATATGGCCGTTGAACATTACGCTTTCATTCAGGCTTCCAAAGATGCCCCAACACAAAAGTCCCAAAATAATCGCGAGCGCCATACCAAGGATCATCCAGCTGGTGGGATTGGACACCTTGATAAAATCGTTGAGCTTTTCGGGAGATGTGATCCTTTCCATGCTGGACTTTTTAAAAAGGTTGTTTTGCATTTGTGACTGCCCCTTTCCCAATTTTGACCTAATCTATATTTGATCCTGCAAAATCAGCTTCAGCTTGTTCCTTGCCCGCGCCATCACGGCGGACACCGTGTTTTCATTCATCATCAGGCGCTGGGCGATTTCGCGGTTGGTAATGTTCAGAAAATACTTGTAATAGATGAACATGCGGTCCCGCTCCGGAAGGGTTTTTAACGCCTCCAGAAGCATTCTGCGCTTAGGATTGACGATGCGGTCATACTCCTCATCAAAATCGACGGACAGGATGTTTTCAAATCCCGCCTCTTCGTCGTCGAAGCTTCCCCCCGGCTTTTGTTTTCTGTAAAAATCGATCAGCGCATGATCGGTAATACGAAAAAGCCAGGTTTTCATCGACGCCTTTTCGGGGTCGAACAGGTGCAGATTTTTAAGCACCTTGAGAAAAACCTGACTTACGATGTCTTCGCTGTTTTCGCGGTTGAGAAGCTTGTAATATACATAGTTGTAGATTACGGAGAAATATTGCTCGTAGACTTCCTCAATCGTGACCGGATTCTGGCTGTTGCCCATGAAAATTCCTTCTTTACCACGGAATGGGGGGAAGCTCCTTGGGGGCTTCGTCCTCTTTGGGCGGCGGGGTTTGCACGCCCGCTGCATTGATAAGCTCCAGCGCGTCGTCTGCAAGCTCTGTCGCGCCGAAGTTTTGTTTTTCTTCCTTCAGCAGTTTAATCAGCCTTTTCCGAAAAAGAAGCGCATCCAGAGAAAAGTCAAACATCTGCTTTGCTTCGGCATCCATTCAGATCACTCCTTTTGCTTATGCGTCTATACTTCTATACGCACAAGATGCAAATGGCTTTCCCGAAAATCTCGTCAATTCCGAATTCGGTATGCAATTCATACTGCTGTATTCAGAATTTACATTCTTATTATATGTTCTGCGACAAAAATCGTCAAGTGTGCAAACGCTGTTTCAAATAAATCCCTACCTATTGTTTCAAAAACGCTGACGGGAAGCGTCGATGTTTTTATACGTTTCTGATCTGCACGCCGCCGGCTTTGTCAATTTCAATCAAACGGTCAAAATAGGAAAGCATGCTCTTTCTGTGGGTGATGATAAAGCACAAAGGGGCGTTTCCGCTTTTTTGCGATATCCGGGTGAGAATGTTTTTTTCGCTTTCCTCGTCCAGCGCGCTGGTGGCTTCGTCCAGAATCAGAATAGGCTTTTGCCTTAAAAGCGCTCTTGCAATGGCGATTCTCTGCGCCTGACCTTCGGAAAGCCCAGCCGCCTTTTCGCCGATGACTTCGTCCAGCCCATTGGGGAGCGATTTAACAAACTCTGCATCCGCGCTTTTGAGCGCCGCGTACATTTCTTCGTCCGTGGCGTCGCTTTTTCCCCAGAGAAGGTTTTCGCGGATGGTGCCGCTTACAAGGGTATTGCCCTGCGGAACATAGGAAATAAACCTTCTGACGTCGGCGGAAAGCGCTTCCTCATGGCCGTCATGGGAAAAGAAGACGCTGCCCGACGACGGGGCGATGAGCGAGAGAATCATGCGGATCATCGTCGTTTTTCCGGCGCCGCTTGGGCCCATTACGCCGATGATTTCGTGAGGATGCGCGGTAAAGGAGGCGCTTTGAAACACGCTTTTTTCGCCGTATGCAAAAGACACATCGTTGAATGTGACGCTGACCGCCTTGGGCTGAAGAGACGAATCGGTTCTGTATTCATCCGGAATGGCTTCCAGCTCCATAATGCGGTCTGCGGAGGCCAGAATGCCGATGGCCTGCGGAATCAGCTGTCCAAGCCCCATCAGCGGCTGCTGAATCTGGGAAAACAAGGACAAAAACAGCGTCATTGTGCCGTAGGTAATCGACCCCTCGTGAAGATGAGAAATGCAGTAGCCGAAGGAGAGGAGATAGCCGAGGGTAAAAATCACCCGGATCAGATTGCTGGTTATAACGCCAAGACGCGCCCTTTTCAGGGTGGTTTGAATGGATTTTTGCGTTAGCCTCGTCATTTCACGTCTGCTTTCATCCTCCATGCAGAAGGTTTTGACGACCGAAATGTGCGCGGCTCTTTCCTGAAGGAACGAGCGGTAATTGGCCTCGTTTTCCTTTGCCTCCTGAGAGAGCTGTTTAAGTCTTTTACCCGTAATGAGCGATACCATCAGTCCACCCGGCGCAAGCAGAAGCGCTGACAGCGCAAGAAAAGGCGAAAATCTATACAGAAGCACAAATGCGATGATGAGCCTGATGATAATCATGATGAGCGACGGTATTGCGGAAGTGATGCTGGTAGCGACGGAGCCCGCGTCGGAGGTCAGGCGGGTTAAAAGGTCGCCCGTATGAAATCTATTCAGCTTCAGATAGTCTGCCGTCAGAAAATGACTGAAGTTTTTCATCCGGATGCGGAACGCGAATTTCTCGTTTACAAGCGTCTGCAAAACGTTCAGCCCCGCGCCGAACGCGATGGAAACCGCCGTTAAAGTGATCATAATGGCAAACGCCTGCGCATACGGCTTCCCTGCTGTCGCGCTGTCCACCACTTCCCTTGATACAAACGAAGAGGAAAAGCTGATCAGTATCAAAAGAATATTCAGCCCCGTGGTCAAAAGAAGCGTAGGCCAGAAACGTTTGGTTTGTCTTCCAATCCAAACGATGTACATTTTCATTTTTTTCGGGCTTTTAATCAGCGCCCACAGCTTTTTCAGTTTTTGTTTCATATACTGTTCTCCGAATCTTTGGTATAAAGGCATTTTTACACATAATAATCATACATCCAACCGGTTTAAAATGTCAAGAAAATGGAGAGAATATCCGTATATTCTGATGAGGCTGCCGATCAATTCGCTGTGGACAAGCCTGTAAACATATGGTATAATTATAAAGAAGAAATATTGCGATTTTTGAAGCGCAATCAGAAAGGAATTGACCATCATGACGATCGATAAGAAAGCAAACGGCGCCGAACTGACCATCGCGCTCACCGGCCGTCTCGATACCACTACTGCCCCTCAGCTTGAAGGCGAGCTGCGCACAAGCCTTGCGGGCGTTACCGATCTGTGTCTGGACTTTGCGGGCCTTGAGTATCTGTCCTCCGCAGGCCTTCGCGTCATCTTAGCCGCCCAGAAGGTCATGAACCGTCAGGGAAGCATGATCATCAAAAACGTGAACGACACCATCAAGGAAGTTTTCGACATCACCGGCTTTATCGATATCCTCACGATTGAATGAGCAAAAGACGCAAAAAGTCAAGGAGGATGAAAGGAGGAGCGCATGGTTGAGATTACGGTAAACGCGTGCGTTGACAAGATCGCGGAAGTGGTCGCTTTTGTCGAAGAGCAGCTGGAAAACATGGGCGCGGGCATGAAGGCGCAGATGCAGATCTCCATCGCCGTGGACGAATTGTTTGCCAACATCGCAAACTATGCCTATCCAAACGGCGAGGGCACGGCGACCGTGCGCGTGGAAGCGTCCGAAGACGGAAAAAAGGCCGTGATCACCTTTATCGACAGCGGCGTTCCCTATAACCCCCTCGAGAAGGAGGATCCGGACATCACCTTATCCGCAGAGGATCGCCCTATCGGCGGGCTTGGCATCTTCATGGTCAAAAAGAGCATGGACGATATGATTTACCGCTACGAAAACAAAAAAAACATTCTTTCTATTATAAAAAGCATTCTTCCATGACTGGTTTTGTGCACGAAAAAAGCGGCTTAAGCCGCTTTTTTCGTGCCGTTTTATCCGAGATTACGGATGTGCCTTATGATTTTGTCGATTTCATCGGCGTTTACCAGAAGCTCTCTTCCATCTGATACGGACAGGAAATAGCTGTCCAAATCGTATTCATACACGGTAAATTCAAGCGTTTTTTCCATGCTTGTCCTGATTGCGGCAGAAAGAATTTCGTCGCCCGCCCGCTTGTCCTCGCAAAAATCCGTCGCCTGAAGGGCGCTTATGAGAGACCAGACGTTTTCCTCTTCCGCGCCGCCGGTCTGCGCACCGTTTCGGGTGATGACGAAGGTTGCGCTCTCGGCTTCAGCGTCCGTCGCTGTGTGTATGACCTCCTCGCGAAGAATGGTGCATGCGGCGTCCTGCGTGGACAGCACGATTTCGGACAGGTCTTCAAACGCGATAGGCGCAACGGACAGAAGGCGCATGTCGCTTTCAGAAGCGGTTACGATGTCCTCCGCATCGCCGGAAAGCGTATAAATCATGCGGGAATCCGGCAGACGCGCATAATAGCTGCCGCCCTCCTCCGCCTTTGCGACGAGGACCGTTTTTTCATTTCCAGCTTCGTCTTTTACATAAATGAAAATCGCTTTTTCATCCGTGAGCGCGTATTCGTTCAGCGTATCATCCGATGCGTTATGGTCAATCAGCGCGTCAAACGCAAGGGATGAAACGCTGTCAATCAGGCTTTCGACCTTTTCCGCGTCGAGCGGATTTTCCGTAAGCGCACTGTACCAATGCTGATTTTTGTCGGCGGTTGCGCTTTCCGACAGGTACTTCGCTTCAAAGGTTTCGCCGATCGCGATTTCGGTTGCCTGACCGATTTCGGGCAGAGTCTGCATCTGCGCGTAATCATACAGGGTAAAGCTGAAATCGCTGGAAAGATCGTTTGAAACCACGTAAACCGATTCGTTTTCACCTGAAACGCTCACATAATAGCCGTCCTCAAAGGGCGTTTGATCGCCCAGAGCATAGGTCGCCTTGTTACCGTCCGAGAAGGTGATTGTGACGGTGAATGCGGGCTCTTCCAGGCCGTATTCGGACAGAGACTCGATGCTGTCATACTTTCTGTCTGCATAAATCTCCATCGTTTTGTCATAAAGAGCCTCCGCCTTGTCCTGATTCACAAGGAACGCTTCATCCGCCGGATAGATCCACACGCCCTCAGAGAGCGTAAATGAAAGGGAGCTGTCCGCGTTTGTCCACTCAACGCCGGTTACGTCGTCCTTTTCATATTCCGTGAGCTTGAATACGCCTGTTTCTTCCTGAACCGCGCTGTCCTTGGTCGCGGTCAGCTGTTTTATGCATACATTGGCGCATGCAACAACCGCCAGCGCGACCAGAAGAGCGATCATTCGCTTCGATTTTTTCATCTTCTCTTTCTCCTTATGACCACACAAATGCCGACGCCGATCAGAAGCGCGGGAATTCCGCCGATCAGAAGCATGCTCAATATGCTGCTTTCACTGCTTGTCAGGACCAGCCCCTCCGCGTCCATGCTCTTTGCGCGGATGGAGATGCTCTCCGGCTGCTCGCACATCCAGTTCAGCGCGTTCATAAACACGTTTGAATTCGCGCCCGAAACCAGCATGTCGACGTTCTCGTCCAGAAGCGCACCGTTTGAGAACCATACCAACTGACCTTCGCCCATTTGTGAAGTCGCCGCAACGTTAAACGCGCCCGTTTCGTCCGAGTCTTCCTTCTGCGTCGTCTGCGTGTTCATGCCCGCCGCCTTCAGATAGGCGCTTTCAGAGGTAGTCAGAAGGAAGGTTACGTTTGCCTCATTGTCTTCCGTTTCCTCGATCGGCTGGCTCATGGCGGATAAAATATAGTAGCCGCCGTCTTTCAAAGCATCCGTGATTTCGTGGTTTTCAATTTCGGGCAGGAGGTAATGGGGATAACGCGCCAGATGCCTGTTCGAATCGCCTTCGATGATAAGACCCGTCTTTGCGGTAAGGCCCATATACTCAGTCACGGACAGAAGGTTTGTCATCTCTCCTTCGTCAATGTAATTTGTAAGGAGCAGGATCTTTCCGCCTTCGGCGAGCCATGCTGTCATCAGTTCCGCTTCCGCGTCGCTCAGGTCCGACGTGGGGGCGTTGATCAGAATCACGCTTGCGTCTTCCGGAATCGCTTCATAGCTGAAAAGGCTGATCTTTTCAAGCGTCATATTGTCAAGACTCAGCATTTCCCTGGCGCTTTCCGAAAGCTCGCTTTCGCCATGGCCGGACAATGCATAAATCTTGGGCAGATTTTCATTGGTCACGTAATGAATGGCGTTGGTGAGCGCGTTTTCACCGTCAAAAGAGGTCGTCGTGGTGTAATTATAGGAATAATAGTCCATCTGATAATCTGTCACATAGATATCGGGATAGCTCACGAGCCGATACCGCCCGTTTGCATCTACCAGCACGCTGTTTTCATAAAGCTGCGACACACTAAGATCATATGCGTCCAAAAAGGTCGGCTTGACCGCAGGATCGACGGGCGTTACCTTGATGTGATCGTTCAGATCCGCGTATCGTTCCAAAAGGCGCATGATGGAGGCGTCCTCATAGCCGGTAGTAGCCAGAATGTACAGATTTACGTCATTATCGACCGACCTTACGATGCGCTTGGTCTGATCGGACAGGCTGTAAAGCGACTGCGAGGTAAGGTCAAGCTGTGTGACGGATGAAGGAAGGGATGCAAAAAAACCGTTGACAAGCACGCACAGTGCAATCACGATTGCGCATGCAAACGCCGAATAGCTGCCGGCGCGGGCGCGTTTTCCCATAAGGCCGCGCATTTTCATGGTTTTTTCGCTCGTCATGCGCTCCACCTCCTCTTCTCCATAGCCTGAACCGACATAAACAGAAATACGGCGATCATCGAAATATAATATACGATTGCATTTACGTCAAACACGCCTTCGATAAACGTGTCAAAGCGCGAAAATACGCTCAGAGACTCCATAACTTTTGGGAAAAGGCCCGAAAACGCCGATGGATCGTACAAATAGAATAAATAAATGCCGCCAGAAGTAAAAATTAGGGTCAACATACTGATCAAAACGTTTCTTGTCAGAATCAGAACAAAAAGCGCGAATATGACGGCGCAGCCGATGAGCGCGATCATGGAGCCCTCCTGAGAGGTGGATACAAACGTTGCAAGCGATGACATGAAATACAGTATCAGCATGACGACCAGCGTGATGACCGCGCTTGCAACCTGGCTTTCCGTAACGGAAGAAATGAAAAGTCCGATGGACAGAAGGCACGCGCCCAGCATAAAATATGCGAAAAGCGCGCCATAGGCCACCTTCAGGGATACGTTTCCGAACTGAGACAAGATCATCGGATAAGCGCCCATGATAGCGACGGGAACGAAGAGAACCACAAGCATAGAAAGGTATTTTCCGATGACGACGTCCGTCATGCTGATGGGCAGAGAATACAAGAGCTGGTCGGTCTTGGACCGCTTTTCCTCGGCGACGCTCCTCATTGTAAGAACGGGTACGGCGACAAGATAGATAAAGCTTATTGCGCTCACCACATATTCGAAATTGGCATAATACCCGGAAAGATTGTAGGCCATCGTATAAATGCCTGCGAAGATCAAAAGAAACGCCGAGGCGAGATAGCCCATGATTCCCTTAAAATACGCATTCAGTTCGCGTTTGAATACAGCAATCACGCTTCGTTCTCCTCCTTTCCTTTGGAGTGCCTTCCTTGCCGCTTACCAGAGGCCGGCTGTTCTTCGTCTTTGGTAAGCTCGATAAATACATCTTCAAGTGATGCGCGCTCTGTGTGCATTTCAAAAAGCGCGGCGCCCGAAGCCGCAAAGGCTTTGAATACATCCATTCGGACGTCCTCTCCGCTTTCGGGCGTGATGTCAATATGTGTAATTCCGTTTTCTTGTGCGCTCTTACAGATATTCGAAATGCCCTTGACTTCGCTTAAGATGGTTTTCACTTCCTCAAACGCCGCGTCTGTTTCGATTTTGAGAATGGAGGATGCGCTTAAAAGTCGCGTGAGGTTATCGCTTTTGTCGCATGCAACCAGATTTCCGTGCGCAATGATCATGATGGTGTCGCAGATCGCCTGCACTTCAGACAGGATGTGGCTTGAAAGTATGACTGTGTGACGCGTTCCAAGCTCCTTGATGAGCGAGCGGATTTCGATCATCTGCGTGGGATCAAGTCCGACGGTGGGCTCGTCCAGTATGATGATTTCAGGATCGCCGATCAGCGCCTGCGCAATGCCTACGCGCTGTTTAAATCCCTTGGACAGATTCTTGATCAGTCTTTTTTTGACTTCCGCAATGCCGGTTTTTTCCATCGCTTCATCGATGCGCATACGCTTTTCGCCCGCCTTGACGCCCTTTGCGTCGCACACGAACGAAAGATACTCCAAAACCGTCATATCCGGATACACCGGCGGCTGTTCAGGCAGATATCCGATCAGCTTTTTCGCCGCCTTGGGCTCGTCCAGTATGCTGTGTCCGTCGATCAGCACCTCGCCCTCCGTCGCGCCAAGGCAGCCGGTGATGATGTTCATGGTGGTGCTTTTTCCCGCGCCGTTCGGGCCCAGAAAGCCGTAAATGGATCCCTTCTCAATCGTAAAGGACAAATCATTTATCGCGACATGCCCCCCGTATTGCTTTGTCAGATGCTTAACTTCAATCAAAGTAGTTCTCTCCTTTCCGCGGCATTGCGAAATCGGGTATGCCGAATCAAGCATGTCCAATTATAGCTCGAAAGCCTTTGGTGAACCTTTAAAAGGGCGCAGGCGTTTATGAATAAATCTTAATTTCTGTGAAGAAAAAATTGTCCGCTTGAAACCGTCTGTTCTGCGGTTCAAGCGGACGAATCAGCATTCCTCGATTTTGTATCCGACGTTTCGCATGGTTACGATTCTTACGTTGGCGTCAAGGCTTTTTATAGTCTTTCGAAGCATGGACATCGTCACCCACAGCGCGTTGATTTCCACCTTACTTTCATATCCCCAGACCTTATCAAACAGGGCGTCGGTCCGAATCAGCATGCGCGGGTGAGACATAAGCGTCTCAATCAGCTGAAATTCCTTTCTTGTAAGACGTGCCCGGCCATTCGGCGATGAAAGCTGGAAATCGCGCCTGTCGAGAGTCAAATTTCCGATTTTCAGAAAAGAGGCTGTTTGAGCGTCGTATTTGCGCGTCATTGCCCCCAAACGCGCCGTCGCTTCCCGCATGTCAAACGGTTTCTTCAAAACGTCGTTTGCGCCGGCGTCCAGAAGCGACACCGTTTCCTCGACGCTGTTTTTTGATGAAAGAACCATAATCGGCGTCAGAACACCCGTTTGCCGCGCCTCTCTGACCACTTCAAGCCCACTCAGGCGCGCAAGAACATCGTCGATAATTGCGCCGTCGTAATTTCCGCATTTCAGATATTCCGCCGCTTCCAGACCGTTTTTGACCACGTCCGATTCAAATCCGCTTCTGATCAGCGCTGTTTTCAGCGCCTTCATAAGAAGCATATCGCCTTCTGCAATCAATATTCGCATGAATTTTCCTCCTGAATCCATATAAGAAACGCCGTTTCCCTTACTTTATCGGGAAAGACGGCGTTTTTCAATACATATTAGGGATTCTTATGGCGATTAAAAGGATTCATCATGATCGGTTTTGAATCCTTAAGAATCGTTTGGAAATATTTAAGAAATGCTTACCACAATAGATTGATAAAGCCCATTAGAAAGCCCAAAGCAGCGCCCAGATACACGATGGCCTTCAGCTCCTTTTTCATGATGCCGAAAATCAGCCTTTCAAGCATCGGCGCGTCGAAGGAGGCGATCTTTCTTTCAACGATCTTGTCAATCTCAACGGCCTTTAGGATGTCGTCCAGCTTGCTTGTGAGAATTTCGCGGTATAAATCCATGATTTTGTCCGTTAAAGGCTCGATTTTGTCCTGATAGGGCAGAAGTATTTCGTTAATGGGCTTGTTCACGGCTTCTTTGCCCATGTCGGAAAGCTTTTCGCGGATCATGTCCGGGCCTTTTTCCGAAACCTTCCGGTCGATAAACTGGGCGATCGCGCCCTTAAAGCCCGAAAGCATCGATGCGTCCAGCAAAAATCCGAGCGGGCTTGCTTTGATTTTTTCGGAAAGCTCCCGGATGATTTCATCTGCAATGATGTCTCCGATGTGCGCGTTTTCGATTTTCCTTAAGGCGAATTCAGTGCACGATTCAAGCGCCTTTTCGCCAAAGGCGTTCAGCTTTTCTTCATCAGAAACCTTCAAAAGCTTTTCATAAACGGTTTCTTCCGAGTGAAGCTGCTCGTTCAAAAATGCGAGAATCCTTTCCCGGATTTTCGCCTCGGTTTCGGGATTCAGAGCTTCTTTCTGAATCGTCTCGGCGTTTAAAAGCTGGCCTGCGATCACATTTCCAAGTCCCTTTGCAATCCTGTCCTTTTGGGATGGAATCAGACCCGGCGTAAACGGAATACGGTGTTTTCCGATGTATACGGGTTTGTAGGGATGAAAAAGCATTTTAATTGCCAAATCGTTTGTGATATAGCCGATCACGCCGCCCACAACCGGCGCGAGAATAATTTTTAGAAGCATATATTTTTCCTCCTTCTTATATATTATACACGAACGAAAACAAAAAATCTATCTTCGCTTCCGCAGGGATTATGCCTTGATAGAAATTTTCAGGGTAATAAAAACGGCGGGAGCAAGCCCCCGCCCTACGCTGAAAAAAACCGGAGCAGTCATGCCCCGGTTTTTTCATAAAGGTTAATCGTTATCAGCGCTGCTTTCCTTAGCGCTTGCAATGGCCTTCTGACCGAACGCGCCCAGAAGCAGGCTCTTTATATCGATGCCCACGCCCTGCGTGATACCTTCGGTGACCTGCGTGGTGCCGTTAATGATGTCCTGAATCAGCTTCGCGCTGTTGCCCTCGCCGTACATGGTGATCTTGTCGACCTTGCTTAAGGGCTCGGCTACGTTCTTTGCAATCTCAGGCAGCGCTGCCATGACCATTTCGACGACGGCAGCCTCGCCGTATTTTTTCATGGCCTCGGCCTTCTTGTCGATACCGGCGGCTTCCGCCAGCGCCTTGGCGCGGATGGCTTCGGCTTCCGCCTGACCCACGGCCTGAATACCTTCGGCCTCCTGCTCTCTTGCGAACTTCTGGGCTTCGGCGATCTTCATAGCGGCGTAGGCTTCCTGCTCCTGCTCATACCTCTTGGCTTCGGCTTCCTTCTGGCGCTTGAAAAGTTCTGCCTGCGCGATCTGCTCCTGACGGTAGCGTTCCGCATCGGCCTTGGCGCGGATTTCCGCGTCCAGCGTCTGTTTTGCAACCTGAACTTCCTTGGCCTTGAGCTCGGCATTTCGCTCGGCTCTTGCGATGTCCGCGTTGGCGGATGTGATTTCGATGGTCTTTCTCTGCTCATGCTGCTGGATGGAGTAGGCGGCGTCGGCCTCTGCCTTTTTCACGTCGCTCACCTGCTTAAGCTCCGCCTGACGGATGGCCAGCGCGTTCTGCTTTTCGGCGATTTCCATTTCGCTTTGCACCTTCGCGTCGTTGGCTTCCTTGGCGGCCTGCGCCTGCGCAATGGCGATGTCGCGGTCGGCCTGCGCCTTGGCGACTGCCGCGCCCTTTTTGATCTGGGAAATGTTGTCGATACCGAGGTCGTCGATCACGTTGTTCTGATCGGAGAACGACTGAACGTTGAACGAGATCATTTCAAGGCCCATTTTTTCAAGGTCGGGAATGGCGTTTTCCTGCACGCGCTCGCCAAAGGCCTTGCGGTCTGTGACCATTTCTTCAAGGCGCATTTGCCCCACGATTTCGCGCATATTGCCCTCAAGGGTGTCCTGCACGCGGCTGATGATCATGTTTTCGCCTTCGTTTAAGAAGAACTTCGAGGCGAGGGTCATCATGTTTTCGCTCTGGCCGATTCGGATTTTGACCGTCGCGTCCACCTTTACGTTGATGTATTCGGCGTTGGGCACGTAATCGGTGGTTTTAACGTCGACCGAGAACATTTTCAAGGACAATTTATCCATTCTCTCCAGGAACGGGATGCGGATGCCCGCTTTGCCGATCAGAATGCGGGGCTTTCTGAAGCCGGAAATCAGATAGGCCGTGTCCGGCGGCGCTTTGACATAGCCCGCAACGAGAACCAAAAGAATCAGTACAACAATTGCGCCGACAACAATCAAAATTTCCATGAAATTCCCCCTTTTCTTTCGTAAACATACGCTGATTCAGGAAAAAATCTTCCTTCATTGCGCTTAATTATATTATACTATATTTCAACAGTCCAGGCAATATATTTATGCCTTTTTATACCATGAGGGAACAGGCGTATTCATATTGTCGTACCACGAAAGGATGTCCTTGACCTGATCCAGCATGACGGAAATTTCTTTTTCCCCGAAGGGTACCGCCCAGTAGACCGAGGACAGGGCGTTTGAGGAAATATACAAAGCCAGCGTTTCAAAAAACACATCCGGCACATTTCCTTCAAAATAGCCGTCCAGCATGCCGCGCGCAAACGCGGGCGCTTTCTGGGCGCACCACACGATGCGGTTGAATTCCTCCCAGGGGTCTCCGAAATCGAAGCGGTTAAAGTCGATGACGAAAAGCTTTCCGTCGTTTCCGATCATCATGTTTCCAATGTGATAATCGCCGTGCTGAAAGGTCTGCGGGCGGTTTTTGAGAAGATGGCGGTGGCTGCTTATATATTCGATGAATCTTTCCCCGCCCTCGGCTTTGATGGGACAGGCAAGATAACCGGCGATTTTCCGATCCATCTTGCGGTTAAACCGCGTTTCCCAATTTTCCTGCGTTTGGGGCGCTGGGATGGAATGGATTTTCCTTAAGATTTCTCCGCTTTGGAAGCCGTATGCATACTGCTTATCTTCCGAAAACGCGGGCATCATTTCCTCTGCGTCCCCGCCCTCGATCCATGTCTGAACGGAATAAACGCCGTCCTCGTTTTTTCCGAATTCCACGGGAAGGCACATGGGAATATCGAGGGCGGAAAGCTTTTTCATCATCTCAAATTCCGTCTTTTTGCCTTCATAGGTATTTTCGTCCGACACGCGGTAGAGATATTTTTCTCCAGCATGGGTAACGGCCATGTATTTTTTGTCGCCCGACCAGCCTTTTTCGATGAGCGTTTTTGAAATAAATTCCATGTTTTCTTCTCCTTGCACTTCAAACGGGGTCAAAAAATCCGCTTCGAAAAATTCGGAAGCGGATTTTGTTTTCATCAGTCGTTTGTATAATTGTCGAAATAGCCCTGGATGTAAACGATGGGCGTGCCCTTGTCGCCGGAGCCGCTGGTGAGATCGCAAAGAGAGCCGATTAAGTCGGTCAGTCTTCTGGGCGTCGTGCCTTGGGCTGCCATGTTGCCAACTAAGCTTCCGTCCTTTTTCTGGATCTCGTTTTTGATGGCGTTTCTGAGCTCTTCGCCGGACAGGGCGGCAAAATTGTTGTCCGCCAGATACTTAAGCTTAAGTTCATTCGGCGTTCCTTCAAGGCCCTTGGTATAGGCCGGAGACACGACCGGGTCGGCCAGCTCCCAGATTTTGCCGATCGGATCCTTGAACGCGCCGTCGCCGTATACCATGACCTCGATGTGCTTGCCGGTTTCCTTGAAGAGCCGATCCTGAATCTCCTCTACCAGATCCTGACATTCGCGCGGGAAAAGCTTTACCTTGTCCTCGGTGGACTTGTTGGAACCCAAAAGGCCGTAACGGGCGTTGTAGCCGCTTCCGTTCACGGGCGCATTGAGAATCTCGTCAAGGCCGAAAACGCGCTCGGCGCCGGCGGCTTTTAAAAGGCGCTTGGTGCGCGCACGGGTGTGAATGTCGCAGTTCAAAACATTTTTGGTGTATTTTAAAATCGCGCGGGGATCGTTTGCAAAGATCACTTCGACCTCAGCACCGCATTCCTTGATGAGCTCGGAATAATACTCAACATAGTCAACGCCCGTGAAGGGATGCTTGATGTAGCCGAACAGCTCTCTGTATTTTTCAAGGCTCAGTACGTCCGAATAGGGGTTCACGCCCTTTTCGTCCAGAAGATCCAGATCTACCAGATGATTGCCCACCTCGTCCGACGGATAGGAGAGCATTAAATAAATCTTCTTTGCGCCCTTGGCAATGCCGCGCAGGCAGATGGCAAAGCGGTTGCGGCTGAGAATCGGGAAAATAACGCCGACGTCTTCCCCGCCAAGCTTTTCGCGTACGTCAAAAGCAATGTCGTCCACGCTTGCATAGTTGCCCTGCGCGCGCGCAACAATGGCCTCGGTCATGCAGGCAACATCTCTGTCCCGGGGCGTAAGCTCGCCCGTTTTGACCGCGCCCAGTACGGAATCAACCACAATCTTTGCAAGGTCGTCGCCCTCGCGGATGATGGGAGCGCGCAGACCCATGGATACGGTACCAACCATTCTGCTCATAAAGAAGACTCCTAAAAAGCAAAGTATGCGCGGTGCATCTTTTTTGCACCACTTATCTATTATACAACAATATCACAAAGTAGTAAATCGAATTTTTTGTATTTTTTTGTGTTCAATCGAAAAGAAGAGGTTTAATGCCTCTCGTAAATCATGAATAATACTAGTTAGAATTTCTTCTATTTACTCCTTTACCAGCAAAAAAATAGATAATATTCGCATTTTTCTGCAAAAATGTGTTCTTTTAGTGCATAATCTACATAGGAGTTTCATACATCAATAGTGGTGCTAATACAGAAAGGAGGTTTTCTGAATATGAAAACTCATAACAGTACCACTTTTGATACCTTTACCGGCAGAGAAATCGTTGCCCTGAGAACGGCAAACGAGAAACACTTTGATCTTGGACAGGGTCGCAGACAGGCGGTAATTTTTTCGTCTCCCGTGCATTTTAAAAATGCAAAGACCGGCGCGTGGGATGAAATTGACAATCGTCTGGTTGAAAAAACGGATGCTAAAGGCCGCCGCTTTTTTGAAAACAAGGCCGGTTTATTCCGCGCACGCTTTTCTGAAACGCCCGATTCCGGAAGTCTTGCATCGGTTGAAATCGGCAATACGGAATTTGGTTGGGCGTACCCCGGCGCGAATATTTCCAGACCTGCACATACGCAAAAAACGCTGCGCCGCGCATTTGACACCGAACTTTCCCGCCGCATGAAGGTAATGGATCGTCTGCGCGATGATGTTCTCTACGAATCCCTGTTCCCCGGCATGTCTGTGCGTTTGTCTGTGGACGAGCTGGGCATGAAGGAAGACATCATTTTGGAAAACGCGGAGGCTGTCCGCTATGCCGTTGTTTCCCTTCCCGTGGGATTTGAATACATTAAGAATGCCGATGAGAGCGTTTCCGTATTCAAGGGCGGAGAAAAAATGCTCACCATCAACGCTCCTTTCACCTACGACGCAAGCATGTCCCTTATTCCCACCCGTGTATCGCTGTCTGCGTCGGATTCCGGCGTCTTTCTTCGCTATGAGATCGACGAGGCTAATCTTAACGCAGCTTCCTTCCCCGTCACCATCGATCCGCGCGTGTCATTTACCGGCACGAACAGCAGCATTTCCACCACGCAGATTACAGACCGCAATAAGTCTGCAAATTACGCTGGGGCGCTTCACAATGCCTCCGGCCTAAGCTCCGGAGAGGCTTCAGCAAACTACATCACGCTTGTTCATTTCGATAAGCTCATGAACAAAAATGCCTCCGATACCATTCTGTCCGCTGAATTGAATATGGAAATCAGCGGAGGCCAGGGAATCATAGATTCAAAAGGCGATATAGACGAGGATGCTGTTGAATATGTGGGCGCATACGAGATCAAAAGCGACTGGAACGTTGATGAAGTTACATGGAACCACATGGAGGACGACAGCGGAATCGACCCGGAGGATAAACTGATTATTGACGATGAGCTGATTTCCTTCATTCCGTCCACCAATGTTCAGTATGCCAAATTCAACATCACCGACCTGTACAACAAATGGTATCTGCCGGACGAAGAAGGAAACTCCCGCTGTTTCGGCGTTGCGCTTCGAAGACCGCTGGGTCTCGCCACCCTCGATTATGTTACTTTCTATTCTTCCTCAGTTTCCGGTCGCGCCCCGTTTATGGTAATCAACTACCTGTCCCACGCAGGCGTAAAGGGTTGGTGGACGTATGAAACGCTCTCCTGTGGACGCGCCGGAAGCGCAAACATCGACCTTTTCAACGGAAACCTCGTCGTTCATCATGCCGATACCGCAACTGTTGGTTCGCGCATGCCTGTATCGGTCAAGCATGTGTACAATTCCTGCCAATCCCTGTCTGACGATTTCGGCTGCGGTCTTGGCTGGCGCACGTCGCTTCATCAGACAGTGCGCGAGGAAACCGTTGCTTCCACGGTCTATTATGTCTGGCAGGACGGCGAGGGCACGGATCACTTCTTTGAAAAATCCGGCGAAGCGCCCTATTCCGACTGCGAGGGCATGCAGCTGAAGCTGTCCGTTATTGAAAATAATGGAGAAAGCGAAATCACCATCACCGACAAGGGCGACACCGTTATGCGCTTTGAAGACGCGGGAGAAGCCTTCCGCCTCAAATCCATCACCGATGCGCACGGCAATACCATGACACTTACTTACAATGAAAGCGGAAAACTGATCGAAGCGGAAGACGGAATGCGCAATGAGACCGAAAACACCAGAGGAAGATTAACCGTTCTCGCCTATAATGCAAACGGCCTTCTTTCCTCCATTCAGGCGCCCGGCTGTCCTCTTGTACAATATGAATACGCGGCTGCAGACGGCGGCTACAATCTTTCAAGAGTAATTTATAGCGATCTGCCTGCGGAAAACAACGTCATCAATTACTCCGAATACACCTACGAAGGCTCCATGCTCACGGGTATGAAAAACTTTGACGGCTGCGAGCTTGCGCTCACCTATGAAACGCTCAATTCCGCCCTCATCAATAACTACACCCTGCAGTCCCGCCGCGTAAAGGACGTCGAGTTCAAAAATGGCAATGTCAAAGGCACAAAGAAAAAGTTTGCCTATGGACACATGCGCACCGACGTTACCATCATGGAAAATGAAACAGACGGAAAAAATATTACTTATCACTTCAATTCTTCGGGAAATGTGGTAGACACGAACGACGAGATGTGGTACACTCATGGTACTAAATATGACTCGGGTATCGAAAACGCGCCCAGCGCTCAGGGCAGAACCCGCCGCGCGGTAATCAATCGCCTGGTGAACAGCGATTTCACCTCCGGCTGGACGCAGACGAAGGAATACGCCTCCGACAGCTATGCCACCGACACCACCGTCCGCTGTCTGTCCGTGCGCAGCGCGAAGATGGTCAAACGGGGCGCGGGCGAGCTTCGTTCGACCTCTCAGGCAAAGCTGTTTGCAAGCGGAAAATACACCTTCTCCGCATACGTCAAAACCTCGGGTCTTACCGTTGCCGACGGCAAAAAGGGCGCGTTTTTGCGCGTGACGGACGGAACCAGCGTTTATGAAAGCGACGGCGTTGTGAACACCACCTCCGCCCGCGAAATGAACACCTATGCCAGCGGCTGGGAGCGCGTGTATGTCACCTTCCCCTTCACCCGTGCGGAAAATCTCGATTCGCTGACCCCGTCCTCCGTAACGGTTTCCATTGTCTGCGACGCATCCGTCGGCACGGTTTATTTCACCGCGCCGCAGGTTGAATCCGGCGAAATTGCCAACATGTTCAACCTGCTCGTAAACGGCGACTTCTCCGTCACAAAGGTGAACAACGCCTGCTCCGCCGGAGCGCGCTATTTCCCCGAAAACTGGACGACGCTCGGATACGGCCTTGACAACAGCCTTGTTCTGAACATGGATACCGGCGTGGTATTTGATAAAAATCAAAACCACATGCCCGCAAACGTCGAGGGCAACGCGCTTCGGCTGTATTCCTTCCCGGCGGTTTCCAACATCCATATGTCGCAGATCGTGGTTGCGGGCGGCCAGAAGGACGACGTGTTTGTGCTTGGCGGCTGGGCGATGAGCCACAGCGTACAGTCGGGCTACACGCTTTCAAGGCCCTCCATTCGCGTCAGGTTCTTAAGAACCGCCGACGCGCAGTGGGACGGCGCAACATACCTGTACTTCACCACGGAAAAGGAAGGCTGGCAGCATGTGACGGGCACGGTTGTTGCGCCGGTTGCCTATTCGCAGCTTGAAATCTCGGTGTGCTATCCGCAGAACAACAAAACCTGCATGTTCTCGCACATATACCTGTACAAAGACCTCTACGGCACGAGCTACACCTACGACGAAAACGGAAACGTAGTAAGCGTAAGGGATGTATCGAACCAGCAGAGCCATGCGGAGTACGACGATTTCAATAACCTTTTAAGCTACGTCCAGCCCGGAAGCGCATCCACGGAAAAATATGCCTTCACCTACGGAACGGAGGAAGCAGATAAAAAGCGCCACCTGCCGCTGACCTCCGAAACCCCGATGGGCGTAAAGAGCGCGACTGAGTACGACCCATACGGAAACAGTACATCCAATATCGTTCAGCCGGCTGCGGACGCGTCGTTTATAAAAACAACCACGGAGTACACCGGAAATGGCAACTATGCCCATAAACAGTTTGACGCGCGCGGAAATGTTGTCGAGAACATCCTTGACAGCAACGGAAGAGTTGAAGCCGTCACCGATCCCGCGGGAAACAGCATTCATTACGAATACGACAATTCCAACCGCGTAACCGCTGTATTGTTTGAAAAGCCTGACCCGACAACGCCCAACGATCCCGACAGCAAGATTCAGTATAAGAACGAGTACGAATACGAAAACGACCGACTGACCAAAATTTCCCATAACACAGTCGGCAACGACTGCGACGTAGAATACAATTTCGAATACGACGCGCTGGGCAGAAAGAAAAAGGTCAAGGTAGGAAACGCCACGCTTTCCGAAAACGTATATTCCAACGACAGAAGAGGACTGCTTGAGGAAATGCATTTCGGAAACGATGCAAAGGTTCGCTACGAATATGACGATTTCGGAAGAACCACCGCCATCTATGTGGACGAGCCCGGTGAAACCACCACCACTCCGAAGTACGAATTCGCCTACGACGCAAGAGGCATCGCCAGCGTCATTAAGGACAATGTCCTGATGACGGAAACGCGCGTAACCAGCGACCTTGCCGACCGCCCGAGCGAATCCGTTACGAGAGACGCTAATGGAAATCTCGTCCATAAGAGCGTGCTGAATTACGACGGCAAGAACCGCGTAAAGGAATTCATCGACGTTCTGCCCGATTCTACGCACAAGACCGAATACACCTACGACGCGGACAACCGCGTGACGGAAGTCAAGTTCGACGATTCCGATACGCACAAGATCAATTACACCTACGATCTTCTGAACCGCATCACCAACCGAACCGTCACCAACGGAGTGCCGTATTCCACCACCTACGGCTATCTCGCAGGCGATACGGCAAGCTACGGCGCAAACGCCACCACGCCCTTGATTTCCACGATCACGCAGGGCACAGGCGCAAACCAAATGAACTTCGCCTACACCTACGACAGCCGCGGCAACATCACCAGCGAAACCCGAAACGGCGTAACCGTTACCTACGAGTATGACGAACTCGGTCAGCTGACGCGCGTCAACGATCCCGGCGACCCGGCAGCGGACAGCGACAACGGCACTACGTGGCTCTTCACCTACGACCGGGGCGGAAACATCCTGAGCAAGCAGGCGTATGTCTTCTCCACCGCCGCACAACCCACCGAGCTCAGACAGAATCTGATCTACGGCTATACGGATGCAAACTGGAAGGACAAGCTCACCCACTTCTGCAACGACGAGCTTACGTACGACGCCATCGGCAATCTCACGGGCGACATCAAGTGGACGTATGTATGGGAAAAAGGCCGACAGCTCAAATCCATGCACAATGCCGCAACCGGCGTGACAATGGAGTTCAAGTACAATTCCGAAGGTATCCGTACCCAGAAGGTAAAGAAGGTCAACGGCGCAGTAATCGAAACGACCGACTACATCCTGAAGGGGAAGCATGTAGTAGCTATGAAGAAGAATACGGACACGTATTACTTCACCTACGATGCCTCCGGCAGACCCGCAACCGTAATCTACAACAGTGTAAAGTATACCTACGTCAAGAACCTACAGGGCGACATCGTGGGCATCCTCGATGCAACGGGTAATCTTGTCGTGGAATACAAGTACGACGCATGGGGTGACGCAGTCTCTATCTATAGCGCAAGCCTTACCAGTGATCCCCTTGCATTTGATAATCCATTCCGTTATCGTGGGTATGTTTGGGATAAAGAGACTGAGCTATACTATTTATCCAGCCGTTATTACAATCCTGAGATCAGTCGCTTTATCAATGCAGATTCTCTAGTATCTACTGGGCAGAGAATTCTAGGCAATAATATGCATGCTTATTGCCGGAACAATCCCGTGCGCAGAAAAGATGTTACGGGGACCGCTTCTGTTGAAATTTTTGATGCAGATGGAAATCTTTTAACGGATGATGTCCTGAGGTTTGATGGTGGAAGTGTATCAATCGGGGGATTCGGTATCAATTCTTCGTATTACACTTTGCAAAAAGTACGAGCATATGATTGGGAATGGCAAAACAGCGACTACAATCGTAATGCCAGTTACTCAAATGTAACCACCGGTCAGCAAAGCACTAATATTAATGCATTTGACGAGTTTGTTAACGATCCACAAAGCATTGTTGGAAAAACGAAAGCTGAGGTAGGAGAGTTATTGGGAGAGGGATGGAAAGAGGGAACATATGGTTCCAAGGGTACTGGTTGGAAGTATAACAAAGGAGATAAAATGGTAGCTTATCACCCTGGAGGCGGAAGACATATAGGATATTACTACAAATTTTCTTCAGCTCAAATAGGAAAAATAAAAATTGTTGGGCCGGACTATGTTGTGAGTCCCAACGATGCTGCAAAGATATTTTGGAGTAAATAGAAAAGGGAAGGATTTAGGATGAATACAATAGACGATACGCAAGTATACAAGTATTTCCTGGGAACACTGGAAAATTGCGGAACATTCCTTCTGAATTGTAAGCCTCAGGATATAGAATACTACCTATTTGAAGAGTTTGATGGTGACTGCGTTTCTTTTTTACACGAAACGACTTTATCCAGACTTTTGGATTGCGGATATATCTCTCCTGAAATATATTCCAAATGCCAATTATTGAATGAAAAATTTAGGTGTATGGAGAATACAAGTATGTGGAACGTGGACTCCGTAAAAACAAATCCGACATGGCACGCTATTTTATTACTTTCGGATGAAATCAAAAGTATGATTCAGAAGAAGGGCGGACACAATAACATATAATAACCCCTCAAGCCATCAAAAAGTACTTTTTTGATCGGTGTAAATCAGGGGACTGTTCCCTGATTCGCCCCTAAGCATCCCTACAAAAGCACAGCCCACGGCTCGCGCCGTGGGCATTTTCGTCCTCAAATCACCTATCATTTCAATTCTTCCGGCAATGTGGTAGACACGAACGACGAGATGTGGTACACTTACGGTACAAAATATGACTCGGGTATCGTATATCAGAGGGACGGTTCCTCTGATATATCCAATTGATCAGTGAATTAGGCGGCAGTATTATGATTTAACCTTGAATACCCACACAAAGCTCCGCCCGCAGCACGTATATCAAGGGGACGGTTCCTCTGATATATACAATTGATCAGTGAATTTAGAGACAGTATTATGCTTCAACCTTGAATGCTCACACAAAAGCACCGTCCGCAGCCACGTGCTGCGGGCTTTTCTGTCCTCTGATCATCGATTTCGTCCTTCCTCCGGCAGCATGGTAGACAGATTAAGCGGGATATGATATATTTATGATACAAAATATGCTTGATTCAACAATAATCCCGAAAGAATCCGTAGGGAATGGTCCTGTGCCATTCCGGACTATCTTTAAAAAATGTTTAGGAACGGCACAGGACCGTTCCCTACAAGGTGGATTGCAGTTTTAGGCGGAAACGACAACAAAAGTGTGAATTGGAGAACCGACCTACTATTCACAATTCATAAAATATATCAAAGGAACCGTCCCTCCGACATACAAACAAAAATGATTCTTTCAGCATCGTAGTGCTATCTTATAAGTATGTTTTAGGAACGGCACATAGGCCGTTCCATACAAGGAGAATGAACAATGTGAATACGGAAGCAATTTTATTTACTGTAATCGTGATCCTGATCGCAGCCGGAATCATAGCCGTTGCTGAATTCCTTGATAAACAGGAAAGCACACGTTACCGGCAGATCATGCGCGAAGGTATCATGGTAACCGGCAAGGTCAGGAAAGTGGAGCGGAAAGGACCGCTTGATCCAAAAAGCTCCCTTGTCTGGAGAACAACGGTGTCGTTTGAATACATGGCTCGATCGTACACGCTGGAACAGTGCAGCGTCAGTAGATCTGTTCTGAACGAAGGAGATTTTGTTACCGTATATGTGTATCGAAAGGATCCGTGGAAGAGCAGGTTTGTCGTATAACCAGCAAATCATCCCTGATTCATATATCAAAGGGACTGTTCCTCTGATATTAGCCGCTAACCCATCAGTACACTTTTATCCGATTGTCCCTTGGGAGGAGAATCATTGAATGAAGATTCTATGGAACAAGCAGTTTCAAATCGAAGGTTTGTGGGAACCCATGTGCTATGGTGTGTTTACAAAACAGGAAAACAAAGTTGCTTTCATCTTCATGAACATCAGTAACTTATTAACGATCTCGGAGGAAGATACTGAGTTACGATTATTATGTCCTTGTTGCCGTAGTGAGGATCTTCCACTTCCAGATAAATGGACTGTGATTGAAACACCAAATGAAGCCTTTTTATTATTTTCCAATGAATTGGGTTTGAATCTGAAAAACGATAAACTCACTCATGATATTCCTGATCATGTTCGTATGGAGTACAGACAACGTATTAAACCAGATATTTTTTATGTGGAATCTCCGCAATCTCTCGGAGAATACACCATTCTGCATAAAGGAAACAGTGGGTATGTCTGTATGAAGGAAAACGAGAAATTGTGGGAATTCACTGGCAGAGCATACCTTTATACGGATATGATGCGCTGGAAGGATCGGCTGTTTTTCGGCACGGCAGGACAAGGCGGATATTTTTATGTGCTGGATATAAACACCGGTGTTCCTCTGGCTTCAATAAAGACCGGTGGAACGCAGCGGATTATTCAGGTTGACAATCTGTGCTATGTCCTGAGAAGAGAGAAGCGTTCACAACTGGTGTGTGTAGATTTATCAGATGGCAAAATCGTTTCGCAATGTGATCTGCCTGGAAAAGCATCCGTTAAAAGCGCCATTGCAATGATTGATAACCGAATTCATGCAATCACCTTCAATTATTCAAATTCAATACCGATAGGTTTTACCTGGTCCTGTATTGAAATATAAAGGAGCAGAAGCGGTTTTTCGTTTCCCTGACCGCCGATTTTGTCCTTTCCTCCATCGGCGTGGTAGACAGATTTTGCGGGATATGATATATTTATAATATAACGAATGCGACAATTCCAACCGTTTGAATCATTGATTAGTGAACTGTCCTTTGATTCATAATTAAGGATATATCAAAGGAACCGTCCCTCTGATATAAAAAGTAATATTGAAAAAAGGAGAATACATGTTTAACGAAAAGCCAATAAGCGAATTGAATATAGAAGATTTGAAACAAATGCTGGTCGCTGGAAGGCGAGCGAGACAATATGCATTGGACCATTACGAAGAATTGGCGGCGCGTGAGGCGGTGTACACTTTATATGGTCCATACGATTACAGAATCGGAGCCGCTACTCCAGGTCCTATTGTGTCAAAGAACTCGCGAAAACTAGCGTTCAAGACGAAACGAAAGAACTATCTAGTATACGAATTGGATAGTGACTACAAACTATTGCGAGTAAAGCATGTATTTGAGCAGAGAAACGATCCTATATAGCATATATTGATGAGCTTCTAAAAGACGTCGATATAGCCCCTGCTGATTCCGATGAACCTAAGCCGTATTATTTTCATCGGGTGGATGTTTCCATTCCGCGTTTCATGCTGGATGCAATGGGGCAGCCGTTTACACTGCAATCTGCATGGAAAAAGAGACTGAGTACCCTTTGTGAATCGTTTGAATACAGCACAGGGTGCATGAAGATGGACACTTGTGAATTAAGGCCCAGAGCGGTTTTCACTGGAAACCAGATGTTCTTTCCGGGATTTTCCAATTATCTCCCGGATATTGCGTGGGGAATGTGCCTGACCGATAAGCAGGTTCAGGCGTTGGGCGGAATAGGACGCCTTAGAGATACGAAAGTATTCCATGACATTGAAATACTCGGTAATAATAAGTTCTTCTTACAGCATACGCCAGATATCTCAATCGTAACGAAAGAAGAAGCGGCTAAGCTTTGGAATATTGCATCTGCGCATATGAATGTTTATCCTCATTTCTCGCATTGTATCGGAGAACCGCCTGTGTCTTTTCGCATGAGTGTAGATTATGACCAAGTGCAAATGAACGACTATGGATATTATTCTATCCAAATGAATCGGGAGACGGATCACTGATCGACATCGACAGCATCCTCACAAAAGCTCAGCCCACAGCCCACGAGCTGTGGGCTTTTTCCGTCCCCTGATCACCGATTTCGTCCTTTTCTCCGGCAGCATGGTAGACAGATTGGGCGGGATACGGTATATTTATGGTGTAACGAATACGACAATTCCAACCGCTTAAATCATGGATCTGTGAACTGTCCTTTGTTTTACAATTAAGAATATATCAGAGGAACCGTCCTCTTGATATAGGTGTTATTGAAATGTTTAGGTGAGGTATTTATGAAGGATTATTATAATACATTTGTGGATCTGTCGTTACAAGGGTGTAAGAAAGACGACTATGCGGATAAACAGAAGGTGAAAAAAAACAATGCAGCTTTTAAGAAGCTTTATAGCATGCAGGATGAAATGAGGCAAAATGTTAGTGAAGAGATATGGTATAAGCTGCTCAATCACGAAGATGACAGAGTAAAAGTGCATGCCGCTACCTTCTGCCTGAAAATCAATATTCTGGTCGAACAAGCCATTGTTACTTTAGAAAAAATAAGAGATGATTCAGGCGATTCGACGATCTCTTTTTCAGCAAAAATGGTATTGCAACTATACAAAGATGGTTCCTTGCTTTAACACTTAACACTCGAACAAAAGCATTGCCCACAGCCTCGCGCTGTGGGCTTTTCAATTCCTCCGGTAATGCGGTAGACACGTTTTTCGGGATATGGTATACTTTTTATGCAAAATATATATCAGAGGGACGGTTCCTCTGATATATCCAAATGATCAGTGAATTAGGCGGCAGTATTATGATTTAACCTTGAATACCCACACAAAGCTCCGCCCGCAGCCCGCGCCGCGGGCTTTTTTCATCCCTTTCATTCCGCGCTTGCAAAAAATGCTTATCCCCGTTATACTTATTCATATAAAAAAACACCAAAGGCGGTGCTTTAAAATGAAAAAATTTCTTTCGGAGGCGGCGAATGTCCATCCGAGCGATCGACAGAAAAAATGGTTTGACGTGAATATGTATGCGTTTATCCATTTCGGCGTAAACACGTTTACGGACAGCGAGTGGGGGCTTGGAAACGAGGATCCTGCGATTTTTCATCCCGAGAAGCTCAACTGCGACCAGTGGTGCGAAGCCATCAAGGCGGCAGGATTTAAGGGCGTGGTCTTAACGTGCAAGCATCACGACGGATTCTGCCTCTGGCCGAGCAAATATACCGAGCACTCGGTCAAAAACAGCCCGTTCAAGGGCGACGTTGTGAAAATGGTGTCCGATGCGTGCAGAAGGTATGGCCTTAAATTCGGCATTTATCTTTCCCCATGGGACAGAAACAGCGCTCTTTACGGAACGGATGCGTACAACGATTATTTTGTAAATCAGCTGACTGAGCTTCTGACCGAATACGGCGAAATTTTCTACATCTTTTTTGACGGTGCGTGCGGCGAGGGGCCGAACGGCAAGGTTCAGAAATACGATTTTCCGCGCTACATTGAAACCATCCGTAGATACCAGCCGGATGCCGTCATCTTCAACGACGGCGGCCCGGACGTGAGATGGGTCGGGAACGAAGCGGGAAAGGCGCGTCACAGCGAGTGGGCGGTTTGCCCAAAGGAGCTTTGCCACTACGCCGAGGTGCAGACCGGGGAAGGTCCGCTGGCGGAAAATGGCGATCTTAATTTCCTTTACAACACGGATGATGAAATCGGCTCGCTTTCCACCATCCTCTATTCCAAGGGCCTCACCTTCTGCCCGAGCGAAATCGATACCTCCATCCGAAGAGGCTGGTTCTGGCACAAGGACGAAGAGCCCAAGAGCCTGGATACGCTTTTTAAAATCTATCTGACCTCCGTCGGCGGAAACGCCTCTCTGCATTTGAACATTCCCCCGACCACGGAAGGCCTTCTTGACGAACGGGACGTAAAAAGACTTCACGAATTTGGAGCTCTCATTGAGAGTGAGTTTTCAAAGCCCGCCGGGGTCAGAATGGATAAAACGGGCGGAAGCGACATGCAGCCGGAGTACACGCTGACCTTTGACGGCGAAAAGGCGATCAAGTATGTGGTGCTTGAAGAGGATATTTCAAAGGGCCAGAGAATTGAATCGTTCAGCATTTATATGGAAAACAAGGGCGGTCGCGACTTCCCGGTTTTTCAGGGAACCGCCGTCGGAAACCGCAAAATCTGCCCTCTGTACGATCCCTTCGCCCTTCAGAATCCCTTAATTGCCACGGGAAGAGCACTGCCTACGGCTTTGAAGCTTAAAGTAAAAGCCGCGCGCGGCGAAGTGATCCTACGAAAATTTGAAGCGTACGAGGACATACATTCATGATTCTTTCATCCGTCATCTACATCGAAAAAGACGAAAAATACCTGATGCTGCACAGAACGCGCAAGGAAAACGACACCAATAAGGACAAGTGGATCGGCGTTGGCGGCAAATTCGAGGAGGGCGAAACCCCTGAAGAATGCGCCCGGCGCGAAACCATGGAGGAAACGGGGCTTACGCTCCACAACCTTTTCTATCGCGGCATCGTGACCTTTGTGTCGGACAAATATCCGGCGGAACAGATGCATCTTTTTAAGTCCACAGCCTTTTCTGGCGACATCAAAACGTGCGACGAGGGCGAGCTTGACTGGATTGAAAAGGAGCGGCTTTTGTCCCTGCCCATCTGGGAGGGCGACAAGATTTTCTTAAGGCTCATGGATCAGGACATCCCGTTTTTCTCCCTCAAGCTGCGATACACTGGAAACACGCTCACGGAAGCGGTTTTGAACGAGAAGGAGATTTTCAAAGCCCTGTGATATTATCACGGAATCTTTCCCTCCTTTGTGGCATAATGAATTCAGAAAACGAGGAAAGGAGCTGTTTTTATGGCAGCCAGACACATAGACGAAAAAACGCTTCATGAGCTGATTGCGAGCAAAAAATTGGTGCTCGCCGACTTCTGGGCGCCGTGGTGCGGCGACTGCAGGCGCATTGAAGGCGCATATGACGAAATCGCGGATGAGCTGAATGGACGCGTAGAAGTGGTCAAACTGAACGTGGACGAATTCGAGGGCATCCGCCAGCGGGAGGACATCAGAAGAATTCCAACCATCCGTCTGTACGAAAACGGCGTGCCCATCGGCCAGATCGTGGAGCCTCCGGCGAAGGCGGACATCGAGGAATTTTTAAAGGATATTCTGCCCAAAAAGGAAAAGGCCGATCATGCGCATGTGTTCGATATGGCGATTATCGGCGGCGGCCCCGGCGGCTATACCGCAGCCCTGTACGCAGCCCGCGCAGGCATGGACGTCGTTGTTCTTGAGCGCCTGTCTGCAGGCGGCCAGATGGCGCTCACCCATCAGATTGACAACTATCCGGGCTTTCCGGACGGCGTCGGCGGATTCGAGCTGGGCGAGCTTATGAAAAATCAGGCCGAGCGTTTCGGTGCAAAATCCGTAAGCGCGGACGTTCAGAAGGTCGACCTGAAAGCAAACCCGAAGGTAATCGAAACCAGCGAAGGCACGTTTTTTTCCAAAACCGTCGTAATCGCAACCGGCGCAAATCCGAGAGAGCTCGGCCTTGAAAACGAGAAGGCCCTTACAGGCCTGGGCGTTGCCTACTGCGCGGCCTGCGACGGCATGCTCTATAAGGGAAAAACCGTGGCTGTCATCGGCGGCGGCAATTCTGCAGCGGCGGACGCGCTTTTGTTAAGCAGAATCTGCGAAAAGGTCATCCTCGTCCATCGCCGCGACCAGCTTCGCGCAACCAAGGTCTACCACGAGCCGCTTTTGAAGGCCGAAAATGTGGAATTTAAATGGAACAGCGCGGTAACCGAACTCATTCACGGCGACAGCCTGACCGGCCTTCGCATAAAGGACATAAGAACCGGTGAAGAGACCGAAATTCCCGTAGACGGCATGTTTGTAAGCATCGGAAGAAAACCCGCAACGGAGCTTCTTAAAGATCAGCTCGCGCTGGACGAAAACGGCTACATCATCGCCTCCGAAACCACCGAAACCAACCTCCCCGGCGTATACGCCGTGGGCGACGTGAGGACGAAGCTTCTTCGTCAGGTGGTAACCGCAGTATCCGACGGCGCGGTGGCCATCCACATGGCGGAGGAATATCTGGCGGGAATGGAATAAGGATCAGGGAGCAGCTTTACCTGCCCCCTGTTGTTTTGATCAGCCGCCTTACGCCTCCCGCTTTGGGGCGGTATATGCTTTTTTCAGGATCCACACGGCGTAGGAAACGGCGAGAACCGTCTGAAATGCTGCAAGCAGAATATCTGCCGTCAGACCTAAGGGGTGGGCGAAAACCGAGGTTGCGTTGATAAACATGTGGGATGCGATCAGGGGGAGAATGCTTTTTCCGGACAGGAAAAGCGATGTAAACAGAAAGCCGATGGCCGTTGCATAAATGAGCTGAAGGATGGTTCCGAGCACCGGCGCGCCCAGGAGGAGATTGACGGCGTGGCCGATTCCGAAGGTGACGGAGGAAACGACAACGGCGGACGCAAGGCCATCCTTTTTCATGGCGCTAAAGAGAAGTCCTCTGAAAATGACTTCCTCTAAAAAGCCTACAAAGAGCATGCTGATCACGGCAAAAACGGACGGCAGCAGATCATCATTCATCTGAAATCCGTTCCAGACATTGACAAGGGACAAAACGATCAGCGGAAGGAAGTAAAGATGCTTTTTAAGATCTCCTTTAAACGCACACAGGCCAAGATATTCATTCAGCCTGTTATTGCGAACGAACAGAAACAGTATCGCAGAAAGGATCAGCCCCAGTCCTGCCGTTATGGATTTTTCCATACCGATTTTTTCGGAAATCAGATCGGCGTTTGAAAACCCGACCACATAGACTACGATCCAGACGACGGCAAACAGCGCCTCGTTTTTTGAAAACAGCTTCTTCAAAACGCGTACCCTCCCTTTAATAACCCTGTATCCGACATTATATCACAAAGGACGCGATAAATAAATCTTTGCACATAATCATCGTTTTGCATATTCCGACTTCATTTTTGGTTTCGAATGCATCAACGCCCCTTACCATTGCAAAAATTTTACCGCTCTTTTCATGAATAGCACACGTTTCAGCCAAGCATATTGTGTTATAATAAACCTGTAAAAACACCCGGCCTTTGACACAAGTATTTAAAGGAGTGAACTTCATGAAGACCCTTTACACCGGAAAAACCAAAAACGTGCTTCTGGATGAAACCACCGGCATCGTGCATCTTTTCTTCAAGGACGATGCGACCGGCGAAAACGGCGTATTCGATCCCGGCTCCAATACCGTTGGCGGCAGCGTCGAAGGCAAGGGCATTGTAGGCCTCACCGTTTCCAAGTATTTCTTCGAGCTGATGGAGAAAAACGGCATTCCTACCCATTATCTGGGCTCTGAAATCGAAAAGGGCCTCATGATGGTTCGAAACCTCACCGTTCCGAAGCTTGAGTTCGTTCTTCGCTATTACACAGCCGGCTCCATGTGCCGCCGCTTCACCCTCCCCGAGGGCATTCCCTTCGATCCGCCGTACGCCGAGGTCACCTTAAAGGACGACGCGCAGGGCGATCCGCTGATTTCCGAGCGCCTTTGCATCATGAAGGGCCTTTTAAAGCCCGGTCAGTATGACGAAGCGCTGAAGGTCGTTTGCCAGGTTGGCGAAGTGCTCAAAAAGGAGCTCGCCCAAATGAACCTGACCCTCATCGATTTCAAAATCGAGGTCGGCTATGACGAAAACGGCAAGATCTACGTCGCCGACGAAATTACCCCCGATATCTGGCGTGTAAGAGACGAAAACGGCAATATTCCCAATCAGATCGACTGTGCTAAGATGATCCTTGAAAAAATCGGCAAGTAAAAGAAACAGAAACATACGCTGCAAAAAGAAACGATTTTTTGCAGCGTATGGTTTTTTATGGGAAGGCTTGGCTGAAAAAATCCTGCGGGACAGATGACCAGCGAGTAAAATGATGAGAAACCGCTTGCTGTCATTAAGTTAGCGCGGGCGATCAATGATCGCCCCTACAGTTTAAGATACATGCATAACCATAATGCAGGGGCGATTCACGTTCTCGCCCGTGCTTTCATATGTATAACCCCAAACACGAATGAAAAAACCATACGCCCGCAACCCAAAAGCCTTCCTCCGGGAGGAAGGTGGCGCGGCGAAAGCCGCGACGGAAGGAGTACGCGGGCATATGAAGTTTGATTGATCCATTGGACAAATCCACCATCAATAGTATGGTCAATTGCGGACCATGTGCGCGGAGAAATCGTTCGCTTGGTTCTTGCTTTTATGCCTGCGTACTCCCTCAGTCGGCTTCGCCGACAGCTCCCTCCCGGAGGGAGCCTGAAACGCGCGGGCGATCGATGATCGCCCCTACGGTTTGTGATATAACCATAATGTAGGGGCGGTCATTGACCGCCCGCGCATTGTTTGGGCTCAGTCTACGCCCTTTTCATCCACAAAAGCCTTGCCATGCGCTTTTCGGGCAGGGACAGGCGGGCGGTTTTATCGGCGATGACGATGGTTTCGCCCGTATCTTCATCGGTCAGCGTCCACTGTCCTTCGGCGAACGGGAGGGAAACGCAAAGCGAATCTTCCTCGCATTCCTCCTGACGAAACGCAAACAAAACGCCTTTTTCCGTCTCCGGGTCAAAATAGCAATAGGCGGTCATGCCGCGCTTGTCCTCGCCCGAATGCCAGGGCGTTAATGCATAAAACTCCTTGAGAAGATAGGGATTTACCTTTTTCCACTCCGTCAGCCCAAACCGAAGAATACCGAAATCCTGATCCGGGTCCTGAACAAACTGAGAATCCACATTGAGCGCGCATAAGTAGCTTGCGCGCCAGACATATTTGTCGCTTACGCCGGTCAGGGCCAGCTGTTCAAGCTTTTCCTTGGTGTTTGCGCCGGAAAACGGAATCCATTTATTGAACGAGGATGTCATCGAAAGGCGAAGGGCGGTGAATGTGCGGTCATAGTCGCTTCGTAAAAGGGGAATGGCGCGCCGCATGGATTCAAGGTCGTTTCGCCCGCCGCCGGAGGCGCAGCTGTCCACAAAGCCGCAGCCGCCGATGGACAGCGTCGTTTCGATGAAAGCATCCCACATGCGGTAATGATTGAGAATGAATTTGCATTCCGTGATGCCGCGTCTGTTTTCACCTTCAATGGCATCCAGATGGTTCCAAAGCGCGGCTGGGTCGGAATTGTTGTCTTCGCGGTACATGTCGATTTTGTTGTCCCGAAGCACCTTGGACACGCGCCGGATGGTGTAATCCAGGCATTCCTCATCGCCGATATTGTTGGTGACAACGCCCGTGCCCACGTCGATGGCCCACTTTCGCTTGTAGCCGAAATTTTTTACCATATTGTCAGGGTCGGTCACGCGCTCGGGCTCAAACCACATAAGCGTTTTGATTCCATTTTGATGTCCGTATTCCACGGATTCCTTGAAGGAATCGCCTGGCCATTTGCTTTCGTCCAGCACCCATGTGCCAACCGTGTGCCACCAGTCGCGATCCTTTGAAAACGGGACGGGGCTTTTTTTGTCCGGCGCAATGTACCAGCCCGCGTCAAACCACCTGAAATCCACCTTCACATCTTCCTTGATCATTTTGTCAAGGCTTCTTTTCCATGTGTCGTATCGCTCTGAAATGCTGCCGTCGCTGTTGGGCAGTCCCGTGTCGGAGGCGAGACAGCAGGTGGAAAAGGGCTTAAGCGCATTGCCTTCAAGATCGGCTTTAGGCAGATTCCACGTGATAAACCAATTGCGCCAGAGATTTACATCGTACCCGTCCCATTGATCCTCATAGGGAATGAAGGTATAAAGCGCGGTTCGGATTTTTTCACCGGGCTTCAGGTATGTATTCAAACAGTTGACGCTGCCCGCGCGGTAAACGCATCCGTTTTCGCTTTTTTCAAAATCTGCACTCCATGTGCCCGCCCAGCCGATGGCCAGAAGCGCGCCGCCTTTTTCCCATTTCAGATTGAAATAAGGGAAATACACGTGCGTGGCCCGTCCGCTGTCGGATGAAAAATGCACGTTTCCCTGCGTCAGCGCAAGATCGTAAGGCCTGTAGAAGTTTTCATGATCGCCCAAGATGCCCGTTACGCGCGTATTTTCTCCGGCAAAGTGCATTTTCGCATGCGCGTTTGAGAGAATAAAGCTGTCGTACGGCATGTCGTTTGCAAACCACACCGTGAATTCCGTCGCGCCATGGGTGAAGTAATGGCAAAGCTTTACGGAAACTGTCAATCCGTCCGAAAGCGTATATGTAAGCGTTACTGTGCGTTTTCCGCCCTCGGCTTCGTCGGTTCTTTGAATCAGCTTCATGTCTTGATTTCCAAAGCCCTGATAGCTTTTTTTCGCGTATGTAAACGCAAAGGGGATGGAGGTGGGATTTGCAAGCATGCTTTCAAACGCGCGGTCCGATGAAGGATTTCTGAAATCGCGGATCATATCGGTTCCTCCTGTTTGTTTTATTACGCTGGATGTTTATAACGCCGGTTGATTCGTATCCGCGCGCTTTTTTCTGCACTGTTTGACTGCAAGGTATACGGCGCTCAAAACGTCCAGATAAAGTATAAAATGACACATAAGATGTACAGTCACGGGGAATTTCTTTTCTTTTTTGAACGAGCGCACAAGGCCGATGATACCCGGAAGGCCTGACGACAGAACAAGTGCGTACTCAATCAGGAGAATGGGCAGCAAAAGAACGATTGTGAAAGGAAAGATGAGGATGGATGAGATCAATACAAACAGGAAAAAAGGGATGTGAAGCAGTTTTAGAATCGCACTCATCCGGAAAAATTCTTCGTCTGACGCGCCTGTTTTATACAGGATCATGACCAGAAGCGCATTGAAAATAAGCAGCGCGATAAACGCAATCAACCCTGCAAACAACGGCTTATAGTTTCCCGATGTGTTCAGCGTTAAAAGTGTTCCGATCAAAAGAAAATACGGCGCAAAGAGACATGGCAGAAACGAAAGCTTTTTCATAATTCCTTCTCCAAAAAGTAATTCTGATATTCGTTTATCAGATTGTACACTCCGTCCTCGGATAAAACACCGCGTTTGACGCTGTTTGGAATCAGGCCTTTTTCGTCCATTTCGTAATCTTTCAGCCATAAGCCGCTCTCGTAGTAGGCGAGAAGATCGTCCATCATCTGGATGGCCTCGGTTTTGCCTGATATCCTCCAGGAGGGATCGTTTACGATCAAAGTGAGCGTATCAAAAATTTGTTCCATTTTTTGAATCCGCTCAATCACGCTTTCCATGCGCCCGCCTCCCCGCTTTTTACTCATTATAGCATGGATTCTGCCAAATTGTAAATTGCTTCCGTGCTTTGTATGTGGTATACTTTAATTACCATTTAATGAAAGCGGGGACAAACGAATGAGCCGGTTCTTTTCGATTCAGGACGGAAGTCTTATCTATAAAAAACGCTATGAAACGGTGAAAATTGAAGGCTGGGGCGAAAACGCGCTGCGTGTTCGCGCCACGGAAAACCATGCGTTCACGAAAGAGGATTGGGCGCTGACTGAGTGCGTTCAGCATGAAGCGGACATTCATATCGAAACCCGGGAAACTGCAAACGGCGGAAGAGAAACCGTCGCCATCATCAAAAACGGCAAAATCACTTGCGAAATGACCGAAAGCGGCCGCATCCGCTTTTTAAACGACAGGGGCGAGGAGCTTTTAAAGGAGCACTACCGCGCCATGGGCTGGGGAAACGATTTTGGCGATATTCCGGACTGGATCAACCTTCACCACATCGCTCGAAAATACCGCTCCGTCGGCGGCGACAACTATAAAATCACCTTAAGCTTCAACGCCGATGAAAACGAAAAAATCTTCGGCATGGGCCAGTATCAGCAGACGAATCTGAACCTGAAGGGCTGCATTTTAGACCTTCGTCAGATCAACACGCAGGCTTCGGTTCCGTTTTATGTGTCCAATAAAGGCTACGGCTTTTTCATGAACAATCCCGCCATCGGAAAGGCGGCCTTTGGAAACAACTTCACCGAGTGGCAGTTTGAATCCACCAAGCAGATCGACTACTGGATTACAGCAGGCGACACGCCCGCCGAAATCGAAAAGCTCTATTCCGCCTGTACGGGCCGCGCTCCCATGATGCCGGATTACGCCATGGGCTTTTGGCAGTGCAAGCTCAGATACCAGACGCAGGACGAGCTTTTGGCAGTCGCAAGGACGTATCATGAAAAGGGGATTCCGCTTGATATCATCGTTGCTGATTTTTTCCACTGGACAAAGATGGGCGAATGGAAATTCGATCCCCAGTTCTGGCCGGATCCCGAAAAAATGTGCAAAGAGCTTGACGAAATGGGCGTAAGGCTCGTGGTGTCCGTGTGGCCGACGGTGGATATGCAAAGTGAAAACATGGGCGAAATGACCGAGCGCGATATGCTCGTTCGCGTCAACCGCGGCATGAACCGCCAGATGGAATGCGTGAACATTTCCCAGTTTGCCGACATGACCAACCCCGAAACCCGTGAATTCGTATTTGAACTTCTCAAAAAGAATTACCTCGACAAGGGCGTTTCCCAATTCTGGCTGGACGTTGCCGAGCCCGAATTCGACACGCCCGATCACGATATCTATCGCTTCTACAAGGGGCAGGCCTTGGAGGTTGCAAACGCTTATCCTGCGGATTACGCCAAAATGATCTATGAGGGCATGCACGCCCTCGGCAGAAACGACGTTGTTTCCCTCGTCCGCTGCGCATGGGCCGGTTCGCAGAAATACGGAGCGCTCGCATGGTCAGGCGACGTTCAGTCCAATTTTGAAACCTTTAAGCGGCAGGTCGTCGCAGGCCTGAATATGGGCATGGCCGGTATTCCCTGGTGGAACGCCGACATCGGCGGCTTCTTCATGGGCGATATAAGAGATGAAAAATTTCACGAGCTTCTGATGCGCTGGTTTGCTTTTGCTGCGTTCTCCCCGGTCATGCGCCTGCACGGCGACAGAAATCCCCACGACAAGCCCCCTCTTGTCTCCTCCAGCGGCAAGGAATGCTGCGCCTCCGGCGCGGACAACGAGGTGTGGAGCTACGGCGAAAAGGTTGAAGCGGTTTTAAGAAAATACATCGACCTTCGCTACCGCATAAAGCCTTACACCAGGCGCCTCATGCAGGCTGCTCACGAAAACGGCTCGCCCGTCATGCGCCCCATGTTCTACAATTTCCCGGACGACATTAACGCATGGGACGTGTCCGACGCCTATATGTACGGCGACGACCTGATCGTTGCTCCCATCTTTGAAGCGGGCGCAACGGAAAGGCAGGTTTATCTGCCTGAAGGCGCAAACTGGGTGGACATGCAGACCGGAAACGTATTTGCCGGCGGTCAAAAGGTAACCGTGCCCGCGCCCATCGACGTCATTCCCGTGTTTGCAAGGGAAGGCGCGGACGTTATTTCAATGCTTTCAATCTGACAAGCGCATAAACGACCTTGAAGCAACAACGGATACAGAAGACTTTGGGGACATCCAATTGAGATTTCAAGGCTTAAAAGGAGTTCTGGCTTATGAACATTCTTGTTACCGGCGCAAAGGGTTTTGTCGGAAAAAACCTTGTGTGCAACCTGAAAAATATACAGGAAGGCAAAAACCGCACCCGACCGAACCTTCTGATCGATCAAATTTTTGAATTCGATATCGATACCGATCCTGCACTTCTGGATGCATACTGCGCGCAGGCGGACTTTGTGTTCAATCTGGCGGGCGTGAACCGGCCCAAGGAGAACAGCGAATTTATGAAGGGCAATTTCGGCTTTGCGTCAGAATTGCTGGGCCTTCTTAAAAAGCACAAAAATACCTGCCCGGTGATGCTCTCCTCCTCCATTCAGGCCACGCTGATCGGCCGCTATGGACAGTCGGATTACGGAAAAAGCAAGCTGGCCGGAGAGGAATTGTTTTTTGAATATGCAAAGGAAACGGGCGCAAGGGTTTTGGTGTACCGTTTCCCGAATCTCTTTGGAAAATGGTGCCGCCCCAACTACAACAGCGCAGTTGCGACGTTCTGCAACAACATCGCAAACGGCTTACCCATACAGGTGAACGACCGGGCGACGGAGCTGGAGCTTTTGTATATTGACGATCTGATTGATGAGATGCTGGACGCGCTGGAGGGAAAGGAGCACCATTGCAATTATGAGGGGCTCAATCCCGTATATAATGAAAACGGCAGATATTGCGCTGCGCCCACGACGCACAAGGTTACCCTTGGCGAGATTGCGGATCTTTTAGAAAAGTTCAGATCTCAGCCCGCAACGCTGATGATTCCGGATATCCCCGAGGGATCGTTTTCAAAAAAGCTGTATTCCACCTATCTCTCCTATCTGCCCGGGGATGCGGTCTGTTTTCCCTTAAAAATGAATGTGGATGAGCGCGGCAGCTTTACGGAGCTTTTGCGCACCGCGTCCGCCGGACAGGTGTCCGTAAACATCAGTAAACCCGGAATCACCAAGGGACAGCACTGGCACAACAGCAAATGGGAATTCTTCATCGTGGTTTCCGGACACGGACTGATTCAGGAAAGAAAAATCGGCTCGGATGAAGTGATCGAGTTTGAAGTGTCGGGCGAAAAAATCGAGGCGATACACATGCTGCCCGGCTACACGCACAATATTATTAATCTCTCAGACGCGCAGGATCTGGTGACGGTCATGTGGGCCAACGAGGCCTTTGATCCGAAAAACCCCGATACGTTTTTTGAGAAGGTGTGAGGAGGAAACGCCATGGCTGCATTTAAAAACAATGGCAAACTGAAGCTTTTGATTATCGTCGGCACCCGTCCGGAAATCATCCGTCTGGCGGCGGTGATCAAAAAGTGCCGCAAATATTTTGATACCATTCTAGCGCACACGGGTCAGAACTACGACTATAATCTGAACGGCGTTTTCTTTCATGATCTGATGCTCGATGATCCGGAGGTGTACTTAAACGCCGTGGGCAAGGACCTGGGCGAAACGATGGGCAACATCATCGCAAAATCCTATGAGCTGATGGTGGAAATCCAGCCCGACGCCGTGCTGGTACTGGGTGACACCAACAGCTGTTTAAGCGTGATCGGCGCGAAGCGCCTGCATATTCCGATTTTCCACATGGAAGCGGGCAACCGGTGCAAGGACGAGTGCTTGCCCGAAGAGACCAACCGCCGGATTGTCGACATCATCAGCGACGTCAATATGTGCTATTCCGAGCATGCCAGACGATATCTGGCGGACTGCGGCCTTCCCAAGGAGCGCACGTACGTGACCGGCTCGCCCATGGCCGAGGTGCTTCACGAAAATCTTGAAAAGATCGAAAAAAGCGATATCCACGCGCGATTGGGCCTTGAAAAGGGAAGATACATTCTCCTTTCCGCCCATCGCGAGGAAAATATCGACACTGAAAAGAATTTCAATTCCCTGTTCGGCGCGATTAACAAAATGGCTCAAAAATACGATATGCCGATTCTGTATTCCTGCCATCCCAGAAGCCGCATCCGCCTTGACAAGTCCGGCTTCCAGCTTGACAAGCGCGTGATCCGGCATGAGCCTTTGGGCTTTCACGACTACAACTGCCTGCAGATGAACGCGTTCTGCGTGGTTTCAGACAGCGGAACCCTGCCCGAGGAGAGCAGCTTCTTTACCTCCGTCGGCCATCCCTTTCCTGCGGTCTGCATCCGCACCTCCACCGAGCGCCCAGAGGCATTGGACAAGGGCTGCTTTGTGCTGGCCGGCATCGACGAAACAAGCCTTCTTCAGGCGGTCGACACCGCGGTCGAAATGAATAAAAACGGCGACAACGGCATTCCCGTCCCGGATTATGTGGAGGAAAACGTTTCAACAAAAGTAGTAAAAATTATTCAGAGCTACACCGGCGTTGTCAATAAGATGGTGTGGCGGAAGTTCTGATTGGGAAAGAGGCAGCTTCATGACCCTTGAATTTCAGCAAATGCTTGCGCTTGCTGCGATGGGCGCGGCGGGCAATGCAATCGATTTACCGGAGGAAAATATTGATTGGGAAAAAGTGATCGGAATTGCCCGCAGGCATAGGGTAGACACTTATGTTGCATATGCGCTTAAGAACAACCGGCAGCTTTCGTGCCCTGTGTCGATATATGAGCCGATGATCAAAAGCGCGCGCAGCCGTGCATTTTCAAATGCGCTTCAGAGAAGCGCGATCATTCAGCTTCTGGAGGAAATGGAAGAAGCAGGCATTCACGGTGTGCTTCTGAAGGGATATGCAATTGCCGATTGCTATTGGCTGCCAGAGTGCAGATTGAGCGGGGATGCGGACATCTGGGTCAATCCCAAGGATGAAGATCTCGCCTTGGAATTCATGAAGTCAAAGGGATTCAGCGTTTCTCCCAGATGGAAAAACGGCCATCATGCGGTTTGCCATCATCCGACGATGGGGTGCGTGGAAATCCACGTAATTTTGTATGACGAAATCGTCGAAGAAATCTGGTTCGGAAAAATGGATGGTTCAGAATTTGTGACAGAGGCGCACATGCTGAAAGAAACAGAGGACGGCAAATATTATACCCTTGGGATTACCGACCATTTTATTTTTCTTGCGCTTCATATGATCAAGCATTTTATTATGACAGGCTTGACGGTTCAGATGATGCTGGACGTTTCCTTATATTTCAAAAAGCATGCTCATGAGATTGATGCTAACAGGGCGTGGACGACGCTTAAAAGCCTGAAATACGAAAATGTATTCAATTGTATATTGTGGGCGATGATTGAGTATTGCGGTTTTAAAAAGGAAGATTTTCCGGGCGTCTGCAGAGAAAAACCTGCGCAGATCGAGGCTATCCTTTCTGATCTTGAAGAAGGCGGCTGGATGGGCTTTTCGGATGAAGAGAACCGCAAAGAGGGTTGGTATGAATACAACAGGCAAGTCATGCTGCAAAGAAAAAGCAAAGTATTCTATTATTTCTATATGTTTATATGGAACTTGGGTTTAGTAAAAACGGAGCTGTTCCCGCCTGTAGAAAAGCTTAAGCATAAATTCCCTTATGCCCGAAAGCATCCGGTTCTTGTTCCTGTTGCATGGCTGCACAGACTGATCTTCCGGGGTGGTCGCGCAGTTAAAAATGGTGCGCTTACCAGAGGCGTTGTAGATGAAAGCACGATCAATTCTACCGCCAAGGAGCGCGTGAACCTATTTAAGGATTTGGATATGATGTGATTGGCGTTTGACTTTGTGTTTTGTATTAATACGGATTTTTTTGCCATCGAAAAAAATACACTTGTAAAGGAATGAACCCATGAAAAAGTTGATTTCTGCTGTTGTCGTTCTCTCACTTTTTATGTCGTTTGTTTGTGTTCCGAAATTGCGCGCGGAAGAATTGGTATTGACGCGGGAAGCTAAACCGGCTTCGGAATATACGATTCAGGTGAATTCAGCCTTTTACTCGCTTTTGGATTTTGAGGACACGAGCGAGTATGAAAACGCTGTTCGCGGCCTGATCGACGCGCCTGCATCGCTTACGCTTACGGATGCGGACGGTAAGCTCATCTGGAGCCAGGACGCGTATTCGTTTTTGGATGATTATGAAAAAGCGCCCGACACCGCGAACCCCTCTCTTTGGGAGAACACGAAAAACAATCATGTGTACGGGCTTTTTGAAGTTACAAAGGGCATTTATCAGGTGCGCGGATATGACATGGCAAATCTGACGGTTGTAAAGGGCGACACCGGCTGGATTGTGTTTGACGCAACCATGTGTGTGGAAACCGCGCAGGCGGCAATGGCGCTGATCGAGAAAAATCTGGGCGATTACCCGGTCAAGGCTGTTGTCATTTCTCATCCCCATGCGGATCATTTTGGCGGAATCGCGGGTATCATGACGGCTGAAGAAGCGGCGGACGCTTCGCTTCCCATTCATGAGCAGATTGCAAGCGGCAAAATTCCGATCATTGTACCGGAAGGGTTTGCTGAGCATGCGATTTCCGAAAACATCTATGCCGGAAAGGCGATGACCCGCCGCGCAATTTATCAGTACGGCGTGCTTTTAACTCCCGGCGTAACCGGAAAGCTTGCGCAGGGCATCGGCATGGGCCAGTCCACCGGCACAGTGACCTACATTGCGCCGACATATGAAATTAAAAGGACTGGCGAAACGATTGAAATTGACGGCGTGACGATGGAGTTTCAGCTGACGCCCGGCACGGAAGCGCCCGCGGAGATGAACACGTGGCTTCCCGATTTTGAGGCGCTCTGGATGGCCGAAAACTGCACGGGAACGCTTCACAACCTCTATACTCTTCGCGGCGCGGCTGTTCGCGACGGCGCGGCGTGGGCAAAATACATAACGGAAGCCATAACCCTTTACGGAGAGAAAGCCAAGGTTGTTTTCCAGTCCCACAACTGGCCGCACTGGGGCAGGGAAAATTTGATCGAGTATCTGGAAAACACCGCCGCGGTTTACAAATTCATAAACGACCAAACGCTTACCTATATCAATCAGGGCTATACCTCGGACGAAATTTCCAATATGATTTCGCTTCCCGAAGCGCTTGAAAAGGTATGGTATACCCGCCAGTATTACGGCACGGTTTCGCATAATTCCAAGGCGGTATATCAGAAATACATGGGCTGGTACGATGCAAATCCCGTGAACCTGAATCCCCTCACGCCCACGGAGAGCGCGAAGAAATGGGTGGAGTATCTCGGGGACGTGGATAAAGTGCTCAAAATGGCGAAAACAGATTTCGACAGGGGCGAGTACAGGTGGGTTGCAGAAATTACCAATGTGCTTGTGTATGCCGATCCCGAAAACGAAAGCGCGCGCCTTCTGTGCGCTGACGCATTGGAGCAGTTGGGCTATCAGGCGGAATCCGGCCCGTGGCGCAACGCCTATCTGACCGCCGCGCTGGAGCTTAGATACGGAAATCAGGCGGAAAATGCGAGCCTTCAAAAGGGCGGCGGCATTGTGCTTCAGATGACGCCTCAAATGATTTTTGACTACATGGGCATTCTCATGGACAAAAAGGCCATGGCGGATCAGGATTTTACGATTAATGTGACGCTTTCAGACCTTAAACAGCAGCATGTACTGCATGTGAAAAACGGCGTGCTGCTGGTGTATGAAAACACCCGACGCGAGAATGCAGACGCTTCCGTCACCTGCCCGAAAAATGCGCTTTTGTACATTTTGCAGGGAAACGTTCGTGCGCTGGACGGCGTGCCGATGGAGGGAAATACGGAACTTATTTCTCTGCTGGCGCAGAGCATGAATCAGGTGCCCGTGCAGGGTCAGGTGCCGTTTAATATCATTGAGCCATAAAAGTTTCTGCCCGGGCGCAACAGCAGCCGTTTTCGTACGTATATAAGGACGAAGGCGGCGGGAGCAAGCCCCCGCCCTGCGGTAAAATGAACCATATACACTCAGGCATATGCGACAGAAATAAAAGGAGACGTCAAGATGGAAGATAAGAAAAAGCTTGAATTGACGGATGAACGGCTGAAAGAGGTAACCGGCGGCTGTGAGGACCACGATCCCAACTATTACGCCGCAACGCCTCCCTGCGTCCGCTGCGGTTATAAGTATATGGAAATTGGAAAAGCCTGCCCCTGCTGCGGCGCAAGCGAAGAGGAACAGCTCGGCGGTTTTTGACGAAAATCGCCGGGACCAGAAGCGAAAGGAGCCGCTTACATGAAGGAGCTTAATGAGAACATCAATATCAAAGAACTGAACGACAGAGATCTGGAGCAGGTGGTCGGCGGATACAAAGTCGGCGATACGGTACAATGCTCCCCCGATATGATCGCTTACTGCTCGAACTGCGGAAGACTTCTAAAAAATTACGATGTTACCATCACCGGCATACGCGGTGTGCTGAATGGAAAAACGCTCTATTGGGTCGAGCGGAAATGCTGCGGCCATAAGTCCAGCATCATCGAAACGGAGATTCTGGGTTAAGTAACGCCTGCACATGTATTGGAGAAAAGAGGATAACGATGAATAAGTATTCAAAAGATGCTGATGTCCGAAAACTGCAGTAAAATCCCGGGCCCAGGGATAACGCCTGTAAGGATGAAGGCTGCTGTGATAGGGCGATTTTGTCCGATGATGATCTGGAGCAGATCAGCGCAGCGGGCGACACCTGCGTCCCAACCGTGAATTCCGAGGTATTGCTTGGCAGGCATGCTCTTCCATCTGACGATCGGGAGCGCCGGCCGTAAAGAGTGCGGCACAGATGATAGGTTCTGTTTCAGCGACAAATTGATCTGCAAACTACACTGACCAGCCTGCAGCCTGCGCCCACAGATACTGACTGCTAAAAGGACAGACAGCCGGTTTCAAGAGTAACCGGCCAAGCGCTTTTGGGATCATTTCAGCCTTGGCGCTTTATGAAGTCAATCATCCGACGAACCGATTTGAAAGGAGACCGTATCATGGAAGAAAACAAGAAGATCGAAATGAACGACGCTGAACTGGAAAAAGTGGTGGGCGGCTTTAATATCGGTGATCATGTGGTGGCCAATGCCCGTATGATTCGCTATTGCCCCGGCTGCGGTAAGCTTGCGATGTATTCCTATGGCACCATCGTAGGAATAACATGGTATGAGAAAGAACAGCATTACTTTCTCGATATAAAAACGGATTGCTGCGGACATATAGAAAGAAGAGCAGATTTCGCCTGCGAGATCTATTGATTCGCATGACAGGATAGGGTCATTCCTGCGGGTGTATCCGTTGGCGCATGATTCGACAACGGAAAGATAATGGCAGAAAGCTGTGCTTTTGTGCGATGGTCGGCGGCGGAAAAGCCGGCGGCAAGGATGACTTTTGCGCTTGCGCCGTGTATGGCGTGAGCGCCGGGGAAAGCGGCAAGGACCGTTGTGTCTGCCCCATTGGCGGTCAGGGCAAATCTCAGAATTAAACGGCCGGCGCATGCGGGTCATACTGCGCCCTCAATGAAGATGGAGGAAAGAAAATGAAGAACATGCGGAAACTGCTTTGTTTCATGCTGGCAGCTTGTATGCTGCCCCTGTGTTCGCTGGCTCTGGTGGTAGTAATTGATACAATCTCACGGAACTCCCGATTTTCTTTCCCCCAGGGGTAAAATGGGGCAAAATTGGGGGTAAAGGGGAAAAAACCGCGCAAAGAATCAAAAACCAGGCTGATCACCATTGATCCAGCAAACGCCCCTCTTGCTTTTCTACAGTTTACACAATTTGTTGCAGAAAAGCAAGAGGGGCTTTATTTTAAGTAACTCAATTATTCGTCGAAAAAACTCGCTCCCAGGGCCTGGGTTTAGCTCTTAGCGATGATGGCCGCAACCTGAGCGTAGAGGTCGTGATCAATCATTTCTTCGCTTGCATAGGAACGCGATGGGTACTTCATCCCGAACGGATACTTGCTCTTCGACGGGGCGGCCTTTCTGAATTTCACATCCGGGAATTTCTCCCGCACCTCGGTAGCGATGTAAGCAGTGATTCTGGCCCTGGCCATATCAGCCGCTTCCTCATCGTTTAGCGTAATCCCTTCGGATGCGGCCCAGGCATGCGCTTCATCTAACAGGCCTTGAGGGATGTTGAAGAAGTATTCGTGAGACTTGGTAAAAACAAACCGCACAACCTCAGCCTCGCGCTCATTGACCGTGCCGTCAAGGTTATAGCCGAAAGGCGCTTGTTTGTTCAGCCTCATGCACGAAAAATCATCTTTCATCGAAATGCTGTCAAGCAGCACTCGCTGCTTCATTGCTTCTTCAAGCCGAAGGCTCCTCAGACCCTGGGCTCTAGCCACTCGTGCCAGCTCCATGCACATACGCCTGAGGCCCGACTCAGTTAGCGCGTTGAGGAAGCCCATCTGCTCTTCTTCTGTCTGATCGGTAAAGCAAATGTTGACGTACTTTCCGTTACGCGGGAGTCGATAGTAGATCGTGTCCAGCTCCAATTCCTGCGGATATTCTTTCATGTTGTCCTCCTTATAGCCAGCTGCCCTGGAACTTCAGCACATTTCGCCTGAAGCCCCAGGGCGCTTTTGTTATGCTCTTGTCCAGTAGTTGAGTACCGTCTTGCCGGTGCAGTTCCAAATGTCATAGCACTTGCCGTCGATGATGCAGGTCAGGTGGTTTGAAACGCTGATCACCATGTTACCCTGGCGATGCGCCTTACACCATTCGGCGACCGTGTACTTGGTGCCGTCAGGCTTGCGGGGCTGTTTGCCTTTGACCCAGCCTTGCTCAGCGAGGTACTTCTCGTAGCAGTCCTTCCAGGCAAGTTCGGACTTGATCCGCCTGCCGACCTCGACAAGGCCATCGAAGGTCTTGTCCCAGCCGTCGCCGGACGCCTTGCCGATCGCGCGGATGACGCAATCGCCGGTACGCCGTCCCTTGGGGTTTTCGTTGTGGAAGTGGAAGGTTGCTGTCTCAGGGGGAATTTTGCGAATCATGCGATCACTCCTTGTCCTGGGCCTCGAAGGTCATTCCTTCGTAGTCGCCATCTTCGTCGTAATGGTTGATCATGTCCCAGCCGGGCTTGCTCTCCGTGCGGATGGTGAACCCTTTGCCTTTGTCGCGACCGATGATCGCAGGCTTGCCATCAACATCAGCCGTGTAGAGTCCGCTATCCAGCTTCAGGATTTCTTTGATCGTCATCATGGGCGATGCCTCCTTTTCTTTGGGGTAGCGTATCTATCACTCTAAAGCGATGAAAAGTCAAGTTATCTATTCATAAGTTTTCATCTGATTGTTCATGGTACCCTGTGCAACGGCTGGTTGAACCGCAGCAGATCTGCTGTACATTGAAACAAATCCTTATTCCCGGATTTGAAAACAGCAACTGTATAGCCATCATTCTTATACTTTGCATACAAAAGATTCAACCTTGCCTTTACGCCAGCATCTTCCTGCTCAGCATTTGTCAGCCATACCTCAACGATCTTCTTATCCTCATGGGTTTTGATCTCCAAGCGACTCATCTCCTGTGAAGTGATTTAATCCGTCACGTAAAGACACTCTGATGTTTCCGCGCTGCCATGAGCCAGAAGCTTGCGCTCTGGTGACTCATTCCATTCAACACACTTAGCCATGTCGAAATCATAGCCTCTTTCAATAGCAGGGCATTGAGGATCGCGCCTGGGGTGCAAGCCAAATGGTAGGGCAAAATGCTTAGGCAATACCCAAAAATGGTACACATCGCAGGTGTCAATCAGATTTTTCTGCGCAGGAAAGACCTCGATGGCTACAGCCGTTGTTCCGAAAAGCTCATTTTTGATCTGCTGCTTGATTGCCCAGGGAATGTCTCCGTGATCTGGGCTCATGTGCGATACCTGTTCAGAGGTAAACAGCATACACATACTCCTTATCGTCAAAGGGTAAAGAAAAGAGCGGGGCCGGTTGGGCCTCGCTCGATCTTCTCTTGGTGATTATAACTATACCACATTACTTGGAACAATTCAGTACACCTTTAGTACACCCTTAGTACACCTCAGCTGAGCAGGTAGTCGGCAGCAATCTGTTCATTCTGATCGTAAATCTCAGAAAGGCGTTCAATGGCCCGCCTACGATACTTCGCGATCATCGTCCTGCTCAAATGATGGATCACGCACAACGCATCCCAGGTGACCCCACCAATGATCATGTCTTTCATGATGGCCGCCTGGCGTTCAGGGAGTGTGTTCAGAGCACTTTCAAAGCTATCAAGCTCAGCGGACAGATACATCATTCGCTTCTCCAGATGCTCATACCACTCGCGGTTGATCCGATCCATGCGTTCCTGATAGGTCATCGCAATCTGAGCTGTCTTATCGGAGATGTTACTGGTCTGCACACGCTCACCGTCCATGCGGGGCGTGTACATGCTCTCAATAACCTCCTCTGCAGTAAGCCCTTTGAAATGCGCAATCTGGTGCGCGAGGGAATCCCGTTCCCTGACCATTGCAGGATAGTTCTTCAGCATTTTCTCAAGCTGTCTGTTCATAGGAAACCTCCATACGGGCTTTTACTGCTTCGATCAGCGCGGCTTGGCCCATGTCTTTTCTTTCTAAGGCCCGCATGACATCCTCATCATGAGTGCCTGTTGTTACCAGGTGTTGAATCACAACCGCGTGCTGCTGGCCCTGTCGCCACAGCCGGGCATTGGTCTGCTGATACAGTTCAAGTGACCATGTGAGGCCAAACCATATCAGCGTGGAGCCGCCCTGCTGGAGGTTGATGCCGTGGCCAACCGCTGCTGGGTGGAGGAGCGCAACCGGGATGCGACCAGCATTCCAATCATCTATATCCTTGGTAGTCAGGATTTCTCGAACCCTGAACCGTTCCTGGATTCGGTCGCGCTCATGCTTATACCAGTAAGCAACCAGAAGCGGCTTACCATTTGCCGCCTCGATCAAATCCTCCAGCACATCCAGTTTCTTGTCATGGATCCTGAGCGTGCGTCCTTCGGTATCATACACAGCGCCACCGGCCATCTGCAGAAGCTTGCCGGAGAGAGATGCCGCATTCACAGCGTCGATCTCACCATCCTTGAGCTTGACGATCATGTCTTTGCGCAGGGCATCGTACACTTTGCGTTCCTGCTGCCCGAGAGAAACCTCAACTCGGTTGCTGATCAGCGGTGGCATGTTCAGGTGATCGGTGGCCTTCATGGAAATGCAGATGTCGCCGATCAGTTCGTAGATCCGATCCTCAGCGCCCTCACGCGGCTTATAGGAATACACCATTTCTCGATTGCGCTTGTCTGGTACGAAGAAGCGCTCACGGTAATGGGTAATGAATCGCCCAAGTCGCTGGCCCATGTCCAGAAGATAAATCTGCGGCCACAGGTCAATCAGGCTGTTGGGTGATGGTGTGCCGGTCAGGCCAATCACTCGCTTGACCAGTGGCCTGACTTTCTTGAGTGCCCTGAATCGCTGAGCCTTCGAGGACTTGAAGGAGGACAGCTCATCAATCACGATGGTATCGAAATTCCATCGGCAGTTATCAACCAGCCATGCCACATTCTCTCGGTTGATGATGTACAGGAAAGCCCGTTTCTGCAGAGCTTCGCGGCGCTGTTTCTCGCTTCCCATCACCAGAGAATAAGTCAGGCCTTTCAAATGATCCCACTTCGCTAATTCCTTCGGCCAGGTGTCTTCGGCCACACGCTTCGGGGCGATAACGAGCACCCGGCCACAATCAAAACGGTCAAGGACAAGATCCCAAAGGGCAGTCAGCGTACCGGGCTATGAAAACGGCTCAAACGTCGTCTATTCCTATCTTCAGGAAGTAAAAAACGGCGAAGTGGTCTGGGAGTGGAAGAGCATCGACTATCCCGAATTGTATGGTTTGATTACCATTGATTCCTACAGCCAGACGGGCGCAAACGATTTTGCCAATGAAACAGTCGCCGCGCCGGATTACATCCACTTTAACTCCATGGATCTGGATGAGGAAGGAAACCTGATCTGCTCTTTTCGGCACATCCACTCCATTTTGTGTCTGGACCGAGGCGCAGATAACGATCAGATTCTGTGGACGCTGTCCGGATTGGGCGATGAGTTTGGCCTGACGGAGATTCAGAAGTGCTCCGCTCAACACACCGCCTTTGTGGACGGTGATTATATAACGATATTCGATAACGGCAACCGTCACGCCACCTCCCGCGTGGTTTCCTATCGGATCGATCCGGAAGAAAAGAAGCTGGAAGCGTTCTGCTCCTACACGTTTGGAAACAAATATTCCGAAGCCTGCGGCTCCGCGCAGCGGGTGCATGACGATGTGTTTGTCATCGGCTGGGGCATGGCGATGAACGATAACGAATGCATGAGCGTTGTGGACTTTAAAACGGGCGAAACGCTGATGACGGTTTCCCTCAAAAATCCGGGAAATGCCACCTATCGGTGCCTGTATTTTGAATGACAGGCAGACCTGGATACCCTTCTGCTTCCATTTTGATTCAAAAAGGACGGGGCTGTCTTTTTTTAAAAGACAGCTCCGTCAGAATTTTAACCCTTCCGCGCGGCGATCACGCACCTTCTGTTTTTTTCATTAAAGGGCTTGAAGTCATAGCTTCCGTACAATGCTTCTATGGAGAAGCCTGCGCGGAAAAGCCAGGACGTGGTTTCTTCGAGCGTCAGGATATGCCGGACGATGATTTCTTCAAAGGTGATGGGCTTCATGTCTCTGGGCATGAGCGCATAGATGATCCGGCTTTTGAGAAGCCGCGTTTTTTCGTCGGCCTCCGCGTGCTTTATGTACATTTTTCCGTACGTTCCGTTTTCGTCCGTTCCTTCCAGAAGGAGCGTTTCGCTTGTTTCTTTAACAAGGCTCGCAAGGTGGGTCGGGCAATCGAAGTCCAGTATAAGCTGGCCGCCCATTTTAAGGCTTGCGGCGCTTTTCATAATCATTTGCTTTTGGGCCTGTTTGTATTCCCAGTCCGTGATGATGGTGTGCATGAGATTTCCGCCCAGTATGATTGCGTCAAAATCCCGCGGCCATGGCGCGATCAGAAAATCGGTGTGGATCAGGCGCATGGGGGAGAGGGCGGTTTTTCTCTGGGCATAGGCGAGCATGTTTTCGTCCATGTCCATGCCGGTTACTGTATGCCCCGCCTTGGATAGGGGAAAAAGGATTTTCCCGCCACCGCAGCCGGGTTCAAAGATTTGCTTGGGCGCGCCCGAAAGAAGGGTCAAAAGGCAATCGGAAAGATTTGACGCTTCCCCATTTTGTTCATATACGCCTGCGCGCCATTGGTTTATAAGCGTTTGTGCAGTAAAAATCAAGGTGCTCCTCCGTCTTTTTCGGGGGAGGTATCAGCGTATCAGCCAATCCTCCCCGATATTTTTCGTTTGCGTCTTTCCAATTCCTTCCGAAAGATACGTGCGTTTTCGAGATACATGAGCATTTATATTTCCTCCTTAAATAAAAAATGGCATCAGAAAAAACAGGCGATAAACCCATTTTGTCTGATGCTGTCTCAATGATTATAGCACGCAAAAAACAATTGTGTCAAGAACAGGATTAGATAATATGCATTTAATCAGGCGTTTGATTGACATGCGCCCGTAAATATACTATAATATCCCTTGTGAAAACATCGGAGGGTCGAACCTTTTTGTGGTTATTCGGCTGGATAAGATAACAGGTGAAAGTCCTGATTTTCTTGTCCAGCCTTTTTTTAAGGGATGTGCGCGTGAAGGGCGAGGGGAGCGGCTTTCAAGCGTTTTCGACCGATGTTTAAAAAACTTAGGAGGATAAAGGTCATGCAAAAGAAAGAGCCCGAAGTCAGAAAGTTTCGTCTGATCTGGCAGTTCCTTAAGGGAAGCAAGGGCTTGTTTGTACTTAGCATGCTGATGGCGGCGGTTACTGCGCTTTCCGACATGATTACGCCGCAGATTATTCTGGCGGCGGTCGACAATGCCATCGGCAAAAAGCCCTCTACCTTCGGCCCGTGGGTCATGAAAATCGTCGATTCCGTGGGCGGATTTGAGTATCTGGGCAGAAATTTATGGATCATGGCGCTGGCGGTACTGGCGGTTGCGCTTGTAAAGGTGCTTTCTCAGTACGGATTTTTGCTTGCCAACACAAGAGCCAGCGAAACGCTCACCAAAACCATGCGCGATACGCTTTATACGCATATTGAAAAGCTGCCGTTTTCGTGGCACATGAAAAACCACACCGGCGATATCATTCAAAGATGCACAAGCGATATCGACACCACCCGCAACTTTGTCGCCGGACAGATGACGGGCCTTTTCAGAATCATGATCCTCGTCATTTTCTCGATGATCTTTATGTTTGGCATGCACGCGGGCCTTACATTAATCGCCCTTGCGCCCATGCCCGTGATCGTTTGGTATTCGTTCAGATTCCACAATAAGATCGGCACCGGCTTTAAGGAGTGCGACGAGTCCGAGGGCAGGCTGTCCGCCATGGCGCAGGAAAACCTGACCGGCGTTCGCGTTGTGCGCGCGTTCGGCCGCGAGCGATACGAAAAAGATCGCTTTGAAAAGCACAACGAGGAGTATACCGGCCTTTGGGTGCGCCTTGGCAAGGTCATGAGCCGCTTCTGGGCAACCAGCGACATTTTATCCGGCGTTCAGATCATGCTGGTGGTCATTTTTGGCGTGGTGTTCTGCTTGAACGACCAGATGACCGAGGGCAACTACATCGCCTTTATTTCCTATAACTCCATGCTCATCTGGCCGATTCGCCAGCTGGGCCGAATGATTTCCGATATGAGCAAGGCCGGCGTTGCGGTCGACCGAATCGGCTATATTATCGGAAGCGAAACGGAAGAAGACGCGTCCGACGCCATCGAGTGCGACATGACCGGCGACATCGAATTTAAGCATGTAAACTTCGCCTACGACGGCTGCCCGCAGATGCTGAAGGATATTTCCTTCACCATGAAATCAGGTACTACTCTGGGCATCCTCGGCGGAACCGGCAGCGGAAAATCCACTATGATGCTGCTCTTAGACAGACTCTATGATCTGCCCGAAGGAAACGGAACCATTTCCATCGGCGGCGTAGACATCAGAAAAATTAAGCGTGAACATTTAAGAAAGCACATCGGTATTGTTCTTCAGGAGCCGTTCCTCTTTTCAAGAACCCTTCAGGAGAATTTGTCCATCACCGATGACGCGCTTACCCTTACCGACATCCGCGAAGCCGCGAGAGCCGCCTGCCTCGATGAAACCATCGAAGGCTTTACCAAGGGCTATGAAACCTTTGTCGGAGAGCGCGGCGTAACTTTATCCGGCGGTCAAAAGCAGCGCGCTGCCATTGCCCGCATGCTCACCCAGCATACCCCCATCATGATTTTCGACGATTCCTTATCCGCCGTCGACGCGGAAACTGACGCGAAAATCAGAAAGGCGCTGGAAGCAAGGTTCGGAAGCGCGAGCATCATTCTCATTTCCCACAGAATCACCACCCTTTCAAAGGCCGATCAGATTATCGTCCTTGACAAGGGCAAAATCGTTGAAATGGGCTCGCCCGAACAGCTTGAAAAGGCCGGCGGACTTTATCAGAAGATCTACGAAATCCAGTCCCTGTCCAAAGAGGAGGTGGACGCATAATGGAAAGAAACGAAGAAAAGCGTTCGCTGAAGTTTTTCGGCATCGGAAAAATCATTCCCTACATGAAAAAATACCGCGCGGTTATGTTCGCGATGGTTTCCTGCGGATTGATGTCCACATGCGTGGACCTTCTGGTTCCGCAGTTTCAGAGATATGCGCTTAACCATTTTATCGGCGAAGGAACGCTTGACACCCTGCCCGTTTTCATCATCCTTTATTTAATCATTATTTGTCTTACCGGCGTTCTTAATTACATTTCCTGTAAGCACGCCATGTCCACCGAAGTGCGCGTGAACCGTGACCTTCGAAACGCGGCTTTCAGTCATCTTCAGACGCTGTCCTTTTCCTATTTCAACCAGAATTCCGTAGGCTATATCCACGCGCACGTCATTTCCGATACTTCGCGCATCGGCTCCCTCGTTTCCTGGTCGCTCATGGACAGCGTGTGGCACCTTTCGTATCTGGTCGGCGCGGTTGTCATTATGCTGATTGTCAACTTCAAGCTCGCCATTTTAGTCATTGCGATTCTGCCTCTGATCGTGGTTCTCTTCTCCATTTTCCAGACCAAGCTCATCCGCGTAAACCGCGAGGTGCGTGAATTAAACAGCAAGATCACCTCCGACTTCAACGAAGGCATAACCGGCGCAAAAACCATCAAAACCCTCGTCATCGAGGACAAAATGGCAAAGGATTTTTTGACCGATACCCGCAATATGCGCAAAAAATCCGTCCGCGTCGCTCACCTTCGCGGCATGTTCTCAGCCACCCTCAATATGGCCTCCTCTCTCGCGCTTGCGATCGTCCTCTGGCGCGGCGGCTACATCGCTGAAAGCGAAGTGGGCACCTTCTCCATGTTCATGTCCTATGCGCAGGGCATGATGGAGCCCGTAAGATGGATCATCGACGCCATTTCCGACCTGATCACCACCCAGGTCAACATCGAGCGCTTTTCCCGCCTCATGGAAACCAAATCCGACGTAACGGACACCGATGAAGTCATCGAAAAGTACGGCGACAGCTTTGATCCCAAGCGCGAAAACTGGGAAGAGATCAAGGGCGACATCGAATTTAAGGACGTCGACTTCATGTATCCCGACGGCGACGAATACGTGCTTGAAAATTTCAATCTGAAGATTCCCTTCGGATCGAACATCGCCATCGTCGGCGAGACCGGCGCGGGCAAATCCACGCTCGTCAACCTCGTCTGCCGCTTCTTTGAACCCACGAAGGGTCAGGTCTTAATCGACGGGCGCGACGCACGCGAGCGCAGCCAGCTCTGGCTTCATTCCGCCATCGGTTACGTGCTTCAGACGCCGCACCTGTTCTCCGGCACCGTCCGCGAAAACCTCCTTTACGGAAATCCGAACGCGACGGAAGAGGAAATTGAGCGTGCGCTTAAGCTGGTTTCCGCAGAAGAAGTGGTCAAAAAGATGGAAAAGGGCCTGGACAGCGACGTCGGCGAGGGCGGCGACATGCTTTCTACCGGCGAAAAACAGCTGATTTCCTTTGCACGCGCCATTTTGGCCGATCCGCGCATTCTTGTGCTTGACGAAGCCACGGCCTCCGTCGACACCTTAACCGAGCAGAAAATCCAGTCTGCAATCGAAACCATCATCAAGGGCAGAACCTCCCTCGTCATCGCCCACCGCTTATCCACCGTCAAAAACGCCGACCTCATCCTGGTCGTCAGAGACGGAAAGATCATCGAGCGCGGCCGCCACGAGGAGCTGTTAAAAGCCCGCGGACACTACTACAATCTCTACACCCGCCAGTACGAGGACGAAGCCACGTCCAGCGCGTTTGCGGCGGTGTGAAAAACGGAATAAAGGAAAAAGTTCCTGCTTCATAAAACGCGGGGCTGCTGCAGATTTTTTGCTTCTGCAGCAGCCCCGCATTATGGTTGTGATCGTATCACAAACTGTAAAGGCGATTCAAGAATCACCCGCACATTTTCGGACCTGAAAAGCTGGTATATACTGCTTGTCACGGCCCAGACTCCTCTTACAATGACAGTTACATGCCGTGCCGTTTGGTAAACGCCTGAATCCTCTTGACGGCTTCTGTGATATTTTCCATGCTCGACGCGTAGGAGCATCTTACAAATCCGCTTCCGGTTTCGCCGAATGCGTCGCCCGGAACGCAGGCAACCTTTTCCTCCTCGAGGAGCTTTACGCAGAAGGTCTGCGCGTCCATACCGGTTGGCGTGACGTCCGGGAAAGCATAAAACGCGCCCAGTGGCTCGTGGGTGGGAAGCCCTGCTTTTCTTAGGCCGTCAACGATGATTCTTCTGCGCCTGTCGTACTGGCTGACCATGCGCTTTACATCTGGAAAGTCGTTTTCAAGGCCGCTTTTCAGGGCCTCGACTGCGGCGTATTGCCCGGCGGTGGGCGCGCACATGATGGTATACTGGTGAATTCGCAGCATCACGTCCAATATTTCCTTGGGCGCACAGGCATAGCCCATGCGCCAGCCGGTCATGGCAAAGGCCTTGGAGAAGCCGTTTAGGGTAATGGTGCGCTCGCGCATGCCGCTGATGGAGGCCAGCGCGACATGGCGCGTTGGGAGGTAGGTGAGCTCCGCATAGATTTCATCGGCGATGACTACAATATCGGTGTCTTTAACGGCGGAGGCAAAATCCTCCATGTCTTCTTTGGTCATAACGCCGCCTGTTGGATTATTGGGATAAGGGAAAATGATGGCCTTTGTACGGGGCGTCATATATTTTTTGACCATTTCTCCCGTGAACTTGAAGCCGTTTTCCGCGCTGGTCGGAACGGGCACGCATTTTCCGCCGGCAAAGGTGATGCATGGCATATAGGAAACATAGCTCGGGTCAGGAACGAGCACTTCGTCGCCCGGTTCGATCAGGGCGCGCATGGCAAGATCAATGCCTTCGCTTGCGCCTACCGTTACCATGATTTCGGTATCCGGCCTGTAGGTCACGCCGAAGCGCGATTCGTATTCGGAAATGAGTCTCGTCAGCTCCTTAAGGCCGCGGTTGGAGGTGTAATGGGTATGCCCGGAGCGCAGCGAATAAATCGCCGCATCCGAATAGCGCCATGGCGTTGTGAAGTCGGGTTCGCCGACGCCGAGGGAGATCACGCCCTTCATTTCGCTTACGATGTCAAAAAACTTTCGGATGCCCGAAGGCGGCACGTTTTTGATGCGCTCGCACAATACTTTATCGTAATTCACGGGCTCACCTGCAATCTGTCGTCTTCCGCTGTTTTCTCCATGATCACGCCGTCCTGCTTGTATTTTTTCAAAACGAAGTGCGTGGCGGTGGAAAGCACATTTTCAAGGGTGGAAAGCTTTTCGCCGACGAAGATAGCGAGCTGCTTTATGTTTGCGCCCTCGACGATCACGAGAAGATCGTACGCGCCGCTCATCAGATACACGCTTTTGACTTCCTCAAAGCGGTAAATCTTTTCCGCAATTGCGTCGAAACCCTCGTCTCTCTGCGGGGTCACGCGCACCTCGATCAGCGCCTGCACGACGTCCTCGCGCACGCGGTCCCAATTGACCATGGCGGGGTACTTAAGCAGAATGCGTTCCTTTTCAAGGCGGCTGATCGCTTCTTCCACTTCTTCTTTGCTTTTTCCGGTCATTACGGCAATTCTATCGGCATCCGTGCGGGCGTCTTCTGCCAGGATTTCAAGAATCGTCATTTCAAATTCGCTAATCATTTCAAAGACCTCTCTTCGGGGGGATTTGATACACAAGTTTACATGATTTTCGTGTATTCGTCAAGGAAAAGAGAAACGCCTGAAGCGGCGGCTTTATTCACTTTTCTCCTGCATCGCTTTCATAACGTCGATCAGCTGATCAACAGTCAGAATTTCGCCGCGCACCTTTTCGCCCAATCCGGCTTTTTCAAGCACATGAATGGTTTCTTCCCTCGAAAGGGAATAGCTCGCCGAAAGGTTGTTGGCCAGCGTTTTTCTTCTCATCCGAAACGCCGCCTGAATCAGCGCCATCAGCCTTTTTTCGTCCGCTTCGTCAAGCGGGCGGTCTTTGCGCATATGAAGCTTTAAAAGGCAGCTGTCCACATGCGGCGGCGGCGTGAAAAGCAAAGCGGGCGCTTCCATTACGACCTCAGGCTCAGCAAAATAGCGCACAGACGCGGACAGCGCAGACCAGTTTTTGCTGCCGGGCTGACTCATCACGCGCTCGGCGGCCTCCTTTTGAACCATGAGCGTGATGCTCCCGGGCGCAGGGTTTAAGGTAATCGCCCGCATCAGAAAATCGGCTGTAATGTAATAAGGAAGGTTTGCTACGATGGAATACGGCGCGTTTTCGCCGAAGGTTCCGCGCGTAAGTGCGTTCAGATCCGCCTTCAGCGCGTCCTGAAATACAATTTTCACGTCTCTTTCGCCGATCACATCGTTCAATACCGGCTCAAGCGCCCTGTCAAGCTCAATTGCCAGAACCTTTGCGCCTTTATCCGCCATCATTGCGGTCATCATGCCGGAGCCCGGGCCGATTTCAAGGATGTTGTCGCCCTTTTGAACGCCTGCTTTATACACGATGTCTGAGATCACGTTTTCATCCAATATGAAATTCTGGCCCAGCGAATGGGTGAAGCGGAATACATGCTTTTCAAGCGCAACGCGCGCTTTTAATGAAAGAGAAAGATCGGTTGAATGAAGGTTCAGTTTCATATACAATTCCTTTTGTGCGTTTGAAACGCTTATTTTTTCAGCCAGTGTGAAAATGGCAGGCGAATCCGCGAAAATATCGCATCATATCCCATTATAGCCGGTTTTTATTTCTTGGCAAGGCGTTTATGAAAACTTTTACCGTGAATGGCGGAGGATAAGATCAAGCGCGTTTTTATGCTTTATACGGATGACATCATTTCCGTTAGGAACGCTTTGTTTTTTACAGCCGTGGAAAAATCCGTGAAGATGTGATATAGTATAGTCAAAGGCCCTTTCAAGAAAATGGGCATGCTTTCGCCCTTCAGCGGGCGCGGCATTCAAAAAGGAATGGACGCGGTTTTGGAAAGGAGATGAAACCGGATTTGATGATAAAGATTGACAACAGGACGGTTGAGGCTTACCCGCACGAAACGTATATTGATGTAATCTCGCGGCTGAGCCTTGTAAAAGGCGCGCTCGGCGTGACGGTTCGAGGGGAAACGCTTTCCCTGAACGAAAAGGTAAGGGAGGCGGAAGCGCATATTCTTACCTATTTTGATGAAGAAGGACGGCGCATATACGAGCGCTCCATCCGCTTTGTGCTTCTGATGGCGTTTGAAAAACTGTTTCCGGGCGCGTTTGTAAGAATCGAGCATTCGATCTGGCGCGGCATTTACGTAACCGTTCGCGGCATGAAGCTGACGGAGGAAGCAATTTTGCGCCTTAGGGAAGAAATGCGTAAGATTACCTCGCAGGATCTGCCCTTTACGCTTCTTCGCATGTCCAGAAAGGAAGCCATCCAGCATTACGAGGCGCGGGGCGACGAGGACAAAGTAAAAATCCTCCGCTACAGACCTTTTGAGCATTTCAGAATGTATGAATGTGGCGGTATGAAGGAATATTTTTACGGCGAAATGGCGCGCTCGACCGGATGCGTAAATGTGTTTGACGTAATTGGCGTGGGCGCAGGCCTTGCGGTGCTTTTGCCGGACCCCAAAGATCCTTCGCGCGTGTCTGAATACCGGCCTATGCCAAAGCTTTTGTCTGTTTTCCGGGAAAGCGCGCGCTGGCACGAAATATTGGACGTTGAAACGGCGGCGGACCTCAACGAAATGACCGAGAACGGCCATCTGCGCGAGTTCATCCGGGTAAACGAAGCTTTGATGGACCGGAAAATTTATGAAATTGCGGACAAAATCGTGGAAAGCCGCGCGCGGCTTGTGTGCATCGCGGGACCTTCGTCCTCGGGAAAAACCACGTTCTGCAACCGCCTCATGATTGCCCTTCGCGTAACGGGGCTTACACCCGTCAAGCTTTCATTGGACGACTATTATGTCAACCGCGATCAGGTGCCCGTGGATGAGCATGGAGAAGTGGATCTTGAATGCGTGGAAGCGCTGGATACAAACCTGATCGGAAAGCATCTGGCCGCGCTTATGGACGGCGAAAAGGTGAATGTTCCGACGTATGATTTTACAACCGGCATGCGCACGGACAAAACCCATCCCATGCAGGTGGATTCCACTTCGCCCATCTTAATTGAGGGTATCCACGGCTTAAACGACCGCTTAACCCCCGGCATTGCCCGCGAAATGAAATTCAAAATTTATATCAGCGCCTTAACCACCATCAACATCGATCACCACAACCGCATCCGCACAACCGACGCGAGGCTGATTCGAAGAATCGTGCGCGACGCGGCGTTTCGCGGAACCGATCCTGAAAAGACGTTTTCCATGTGGCCGTCGGTCAGAAGGGGAGAGGACAAAAACATTTTCCCCTTCCAGGAGGATGCGGACGCAATGATCAATTCGTCGCTTGCGTATGAGCTGGCGGTTTTGAAAAACTACGCTTACCCGATCCTGACCGCCATCACGCCGGATAATCCTCACTACACCGCTGCAAGGCGGCTTGTGAAGTTTTTAAACTACGTCCGCTCATCCAGCGTGGAGGACGAAGTTCCGTTAAACAGCATCCTGCGCGAATTCATCGGCGGCAGCTGCTTTTACAGAGAAGAATAAGGGAGGATAGCATATGAAAAGGCTGTTTGCGCTCATTTTGGCATTGTGCGCGGTTTTCTCCGCCGGAGCCGTTTCTGAATTGGAAGCGCCCGTATATGAAAAGGCCATGCCGCTTTACGAAATCCTTCTGTCGTGCGACACGTTCTACAATTTCGACAAAATCCCGGACGAATCCATGGCGAGGGAGGCCGTTTACAGGCTGCAGGAAAGATTTGCAACCCTTTCCGAGCCGATTTTAAATGAGGACGCATACAAAATGCTGTTTTCTGAGGGCGAATACATTTATGCGCAGGAAGAGGATGCGTATCTTGATCCGCTTCCTTTGAAAATCGAAATCGAAAGCGCGGTCGAAACCGGCACGGGCACGATCATCGTGAGCCTGCGCGTTGAAAAGGATTTTGGCTTTGGCATGGAGCTTTGGGGATACGCGGACATACACATCCTGCCGGATGAAAGCGCGCCGTTTTCCGCCTATGTCACGCGCGTGTTCATTCCGGAATAAAACTTGCGGGTGTCACCAATATCCGCCCACCTGAAAAAGATTATGTGTTAAACTTACGCGATAAGTGTTGCAATTTTACTTGTCTTCCCTTATAATATGTAATTGCGCATCCTTGCCCTGATTCACCTGATCAGGGCCGCCAAGTCCATAAGGAGGTGAGAAAGCAAATGAATCAGTACGAAGTAATGTACGTCATCGACACTGCTCTCGAAGAGGGCGCCCGTAGTGAGCTCATCAATCGCTTCTCCAACATCGTCACCAACAATGGTGGCAAGGTTGATCGCGTAGACGAGTGGGGAAAGCGCCGTCTGGCCTATCCCATCAACTACAAGACCGAAGGTTACTATGTGCTCATGTACATGACCGCCCCCGCGGATCTTCCCCGCGAGCTGGAGCGTAATCTTCAGATCTCTGAATCCGTACTCCGTTATCTCGTTATCCGTTTCGAGGGACCGATTCCCGCCAAGCGCGAGCCGCTGAAGCCCTTCGTCGCCCGCGAGGCCGCCCCTGTTGAGGCTGCCGCCGAAGCGCCCGTAGAAGTCAAGGCTGAAGAAGCCGACACCGAAGCGCCCCAGGCTGAAATCGAATAACACTTTCGACCGGTACAGAAATGAGGTGCTTTCATGAACAAAGCAATTCTGATCGGAAACCTTACCCGTGATCCTGAACTCCGTACCACGCCCAGTGGCGCACCCGTATGCACCTTTGCCATCGCGGTAAATCGCCGCTTTGTCAATTCGCAGGGCGTTCGCGAAGCGGATTTCATTAACATCGTTGCATGGCGTCAGTTGGCCGAACTTTGCGGCCGCTATCTTGCCAAGGGCCGTAAAGTTGCGGTCATCGGCAGCATCCAGACCCGTTCCTATGATGCGCAGGACGGATCCAAGCGCTATGTCACCGAGGTTGTCGCGGATGAAGTAGAGTTCCTCTCTGGTCCTCAGGATGGGTCAAGACCTTCCCGGTCCGACGACATCCCGCTCCCGCCCGAGCCCATGGATAATGGCCCTCGCGCCGGTGTGATGGACGAGGTTGACGACGACGAGCTGCCCTTCTAAAAAAGCGCCGTCTTTCCAAATGATTAAGGAGG
>SVGP01000038.1 GCA_015056255.1 Clostridiales bacterium | reverse complement strand
TCAGAGCAGCTTCGTCATCACCGCCGATGGCGAGCTCAAGGCCCAGGGTTGCGGGGAATGCATGATAGGGGGAGGGGCAGCAGGGCTGCGGATAGTAAGCATTGGGCTGGGTCAGGATGGCTTCCTGAAGAGAGGGCTGCATGCCGCAGTTGGTGGTGAAGAAAGCAACCTTCTTGCCTTCGTACTTGGCCATCTGCTGGGGAACGTCCTCAAGGATGAACTGCTGGGAAGCGGACAGGCCTGCTTCAGCGGTGGGGTCGGGAGCGGTTACGTCAACCAGCTCAATGCCCAGAGCGTCGGCGTTCTCCTGAAGGAGCTCATGACGACCAACGATCAGTTCCATCGCCATGTGACGGGGGAAGGAGTAGTGGATGAACACTTCGATGCCCCACTCAGCGCACTTTTCCATAATGGAGTCGCCCTGAGCGATTTCGTCGGCGTACATAACGATGTCAGCAGCGCCAGCGATAACAGCAGGATCTTCCTGAGGAGTGCCGGCGATGAAGAGGATGTCTTCGCGGCCCATCTCGCGGATCTTCTCGATCGCGGGGGTGGCGCCGGGAACGGCCTGGCACATTACGATGGCCTTAACGTCGGGATCAGCGGCGAAGGCAACGAGCTTAGAAACGGTGGTTTCCTGCTCGGACATGAAGTTGTCCGGATAGGTGTCGGTGATGATGTGATCGGCGCCCCAAACCTGGACAGCCTTCTCAGCGGCGCGGAATTCTTCTTCGCCCTGGGATACGGTGCCGGTCAGGATGGCGATTTTCCAGTTGCCTTCTTCAGCGGAAGCGGTGAAAGCGGCAACGGAGAGCAGCATGGCGATGGCCAGGATCATGCTCAGAAGCTTCTTCATAGTATGTTCCTCCTTTTATTCTGGGAATCAAATTCCCTGTCCGATTCAGGCAAATACCCGATCGGACTGAATGGGTGGATTATAACATATAAACTGCATCTTTGCAATAGTTAATTTTGCATTTTTTATCATATTTCGCTCGTTTTTTTCGATTTTTGAAAGTTTTTAAACTTTTGAAATATTTGAAAATGCATTTTCAAGTTTCAAAATGTTCTTTTTCCGTCAAAACGACGGCAATTCGGTTTATTTTAATTCATTCCCCCGTTTTTTTCTTCGCATTCTGATAGGCTCTGAGGATTTTATAGTCCCTGATTTTTCCGTTTCCCTTTTCAATGAACTTTCTGATCTCGACATTTGCGCTTTCGACTTCTTTTCTGAGTTCCTGCGCCGATACGCGCAGCGCGCCGCTTCCGAAAATGATCATCTGTTCAAGCGCGTCGCTTGTGGCTACGCGAACGGAATTGTATTTGCTGATCTCGTAGGCCGTTTTTTCGATAAAGCTGTCGGCGGTCTCAGCTTCCTTGGTGTAGACAACATCGATCCCATTATACTTTGTAACGCTTCCTACGCCGCCTGCGACCTTGTATGCGTCAAACACCAGAATCAGTCTCTGATTCGTAAATCCCTGGAAATTAGCGAGGATATCCATGATCATGCGCCTTGCACTGTCCAGATCCCTTTGCGCCTCTTCCCTCGTGTCCTCCCATGCGTGCAGGATGTTGTATCCGTCAACCAGTAAAAACTCCGGTCGTTTGGGCCTGATCTCAACCTGTACTTTTTCAATCGGTCTTGCATAGCTTCTTGACGTTTCAAACGCCCGGTCCTTCACCTGACCGTAGGTTCTTTCAAAAATCCTTTGAAGCTCCTTGTCGTCGATGTCCCCTCCGCGTAGATAAGAGGGCTTATCATTTTCCTCCCCTGCGTTCTTTTCTACGAGAACGCCGGTTTGAATATGCATATGACTATGCGCTTCGTTCCACTTGACGATCACGCCCGCGCCATGGGAGCAAAATACGGAATCGGCGGTGTTTTCAATGTCGCGCTCGGGATCGTAGCCGATTTCCTTTACAATTTTATCCTGATCTCGGCATTTTTCATAACCACGCATGGCGAAGGAAAATCTGCCCCTCCCCTTCGTATAGGCCTGAACCTCTTTGGCGTAATATCTGGCCTCCTGTACAGGCACGCGCCCTGTTACGATTGCTTCCTCGCCGATGAGCTCCGGCGTTGCATAAGATCCGCCCATCTGAGTTAAATCGCTCATCGCCCTTCCAACGCATTCTGCGGGAATTTCAAGCCTCACATCGTACCAAGGTTCCAGCAGCGCGCTTCTTGCCTGCATAAGCCCCTGCCGAAACGCCCTGTAGGTAGCCTGTCTGAAGTCGCCGCCCTCGGTGTGCTTAATGTGGGCCCGGCCTGCGATAATGGAAACTTTCAGGTCGGTCACGGGCGAGCCGGTCAAAACGCCGATATATTGTTTTTCCAGAAGATGCGTGATAATAAGCCTTTGCCAGTTACGGTCAAGCTCGTCTTCCGAAACGGCGCTTTGTATCCGGATACCCGAGCCCCGCTCGCCCGGCTCCATCAGAAGATGCACCTCCGCATAGTGCCGAAGCGGCTCATAGTGTCCAACGCCTTCGACGGCGTTTTCAATCGTTTCCTTATACAGAATGCCGCCGTCTCCAAAGTCCACATCCATATTGAAGCGATCCTTTACCACGCGCTTTAATACCTCAAGCTGTACTTCGCCCATCAATTGCACGTGGATTTCGTTCAGCTGCGCGCGCCACTTGACCCTTAAAAGCGGATCCTCTTCCTCGAGAATGCGAAACCGCGCAAGCGCAGTGTGAATGTCGGCGTCCTGCGGAAGAATGACTTTATAGCTGAAAACCGGCTCCAGCTCCGGCTGCTTTTCATCGCGCTTTTCACCAAGCATGTCTAAGCATCTGGTATGATTAAGACCCATGATCGCGCACACGTCGCCTGCAAAAGCCTCGTCTTTTGTGGTAAATTTATTGCCCGAATACAGGCGAATCTGAGAAACCTTTTCTTCCCAAAGATTTTCTTCCGCGCCCGAATGCATTTCTCCCTTTAAAAGCGTTCGGACTTTTAAGCTTCCGCCCATAATTTTGGCGTACGTGATTCTTGCGCCCGTATGGTCGCGCCCGATTTTATAAACATAGGCCGAAAATTCGTCGGGATAGGTTTTGTTTTTCATATATTTAGTGACAGCGTTCATGATTTCATCAACGCCTTCAAGCTTTAAAGCCGAGCCAAAAAACGCCGGGAACAGCTTTCTTTGATGAATCAGCCTTGAAATCGTCTGTTCTTCAAGCGCGCCGGTTTCCAGATATTCCTCAAGCGCCGCTTCATCGTGCGCCGCCGCTTCTTCGCAAAAATTTTCTTCCGTAAAGTCCGTAACCTCCGAGCCCAGGTATTTATGAAGATCCTTCATGATCTTTCCCCTGTCCGTGCCCGGCTGATCCATCTTGTTGATGAAAAGAAAGGTTGGGATTTCGTACTTCTTAAGAAGCTTCCAGAGCGTAGATGTGTGGCCCTGAACGCCGTCCGAGCCGCTTATGACCAATATTCCTGCATCCAGAACCGGAAGCACCCTTTCCATCTCTCCGGAAAAGTCGACGTGGCCCGGCGTGTCCATGAGGGTAATCTGCCGGCCATTCCAAGAAAGCATCGCCTGCTTTGAAAAAATGGTGATGCCTCGTTCCCGTTCCTGCACGTCCGTGTCCAAAAATGCATCCCTGTGATCGACGCGCCCAAGCTTGCGAATCGCGCCGCTTCTATACATGACGCCTTCAGACAGCGTGGTTTTTCCCGCGTCGACATGCGCAAGGATACCCACGGACAGATTCTTGCTTTGAATTTCCCTTCTCTGATCGCCCATAAAAAACTCCCCTTTATGAATGCAGAAGGTATTGTATCATAAAGGGGAGCTTGCGTCGAGTCCTTAAATATGTAATTTCTGTTCTTCCGCAGTCAGTTTATTGATTTTCTGTACTGCTTCCAAGCGACTGTGAACGTCCAGCTTTTTGTAGATTTTCTTAGTATGATCATTCACCGTATAGACTGAAATAAACAAAATGTCGGCAATTTCCTGATTGGTGTAGCCATTTGCAATCAAATCCATTACCTCCTTCTCGCGCCTGGATAAAAGCGCGCGACCATCGGACGTTTTCTGTTCATCAGGCAAAGCTGGTTTTTCCTCTTCCCAGACTTTTTCAGCAAATTCAGTTTCAACCATTCCATGCTCAGGCTTCTTCTGTTCAACTGTATGTAAAAAATACGGCTCAATTCGAAGATACACCATCACCAAAATGCCCATCATCATTGCGTAGCTCATATCGATGAGCGCAATATGATTCCGCAGCGCTTCCACCATCGCGCTTTGCACAAGCACGGCAGCTAACGCAAGAATGATCGTTGCAGGAACGATAAAGCGCGACGGATACTTTTTCATAATTACAAGATTATAAAGCGGAAGCATCTGGCACGGCATCATTCCAAACCCAATCAAAGCGCAGGCAATATACGCAAAAAAGGCAGAATGCTGTGCACCAAGCATCAGCAAAAACCCTGCGCCACCCAGAACAAGGCAATTAGAAATGAGTCGAAAAGGATGAATATTCTTCTTTTTATAAACAATGTACATACAAAGGCTCGCCGCTGCATCCGCAATATATGTGATTGTCACTCCATTTTTTACCGCTGCAGAAATAGAAGGACCCGATACCGCCATAAGCGCGCTGACAAAAACCAGAATATACGTTCCGAACATAAGCTTTTTGGGCGCGATCCGCTTACTATCCATATTGATAAATTCGGGACACGCTTCCTTTCCCGCAGGCATTGTGAAAAAGAAAATCAGAAGGCAGACGAGCGAAAAGACAGTAAGTATTCGAAAAATTGGAAACGTGACGGGCGAAAAATCATTCTGTACAAGCGCAATCAGAAACAGGGCCAGCGCATATCCCGCCGTCAGCGTGTAAATCGCAGTTTGCTCCGAGAAAAAATTGACAATGACAAACGTTTCAAAGCCAATCATTACGCAGCAGAAAAACACATGCGCATATATTAGCAGCATAAGCGCGCTTTCGCTTATTGGCAGAAATAATCCAAGAGCCGTCCCCATAGAAAGAAGCGTTAGCAGCCTTTCGCCCCATATCACCCTTCGGGGAAGAAAAATCATAAAAAGAATGGAAACAATATACGCCCCCGCAATCAATGCAGCCAGATTGTCCGCATTCATCGGAAGCGGCGTTCTTCCGTCAATATTGAGAGCCGGTCCGCAAAAATAGATAAATCCCATTTGCCAGAAACAGAACATGGCAAAAAGCAAAACTCTTGGGACTGGATAGGACAGCCTCTCTTTACGGCTTTCAAAAATACATCCTTTATCCATAAGCTCCCCCCTGTTTTGGTGATTTTCATCCGAAAATAGGTAGTTTTCCCAAAAACCCCCTAAATAAGGGATTCATCGCCCTCATACGAAATGCTATAATCTCAATGCAAAGTGTTTTTTATATCTAATCATAACAGATATAACTGAAAATTACAATCTGCTTTTTGGTAACCTATCATCTTTCACAGGTTTTCTACTGAATCATTCTTCAAGAAGGAGGAGCATATGAGCGATGCATTAGGCAGCAGGCATTCATTCATTGAGTACATTAATCTGGCCAAACAGGAGCTTAAAAATGTTCAAACAGCGCACCCCGAGCTTGATAGGCTTACCAAGCGGGAAATAGAAGTGTTTACGCAGCTTCTGTCGGACAAGAGTCAGTCGGACATCGCCCGCGAACTTTTTATCACCCCCTCTTCCGTTCACTTTCATTGCAAGAACATCTACAAAAAGCTGGAAGTCAGCGGCAGACGGCAACTCATCTTGCGCTATAAGGATCTTTTGGAATAGGAGGAAACAATATGGGCTTTATAAGAAGAACGCTCGAATACGCAGTCGGAAGAAGCCTGAGCGAGGCCATCAATCATACGGTCAAAAAGGCGATTCTGAAGGACAACGTATACGCTGATTCCAATTACAGGAATGCATACCCTGAAGAGACGCTCAATGGACGATTGATCGAATGCCCACATTGCAAAACGCCGTCCGCACCGGACAAAAGATTCTGTCCAACCTGCGGATCAAAGCTCTTTGATGGCAATCAAATGACGGAATTTGTTCTGTGTACTTGCGGAAAGCAGAATGCGCCGGGCGCAAACTTCTGCACTGTATGCGGTTCCAGACTTTCAGCGCTTGAGAAAAATGAAACAACTGAGCAAGCGCCCGCTTTACAGGAAACCGATTTTCCCAAAGGTACAGACGATGCTTGATTACAGTAGGAGGAAAACATCATGAAAGCAAAACAGCTGTTTCGCAAAACCATGCCCTTTTGCATCGCGAAGCTTCTGCTTGGCGGCGCAACGGTTCTCATTCTTTCCCTGCTTCTGGCGCTCTTTGCGGGCGTGGGCTGGATCTTCGGAGATACCGGTCTTGTCATCGGCTTTCTCATCTGGATGGGCTCCATCGGTGTCGTTCGCTTTTTTATCATGCACTATGTCGGTTATCTTGTAAAGGCAGGTCATCTTGCGGTGCTTGCACAGGCGACGATTACGGGAAAAGTTCCTCGTGATCAGGTGAAATACGGAATAAACAAGGTAAAGGAGCGCTTTGCAACCGCCAATATTTATTTTGCGATTGACAAGCTGGTTACAGGCGCGGTCAAACAAATTCAAAGGGGTATCGAGAAGTTATCAAACTCCCTCTCCTTTGTTCCAGGAATGGAGCACATCGCAAGCCTTGCCAAATTTTTTGTGGAGCTTTCTCTAGGTTATATAGACGAATGCTGTCTGAGCTACACATTTTTAAAGGTCAAACAAAACGCGTACAAAAGCGCATGCGACGGTGTCGTGCTCTATGCACAGAATATAAAACTGCTTCTGAAAAATGCGGCGAAGACGATGCTGAAGGTTGTTTTTCTGACGGTTGCCGCCGTATTGATTATCTTTATCCCTGTCGGACTTCTTTTCAGACTCATGCACTGGCACGGCTTTATCGCATTCGTTCTCGCCTGCCTGATCGCCTGGGTAGTAAAGTTCGCCTTTCTTGACAGCTTCATTCTATGTCAGACCATGGCGGCATATCTGGACGCGGCAAAGGAAACAAAAATCTCCTTCGACCTGTACGGTAAATTATCCGGCATTTCTTCAAGCTTTAAGGAGCTGTTTGAAAAAGGTCGCGGCGAAATGAGAAGACCCGCTCAGAGTCCGGACGCGCCCGACACAGAACCTGCGCCCGACGCATATGACGCAGGTGGACAAACGCCTCCGCCCGCTCGTCCAAGACCTGAAATGAGATCTGCTTCAAGGCCCGTGCCCCAGCATAAATTCTGCGGCCAGTGCGGCGCAAAAAACGACGGTTCGGCTGCTTTTTGCCAAGAATGCGGCGAAAAACTGTAAACGCAACCGTCAAAATAAACGAAAAAGCTCTCCGGCGCGCCGGAGAGCCTTCTTTATTTCTTCGTGATTTTCTCCTTTAAAGCAAGGAGCCTGAAATACATCTCTCTTGGATTTTCGTTCTCATAAAGGAACGCGCCGTTTCCGGAGAAGGACGGCTCGATAAAGTCCCACCAGGTGAGCGCCTGAATTTCTTCTCTCGCCGCTGCAATGGTATAGAACATTTCCATCCAGTCCGCCTGCGTGTGTTCGTTCCAGCCGCCGTGCCACGTGCCCTGCGACATATCCAATTGCGACCAGCTTGAACCCGCATTGCCCTTTACGCGAAAGCCGCCGTTTACGCCCATTTCAGTGATGTGAATGGGCTTTCCAAGCGCCTTGAACGTATCGAGCATCAGATTGACCTGCACCATGTCGCGTGCGGGGAAATAAAGCTGAATACCGACAACATCAAAATCCACGCCCGCTTCAAGGATGGTTTTAAAGTAGTTAAGTGGCGACCTGAGCTTTTCAGGCAGCGCGCCATAGCAGTTGTAGCGGCCTGCAACGTATTCTGCAAAGGGCAGGCAGATATTTACAATGGACGTCGCCTTATCGTTTGCATCCCTTAACGCAGTCGTGGTGGTTTTGGTAAGATCCACGAGCTGATCCTGCGTAAGCTCAAAGCAATTGGCCCAGTCGTGCGCCTCGTTCATGCTGTCCCAGACCGTAACGGTATCCTTATAGGTGGAAACGTGGTTATAAGCGATTTTGTAGGCCGCTTTCTTCAGCGCCGGATAGTCAAGATCAAACATCCATTTGGGGTTTGACGTCCCGTGTCCGAAAAACAGCGGATGCCCCTTGGGTGTAATGCCCTTATCCAGAAGATAAGAAAGCGCGGTATCAATGTATCCGTAGGAATACTTGTCCTCTTCCAGAACCGTGCGCCCCGGATAGAAGGGAAGCGTTGCAAAATCAAACGCTTTTTCGAAAAACTGCGCGTATTTGGTGTTGGAGGCTGTGTATCTGAAGAAATTGCAGCCGAGCCTGAGGTTGTTTCTCTGGTTTGCATAAGCGATTTTCTGCGCTCTTTCAAAAAGCGCGCCCTCCGCTGCATAAACGGCGTGGGAAAGACCGTACAGGCGGTTGTCGGGCGTGTCCATGCCGCGGTTGGCAAGGTGTTCAAATTCAATCGCAGCCTCCAGATGGCCTTTCGTTTTTACGGAAAGCTCGATGCCCTCGGAATACTTCTTCGCATAATGAACATATGTGCGGATGGCTTCGGTCACAAAATCCACGAAATCGCCGGTGTAGCCCTGCCCCATATTGTCCGCGATCACCCAAAGATGACCGTACAGCGGAACCGGCATCTTGACATGCACCATGTAGGGCGTTTTTTCAGTAACCAGTTGAACCGTTCCATCGCTTGCAATTGTCATTCTGCGCTCTTCCGGCTCAAAATCAAGCGCGGAAACATACGTACTTTTTAAAACCGTCTCCGGCATCGGCATGCCGCCCGCGCCGTCGATTCTAACCTTTACCGTCATCATGAGTATTTCCCTCCCCTATTCCTCTATTTTAACCTTTCGAATAAGATTGCCCTTTTCATCGGTCACGATGCGAACGCCGGTTTTTTCCGTGAATTTCTTTTCGCTGTTTACGTATATTTCCGCCGTTTCGCCGTCGCTTTTTATCGTGTATTCGTTCTCGCCCCACACTTGCGAATACGTGTATTTTTCCCCTCTTCCGAGACTGAACCAGATTTCACCCATATTCATATGAACGCCCCAGATGTGGGCAATGTATTCAAGCACCGACAAGAGCGTAGGCCCATAGGCGTCCTGCCCTTCCTCGTCGCTCCCCTCCGGGATCGGTTCCTTCGTAATGGGCGACACGCGGCTGGGCGCGCCGGTAAACGGATCGTACTGCTGGGTAAAATAGTACCCGCCGTTAATAACCGTTTCCATCAGCTTTTTTCCAAGCTTTGTAACGATCGGTTCATACCCATATCTTTCAAGCGCTAAAATCGCCCTCTGGTAGGTGAGCCCCTCCGCCTGACCGCTCCAATTGTTTTCGACGGCGTTTCGAAACGCCGGATCGTTTGCGGCGACGGAAACCAGAGGCACATTCGTCCAGAATTCCTCGGGATTCAAAAGGTGCTCGTTTACGAACCTGTCGGCCATCTCCTGAGAGAACGATCCCCAGTACATACACCGTAAATTGTTGTGAACGAGCACGTCGATCACGTTTCCGTATTTGTCCCTGTCGTAGCACGCGCCCTTCTCCTCATTCCAGAGGTGTTTTTTCAGCGCGTCCTTTACTTCATTTGCCTTGTCAAGCCAGAAATCGGCTTTTCCGTTTTCAAGAATTCCGCTTATGATTGAAAGCGTGTCCCTTGCACTAAAGGAAAAGGACATGATATCCATCGATTCCATGGGCACAACGGAGCTGTCTTCAGGCGGAAAATCCTCCGTGCAGTAAACGGGCGAATCGCCATACCTGACCGCATTGTCCTCGCCCGTATCGTATACGCAGAACGATTCAAGACATCCGTCGTGATTGCTGTCGCGTGTTTTCCAAAGATATGCGTCAAACGCCTCCAGCGTTTTGTATACCTTTTTAAGATATTCCTTGTCCTCCCCAACCCAGTAGTACATATTGAGCGCAGGCCACGGAAAACAGAAGCCCTGAAATTTATTGAACTGCGCTTCGACAGTACCCAGTTCGGGCTTGTTTTCGATGGAGCCGGGCAGCCTTCCGTCCTCCCTTTGCGTTTCCATGAAAAACAATTGGTTGTTCAAAGCCGCTTCCATGTCGCGCTTGGCATACATTTCCCCGCCCATCGGCTGGGTTTCAAGCCAGATTTTGACGTATCCGCCGCCCTCGACGAGCACCCTGCGTCCGGCAAAAAGATTTAAATTCAGCTTGCACTTTTCCACTGCGAGATCATAAAGCTTCTGTATCTTTTCGTTTTTAATATGGAAGGAAACCTTTGTTAAAGGAAGCACTGCATCCACCTCCATTACCGCTTTTTATCATTATACCAAATTTGTGAAGAAAATCAATCACATATATTTATTTTGATACAAATTATTTTTGTCCCTTTACATTCTAATAATTTGATGGTATAATTAAAATATTCTAACCAAACCACGAAGGAGGGAGCCCCCTTGTCACAGGCGCAAAAAACGGATTTTCACAATCAGACGCTCGGCGTGCGTTTTCAAAAAGCTCTCGGGCGCGACTGGCAGCTTTGGGTTCTGATGCTTCCCACACTCGCGTTTTTTCTGGTGTTCTGCTATTTCCCCATGTACGGAATTCAGATCGCCTTTAAAGATTACAAGGCGGCCTTTGGAATCATAAACAGCGAATGGGTCGGCCTTGGACATTTTCAGGAATTCTTCTCCTCCTACTACTTTGGGAGAATGTTTGCAAATACGCTGCTGTTAAACGTTTACGGTCTTCTGTTCGGATTCCCGCTTCCGATCCTGCTCGCGATTATGCTCAATCAAATCAACAACGAGCGCTTCAAGGGCTTTACGCAGACCGCCATTTACGTTCCGCACTTTATTTCAACTGTCGTTCTCGCCGGTATGATCTATCTTTTTTTCTCTCCCGAAAACGGCATCATCAATCACATGATCGAAGCCCTTGGCGGAAAGAGCATTTTCTTCATGATCGAAGCCGGTTGGTTCCGTCCTCTCTTCGTCGGCTCCGACATATGGCAGAACGCAGGCTGGAACACCATCCTTTACATTGCAACCTTAACCAGCATCGACCCGCAATTGTATGAAGCGGCCACCATCGACGGCGCAACCCGCTTTAAGAAAATCCTGCACATCGATATTCCGCACCTTATCCCGATTTCCGTTATGATGCTCATTCTGAACTGCGGCTCTCTCCTCTCCTCCAATACCGACAAGGCCCTTCTCCTTCAGACCTCGGGCAATATCGCAACCAGCGACATCATCGGCGTTTACGTATATAATGTTGGCCTTGGAAAAGCGCAGTATTCCTACACCTCCGCCATCGGCCTTTGTTTAAACGTCATTAACTTCGCCATCATCATGTGCGTCAACGCGATTTCGAGAAAACTGAGCGAAATCAGCCTGTTCTAAGGAAAGGAGGCGAAAGACATGGCCAAAAAGGTAAAAGAAATCAAAGGCATCCGCATACATGAAACCAAAGCGGACAAAGCCTTTAACATATTCAATCTCATTTTCTGGATCGTGGTTCTGTTCATCACCCTTTATCCCCTGTGGCTGATCATCATCGCTTCCGTTTCCGACCCGGACGCCGTACTGGCAGGCAAAGTCGTATGGTGGCCCAAGGACTTTTCCACCATGGGCTACGAAGCCGTGTTCGAATACAGAGAGCTTTGGACCAGCTATGCAAACAGCGTGTTTTACACCGTTGTCGGCTCTGTCCTGAGCGTTATGATTACGCTCGCCGCCGCCTATGCCCTTTCAAGAACGTTTTCAGGAAAGAAAACGGTCAACCTCTTAATCACCTTCACCATGTTCTTCTCCGGCGGCCTGATCCCGATATTCTTAAACGCAAAATCGCTGGGTCTTTACAACACACGCACCGTCATGATTTTGATGAACGCCGTTTCCGTCTGGAACCTGATGGTTGCACGAACCTATATTCAGTCCTCCATTCCAAACGAGCTTTACGAAGCGGCGGTTATGGACGGCGCAAATCACTTCACCTATTTCTTTAAATGCGTCCTTCCCCTCTCCGGCACCATCGTCGCGGTTTTGAGCGTGTATTACGGCGTTGCCCGCTGGAATGACTACTTTACCGGTCTTGTCTTCCTGTCCAACCGCGCGTATCTCCCGCTTCAGACCATTTTAAGAGAAATCCTCGCTTCCCTCTCCATATCCGGCTCCAGTGAAACCTTCTTCGCCGCCTACGCCGACAACCTGGGCGGCCTTCAGGAAGCCATGCGCAAGGCCGAGGTCGCCAAATACTGCTGCATCGTCGTTTCCACCGTCCCTGCCGTTGTTCTTTACATCTTCATGCAGAAATACTTTGTAAAGGGCGTTATGATCGGATCCCTGAAGGGATAATTGGTTCCTGATTCACGCGCTTTAAAGCGTTTGAATAAAAATTAGAAAGGGGAATTCACATGAAGAAACTCCTGGCCCTTCTTCTTGCGCTCATGATGGTCATCGGCGCGTCTGCAATCGCAGAGGAAGAAAAAGTCACCCTGACCGCTTTCCAGTATTCCCTCGAAAACCAGAACGTAGATTTCAACAATCTCTGGTATTTCCAGAAGATTGAAGAAGAAACCGGCGTTCACGTAGACTTCCGCGTCATCAAGGACGCCGACTGGGATACCCAACTCAACCTCATGTTCGCATCTGATGAACTGACCGACATGATCCTCGGCAACAGCGCCGATGTTGAAGAGTACGGCGTAACCCAGAAGCTGCTTCTCCCCCTCGACGAATACCTCACTCCTGAAATCATGCCCAACTATGTAAGCCGCCTGCCCCTCAACAACGCCGGCGACTCCATCCCCGCCTCCGACGGAAAGACCTATTACATCGGCTACCTGGTCGCTCAGAACGTAAACCATGAGCCCACCTGGTACATCAATATGCCCCTTCTTGAGGAACTCTCCCTTGACGTTCCCACTACCATCGACGAGTACACCGACGTTCTTCGCGCGTTCAAAGAAGCCGGAATCAAGTATCCCTACTCCGCTTCCTGCTCCGACCACGGCGCAGAGCACATCTGGGCGCAGTTCTCCTCCTTCGGCGTACCGCTGAACATGTACATGTTCGCCTTCATCCAGGAGGATGACACCGTTGGCTTCGTCGGCGACCAGCCCGGTTTCCGCGATTGCTGCGAATGGCTGAACCTGCTCTACACCGAAGGCCTCATGGATCCCGAAAGCCTTACTCAGGATTCCAACCTCTGGGCCAACAAGGTCAACGCCGGAGAAGTTGCTTCCTTCAACTACCTGCGCCTGATCAACACCGCCCTGACCACGGACACCATCCAGAATTTCGACTCCATGCTGCCTCCCGCCGCTGACGGCTACAAGGTAACCGTTCCCTCTATCCTTGAAAATCCCAAGCCCGGCGCCATGCTGACCAGAGACTGCAAGGATCCCGTTGCCGCCCTCAAGTGGCTGGATGCTCAGCTTGAAACCGAAAACATGATGATCGCCGCCAACGGCAAGATGGGCGAGCAGATGATCATCAATGCCGAAGGCAAGTATGAGATCATCAACGTTCCCGAGAACAACGGTCTTTACGACATCGTTCCCGTCACCATGGGTCAGTTCTTCGCCCCCGGCGAGTACTACTCCGCAATCTATCAGATGGCTCCCCACCGCGTAGAGCGCTATGAGGACTCCATCGCCTATGCCGAGGCTGACGTACTTGAGTACAAGAGCTTCCACTATCTGCGCGACCTTTGCAAGTTGAGCAATGAAGACGCCATCGAAGTCAACAACATCTTCACCGAGCTCAAAAAGCTCATTCAGGAGACCGTTATTGAGTTCACCAAGAACGGCGTGACCGACGAAAGCTACAATGCTTTCCTCGAAGCCGCCAATGGCATCGGCGTTGAGCGCTACATCGAAATCTATCAGGAAGCCTACGAAGATTTCCTCGCAAAATAATAAACGGCCTTTGCTTTCGGACGCTCATAACGAGCGTCCGTTTTTTTGTAGCAATATAATTTGTTTCGTTTTTTATCTTGAATGAAGTATCAAAATTTGATAGAATAAAAGCGATAAAAATCTTGAAGGGGGCTCATTATGAAACGAAGCGAAATCAACATCCGCGATCCCTTTGTGCTGGTTGACGGCGGCAAATACTATCTGTATGGAACGCGCGGCGCAACCTGTTGGGGTGAAGCCAGCGGCTTTGACGTATATGTGTCAGACGATCTTGATTCCTGGTCCGATCCAATCGTGTGCTTCGAAAACGACGGAAGCTTTTGGGCGGACAGAAATTACTGGGCGCCGGAAGTGCATGTGTATGAAGGCGCGTATTACATGTTTGCAAGCTTTAAAAGCGAAAACACCTGCCGCGGAACCGCGATTTTAAAGGCTGAAACCCCTCTCGGACCCTTTGTTCCTCATTCCGACGGCTGCGTGACGCCCGCTAACTGGGAGTGTCTGGACGGCACATTCTATCAGGACAAAAGCGGAAATCCCTACATGATCTTCTGCCACGAGTGGGTGCAGATCGGTGACGGCGAAGTAGACGTCATCCAATTAAGCAAAGATCTTAAAAAGGCTGTAAGCGAACCGCGCCTCCTGTTCCACGCTTCTGAAGCTGCATGGGGAAAGCCCGTTCATCACAGAACCGGCATCACAGGCTATGTAACCGACGGCCCGTTCATGTGGAGAACGCAGAACGGAAATCTTCTCTGCCTCTGGGCAAGCTTTTCAGAAGGCGGCTACACCGAAGCCGTCGCGATTTCCGATAACGGCGAAATCGACGGCAATTTCTCGCAGATCGACCCTCTCTTCATGGATGACGGCGGACACGGCATGGTGTTTAAGGCCCTTGACGGGAATTTGTATTTAACCCTCCACAGCCCGAACGCGCACCTCGAAGAGCGGCCTCATTTCCACGAGATCACCGAAGAAAACGGAACGCTCAAACGCCTGTAAGAAAGGGGCATCTGTATGGATTTATCCAAAATCACGAATTTCCGTGATTCCAACCAATTAACCCGCGCGTATTTTGATTCCATCCTGGTCGAAGCCCGATATCTGGACAGCTGCATTCCCGACCTTACCATGTCTCTTTTTGGAAAGACGTTTGCATCCCCCATCATGATCGCCGCTTTTTCCCATCTTTCAGGCACGCACCCGGGCGGCATGGTTGAAATGGCAAAGGGCGCAAAAATGAGCGGCATTCTCAACTGGGCCGGTATGGGCGACGAGGATGAGTTTACCCACATCCGCGAAACGGGCGCGGAAACCATCAAGATCGTAAAGCCATACGCGGACAGGGAAAAGATTTTCCGCTATTTAAAGCATGCTGAAAAGGAAGGCGCGCTGGCTGTCGGCATGGATATCGACCATTCCTTTGACCACAGAGGCTATAACGACGTATGCCTTGGCATGGAAATGACCCCGGTTACGCGCGAAGAGCTCGCTTCCTTCGTAAAGGCGACCAACCTCCCCTTTGTCGTAAAGGGCGTTTTAAGCGTACAGGACGCGGTCAAGTGCAGGGATGCGGGCGTATCCGGCATCCTTCTTTCCCATCATCACGGCATTCAGTCCTTTGCCGTTCCTCCGCTCGCCATGCTCCCCCGCATCAAAAAGGCGATTGGAAACAGCATGGAAATCTTTGTGGACTGCTCCGTCGATACCGGCGCAGATGCGTTTAAGTGCCTGGCTCTCGGCGCAAAAGCCGTTTGCGTAGGACGCGCAATTCTCCCCTCTCTTCACGACGAAGGCGCTGAAGGCGTAAAAAAATATGTAGCGCACATGATGGATGATCTTCGCGCCCTCATGGCGAGAACCGCCTCCAGGTCGCTTTCGGAAATCCCTGCGGATGTTCTATACGACGCCTCCACATTAAAACCGCTTGCATAAGCGCAATTCAGATAGGATGTAATTTCAGATGCAGTCTTTTTTTGAGAAACGGAAGGAAATCTTTCAAAAATCCGGCGGCCTTAAATTTTTCCTGATGTCCATACTGATTTCAGGGCTTTCTTACGGGCTTTATAAAGGCGTTTTGGACAATTATCTGGCTGAAGTTGTCGGAATGCTTGAAATGAACCGCGGCGTTACGGAGTTTTTCAGAGAGCTTCCAGGCGTACTGCTCGTATTCATTTTAGCCGCGTTTTACATGTTTTCCGCCGAAGCCTTTTATAAAATCGGCGCGGTAATCATGTTGGTCGGCATGTGTCTGCAGGCGTTTCTGCCGCCGACGGTCATTCTGGCGACCGTCGCCATCTGCGTATATTCGCTGGGCGAACACATACAGCTCGGCATGAAATCCTCCCTCACCTTAAAGTATGCCCGCGAGGGCAGGGGCGGCGAGGCGCTTGGCATTCAGTCCGCCGCCAGTCAGATCGGAACGCTCTTAGGCTATTTTACCGTGGTTCTGGTGTTTTCCCTTGTTACGAAAAATCAGCCCTTCAAGCTCTTTTTCTTAATTGCCGCCGTTCTTGCGGGCGCAAGCGCGGTGTGCACAATGTTCATTTCCGGAAAAAGCAATACCGACGAAAGCAAGCGCCGCTTTTATTTCCACAAAAAATATTTCAAGTACTATATGCTTGAAATGTTTTATGGCTCAAGAAAGCAGGTGTTTATCACTTTCGGTCCTTACCTCCTCGTTCTTTTCTATAAAGCCGACGCCGCGACCATCAGTCTTCTTTTCGCCATTTCCGCAATCGCCGGTTTCATCGCCTCCCCCATCGTCGGAAAGATTATCGATAGGCTCGGCTATAAAACCGTGATGGTAGCCGATACACTGATTCTGGTCATCGTCTGCTTCTTCTACGGCTTTGCGCACCACATCTTCCCGACGAACGTCGCCTTTATCATCTGCTGCGTAAACTACGTGCTGGATTCCGTGATCTCGCTTGCATCCATGGCGTCAAACGTATATGTTCAGGACATCTCGGACAACGCCGATGAAGTCAAGGCCACGATTTCGACCGGTGTATCCATCAACCACGTGATCTCGATCTTCATCGCCCTTTTCGGCGGCTGGATCTGGCAAACGCTGGGCATCGAGCTTCTGTTCATGATTTCAGCATCCCTCGGCCTTCTGAACAGCGCCTATGCAGCGACCATCAAAAAGAGGGCATAAACACACATTCATAGAGTTAGCGCGGGCGATCAATGATCGCCCCTACTTTTTATGATGGATTTTTTACCATCATGTAGGGGCGTGCATTGCACGCCCGCGCATTCCATTTTTATATATTCGAAAACATAACTATCTGCAGTCTTCCGTAATCCTGCGTCCCACGCATACATTGTCGCACGTGTAGTTTCTGAGTTCTTCAATCGGATTGGGCGCGGTTTCGTATCGATAATCGCGGCAATTTCTTGAGATATAATCGTGGATTACGATATGGCTCATGACGTTCTCAGGCTTGCCGTTGACGCGCCTTTGGTATTCGAAAAAGTCCGAATTTTCGTCAAGCGTATTGACATCCACGTAATTTTCACGCTTGGCAGTCAGATCCACCGTATTCTCGAGCACCCCTCTTACATAGGGGATGTTGCTTTCGAGCTTAAGCGGCGCAGGGAATTCGGCTTCCGGGATCACATCCTGCCACGACTTGCCCTCCACATCCTTCAAAAGCTGTTCGGCAACCTTCAGATGCATGATTTCGATTTCGAACATCGCCTTCCAAACGTCCTTGATCTCAGGATGGATTTCGGTTTCGGCCATGCTCCAATAAAGCCAGCATTCCGTATACTGATGAACGAGCAGGTTTTCAAGCCATGTGAGCGTTGGGTTTAAAAGACTCCCGTAGTGCGTCACGTGCTGCTCCTCGATCATACCGATTTCCTGATACAGCTTCTTTCCGTACTCGCTGGGATACACGGCGGATACATTCATATAGTAGTTCATCGTCTGCTGTTCAGCAGCTGTGATGACGTTTGACGCAAGCACGTCAAAGATCGGCGGATTTTCGCGTGTGTCCGGGAAACGCACGGAATCATACGGATGTCTGTGATGCGCAATCGTGGGGCGCGCGGGCATGATTTCCGTGTAATGCCCGACCAGATTTTCCGCCTTAACGCCGGATTCCATCTTTAAAAGATTGGCATACCTGTACAGATGATCAAAATCCTCGAGCAGCGCAAAATCCAGCGCCATTTTAAGGTTCGCGTTGCTTGTTCGCTTGGCCAGATGCGCCGTAAGATCGACGGCAAGCTGTTCATAGCTAATCGTGTGCTCAAGCATCGTTTCATCTGCGGGCTTTAATGAGCACAGAAGCTTTTGCTGCTGTTGTTCGCTTCTTCTTATAAGCGCAAGCTGCCGGCGAACATTGTTGTCAAGCATGTTTCTGTGCGCCTGATGGGAAAACCACACGTTTTCAAATTCTGTGCCGTTCATCAGAATAACGCGCGTTTTGGTATAAGCGTCGGTTGTGCGCTTGTCATAAGGCTTTTTGAAAATGGTTTTCCAGTTTAAAAGCATGTCGCACTTCGCCGACGGGGTTTTCAGAAACGGATTCATTTTACATCACTCCTTCCCGCTTAGTATACGGAATTTAAAGGCGACGCATACGTTAAAACTATTTCCGTTGCATTTGGCAGGCAACTATGTTATCCTGAAAACAGGAGGATGTATTTATGAGCGATTTGATAAATTCCAATCCACAGCCGCTTCGCCTTTTCCATGTAAGCGAAGAGAGCGATATTTCAGTATTCATTCCAAGAACACCGAAGCGTAGGGATATGGACGCTTCCGTCCCGCTCGTATGGGCGATATCGGAAAACAGACTTGTCAACTTCCTAACGCCAAGGGACTGCCCGCGCGTTTGCTATCACAGAACCGAACATGCGGACGCGGACGATCTGTCTCTGTTTTCATCTTTTTGCACGAAGAGTGTCGTTGCAATTGAAAGCGCATGGTTTGAACGTATGAGGAGCGTTCAACTGTATCTGTACGAATTTGATCCAAAGAATTTCCGTCTGCAGGACGCCTGCGCCGGATACTATGTATCTGAAAAAACGGAAACGCCCGTTTCCGTTACCATCGTTAAGGATGTATTTTCCTGCCTGTTTTCCCTTAAAACAGAAATCCGAATTCTTGAAACCTCTGGCCGCTGGCTGACCGCGTTACGAAAACCGGCCTCGACTGGTCGCTTTGCAGGATGAAAAATGCGCTAGCACGCCCCGAATGAAAGCCGCCCATGTTTAGAGCTTGCTTTACATTTGTCGCGGGACAGGAAACTGTCCCGCGTAGTACATTTTATATCGGAAATCCGAGAGAAATTTTTACCGCTTCCGTTACCTTTTCCATCTGTTCCGGGGTGAGCGAGCCGATTTTTTCCTTCAATCTTCTTTTGTCCAGCGTTCTGATCTGCTCTGCCAGCACCACCGAATCCTTGTTAAGTCCGTTTCCCTCCGCCGATACCTGAACGTGCGTGGGAAGCTTTGCCTTGTTCATCTGCCCCGTCACCGCAAGCACAATCACCGTTGGGCTGAACCGGTTTCCAACATCGTTTTGTATCACGAGTACGGGGCGAACGCCGCCCTGCTCGGATCCAACGACGGGATCCAGGCATGCTGAGTACAGTTCGCCTCTTGCAATCATGCTGTCACTCTCCGCATACATCGTCTTTGGCATTGTATGCGGATTCGCCTGAACAGGTGTGAATCTTCCGGTGTTCATCATTGATTTCTCCTCACTGAACAATGGTGCCGTCTGGCGTATGAACGACCTCATACAGCATAATTTCATCCATGGTCAGCGCGTCCTTGTAGATGAGATATTCGTTCATTTCGTCCTTCACGTGGATTTCTATGGCCTGCCTCTCCGTTGCATCCACGGGAATCAGCGCAGAACGCACAGACAAGACGGACATGCCTTCATATTCAGATACATCGGCATTTTGATATTCATCCTTCGTTAGGTTCCTCTCATGATGATTCATATAATAATTCGTAAATTCCATCCCGATGATTTCACCTGTCTGCATACTGACTTCCATCTTGATAAGATCCGTATAAAGGATGATATCGTTTTCAACCGGCGCAAGGTTTATGGTGATTGCACCCTCGTATTTTCGAAAATAACTTTCGTGCATATCACCAAATCCTTTTTTATGGAGAAATGCTTTTGCTATCGATACGCATTCTTCATCCGATAAGGAGCTGCTTTCAAACTCATTTTCGCTTAAAAGATACAAAACCTTACCCCCGCGCTTCGTGACGGCGGCTTCTGCGTTTTTGTCTTTCAATGAAAATACATATGTTTTTTCACTTCCGCCGGTTTCCTCGTGAAATTCAATCCGGCTTTCATCCGCTTCCAGAAAATTTGAAAGAATTTTTCTCGCTTCCTCCATCGTCACCTCGTTTTCACCAAGTCCCTGCATGCGCTTGTCCATCACGCTGTCTGAAAACGGGCCGTCATAAAGTAGGGTTGGATATTCCTCTTTAGGATGCGTAAGGTTTGAAAACGCATTGGACGTTTGGTTCTCGTTTTCGCAGAACGTCTTTTTTCCGCTTAAAAACGATTCCGTAACTTCGCCCATCGTAATACACATATTCGTTGCCGTATTGAGAAGCGAAAGAATATTTTCCCGGTCGCTTTCGGAAAGCGCGCCGCCCTTTGCAAGCTTTTTAAGCGCGGACAAGGCAAAATCACCCGTCTGATTGACAAACTTCATTGTTTCGTTGATTTCCGATATCCCTATAGGGAGGGTCGAAAGGCTGTTTTGAATGCTTGAAGCATAGCTTGTGATTTTAGAAAGATATTCGGTCTCCATGGCTTTTGAACGCGTGACCGTTAGCTTTTTAAGCGTCACCTGCATGCCGCTCATCGCTTCGGCCGCCTCATAAAGCGCCCTTTGATAAAACGCATGCCGCTTCCCTGCCTCCTGATTCACAAGCGATTTAGCGGAAGAACCCGCTGTAAACAATACGCTTGCAATCAGCAGAAAGGCGAAAAATACACTTTTGATCCGCATGTGTTTTCCTCCGCTATTTTGCAAAATTGTGATTGCCGATCACCGTCACAACCGGGCGGCTTTTAATCCACTTATCGTTGGTCAGCCTCGGATTATAGTAGTAGAGGCATCCGTTTGTCGGATCCCATCCGTTCATGGCCTCAAGGGCTGCGCGAATAGCGGTGGAATCCGGAGTGTTATTGATGCTGCCGTTGCTGACACACGAATATGCGCCGGACTGATACACAACGCCGGAAAGGGTATTCGGAAACGACGCTGACGCAACGCGGTTCAATGTAACCGCCGCGACCGCCACCTGTCCTTTATAGCTCTCTCCCCGCGCCTCCGCGTAAACGAGCTTTGCAAGCAGCCTATGATCGCTTGAAACAATCGATACAGACGAAGAGGAGGACGATGAGGAAGACGCGCCCGTAAGCGTTACTCCAAGCGCAGCAGCCGTCTTTTTTCCAACGCGGCCGTCTACCGCGAGGCCGTTTCTCCTCTGAAACCATTCAACCGCATCGCGTGTTTTTTCGCCGTATCTTCCGTCGGCTGTGCCCGTCATGTATCCGTACTGAATGAGCCTCTTTTGAACCTTCGTCACGTTTTCGCCCCGCGAACCGATTTCAAGCACGATGTCCGCGCCCGCCCTCACTGGGAAAACCAGAGAAAGCGCAAACAAACCTGCAAGTAATAAACAAATACTTTTTTTCATTTTCTCCACCTGTCCATAAGCTGATTAAACCAATAGCCGAATTTCGAATAAAACCGAATGCCGCCCGTGTCCGCCTTTTCCCCATACAGGCAAAGATCCGGGTAGATCACGCACCACCAGTTTTTGCCCTCGGCTTTTCCGATTGTGACAAGCAGCGTCGGATACTCCCCTTCCTTCACAATCATGTCGCCGTAAAGCCTTGCAGGAAACTCTTCCCGCGTGACAAGCGCGTTGATTTCCCCTGTAAATCCGTATTGCAAAGCCGCTTCCCTCGCGCACATTCGTATTTCGCCAATGGATGTAAAAAGCGACGCATACGCTTCCTGAGAAGTTTGAGCGTCTTTTGTGATTTCAAGCGCCTTTTTAAGTACCGCGTCTTTCACCTTAAGCTTCAGCGTCTGTGCTTGCGTATCATTACTTTCGGCAACCACATGAAGTCTTACTGGTTTTTCCTCGCCGTTTGCGCAGGGCATGATGCACGCATACAGAAAAAGAACCAAAAATAAAAACCGATGCATATTTCATCTCCTTTTCGGGATGAAATTAGCATCGGTTATTTTGAATGATTTTATTCGCGTTTTGTTTTCGCGTTTATTCGATTCTGGAAGGATAAGTAAGCGTTTTCGTCACAATCGCGCCGGGAAGGCGTTTTGCGCATGCGTCCGCAGACTCTTTGTCGTTAAAGATGCCGTATACACTCGATCCGCTTCCGGACATTCGGGCGTATTGCGCGCCGAGTGCATAGAATTCACGAATCCTACCCGCGATTTCCGGAATCTGACGGATCGCCGCGCGTTCCAAGGCGTTCGCACCATGAGCCCTTAGTGCGGAAGCGTCCCAATCCGTCAGCGCGTTTTGAACCTTCTGAATATCAATACCCAGTGCGCCATCCTCAGCGCTGTCAAAGTCCGAAAACACAGCTTGCGTGGAAAGGCCGCCGCCCACAATCGTAATGACCACGTATTTTTCAGGTGCGTTTTTGATACTTTCAACTTTTTCTCCGATTCCCCGCACCCGGCAAAACCCGCCTGCCACGCAGTAGGGAACGTCCGCGCCGAGCTTTAAGCCGATATCCATAATGGTCTTTACAGGCAATCTGAGCTTCCACATTTCGTTAAGCCCCAAAAGCGTCGCCGCGCAGTCCGCGCTGCCGCCGCCAAGGCCTGCGCGAACGGGAATACGCTTATTGAGCGTAATTTTCACATTCCGCTTTTCGCCCGTATAGTCGCAGATGGCGTTTACCGCGCGATAAACCAGGTTTTTCTCCATATTGGGCGCGGGCCTGTCGCCGATGGTGAGCGAAGTGAACCGCGCATCGGAAATCGTGATATCATCGAAAAGATCCACGCTCTGCATCAGCATATCCATCTCGTGATAGCCGTTTTCAAGCCTCCCCGTAATATCCAGCGACCAGTTAATTTTCGCCTGTGCCTTTACGGAAATCTGCATACAGTACCTCTTTTAAAAACCGGCGAAGGATGTATCCTCGCCGGCTTATTGTTTTAAAAGAGGTACTGTA
>SVGP01000008.1 GCA_015056255.1 Clostridiales bacterium | reverse complement strand
AGCGGGAACCTTGCACTGGGGGCATCTTTCGGGGGCGGCGTCGCCTTCGTGTACATAACCGCAAACAGAGCATACAAACTTCTTCATAATGATAATCTCCTTTTGTTTTTTTCTATATTATATTCGGTAGGAATTAGAAAATCAATAGTTTTCGGCTTTGAGTTCAAAATAAGCCTTGGGATGGGTGCATACGGGGCAGATTTCGGGGGCTTCCTTGCCGACCACGATGTGGCCGCAGTTACGGCACTTCCAGATGGCGTCTTCGTCCTTGGAGAATACGACCTTGCCCTTTACGTTTTCGAGGAGCTTTAAGTATCTCTCTTCGTGCTCTTTTTCGATCTTGGCAACTTCTTCAAAGAGGAACGCGATATGGTCGAATCCTTCTTCTTTGGCTTCCTTGGCAAAGCCCGCGTACATGTCGGTCCACTCGTAGTTCTCGCCGGCGGCGGCGTCTTCCAGGTTCCACTCGGTTCCGTGGATGGAGCCGTCGTGCAGGAGCTTGAACCAGATCTTGGCATGCTCCTTCTCGTTCTCGGCGGTCTCGAGGAAGAGGGCTGCGATCTGCTCGTAGCCGTCTTTCTTGGCCTTGGAGGCGTAGTAGGTGTACTTGTTGCGGGCCTGGCTCTCGCCGGCAAAGGCTGCCATCAGATTAGCTTCGGTGCGGGATCCCTTAAGTTCCATGATCGTTTCCTCCCAAATTTTTAGTCTACTTTTGCGCTGTATCGCGCTTGTCTACACTCGGTGCAATAGTCGTGAATGCAAAGGTCGTAGGTGAAGTCCGTCGTCTTTAGGCTTTCCTCAATTTGCTTTTTTATGTCTCCGACATTTACGTCAATCATCCGCCCGCAGTTTTTGCACACCGCGTGGTCGTGATCCTCTACGGTTTTGTCGAACCGGTCGGGCTCGCCGCTTACGTAGATGCGGCGGATAACGCCGTCCTCTGCGAGCGAGGAAAGATTTCTGTAAACCGTTGCAAGGCCGATGCCGGGCATTTCCTTGCGGGCTTCCTCAAAAACCTTTTCCGCCGTACAATGGGCACAGGACGAGCGAACAAGATCTAAAATCAATTGCTGCTTTGCTGTCAAGTGCTCACCTCTTTTTTGATTTCGAGAATCATTCTCGTTTACGAGTAAATTATACACAGAAAACCATCGGTTGTCAATGGGTTTTGAATGTTAATTATATATGAAGTTCAATTGCATTTATACCGATGGCAACCGCCAGATCTGTTTCTTCATAAATGCTTCAATAAACGCATTCCATAAAAAAACGCAAGTAGCTCACGTTTTTGCTCAATCCGCGTTTTTATATGGACATTTTGCCAAAAATCCTGTATAATAACATCAAATGAGATTTATGGGAGTTGACACAAAATGGACTTTAAAACTTCAATTGCATCCTTGGCGGTCGAAGCCATTAAGGCCGCCTTCCCCGGCGCGGAAATCGATATTGCGACCGCCGCCGATATGCTGGAAACCCCGCCGGATCAGGCGATGGGCGATTATGCCCTCCCCTGCTTCAAGCTCTCCAAAACCCTTCGCAAGGGCCCGCCCATGATTTCGGACGCTCTGGCAGAGCACATTTCCGCCCCCTTCCTCGATCGTGTGGAAAGCGTAAAGGGCTATCTCAACTTCTTTGTAAACCGCGCAACCTATTCCGAGGAAGTTCTCGAAAAAGCGCTTAAAATGGGCGAGAACTACGGAAGCGGCAACGACGGCGAAGGCAAAAACATCGTTATCGACTATTCCTCCATCAATATCGCAAAGCGCTTCCACATCGGTCACCTTTCCACCACCATGATCGGAAATGCACTTTATAAAATGTACAAATTCTTAGGCTACAATGTCACCGGCGTCAACCATTTGGGCGACTGGGGCACCCAGTTCGGCAAAATGATCGCCGCCTACAAGCGCTGGGGAGACAGAGAAACCGTCGTAAAAGGCGGCGTAGACGAAATGGTCAAACTGTACGTCCGCTTCAACGCCGAGGCCAAGGAGAATCCCGCGCTGGACGACGAGGGCAGAGCCTGGTTCAAGGCCATTGAGGACGGCAATCCCGAGGCGCTTGAAATTTTCAACTGGTTTAAGGAAGTCACCCTTGCAGACGCAAACCGCGTTTACGACATGCTGGGCGTAACGTTCGACTCCTACGCCGGCGAAAGCTTTTATAACGACAAGATGCAGCCGGTCATCGACGAGCTTCGTGAAAAAGGTCTGCTCGTTGAAGACAAGGGCGCGCAGATTGTAAAGCTGGACGACTATAACATGCCTCCGGCCATCATTTTAAGATCCGACGGCGCGACGCTGTACGCGACACGCGATCTGGCTGCCGCGCTTTACCGCCACAATACCTACAATTTCGACAAAAACCTCTATGTCGTGGCTTACCAGCAGGATCTTCACTTCAAGCAGATCTTCAAGGTCATGGATCTTTTGGGCTGGGATTGGGCCAAGGGCTGCGAGCACGTCAATTTCGGCATGGTCTCCTACGAAGGCCAGACGCTTTCCACCCGTGAAGGCAGAATCGTATATCTGGAAGACCTCCTCAACCAATCCATCGAAAAGGCCGAGGCCATCATCGACGAAAAGAGCCCGAACCTCGAAAACAAAGAAGAAGTAGCCAAGACCATCGGTATCGGCGCAGTCGTATTCTTCGCCCTTTACAACGGCCGCATCAAGGACATCGACTTCTGGTGGGATCGCGCGCTCAACTTTGAAGGCGAAACGGGCCCCTACGTCATGTACACCCACGCCAGAAGCTGCTCCGTACTCAGAAAAGCCGGAGAATGCGACGCCCAGCCCGATTATTCTGCGCTGAACGCTCCCGAGGCGCAGGCAGTTGTAAAGCTGATCGACGCTTTCCCGGACACTATCCGCCTGGCGCTTCAGAGAAGCGAGCCTTCCTTAATCACCCGCTTCAGTGTCGAGCTTGCCAAGGCGTTTAACAAATTCTATTACGAATCCAGAATTCTGGACGACGACATGGCGGCAAGACGCGCAAAGCTCAACCTCACTATCGCAGCAAAGACCACCATCAAAACGGCGCTCAGCCTGATCGGCATCGGCGCGCCGGAAAGAATGTAAGAAAATAAAACACCTTTAAGGAGGATGCGCCCTATGTATGTAATGAAAATGAAGCCCTATTACCGCCACGGCGAAATGACGCCCTGGGGCGGCAGCATGCTCAAGAATGTTTTCATGAAGGACGCGCCGGAAGACAGATGCGGCGAGAGCCTTGAAGTCAGCGCTCTTTCCGGCATGGAAAGCGTGATCGTAAACGGCGAATACGAGGGCAAAACCTTAAAGGAAGTCCTCGATATGGATTATGAGGGCATTGTGGGCGACGCAAAAAAACCCTTCCCGCTGCTTTTAAAAATTCTGGACGCAAAGGAGACCCTTTCCGTTCAGGTGCATCCCGGCGACGACTATGCTATTCCCAACGAAGGTAAATACGGAAAGACCGAAGCCTGGATGATCTTAAACGCTGAAATCGGCGCGAAAATCGCCTTCGGCTTAAAGCCCACGGACGAGCCTTTAGCTGATATCGTAGCAAGAGGCGAATTTGAATCCGCGCTCAACTGGGAAATCGCACGCCCCGGCGATGTATACTACATCCCCCACGGCATGGTGCACGCGCTGGGCGGCGGCGTTCAGGTGTACGAAATCCAGCAGTCCAGCGATGCCACCTATCGCTTCTGGGACTGGGGCCGCGTTGGAAAGGACGGAAAGCCGCGCGAGCTGCACACCAAAAAGGCGCTTGATGTAACCCGTCCCGGCCTCAAAGCCGAGCGCACCCCCGGCGCAACCGTACTTTGTGAAGGCGGCAGCGTCACCTATTTTGTGTCGGACGAAAACTTTTCCCTCGCCCGTTTGAACGTTTCCGGTCGCATGCCCCTTCCCGAGGGTAAAATGGCTTTCATTACCCCCATGGGCGAATGCGAAGTTGAATGGGACGGCGGAAAAATCGCCCTCGCGCCCTTTGAAACCGCGCTCGTTCCCGCATGCGTCAAAGGCGCATATGTCATTGGCCGCCTGCCGGTACTCATGTCCGGCATGCCTGATTCCGAAACCGTGAAGGCCGCGCTCGGCTATCGCGCAGAAAACGTAGCCGGCCTCACTGAATAAAAATATTAAATTTTGTCAGGAGATGGAAGTATGCCAAAAATCACTTTTATGGGCGCAGGTTCCACCGTATTTGCCAAAAACGTATTGGGCGACAGCATGCTGACGCCCGCCCTCGCAGAGAGCGTTATCGCGCTTTATGACATCGACGCCGATCGCCTTCGCGAATCGGAGCTCATGCTCTCCGCGATCAACAACAACCTTGGAAACAAAGCCAAGATCGAAACCTATCTCGGCGTAGAAAACAGAAAAGACGCCCTTCGAAATGCGAATTATGTCGTAAACGCCATTCAGGTCGGCGGCTACGATCCCTGCACCATTATCGACTTTGAAATTCCAAAAAAGTTTGGCCTTAAGCAGACCATCGCCGACACCCTCGGCATCGGCGGCATCATGCGCGCTCTCAGAACCATTCCCGTCATGGTCGATTTCGGTCATGATATGGAGGAAGTCTGCCCCGACGCGTGGCTTTTAAACTACACCAACCCCATGGCCATGCTGACCGGCGCGATGCTCCGCATGACGAATGTCAAGACCGTCGGCCTTTGCCACAGCGTTCAGGTCTGCGCAAGCGGCCTTCTTACCCAGCTGGGCATGGAATACGACGATTCCGTACAGTGGAAAATCGCGGGCATCAATCATCAGGCGTGGCTTTTAGAGCTCACCAAGGACGGCGTAGACCTCTATCCCGAGGTCAAAAAGCGCGCCCTTGAAAGAAACGCCAAGGAAAAGCACTGGGATATGGTTCGCCTCGAGCTTATGCGCCGCTTCGGCTATTACATCACCGAGTCCAGCGAGCACAACAGCGAATACACCCCCTGGTTCATCAAGGACAAGTATCCGGAGCTCATCGACAAGTTCAATATTCCGCTCGACGAATATCCGCGCCGCTGCATCAACCAGATCGAAGACTGGAGAAAGCGCCGCGACGAGCTGATCAACGATCCGCACCTCACCCACGAGCGCACCCATGAATACGCCTCCTACATTATGGAAGCCATGGAAACCAATAAGCCCTACAAGATCGGCGGAAACGTTTTAAACAACGGCCTCATCACCAACCTCCCCAGAAACGCCGTCGTCGAAGTTCCCTGCCTCGTCGATAAGTCCGGCGTAACTCCCTGCTACATCGGCGACCTTCCCGAGCAGTGCGCAGCTTTAAACCGCACCAATATCAACGTTCAGCTCCTCACCATCGAAGCCGCCCGCACCCTCAAAAAGGACTACATCTATCAGGCCGCTCTCTTAGACCCCCACACTTCCTCCGAGCTCGACATCGACGACACCATCAAGATGGTAGACGCCTTGATCGAAGCCCACGGCGACTGGATGCCGAAGTTCCATTAAATTCAAAAAAAGCACAGAGCCGCGTCAATCGCGGCTCTCAGTTTATCAAAAAGGGTCGCCAAGGCGGCCTTTTTTGATAAACTGAAACGCCCGTCAATGCACATTTGCATCGGCGGGCGTTTTTTGTTTATTGATTATTATTCAGCGATGATCGCTTCGAGGCTCTCAATCAGAGCCTTGTGCGCTTCGCTCTTGAAGTTGTAGTACTTCAGGCCGGGCTTGTTTTCATCGATCGTGACGCGGCAGACTACCATCATGAACACCTGATCGGACTCGAGATCGGCCAGATTGATGCTCGCGGGGAACTCGTAGTGCTCATAATCGTTCGCGTTGAAGCGCTCGATTTCGCTTGCGTCGTTAAGGAGAATCAGCGCGGAGGTGTAAAGAGTCGCCTTGGCATCGACAACCAGTTCAACGGTCATCACGCCGTCCAGAATCGTTACCTCAACATAGCCGATTTCGTAAACGTTGCCGGCGATCAGGGGATACTGAGCAGTGCCTTCCTTGGTGAGATCAATGGGCGTTACCATCTTCCATGCATCGTTCTTGTCGAACAGACCATTGAGTTCGGAAGCCTTGATGCCGACGGTGCAGGCGGTCTTGGTAGAAACAGTGAGCATGGGGATGATCTGCTCTTCAAGAACCACATTGCATCTCTTGCAGATCTTCTGCTTCAGGCCGTCTTCTTTGTTGGTGGCGGGCTTGATGGTCTTCCATACGGCGTTATGGCCGAGCGCGGGAATGACTTTCTCTTCGCGAACGTCTCCACGGACGCACTCACGTGCTTCGAGGCCATCAGTCGTGCAGGTAGCTTCGACTTCCACAGTCCACTTGTCAAAGCTGTGTCCAAGCGCCTTGATCTCGCGGGTTCCAACTGCATCACAGCGGCTGCACTTGGAGGTTTCTTCGCCCTTCTCGGTGCAAGTAGCGGCCTTGGTTACAGCGTAGGCACCGAAATCATGACCCAGTGCCTTAATAACACGGGTTTCGGTAACATCGCAGCGGCTGCACTTGGAGGTCATTTCGCCAGCTTCCGTGCAAGTCGCTTCCTTGGTTACGGTATAATCGCCAAGATCATGGCCAAGTTCCTTAATTTCACGCTTTTCGGTAACATCGCAGCGGAGGCACTTCGCGGTCTCTTCACCCTTTTCGGTGCAGGTAGCAGCCTTGGTTACAGTATAGGCGCCGAGAGCATGGCCGAGTTCTTTGATTTCACGCTTGTCAGTAACATCGCAGCGGATGCACTTCGCAGTCTCTTCGCCCTTTTCGGTGCAGGTAGCAGGCTTGGTTTCGGTATATTCGCCAAACTTATGGCCGAGCGCGTCGATCTTCTCGGTATTCGCAGCATCGCAGCGGATGCACTTGGAGGCCTTCTCGCCTTCCTCAGTGCAGGTCGCAGCCTTGGTCTCGGTCCATTCGCCGTACTCGTGGCCGAGCGCGTCGATCTTTTCGGTCTTGGCTTCATCGCAGCGGATGCACTTGGAGGCCTTTTCGCCTTCCTCAGTGCAGGTTGCGGCCTTGGTCTCGGTCCATTCGCCGTACTCGTGGCCGAGCGCGTCGATCTTCTCAGTCTTCGTTGCATCGCAGCGGCTGCACTCGGCGGTCTTTACGCCATCCTCGGTGCAGGTGGCAGCCTTGGTCTCTTTAAAAGCGCCAAAGTCGTGGCCGAGCTTATCCATGGGAACGGAAGGGTTCAGGACTTCGCCGCAATCCAGACAAACGATCTGCTGGGTGCCTTCGTTTTCGCAGTCAGGCGCCTTGATTACTTTGAAATCAGCGTTCTTATGACCGCAGACGACAACAACGGTGACAGAGCCGGCGGATGCGCTCACGTTAACATCGTCAAAGTTCGCGTCATATGCCTCATATACAGAAACGCTCACGGGATATGTTCCGCTCTTGGCGCTTTCCTTGACCTTAAGCGTAAGAGAGCCAACCTGTCCGCCAGGAATCGGAGCAAGTGCATTGTACATTGAAATAACACCGCGATTTGCGCCAGCATTATAGCTTGCAATGCCAACATTGCTGCTGATTGCAACATATTCAAGAGCATTGGTGTCAAAGGTGATGTAAAGTTTAATTTGCTGAGCCTGAGAAGCGCCAATACTGATCGGTACCGTTACGGTCTCACCGGGCGCGACCTCAGCCGCCTGTGCGCCAAACGCCATCAATGCGCACAGTAAAAGAATCAGAGCAACGTAAATTCGTTTCATATATTATCCTCCTTAATGAAATCACTTTAATTCAATACCGGGAATCTCGGCATTGTACTGCGCAAGAAGCAGAAGATCCTTACCATTCACCTTGCCGTCTGCGTTTACGTCAGAATTGGAGAGATTGATCTCTACAGGTAATTCTGCGTTATACTGCGCAAGAAGCAGAAGATCCTTACCATTCACTTTGCCGTCGCCGTTTACGTCGCCCGAAAGTCTGTCATCGCCGGTATCGAGCTTCGGAATGACTTCCGTATCAAGTACGAATCCGCATACCGTGCAGCGCAGTTCCTTAAGGCCCTCAGCTTCCTCGGTCGCCTCGGTGACAACAACCCAGGTTCCTTCGTCATGCGCCTCACCCAGCGCGGGGATCTTCTCAACAGAGCCGCACTTCTCGCAGATCTTGATTCCTTCATCCGTGCAGTTCGCAGGCTTGCCCTCTTTCCACTCATGCTCCAGCATGGGGATGGTTTCCTGCGCAACGAGAACGACTTCGCAGACAGAGCAGTGGCTTCCTTCGGTCTTACCGGTCTGCGTGCAGGTCGCCTCTACCGCTTCGTCCTTCACTTCCGTGTGGCCAAGCGCGGGAAGCTCACGAACATCCTCTACATCGCAGCGAACACACTGGGCAGTTTCTTCGCCCTTCTCCGTGCAGGTTGCAGCCACGGTTTCTTCATAGATGCCGAAGCTGTGACCGAGCGCTTCAATTTCAACGCGAACCTGCTTCTCCTCACAGCGGGAGCACATTGAAGTCTCTTCGCCCATTTCGGTGCAGGTTGCAGCCTTAGACAGATAATATTCGCCAAAATCATGGCCGAGCTTATCAATGATCTCGGTTTCCAGCACTTCGCCGCAGTCCGCACATACAGTCTGCTTCTCACCGTCGTTTACACAGTCCGCATCGACTACATTTACTTCGGTATTTTCGTGTGCACAAGTAGCATCAACGGTGATAGGCGCCATTTTTGCAGTAGCAGTGGCATAATCCTCGTCGAGCGTCCATGCTTCCTCAACCTTTACGCTGATATCATACGTACCGCCTTTGGCAGTCTCCTTGACAACAAGCGTAACCTCAGCCACTTCTCCCTTTACGATCTCTGCGATATTGCCGTTATACAGAGTTATTCTGCCGTTGCCGCCGTTAACGCTTCCAAAACCGGCAATCAAGCTTGTAACGCTCTTCAACTCAAATACATTCGTATCAACATTAAATGAAAGCGTTGCCATACACGCATCCTGCGATTCAACGCTGATCGGAACCGTTATCGTATCTCCGGGAACAGCCGTTACAGCCTCCGCAGCCTGCGCGCTGAAAATCATCATCGCGCAAAGCATGAGTGCAAGCAGAACGTACAGTTTTTTCATGTGTCATCCTCCTAATGCCATTTTCTATAATGATACACCAAATTACACAATCAGAACATTATTTAAGCTCTACAGAATGTCCGCCAAAGTACTTGGCAAGTCGGATCAGGTCGCGTCCGTCAACGACCGTATCGCCATTGACCGTCGCATTTTCTTCTGTAATATCTACCTGAGATCCGCCAATGAATTTAGCCAATCGGACAAGGTCGCGTCCGTCAACAACGCCATCGCCATTGACATCGCCCACAAGCCTATTTCCGAGCTTCGGAATGACTTCCTCCTCGAGCACAAATTCACATACCGTGCAGCGCAATTCCTTCAGTCCCTCTGCATCGGCAGTAGCCTCAGTGACGATCACCCAGGTTCCTTCATCATGGCCAAGCGCAGGTACCTGCTCGATTTCGCCGCAATTGGTGCAAAGGCGGATACCATCCGAAGTGCAGCTGGCAGGTCTTCCGTCCTTCCAGTTATGGCCGAGCGCAGGAACAACTTCCTGCTGAACAAGGATTTCGCCGCATGCAGAACACTTGCTGCCCTCAGTAAGGCCGGTTTCCAAACAAGTAGCCTTAACAGCCGGAATCTTTACAATCTTGTGTCCGGCGGGAACGACTTCCTGCTTTACAAGCGTTACACCGCAAACAGAGCAGTGACTGCCTTGGGTCAAGCCAGGCTCAGTGCAGGTGGCTTCCACCGCTTCGTCCGTTACTTTTTTGTGTCCAAGCGCAGGAACCGTTTCCTGCTTTACAAGAACTACCTCGCAAACAGAGCAGTGGTATCCCTCGGTAAGGCCCGTTTCGGTGCAGGTGGCTTCTATCGCTCTATCCATTACTTCTTTGTGACCGAGCGCGGGAACCGTTTTCTGCTCAACAAGAACTTCTTCACAAACGGAGCAGTGATATCCCTCGGTAAGACCCGCTTCGGTGCAGGTGGCCTCTACCGCTTCATCCTTGACTTCCTTGTGGCCAAGCGCAGGAACCGTCTTCTGCTCGACCAAAACTTCTTCGCAGACAGAGCAGTGGCTCCCTTCGGTCTTTCCGGCTTCCGTACAGGTGGCCTCTACCGCTTCGTCCTTGACTTCCTTGTGACCGAGCGCAGGAATCTCTTTCTGTTCAGCAAAAACTTCTTCGCAGACAGAGCAGTAACTGCCTTCAGTCTTTCCGGCTTCCGTACAGGTGGCTTCAACAGCTTCGTTTGTTACCACCGTATGCTCAAGCATAGGTACAGTTATCGTCTCAATAACTTCATCACATACCGTGCAACGTTTTTCTTTAAGTCCCTCTTGGTCACAGGCAGCATCGGTAATTACAGTCCACTCGCTTTCGGTGTGGCCAAGCGCCGGTATAATCTCGTGCGCTGAAAAGATTTCGCCGCATACGGAACAGTAGCTGCTTTCGGTCAAACCAACCTCTGTACATGTCGGTTCAATTCCCGGTATCTTTTCAACGGCATGCCCCTTCGCGGGAATGATTTCAGGTTCAGACAAAACCTCTGAACAAACGCTGCAATAACTTCCTGCGCTTAAACCAACATCCGTACAGGTAGGTTCAACCACAACTCCGCTCACAATCGTATGTCCTTTAGCCGGGACAATCTCCTGTGCAACATAAACCTCACCGCACCCGGAGCAATGAGAGCCTTCGGTTAAGCCGGTTTCTGTGCATGTGGGCTCAACAGCTTCATCCACAACCGCCGTGTGACCGGTTATCGGAAGGACTTCCTGCTCGACCGTGATTTCACCGCAAACCGTACAATGCTTGCCTTCCGTCAGACCGGTCTTCAGACACGTCGGGGCCACCGCCTCGTCAATAACCTCGGTATGATCAGCAATCGGAATAACCTCCTGCGCAAGCAATACCGTTTTACATACGGCGCAATGAACGCCTGCGGACAAACCGGTATTCAGGCACGTCGCCGGAACCGCCTCGTCAACCTCATCGACATGGGGAATCTTTTCAATAATCTCTTGAGGAACGACGATTTCATAACAAGCTTTACACTTAAGTCCCACGGTCAGTCCTGTTGAAGTGCAGGTAGCCGGAACTTCCTCAAGAACATCCATATCGGTATGCGGGCAAGATTCCGGTTCCTGTTCAGACAGAACCTCACCGCAATCTGCACAGATATTTGTACCCGGAGTCGCATGGTGTCCCGTCGCCGGGATTTTCTCTACAGCTTTAAATGTCTTCCAGCATTTACCGCAATAGCTGCCTGCCGTCTGTCCATCCTCAGTACAGGAAGGGGCAACCGCATCACTGACCACTATATTGCCACCGCAATCCGGGCAGACAGTCAGTTCCTCTTCAGACGCATAAGCGCCAAACGCAAGCATCGCACACAGCATCAACGCAAAAAGAACAATAATTCTTTTCATGATACCTCCACTATTTATTGATATTTGCAGGATTCGCCCCTTTTCATAAACGCTCCACGCGATTGCTTATGAAATCAGGAGCCTTTGGCATGCGCTGCGGCTTTATGACCATTTCCATCAGCATGCAAAAATACCTGCACATTATCAATTATAGTAAATTTCTTCCGTTTGTCAACAAATATATAATAATTAATATGCAAAGTCGTAAGAATAATGTCAAAAGAATCATGTTCTCTTAACTCTAATAAGGAAAGGCCACATTGATTTGTGGCCTTTCCCTGCGTTATACCTTATTTCAGCTCTACGCTATATCCGCTCAGGTATTTGGCAAGTCTCAAAAGATCTCGTCCGTCAATATGGCTATCGCCGTTTACGGAGCTGTTCAGGTTGTCAATATCGCCATCCTCTTTGCTCAGGTAATCCGCCATGGTCGTCAAATCGCGATCGTCGACCACGCCGTCATTGTTCGTATCTCCGGCCTGTTTTTCCGTGACATGAATCCAGTCCGCATCCGGCACGCATTCGGTAGACTGGTTTTTGCCGTCCACGGATTCAAGAACGATTACATTTACATCATAAGTACCCTTGTCCGTAGTGTTCTTGACCCTCAGCGTGATCGTGCCGACATTGCCGGTGATAACAAAATCCGGACTGTTGAGCGCGAACTGACCATTGCTGGCGCTTCCCCAGGAAGTGGACGAAGAAACAAGCTCAAACAAGTCGGTATCGTAGCTCACCTGAAGCGTTACCTTATGCGCGTCGTTGGTTGCGACGTATACGCTTAAGGTAATCGTATCGCCCGCTTCAACCTTTCTCTGCTTGGGATTTGGTTTCAGCGCCGGAATAACCTGGGTATCCATCACGAGTCCACAATCCGGGCAACGTTTCTCTCTTAAGCCTTCCTTATTGTTCTTCGCCTTTTCAACGATGATCCATTCCCCGTCGGCGTGACCCTTTGCCTTAACCGTCTTCTGCTGAACAAAAATCTTATCGCAGACGGCGCAGTGGCTGCCCTCGGTCAGGCCGGGCTCAGTGCAGGTAGGTTCAACCGCTTCATCCGTTATAACCTCGTGTCCAAGTGCGGGAATTACCTGCTGGATGACCAGAATTTCATCGCAGACGGAGCAGTGGCTGCCTTCCATCCATCCGGGCATGGTGCAGGTCGGTTCAACTGCAGGATCCTTTTCCGGCTTATGGCCTTCGGCGAAAACGATTCTCTGCGCAACAAGGATCTCTGCACAAACGGAGCAATGGCTGCCCTCGGTAAGACCCTTCTCAACGCAGGTTACGCCAACCGCTTCATCGATGACGACCGTGTGACCGAGCGCAGGTACGATTTCCTGCGCCACGAGGATTTCTTCGCAGACGGAGCAATGGCTGCCTTCGGTGAGACCGGTTTCAGTGCAGGTAGGCTCTACCGCCCCATCCGTTACTTCCGTGTGTCCAAGGGCAGGAACAACTTCCTGCGCTACGAGGATTTCTTCACATACGGAGCAGTGGACGCCTTCGGTGAGACCCGTTTCAGTGCAGGTTGCTTCTACCGCTTCATCCTTCACTTCCGTGTGTCCAAGCGCGGGAACAACTTCCTGTGCCACGAGGATTTCTTCGCATACGGAGCAGTGGACGCCTTCGGTGAGACCCGTTTCAGTGCAGGTTGCCGCTACCGCTTCATCCTTCACTTCCGTGTGTCCAAGCGCGGGAACGATTTCCTGCGCCACGAGGATTTCTTCGCATACGGAGCAGTGGCTGCCTTCGGTGAGACCGGTTTCGGTGCAGGTCGCTGCTACAGCTTCATCCTTTACTTCTGTGTGACCAAGTGCCGGGATGATTTCCTGTGCAATCAGAATTTCACCACATTCGGAGCAATGGCTGCCCTCAGTAAGACCTTCCTGTGTACAGGTAGCTTCATAACCCTCGTCAATAACCACCGTGTGCTTCAGTGCAGGGATAATCTCCGTCTCAAGTACAAATTCACATACAGTGCAGCGTCGTTCCTTGAGGCCGTCCACTTCGAATGTCGGGTCCTCAACAACAATCCAAATTCCTTCATCATGGCCTTTGGCGGGAACGATTTCCTGCGCCACGAGGATTTCTTCACATACGGAGCAATGGATACCTTCGGTAAGGCCTGTTTCAGTGCAGGTGGCTTCTACCGCTTCATCCTTCACTTCCGTGTGTCCAAGCGCGGGTACGATTTCCTGTGCCTTGATAACTTCATTGCATACAGAGCAGTGGCTGCCTTCGGTAAGACCCGTTTCCGTGCAGGTCGCTTCTACCGCTTCATCCTTCACTTCCGTGTGTCCGAGCGCGGGTACAACTTCCTGCGCCACGAGGATTTCTTCGCATACGGAGCAGTGGACGCCTTCGGTGAGACCCGTTTCAGTACAGGTTGCCGCTACCGCTTCGTCCTTCACTTCCGTGTGTCCAAGCGCGGGAACAACTTCCTGCGCCTTGATCACTTCGTTACATACAGAGCAATGGACGCCTTCGGTGAGGCCTGTTTCAGTGCAGGTGGCTTCTACCGCTTCGTCCTTCACTTCTGTGTGTCCGAGCGCGGGTACAACTTCCTGCGCCACGAGGATTTCTTCGCATACGGAGCAGTGTACGCCTTCGGTGAGACCCGTTTCAGTGCAGGTCGCTGCTACCGCTTCGTCCTTTACTTCCGTGTGCCCAAGCGCGGGAACAACTTCCTGTGCCACGAGGATTTCTTCGCATACGGAGCAGTGGATGCCTTCGGTAAGACCGGTTTCGGTGCAAGTCGCTGCTACCGCTTCGTCCTTTACTTCCGTGTGACCAAGCGCAGGAACGATTTCCTGTGCTACGAGGATTTCTTCGCATACGGAACAGTGGCTGCCTTCGGTGAGACCCGTTTCCGTGCAAGTCGCTGCTACCGCTTCGTCCTTCACTTCCGTGTGTCCGAGCGCGGGTACGATTTCCTGCGCCACGAGGATTTCTTCACATACGGAGCAGTGGACGCCTTCGGTAAGTCCCGTTTCCGTGCAGGTCGCTGCTACCGCTTCGTCCTTTACTTCCGTGTGACCAAGTGCAGGGACGATTTCCTGTGCTACGAGGATTTCTTCACAGACAGAGCAGTGGACGCCTTCAGTAAGACCAGTTTCGGTGCAAGTCGCTGCTACCGCTTCGTCCTTCACTTCCGTGTGTCCAAGCGCGGGAACGATTTCCTGTGCTACGAGGATTTCTTCGCATACGGAGCAATGGGCGCCTTCGGTAAGACCGGTTTCGGTGCAAGTCGCTGCTACCGCTTCGTCCTTTACTTCCGTGTGACCAAGCGCAGGAACGATTTCCTGTACTACGAGGATTTCTTCACAGACAGAGCAGTGGACGCCTTCCGTAAGACCGTTTTCAGTGCAGGTCGCGTCTACCGCCGCGTCCGTTACCGCCTTATGGCCGAGCGCGGGTAGTACATTCTGCGCTACGATTACTTCGTTACATACGGAGCAATGGCTGCCAGCAGTCAAGCCCGTTTTGGTGCAGGTTGCATCAACTGCTGCATCGCTGACTTCCGTATGCGCAAGCATGGGAATCGTGTTTTGTGCAACAATTATCATATTGCAAACAGAGCAGTGGCTGCCCGCAGTAAGACCTACCTTTGAGCAGGTCGGTTCTACTGCCGCATCCGCTACCGTCTTATGACCGGTCGCATAAACAACCTTGCGCGCCACAAGCGTAACATTGCATACAGAGCAATGGCTGCCCTCAGTATAACCGCTCTTTGTACAGGTTGCAGCAACTGCAGGGTCGGTTACCACCTTATGACCGGTTGCAGGAACTTGGGTTCTGTTTGTAAGCGCGATGTTGCAAACCGTACAGTATCTGTATGAGCTGTAACCCACTCTTGTGCAGGTAGGCTTAATAGCGGCCGCGGTTGCAGATTTATGTCCCTTCGCTGCAATAGTCTTCTGCGCGGTAAGAACCTCGCCGCAAACGGTGCATACGCGTCCCTCCGTGAGACCCGATTCAGTGCAGGTTGCATCGACTGCCGCCAGAACCTTAATCGAGTGTCCCAGCGCATCCGCAATTACTTCCTGCGCTACCAGAATTTCGCCGCAAACGGTGCACTTGCTTCCGGCGCTCAGCGCAGGCAATGTACAGGTGGCTTCTCTGGCGGGAATTTCTTCCTCTCTATGACCCAGCTCGGGAATGCTTTCCTCAGCCTTGCATCTGCCGCACATCTTCATACCAGAATCCGTGCAGGTGGCGGACGTTACGACTGCCCAGCTATGTCCCAAAGGCTCGCTGCCTTCGACGTCCTGAAGCTCGCCGTTTACCTTGCCGCAGTTCACGCAGATTATTCCGCTTCTGGCGGGATTCTCGCAGTCTGCGTCAAGCTCTGTTTCCTGATAATTGTGTCCAAGCGCGGGAATGCTGCTGCTCTTCGTTTCCGAGCAAAGCTCGCATGCATATGTACCGATACCGTCTTTATCGCAGGTCGGATTGATCATCGCGCTGACCAGCGTCCACTTGTGTCCCGTTGCAGGAACTTCCTTCTGCTCTACCAGAACCGTTCCGCACTCAGAGCAGTGGCTGCCCTCGGTAAGGCCGGGTTCGGTGCAGGTCGGAGCAACCGCTTCGTCAATGACAATCGTGTGCTTCTTGGCAGGAATTACTTCCTGCTCAATCTCCTCACCGCAAACCGTGCAGTATTTTACCTTAAGACCGTCCGCTTCAAACGTCGGTTCTTCTTCTACTTCCCAATCGCCTTCGGTGTGCGGCAGTTTCTCAATAACGCTGGTCTTTCCACACGCTTCGCACGTGTTCAGACCTTCCTGCGTACACGTTGCTTTTATAGTTACATTCCACTGGTGTCCCAAAGCCTCAATTTCCGCCTGCGCCTTCAAAATGACGCCGCATACAGAGCACTTTATTCCGGCAGTCAGGCCGGCTTCTGTACACGTCGCCTCTACTGCAGGAATCTCTTCTTCTTCGTGACCAAGGACTTCTACATCTTCCTGGGCTAAAGTGACCTTTCCGCAGACAGTACACTTCTTACCTGCGGTCAGACCGGTTTCTGTGCAGGTCGGTGCTACTGCTGGAATGTCCTCTTCTTTGTGTCCAAGCGCGTCGGTAACTTTCTGCGAGACAAGAATCTCTCCGCATACAGTACACTTCGTTCCTGCGGTCAAACCGGTTTCTGTGCACGTCGGTTCAACAGCCGGTAGTTCTTCTTCCGTATGAGGAAGCTTGCCGATTTCAGCCTGCGCTATCAGCACCAGTCCGCATGCTTCGCACTTTATTCCATCCGTAAGGCCGGTCGCCGTGCAGGTCGCTGCTTTTCCTGGTACCGCGACAGCTTTATGTTCCGTCTTTTCAATGACGCTCTTCGTTCCGCATGCGCTGCATTCCTTCAATCCGGCTGCAGTGCATGTGGCAGGGTTCATAACAACCCATTCATGTCCCAAAGGCTCAGAGCCTTCGACATCCTTAAGCTCGCCGTTTACCTTGCTGCAGTTCATGCAGATCGTTCCGATTCTGGCAGGGTTCTCGCAGTCTGCGTCAAGCACTGTTTCCTGATAATTGTGGCCAAACGCCGGTATGCTCCTGTATTCCTTCTTCGAACACAGCGTGCATTCATAGGAGCCCATGCCGTTATCTTCGCACGTAGGATCCTTCATCGCACTGACGAGCGTCCACTCATGCTCCTTCGCCGGAATCTCTTCCTGTGCTTTCAGCGTCTCTTTGCATACAGAGCAGATGGTTCCATCCGTAAGGCCTGCCTTTTCGCATTCCGCGGGATAGCCCTTGACTGTCTCTTCCTTATGACCAAGCGCTTCTACAACCGTCTGGGCTAAGGTGGTCTCTCCGCAGACAGTGCACTTCTTACCTGCGGTCAGACCGGTTTCTGTACAGGTCGGTGCTACTGCAGGAATTTCCTCTTCCGTATGGCCGAGCGCGGGGACAACTTCCTGCGCTACAAGAATTTCTTCGCAAACGGAGCACTTCGTTCCGGCAGTCAGACCGGTTTCTGTGCACGTCGGTTCAACAGCCGGTAGTTCCTCTTCCGTATGAGGAAGCTTGCCGATTTCAGCCTGCGCTTTCAGCACCAGTCCGCATGCTTCGCACTTCATTCCATCCGTAAGGCCGGTCGCCGTGCAGGTCGCTTCTTTCCCTGCCACCACAACAGCTTTATGTTCCGTCTTTTCAATGACGCTCTTCGTTTGGCATGCGCTGCATTCCTTCAATCCGGCTGCAGTGCAGGTGGCAGGGTTCATAACAACCCATTCATGTCCCAAAGGCTCAGAGCCTTCGATAGCCGTCAGTTCGCCGTTTATATTTCCGCAGTTCACACAGATCGTTCCGATTCTATCCGGATTCTCACAATCTGCAGGAAGCATAGTTTCCTGATACTTGTGTCCAAGCGCGGGAATGCTCCTGTATTCCTTCTTCGAACACAGCGTGCATTCATAGGAGCCTGTGCCTTCTTTATCGCAGGTCGCATTTATCATCGCGCTGACCAGCGTCCACTTGTGTCCCGTTGCAGGAACTTCCTTCTGCTCTACCAGAACCGTTCCGCACTCAGAGCAGTGGCTGCCCTCGGTCAGGCCGGGCTCGGTGCAGGTCGGAGCAACCGCTTCGTCGATAACAATCGTGTGTTTCTTGGCAGGAATTACTTCCTGATCAATCTCCACACCGCAAACCGTGCAGTATTTTACCTTGAGGCCGTCCGCCTCAAACGTCGGATCCTCTTCTACTACCCAATCGCCTTCGGTGTGCGGCAGTTGCTCAATCGCTCTGGTCTTTCCACACACGATACACGTATGCTGACCTTCCTGCTCGCACGTCGCTTCTACAGTTACGCTCCACTTGTGTCCCAAAGCCTCAATTTCTGCCTGCGCCTTCAAAATCTCGTCGCAAACAGAGCACTTTATTCCGGCAGTCAGGCCGGCTTCTGTACACGTCGCCTCTACTGCAGGAATCTCTTCTTCTTCGTGACCAAGGGCATCGATAACTTTCTGCGCTACAAGGACTTCTTTACATACATTGCAGTGGCTGCCTTCGGTAAGACCCGCCATCGTGCAGGTTGCTTCTACTGCTTCGTCTGTTACTGCATTGTGTCCAAGCGCGGGTACTACTTCCTGCGCTACAAGAACTTCATCGCAAACAGAGCACTTCGTTCCGGCAGTCAGACCAGTTTTTGTGCAAGTCGCTTCTACTGCAGGAAGCTCCTCTTCTTCGTGACCAAGCGCGGGGACAACATTCTGTGCTACAAGGACTTCTTTACATACGTCGCAGTGGCTGCCTTCCGTAAGACCCGTCTTCGTGCAAGTCGCTGCTACCGCTTCATCCTTTACTGCCTTGTGGCCAAGTGCAGGTACTACTTCCTGCGCTACAAGAATTTCTTCGCAGACGGAGCACTTCTTTCCGGCAGTCAGGCCGGTCTCCGTGCAGGTCGCTGCTTTTCCTGGTACCGCGACAGCCGCATGTCCGAGTGCAGGAATCGGTTTGCCCTCCATAATGGTGACTCCACACACACCGCATGCCATTTTACCCTCTACACCGGGTTCTGTGCAGGTAGGGGCTTCATACACTGTTTTAAACTGATGCCCCTTGGCTGAAAGCTCAACATCCTTCTGCATTTCACCGCAGTCCGCGCATACAAGATCGCCTCTGCCGGGCTCTGTGCAGGTAGGTTCCTGCGTTACATTCTGCTGCGTCCAGCTATGCTTTGCGGGAATCGTTGCAAACTGCGTTTCTCCGCACAGTATGCATGCCTGTTTTGCCGTACCTTCCGTCGTACAGGTCGGTTCTTTTATTACACTTTCGGTATTCCACAAATGTTCACAGGTTTCATCGTAAATGATTTCTGTAGCTCCGCAGAAGCGGCACTCCTTGTACCAGTACGCAGGCTCATCGCCTTCGGCCTCGTAATAGGTTTCATCCCATGCATGCGCATTCGGATCAATTTCCGTTTCTTCGCCATACTCAAGTATGTCTCCGCATACAGTGCAAATGATTCGTCCAATCTCACCGGGATTAATGCAGCTTGCATCTACGTCAAGTCGCATTATACTATGCTTTTCCGTCGCAGGAATCTCAACTTCTCTCCTTGCATTATGGCAAAGACTGCATTCGTAAACTCCTAAGCCGGAGGATCCGCAGGTTGCAGCCGTTAATACCTCAGTCATTTCCCATGCATGCATATCCGGATCAATTTCCGTTTTCTCTCCCGGTTCCAGCTCAGTTTTGCACACGGAGCAGATCACACGTCCCTCCGTTCCGGGCTGCGTGCAGTTTGCTACCAGCTCTTCGCACTGTCTTTCATGCTCGCCGGTTGCATCAATTACAACTTCATCTTCCATCTGACAGAGGCTGCATTCTACCTTTGCCATGCCGGGAGTTACGCAGGTTGCCGATGTTAACGTCTCAATCTCTTTCCAATCATGGGCATCCGGATCAATCGGGATTTCGTTCTGCGTTATTACGGGCAACCAGCAGCAGTTATATCCACTGCCCGCTGTCAGACCCGTACTTGTGCAGGTCGCATCCACAGCCTCATACTCTACAACTTCGCCTCTATGCTTGATATTCTCTCCAGTATAAGCTTCCCAGCAGACAAAACATGATGTATATTCATCGCCACAAAAGCGTATATGCCGGTGAACATCTAATTCGTCCACACCAATTTTGCAGTCGACTGTTTCACTGGCATTATTGGTTGCATTCACATTTGCCGCCGAAATCCTATACCGCGTCTCGCATTCTTGAGCTATATCCATTTCCTCATTAATGTGCAAGGTGATGGATCCGATACAAGACTCGCCGGATACACTGGCGCTGAAAACACCATTCGAATACGTTCCGCTTGTTAAATTCGCGGAAACAAATTCAAAAGCAGCATCATAGCTCAGTGTGAACGTTACATTCACTTGTTCATTGGAGTTTGCATAAATGTCCAGCGTGACATTTTCACCGGTCGCCGCACTCTGGAGGTTCACCGTAGGCTCATAAACAAGCTTCGGAATGATGCGTTCTCCAAATTCATCTCCGCAAACGATACACCACAGCGTCTGCAGGCCTTCGGAATCGTAATCCGCTTCTCTATCAGTTCTCCACTGTTTGTTATGTTCAGCATATCCATCTTCTGTATGCTCTGTGTATTTGGTATCATTGCAAATACTGCATACAAAAGTAGTTGAGGCATATTCCGAGCATGTGGCTGGCGTTTGTTTAGTTTCTACATAATCATGCGCATAGCCGTAGAACAATGCTGCATACCAACGCTCTCCGCATCGGCTACATTCATACTTTGCATAACCGTCTGTCTTGGTTGAGCAGTCCGCTTCCCGTAATAATTCCAGCATTTCCTCAATATGTCCCAAAGGCTCAGTGTCTTCAATTTCTTCCACACAACCGTATCCGCAATTTACACATTCTATTACGTAATACGCCTTTGAAATACAATCCGCTTCATGCTCTTCAATAATCATAAATTCGTGCTCGCCGCCAAGCGCGGAAATCTCCGTACCTTCATACAGAACAGCACCACAATTTATGCAGAATTCCCGATCCATCCAGCCGGGTTCCGTGCAGGTAGCGGGGATCGTGGTATATATTATTTTATGCCCATATGCGGCAATCGTTGCATTGAGTTCTTCCTTACCACAGCGGACGCATATACGGTCAACTGCGCCTTCAGAATCACAGGTCGCCTGCTGATAAACCTTCGTTACCTTCCAGTCATGTCCCGCAGGAATCATCTCAACGAAGCTGTTGCCACAAACAGTACACACGATCTGAACCACGCCGTCCTGTTCACAGGTCGCGCCAGTGATCACGTTCTCGGTATAGCTGTGCTTGCCGGTAGCCTCGATCACGACGCCTGCGTTCAGGACATAATCGCAATCGGCGCACTCCACTCTTCCGCTATAGCCGTTCTGGCCGCAGTTGGCAGGAGTTTCAACATTCACAAGGGTATGCTCGCCGGTCGGCTTGATCTCTGTGCCGCTCTCGGTTACCTGACCGCAAACATTACAGAGCGTTCTGCCAATATAGCCAGATTCGCCGCAAGTGGGTTCACGATCCTTCGTCACATACTCATGTTTGCCCGTGGCTTCCATGCTTACATATCCGTTGGACATGCCGCACAGAGCGCACACCTGCTGACCCATACCATTGCTTGAACAGGTAGCAGGCTTCATGACCTGAATCGTCCACTCATGCACGCATGCAGTGTTCTCCTCCTCCGCCACGACAGACGGGCTGACCGTCTGAAGCGCGAAGACCAGGAGCAAAAGGTACAATACCCATTTTCTCATGTTTCTTCCTCCCTGTTTATGATTAGACATACTGATCTCACCTTTCCTGTAACCGGTATATTTTATGCTTTTATCGCTGTTATTTTCATTCACACAGCGTTGATCAGATGGGAAAACGGACACTCAGATTCCTCCTTAAACAACAATAAAACATAACAGCCCTGCCATTATGCGTATCAGTAAATTTTATGGATATCGATATATTTTATATCAGTTTATTATATAAAACAATTATAGCATCATCCACTATAAAATCCAATGTTTTCACGCAATAATTAATCCAGTTTTTACCAACATTTTTTATAAATCGCATTCTTTCCATTGCAGCATTATTGATAATTCTTTGATTTTACCACAATATATATATATAACTATCATATGAAAGACACCTGCTCTTCCCCTGCAGTTTCCCAGCAAAAAAAGCCGTCCCGATCAATCGGAACGGCTCTTTTGAGATCCAATATATTTTTTTACTTTTTGAGCGTCTTCTTGGCGAGGGCTGCGACGTTTTCTGCGGTGAAGCCGTACTCCTTGAAGAGGACCTTGTAGGGAGCGCTGGCGCCGAAGGTGTCGATGCCGAGAACTTCGCCATCTAAGCCTACGTACTTGTGCCAGCCGAGGGTGGAAGCGGCTTCTACGGCCACGCGGGCGCGGACTGCGTTGGGCAGTACGCTCTCCTTGTATTCGGCGGACTGTTCGTCGAAGAGCTCGAGGCACGGCATGGATACAACGCGGGCGTCGATGCCTTCTTCCTTAAGAAGGGCCTGAGCCGCTACGCAGCACTCGACTTCGCTGCCGGAGGCCATCAGGATGACGTCGGGGGTTTCCTTTTCGCCGTCCTTAATGATGTAGCCGCCCTTGAGCGCGGCGGGGCCGCTCTTTTCGTTGAGGGCGAGATCCTGACGGGAGAGAATGAGAGAAATCGGGCGCTTTTCGGTCATGGCCGCATACCAGCCGGCTGCAACTTCCTTGCTGTCGCAGGGACGGAATACGAGCATGTTGGGAATGGCGCGTAAGCCTGCCAACTGCTCGATGGGCTGATGGGTGGGGCCGTCTTCACCGACGCCGATGGAGTCATGGGTCAGAACGTAGGTTACGGGCAGGCTCATGATGGAGGCTACGCGCATGGCGTTCTTCATGAAGTCGGAGAATACGAAGAAGGTGCCGCAGTAGGGGCGCAGGCCGCCGTGCAGCTTCATACCGGTGATGATGCAGGCCATGGCGTGCTCACGAACGCCAAAGTGCAGGTTGCGGCCGGAATAATCCTCTGCGGAGAAGTCGCCCTGGCCCTTCATGTAGGTCTTGTTGGAGGGAGCGAGGTCGGCGGAGCCGCCGATGAGGTTGGGAATTCGGGCGGCCAAGCGGTTGATGACTTCGCCGGAGGAGTTGCGGGTGGCAGCCTTGCCTTCAAAGTGCCAGTAGGCTTCGTCGTTAAGAAGATCTACGGGCAGCTCTTCACTGTGCCACACGTCCCATTCCTTTTTAAGCTCGGGATACGCTTCAGCCCACTTTTCGAACATCTCTTCCCAGGCCTTCTGTGCGCAGGCGCCCTTTTCGGCAACGGCGGCAGTGACGTCGTAAACTTCCTGGGGAACGGCAAAGGACATGGCAACGTCGTCGCACCAGCCAAGTTCCTTCTTAAGGGCAACGATGTTTTCCTCGCCCAGAGGTTCACCGTGCGCGCTGGCCATGCCGGCCTTGGGAGAACCGAAGCCGATGGCGGTGTGGCAGGCGATCAGGGTGGGCTTGTCGGAAAGCTTGGCAAGCTTGATGGCGGCTTCCACGTTTTCAAATACGTTCGCGTCGGCTACGTCGATGACGTTCCAGCCGTAGGCGCGGAAGCGGGCCTGTACGTCCTCGCGGAAAGCGATGTCGGTGTTGCCTTCGATGGAGATTTCGTTGTCATCGTAAAGGGCGATGAGCTTATTGAGCTTCAAGGTGCCGGCCAGAGAGCAGGCTTCGTGGCTCAGGCCTTCCATCATGCAGCCGTCGCCAAGGATAACATAGGTGTTATGGTCGACAACCGGGAAGCCTTCGCGGTTGAACTTCTTGGCAAGATACGCTTCGGCCATCGCCATACCGACGGCGTTGGAGATGCCCATGCCGAGGGGGCCGGTGGAGGTTTCTACGCCGCGGGTGTGGGGATACTCGGGGTGTCCGGGGGTCTTCGATCCGAACTGACGGAAGGACTTAAGGTCGTCCATGGTGAGTCCGTATCCGAACAGATGTAAAAGAGAATAAAGGAGCATGGAGCCGTGGCCGGAAGAAAGCACGAAGCGGTCGCGATCCGCCCAGCGATCGTCCGCGGGGTTGTGCTTCATCTCGCGTCCCCATACGGCGTAAGCCATAGCGGCTGCGCCCATAGGCATGCCGGGGTGGCCGCTCTTTGCCTTCTGAACCGCTTCGGCGGACAGAACGCGGATTGCATTGACAACCATGGTTTCGTTTTTCATACTTGGTCACTCCTGTACAATTTTTTACTTTACCAGTTGATCTATCGCGGCCCTCAGGGGCGTTAGGTCCAATTCTTCATTGTCCTTTTCGAGCACCTGATAAAGCTCGGAAAGGATTTTATATAAGCCGCCCGGAACGTCGCTTTCCGCGTTTACGGGCATAACCGGGTCGTGTACGGACAGGCGCAGCATAAACCACGCGTTGTCCACGCCGCCGTCCAGAGAAAACATGATGCGAACGCCTTCTCTGTTGTCGGTAGCGAGCCGCCAGGCGGGGTTTGTAAGCGTTTTGGACAAAATGGCCTCGATCACGTAGCCCGCGGCCTTTCTATAGTCCTCCTGAATGATGGGAAGGCGCACTTCCACGTGCTCAACGGGCTCGGAAAGCTCTTCGATGAGGCTCGCTAAAGACAAGCCCTGCTTTTTGCGCCACATGCATTCGCAGACGACCTTGGTGGCAAGATACATGCCGTCGTCAATAAAATAGTTTTCGGCCATCGCGGCGTGACCGGAGGTTTCAATGGCGACGGGCACGTTGAAGCCTTCGTTTTTGAGGCGCTTGGCCTCTTCGATCACATTTCTGTAGCCGCGTCTGAAGCGGTAGTGCGATCCGCCCCATTCGGTGATGAAGCGCGTAAGGCCGGAGGAGGTGACGGAGTCGGTGACAAAGGTGAGGTTCTTTTCGTCGTCCAGAAGGATGGCGGCGATTAAGGCGATCAGGCGGTTTTTGTTGATGCGTTTGCCGCTTTTATCGATGATGGCCACTCTGTCTCCGTCTGCGTCAAAGATGATGCCGAGATCGGCGTTTTCGCGGATAACGGTTTCGGATAAGACTGTAAGCGCCTCTTCGCTTTCGGGGCTGGGCGCATGGGCGGTGAACAGGCCGTCCGGGTTTAGGTTGAGGCTGCCCGTAGTATCGGCGCCGAGGGAAGAAAGCAAGTCTGCGTAAAACCCGCAGGCGCCGTTTGAAGCATCCACGACCACATGAAGCCCCTTTAAGGGTTCGGGATCGTCGGACGCCATGAATTCGTGAATCTGGCTGATCAAATGACTTTTGTATGCGCTCATGAGATCAAGGGGCTCTACGAGCCTGCGCCCGACCTCGACGCGGGAAGCCATTTCAAGGAGCATCTGAACGTCGTCTGCGTTCAGCGCACCGTCTGGGGTAAAGAATTTGAAGCCGTTCATGCCGCTTTCGCGGGCGCTTGCAGTAACCATAATCGCGCCGCAGGCGTGAACGTCGTTTAGCTGAATGCTCATCTGCATGGCCGGCGTGGTTGCCATGCCGCAATCGTATACATCTGCATCCGCCTGCGTAAGCCCGTGAATGACGGCGCGTGCGAGGCGCGGCCCGGAGGGGCGCGAGTCGTGGCCGACGGAAACCAGGAGCATATCGGGCGCGATGCCAAGGCGCTCGGAAAGCCAGAGCGCAAAGGAATAGCCCAGCTTTTTGGCTAAATCATCGGTTAAAAGTTCGTCCTTGGCGCGGATCATTGCGCCGCTTTGAAGCTTCTTAATGTCGGTAACCATACATTCTCCTTTCGGTCGAGGGGGGACCGCTTGGCAGCCGGCCTATGCCGGATTGCTATTGCAAAAGGAGCTTTTGCAAAGGACGTCTGTGCGCCTTGCCTTTCGGCACACGCGCGTCCGGCGGCTGCCCGATGGTGATCGGGCGGGTGACATATTTTCTGCGCCTGAGCGCGAAAAAACGGATAAATGCGATTGGGTGAAAAGGTACGCGGACGGGAAACCCATCCCCTACGGCGGAACAGCGCGTTTGTTTTCACAATTGCTGCTTTAAACTCCGCAGGGAAGGCGTTTCGTCTCCCGAGGCTAACTTTACGGCATCTCCTCTACCGGCGTAAGCTTTTCAAAATAGCGGTAAAGCGGAATCAGGCTTTTGTAGCCGTTCATGATTTCGTCCGCCAGAGCGGGGGATTTGATGAGGTCAAAGTCTTTTACGTCCTTTTCCACATAAAAGCCCTTGAGCGGATACCAGATTTTGATGTCTTCCGGCAGATTTTCCGGGATCGGCATGCGCTTGAAGGATTTAGGGTGGAGGGAGAAATTTTTAAGGGTATCCCGCGCGATTTCGGTAAACTCAGCGGCGTCTTTTTGAAGCTGGATGCGGTGCGCGTTCATGAGGGGCTTGTTTTCGTCGTAAAAGCCCATACCGTAGCTTAAGCCCGCGTCGGACAGGTCGACGTACACGCCGAGCGTGGATTTTCTTTCTTCGCCCGGTTTTCTAAAGGCCAGCCAGATGTAATCGCGGTAGGGCGATTTGTCGTTTGAAAAGCGGATATCGCGGTTGATGCGCGAAACGACCTTATTGGGTCTGCGCTCGAGATCAGGATCGATTGCCTCGACCGCATCCATGAGGCTTTCGGCGAGGTCGAGCGCCGGGGTTCGGACGTGCTTAAAATACCAGTCGTGATTTTCATGGAAAAAATCGCGGTTGTTGTTAAAGCGGATCGCCATGAAAAACTCAAACGTTTGGTCGGTAAAACCGTTAAACATATCTCTTTACGGGTTCTCCTTTTCGGTATCTCGCGTGCGGACGGGCGCAAACTTGCTGGTTCTGCCCACCGCATCGCGCGTCTGTCGACGATGTTTTTTTACCTTTACGATTTGGTATATAATAACGAACATGATGATCAGTGCGATCAGTATGATGCAAGCGGTCAGCGCAAGGTTCGGAAGCTTTGTCGCGTTGACGATGGCATATAAAGAGGCGTGCGAAGCTTCGGTCAAGCTGCCTTTTGCTTCCATGACATAGGTAATGCGGCTGATGGCGGGCGCGGCGGACACCGAGAAAGTTTCGCCGTTTTCTTCCCATTTGAGCATAAATTCATACGCTTCGCCCTTGTTTGCGCTTAATATGGGGTTGAACGCGGTTTCGCTGTTGGCTTCAAGGGTCAGAAAGGTTTTGATTTCGCCCAATCGCTTTTCCGAAAGGCGGACATTTTTCAGATTCCGGTTCGCACCGCTTATATGGATCGAAAAGGGAACATCGCCCTGTTCGTTGGCGCTTACGTTTAAAATGGGATTACGCGCGGGCGCATCAAGAACAAACACCTTCATCTCCCCCACATTGAACTCGCGCTCCGTTCCGCCGGCTTCACGAAGGGAAAGCGTGATCGGATAGGTGTTTTCACCGGTTACAGGCGGCGTTTCCACCTGAACGATAAATGCTTCCTGCGGTCTCAGGGTGGTATTATCGGTCTTGATCAGTCCAAGCCCACTTCCGTACAGTGAAAGATTATTATAGGTAAGAAGACCATTGTTTCTGACGGTAATGGAAAAATGCGCGCGCTCGCCATAAGCGACCATGACCGTTTCCGGCTCGATGGAAAAGGAAAGGCTGTCGTTTGTCACATGAATGGCGGCGCTGGGCGCATGCACCACATAAGGGCTTTGGGATAGGGAAGATACAAAGTTTGCGCGCGGCGCGGAAATGGCGCTTTCTGAAAAGGTCGTCATGTAATTTATGCACTTTTCTTCCTCCGGCGCGAGGGAGAAGGCCTCCGATGCGAATGAAAACGCGGCGTCTGAAATGATGGCGTTTTCGATGGCGATTTCGCCGGTATTGACAAGCCTGTATTCCACCTGAACGATCTCGCCCGGATAAACCGCGGACTTGAAAATGCGGGCGGTCAGCTGAGCCTTGGCCAGATGCTCCACCTGCGTAACGATTGCCGAGGTCTGAAGCTTCTGGGTTTTGTTTCCGATCTTATAGGAGATGGTGAGGTTGACTTTCCCGGCTTCCAGCATTTTTTTTGTAACCTGCACGTCATAGGCAAAGTGCATGGTTTCGCCGGGCTCAATCGTGCCGATAACCGCGCTTTCCTTGTTGGGGTCGTGGGAAATGCGCGCGCTTTCGATGCGCTTGTCAGACGAATTGTGAACGGTGACGGAAAGCTTTGCAGTGCACGGCTCGAGAAAATCCGCCGGGGTGAACGCGCAGACCGCTTCCAGCGGCTCGTCGGCATGCGCAATCGCGCCTGCGCCAAACAGGCACAAAGCGGCGATAATCAACATTAGGATGCGTTTGATCGGCATGTCTTAACCGTGTCCTCCAAAGCATAATAACCCATCCTTTATTTTACCGTTTTCGCCTGCATCTGTCAAGAAACAATCCGTGAAATCGCATCCCCTGAAGGAAAGGAGGAAGGAAAAGAAATAGGAAGCGGCGAACTATACAAAATCAGGGAGTGAATCAGACATGAAAAACATACTCATATCAGGCGGCTCGCGCGGAATCGGCGCGGCCACCGTGCGTCTTTTACAAAAATCGGGCGCGCGCGTTGCATTTTTATATGAAAAAAACGACGAGGCGGCGGGGAAAATCGCGCAATCCACAGGCGCAGTTCCAATTAAATGCGATATTTCATGCCGCGAACAGGTATTTGAAGCCTATCAAAAAGCAAAAAACGCCATCGGGAAAATCGACGGCGTGGTTTCCTGCGCGGGTATCGCGCAGCAGGCGCTGTTTCAGGACGTGACCGAATCCGACTGGTCGAGAATGATGGGCGTGAATCTCTCGGGCGCGGCGTATCTTGCGCAGGCGGCTTTACCCGACATGATTTCCGAAAAAAACGGCGCGATCGTGTTCGTTTCCTCCATCTGGGGCGAAGTGGGCGCGTCGATGGAGGCGCATTATTCTGCGTCCAAGGCAGGGCTCATCGGCCTGACAAAGGCGCTTTCCAAGGAAGTAGGTCTCTCCGGCATTCGCGTAAACGCCGTAACCCCCGGCGTAATTTTAACGGATATGCTGAACTCCTTTGACGAAGAAACAATGAAAGCATTATCGGATGAAACGCCCCTCGGCCGAATCGGAACACCAGAGGACGTCGCAAAAGCGATAAGGTTTTTGCTGTCGGACGACGCGTCGTTTATCACGGGGCAGGTGCTGGGCGTAAACGGCGGTTTTGGAATGTAGGAAAGATTGCAAAATATAAAAATGCCTGCGGGCGATTCGTGAATCGCCCCTACAGTTTCTGTCATGAAACCGTCGTGTAGGGGCGATCATCGATCGCCCGCGCATTCTATATTGTGACTATCATAATATGAACGGATTTATTCTCCAAAAAGCTCCGCCGTCTGCTTCATCCTGTCTGCAATATTCACGCCGAACGGGCAGCGGCTTTCGCATGTTTTGCACCCGATGCAGTCGCCTGCCTTGGTTTTTATCACGCGGTAGTGATCCAGGATGGAATCGGGCAGATCTTTCTGCATGATGGCCAAGTCATACAGCTTATTGATCATAGCGATATCAATGTCCTTTGGGCAGGGCTTGCAGTGTCCGCAGTAGGTGCACTGACCGGCATAGGCATGCATCGGAGCGCGGGCGAGAAGCGAAGCATAGTCGCGCTCATCAGCGGATGCAGTTTCGTAGGAAACAGCCTCGTCGATGTGGGAAACTGCGCTGAAGCCCACCATGACGGACGCAACCGCCGGGCGCGTCAGGCAATAGTGAAGGCACTGTACAGGCGAAAGCTTTACGCCGAAGGGCGAGCGCTTTTCGTCAAACAGTCGGCCGCCGGCATAGCCCTTCATAACCGTGATGCCCACGCCCTTTTGCTCGCACAATTTATAAAGCTCCACGCGTTCTTGGGATATCCCGTTTACGGCAGTTGAGAAATCGTCGCCGAAATAGACCTCCGCGTCTCCGTTTACGGGCAGCATGTCAAAGGCGGGATTGACGCTGAAGAGCATCATTTCGATAATACCGCTTTCGACGGCCAGCTTTGCAATTTCAGGGTTGTGGGTGCTTAAGCCGATGTGGCGGATGCGGCCCTGCGCTTTGAGCTCATAGATATATTTGAGGAATGGGCCGTTTACGATTTCGTTCCAGTCATCCACCGCATCCACATAATGAATCATACCAAGATCGATGTAATCGGTCTGAAAGCGGGAAAGCAGATCCTCAAATGCAGCTTTGGCAAGCTCGATATCCCTGCTTCTTACATACTGGCCGTTTTGCCAGGTAGAGCCGATGTGACCCTGAACAATCCACTTTTCGCGGCTGCCCTTGATGGCGTAGCCGATGTTTGAACGAACCTCGGGATTGCTCATCCAGCAGTCGAGGATGTTGATGCCCGCGTTTTCGGCATACTTTATGATTTCGGCGCAGGTTTCCCTGTCCAGGCGCTCGAGCCATTCGCCGCCCAGGCCGATTTCGGAAACCATGAGACCGGTGTTTCCGAGACGTCTATACTGCATGTACTTCCGCTCCTTATATATGAATGAAGGAAAAGCGAAACGGAAAGCCCGTTTCGCATAAATATTACGCCATCAGTACGCGCATGATTTCATTTAGGAAAATTCCGTGCGCTTCTTTGTTCGGATGGTTTATATGATTGGATAAAAGCGAATCGGTGTTCACGCCGTTATCGCTGATTTTCTGCCAGACGGCGTATGCGTCCGCAACGGGAACGCCCATATCGTCAGCGGCCTTTTTCGCGGTTTCAACATAGTGAGAGAGAATTCCGGTATTTTGAACGACGGCGGCTTCTTTAGCAATATCGATAAACATTTCGTCCTTCAGGTGGGGCGAAACAACTTTGTTCATGAAATTCGGGGTGAGCAGAATGCACTCCGCGCCGCTTTCCAGCACCCTTTTAAAAATCTCGCGCATGGATTTGTCGTACGTTTCAATGCCGCCCTCAACGTCCTTGTTCATGGAATCATTAAGGCCGAAATCCACGATTACCAGATCGGGCTTATAGGAAAGAACGTCCCTTTCCAAGCGTTCAAGGCCGCCATAGGCCTTGTCGCCGGACACGCCTGCGTTGATGATAACGGGCGCGGCGAAGGGATAATAGTTTTTAAGCGCATGATAAAGCTGCATGGGATAGGCTTCGTCGGGACGGCAGACGGTAGCGATGCCGCCCGTTTCATCGACAAAGATTTCAAAGCAGCCGTGGGTCACGCTGTCGCCCAGACATGCGATGGTCACGGGGCGGGTTCCGAAATAGTTTTTCTGCCTTTGAGCAAATTTTTCCAGGATTTTCATTTCTTTATTCCTCCTCGTTTCCGTCCAGTCTTCGCATAAGCTCCTTCATTTCGGCAGGCGTTAAATTGCGCCACTGGCCCAGCTTCAGATTGCCAAGATGAATGTTCATGATACGAACGCGCTTTAATGTCCTTACGCGATACCCAAGCGTTTCGCACATTCTCCTGATCTGGCGGTTGAGGCCTTGCGTCAAAATGATGGTGAACGCCTTTTCGCCGGTTTTTTTGATCTGACAGGGCAAGGTGGTCGTGCCCAGAATTTTTACGCCGGAGGCCATTTTGGTTAAAAATTCCGCGGTGACGGGTTTGTCCACCGTCACCTGATATTCCTTTTCGTGCCTGCCGGCTGCGCGAAGGATGCGGTTTACGATGTCGCCGTCCGAGGTCATGAGAAGAAGCCCCTCGCTGTCCTTGTCGAGACGCCCAATGGGATAAATGCGCCGGTCGTGATCCACAAAATCAACCACGTTCATAGGCTCGCGTTTATCCGTGGTACACACGATGCCCACGGGCTTATTGAGCGCAATGTATACATTTTTACTCTGCGCTTTCACGCGCTCGCCCTGAATGGTCACCTTCATTCCGGGCAGCACCCTGTCGCCCAAGGTGCCCTTTCTGCCGTCAATGTATACGCGGCCTTCTTCAATCCATCTGTCCGCCTCGCGGCGCGAGCAATGGCCTGCGTCGGAAATGTATTTGTTCAGGCGAACGCCTTTGTTTTCTTCCATAGTCAACCTGCCCTTTTTTATTGCTTTCCCTATTGTATCATATGCATGCTACGTAAAACATTTCGTTTCTATGTCAAAAAGGTTGCAAAGATGCGCGATTTCTGATATGATATAATCACCTTTGATGCACAAAAGCCGTTAAGGAGGCACTATATACAATGACCAGACTGGAAATGGTTGAAAAAATCCGCGAAAAGACCGGCGCAACCTACGAAGAAGCCAGAGAAGCCCTCGAAAAGGCCAACTGGGATATGCTGGACGCCATCGTATCCCTCGAAAAGGAGCAGCCCGCCGCCGAGCCCATCAACGAGCCCGTCTACGTAAGCGAAAATGAAAACGGCCCCGCCAAGCCTGTTAAGAAAGCCTCCCGCCGCGTAAGCACCGGCGACATCGGGGAAAAAATCGCAGCCGCATTAAAATGGATCGGCGCGCTCATCAAGAAGGGAGAAAGCAGCCATCTGGAAGTCAGCCACAAAGACGAGGTCGTGATCGAAATCAGCCTCGTGTCCCTGATTCTGTTCTTCCTCCTCTCCTGGTGGCTTCCCGCGATCCTGATCGTCGTAGGTCTTTTCACCGGCTATAAGTTCCGCGTAACCGGCTCCGGCGCAGCGGGCCGCATCGTAAACAGCGTAAGTGAAAAAGCCAGCAAAAAAGCTGACGAAATCGTGAATAAAATGAACGAGGAAAAGGAAGAATAGTTCCTTCGTTCACATGCATTTCAAACAAAAAGGGCTTATGCAGAAAGCAAAATCTGCGTAAGTCCTTTCGTTTTTTGGGGATAAAACTCATACACACATAAAAACAGATAATCCTTTCGAAAACAAAGGCTTCAGGCAGACAGGATACGACTGATAAAAAAGATCAGAATTGGATATGTACCTTCATACCCCCCTCCCCCCGGGGGAGTACATATATCAGCTTACAAACGCCGTACGATTTATTGTCGCTTTTCGGTTCAGGCAGGACGCATTTTACAGGTGAATCAGGCTTTCACAAGCCGCATTTTATATGAATGTGCACGCGGCTTTTTCGAAGCAGCTTCTGTTTATTGAAATCGGGAGCATCGCCTTTAACGCCTTTTGCAGCGGATTCTGTTTCATAACAAGCACGGCGGGAGCAAGCCCCCGCCCTACGATTACTGAAATGTTTTTTCTTTTCATGAAAAAGGCTTTTACCAAAAAGGCGATAAGGAAGGGGCGATTTACGCATCGCCCCTTCCCCATACAGTCCGAATCCGAAATTTGGATCCGCCTTACTCTTCAACCACCCTGCACTCAATATCGCAAAGGTATCTGGCTTCGCCGATGACCTTTACGCGGATGATGATGGTTTCGGGCAGGGTTTCGTAGGATTGAATCTCGCTGAGCCCTTCTATAATATCAAAGCCGTTCTCCTCACCGAGCATCGTCCATCCTCCGCTGCCGACCGTGATTTCCGTGCCGTCCGGCATGCAGGGCTTCATGGTTACGCCCATGGGCTCGTCTTCCCTCTCCTGATAGGCGTACTGAATCGTCATATAGCCGCGAACAGGGGTAAAGGAGATGCTGCCGCCGAGCAAATCAAAATGCGGAGCGTCTTCTGTTGAAACGGGAATGAGCTTATAATTGCGCGCATCATCCGTCTTCGGCATGGTGTGAGTGATCTCGCCCTCCGGGAAAGAAGTTTTCCTCGTTGCATCAGGGGCGCAGAGATGCGTTCTCACCTTCGCCGTCAGAACGGCTGTTTCGCCAAGCTTTTCATCGCTGAAGCCGTCCGCATAGAGAATCACGCTGCCGTCTGCATCTTCCTTGGCGTCCCAAGAATCCAGCCAGATTTCCTTGCCGTTTTCATCCTTTACGGTGATGGATACGCCGAAGGAAACAAATTCCTTTCCGTCGGCTCTGCCCAGAAACTCGCTCATTCCGCTTCCGTCCTCATATGTGGTGAACTTGTAGACCCAGTCGGAATCGTTTTCCGTATTCATGAGGGATGCATACAAAGGATGCGTGTCAGGCTTTAAAGGCGTTGCGCGGATATAGAGCATCACGCCCTGTCCGTCGTACGCCGCTTCCTCAATGGCAACGCGGACATATTCATTTTCATAAACGCCGACGTTTGTCTCAATGAGATTTTCCGCGCCGTCTAAGGGATTCATGTGCCACAGGAAATCAAACACCCTGTACTCCGTCGCCGCAATGGCGCTTCCAATCAATGTTACAAGCAGAACCGCGCAGATGATGAGCGCGCGCGGGCTTACTTTTCTTTTCTTAGCTTCCATGTTTTCGATCCTTTCAAGCGTCTCGTCCATTTTCCTCGCGAAGGACAACGGCATGTCAGGAACCGCTGTACGAAGATCCTTGTTATTCATCCTGTGCCGCCTCCTTTTCAAGCGTTTCCTTAAGTTTCTTTCTCGCCCGCATGAGCCGCGATTTCACATTTGCCTGCGTGATTCGCATGATCGATGCGGTCTCCTTAACGCTATAGCCTTCGATGTAATGGAGAATGACAGGAACGCGCAAATCCATTTTAAGAGCTGCAATCGCTTTTCCAAGCGCAGGATTTTCCGCCTCCGGCGCGGGGGTGCTTTCGGGAATCTCGGTCATATCCGGTTTCTTACGAATCAGTCGCCTGCATTCGTTGATCAGAATCCGCGTAAGCCAGGTTTCAAAAAAACTTTTGTCCCGAAGCGAATCCACGTTCCGCCACGCCCGGAAAAGCGCTTCCTGCATCGCATCTTCTGAGTCGGCGGTCGATCTAAGAATCGAAAACGACACGCGCCACAGCCGATCGCGCATCAGGCGAACGCGCCCGGAAAATTCTCTTTCGTTCATGCCATCCTCCATTTGTTCCATGGAACGTCTCTTTGCATATGCACCCATTAGACCCGAAGGGAATGTACTCGGATGCGGGTTTATTGTATTTAATACTATTTTAACAAACAACATCGTATCCTAAAAAACAGCTCCCTTTACACAAAGGAGCCTTCGGTTATTCCTCCAATTTCCACCCATGATCGTTGTGATAGATCATAAGGCGGGTCATTCCGCCGTCAACTGCGATGTTTTCGCCGTCGATAAAGGAGGCTTTTTCGGAGGCCAGGAAAAGAACGAGGCTTGAAATGTCCGCCGGATTTCCGACTCTGCCCGCGGGCTGCTGGGTCGCGTCAGGGCCGATATATTCCGTGTAATCGGTGTCAATCCAGCCGGGGGAGATGGAATTTACGCGCACGCGTCCGGCGAGACTCACGGCTAAGGCGTGAGTGAGCGCGGCGATGCCGCCTTTTGCGGCGGTGTAGGATTCGGTCTGCTTCTGGCTCATGCGATCTCTGGAGGAGGAAATATTGATCACCGATGCACCGGGAGCGAAATAGAGATTAAAAAGCTTGGTTAAGTAAAAAGGCGCGGTCACGCCGACGGAAAGCGCGTTTGAGAATTCTTCATAGGAGCAGGTATCGATGCCGCGCATGATGGGCGGGGCGTTATTGATGAGCACGTCCACGCGGCCTGCGCTTTGGATGACGTACGATGCAAACGCTTCCAGCGTTTCTTTTTTTGAAATATCGCCCACAAACCATTCGCCGGGAGTGGTATCGATCACGAATACGCGCGCGCCTGCGTTTTCGAAATCCTCTTTGATGCGCTTTCCGATGCCGTGCGCGCCGCCGGTTATGACGATGATTTTATCTTTGAACATGGATGCCTTCCTTTCTCGCAAGTAAGCATAAGCGGGACGGGAAACCCGTCCCCTACGACGAATTACACGCGGTATCCATTGTAGGGGGCGGGTTTCCCGTCCCGATAACATTTCGGTTTTATTTGCACTCTTTGACAAATTCCGCAATTCGCATAATGCCAACGGAGATCTTTTCGCGGGAGGTGGCGTAGCTTAAGCGGACGTAGTGGTCGTCGCCGAAAGCTCTGGCCGGAACGACGGCTACGAGCTTGGATTCCAGGAGCATCTCCGCAAAGTCGTCGCTTCCCTTGATGGTTCTTCCGTTTAAGCTCTTTCCGATCATGCCGGAGATGTTCAGCATCATGTAAAACGCGCCCTTGGGCATGGCGGCGGAAAGACCGGGGATGGCGTTTAAGAGGGAATGCATGAGCTTGCGCCTTGCGTCAAACTCGGTGTGGGATTCGTGCATGAAGCGTTCGCCGTTTGTCAGCGCGACGGCTGCAGCGTGCTGGGCGATGGAATTGGGGTTTGAGGTCGTGTGGCTCTGGAAGGAGGTCATCGCGCGGATGACGGGCTTCGGACCTGCCGCGTAGCCGATGCGCCAACCGGTCATGGCGTAGGATTTGGAAACGCCGTTGATGACAATGGTCTGCGCCTTGATCGCGTCGGACAGGGAGGCGATGGAAACATGCTTTTCCCCGTCGTAGATCAGCTTTTCATAAATCTCATCGGAAATAACATAGAAGCGCTTTTCAATGGCCAGACGTGCGATTTTTTCGAGCATGTCGCGCGTATAGACGCTGCCGTTGGGGTTGTTGGGCGAATTGATGATGAGCGCCTTGGTTTTTTCGGTGACGAATTTTTCAAGCGTTTCGGCGGAAGCTAAAAAGCCGTTGTTTTCGTCGCCCTTGACCATCACGGGAACGCCGCCCGCCATCTGTACCATTTCAGGATAGCTGACCCAGCAGGGTGAGGGCAGAAGCACCTCGTCGCCGGGATCGAGAATCGCGCTTAAGGCGTTATAAAGCGACTGCTTTGCGCCGGTGGAGACGATGATATCGGCCAATTCATAGTCAAGGCCGTTGTCGCGAAGGAGCTTTTCCTGAATCTCGCATCTAAGCTCAACCGTGCCTGCAACGGGCGTGTATTTGGTCATACCTGCGTCCAGCGCGTCCCTGGCTGCGTCCTTGATATATTTGGGCGTATCAAAATCAGGCTCGCCCGCGCCGAATCCGATGACGTCAAGGCCCATGTTTCTTAATTGCTTTGCGCGGGAATCGATCGCCAACGTGACGGACGGCTGAATATTTTTGCATTTTTGGGAGATCGTCAATGCCATTTTGCATTTCTCCTTCATTTTCAGTTGGTTACGGGGCATTATATGCACGTTCGCCCCTCTGCGTTATTCATTATGCCACGAAACGCGCAAAATTGCAATATCAAATTATAAAAAATTCAAAATTTATTTCAAAATAGAAAAATCGCGGCGTGCAATGATGATACACGCCGCGTAAAGCTTCATAATTTATATTCCCTGATCTTTCAGGTCCTCGGCCAGTTCCGCAAACATATCTTTAAGTCCCATTGTCGGCCGCCAGCCGAGGGAGCATAATTTACAATTGAACAAATGCATTTTGACGTCCGGCGCATAGCCATATTTCATAGCGTCTTCGGGGATATCGAAAATAATTGAAACCGGTGGATCTGAAAGCGTTTCGGCGGCGATTTTCGCCGTCTCTTTGATGGGATGGGCAGTGTTATCACCCGCAACCGTGTATGCCTCTCCCCTTTCGCCCTTGATAAGCAGAAGAAGAATCGCATTTACCGCGTCTTTCAGCGCCACATAGTTTCCGACCGATTCGCCCTTTGTGTGAAGCACGATGCTTTCTCCCTTCATCGCGCTTTTGGCAAACTGCATAAACGCCCGCGTGTCTTCCTTTGAAACGCCCGCGCCGAAGGTCTGGGCAAGCCGCGCCGCGCAAACCGGAACAGCGTATTCATGCGCATAGGCCGCGCATAGGTTTTCGCACATGCGCTTGCTCTCGGGATAACACGAGCGGACGGATGCGGGATCGACAAACCCCAAGTCCTTTTCCGTCACAAATTCAAGCTTCGGATCGGTTACGCCGAAGGCCTCCATGCTGGATAAATACACCATGCCGCGAACGGATTTTTCTTTTGCCAGCGCAAGCACGTTCATCGTGGACAGAACTGCGGCTTCGATGGTTTCAACGGGCTTTGTCACAAATATTTTCGACTGCGTGACCGACGCTGCGTGAACGATGTAGTCAATCGGCTCAAAAATTTCAAGAGGAACATTCAGGTCGCACTCGAAAAAGCGGATTTCCTTTCGGTAAAAGGCCTCGCCATAGACGCTTTTTGCCTTTTCAAGGCTTCGAACGGGCGCAAGAATGCGCGCGCCCAAGCCTCTTAAGCGGTTGGCAGCTAAAAGCGCGCGGACAAGCGCGCCGCCGATCAGGCCGGTCGCGCCGGTTACCAAAAACGTGGCGTTTCGAAAGGCTTCAAAATCGAACGCGCCCTTTGCAATCTCCTCCACGCTTTTTTGAAACGTCTTTCTGCCGGGACATTCCTTCTGCACTTTTTTACAGCCCCCAAATCTGAGAATTCTCCCTCGCCTCGTAGATGGCGCGGAAGATGTAAAAGTCGGAAGGCGAGGTGATTTTGATGTTCTCAACCGGGCCCTCGACGGTGAACAGCTTGTGCCCGAAATGGCGCATGAGGGTGGCGGAATCGATGGCGTCGAAGTTTTCCTCCCTTGCGCGGATGTGGGCGGAGTAGATGTCGTTTAAATGAAATGCCTGCGGGGCGCGGGCAAGCTTTGCACGCTTTCTGTCCACAACATCACTGACGTTTTCATTCTCATCCACCGTGATGATCGTTTCGTAGGCGCTGGTTACGGTAATCGCGTTTCCGTTTTCGCAGGCGCAGGCGACAACGTCTTCGACGGTGGAAACGCTGATCAGCGGGCGCACGCCGTCGTGAATGAGCATGATCGCGTCCCTCGGAACCGTTTTGTCTTCAAAGACTGCCGTCAGGCCCTTAAAAATGCTGTCCTGTCCGCTGTCTCCGCCCGGAACCACCCAGCGGATTTTCTTAAGGTTGAATTTTTTAACCAGATCGTTAAAATACGCAATCCATCCCTCCAGACACACGACGCAGATGGCGTCGATGCTTTCGGCTTCCTCAAAATATTCAAGCGTATGAATGATGATGGGCTTTCCATTCAGCTCCAGAAACTGCTTGGGGCGGGTTCTGGAATTGATGCGCGAGCCCGTGCCTCCGGCAAATATGAGCGCGATGTTCATAGAATCATCCTTTCGTCATGACTTCATGGATGCGCTTTGCAACCATTTCGCTGGCATGCCCGCTTTCGCAGCTGCCGAGCACATCGTGGTGCGCCTTGACGTCTTTATGGTATTTGTCTTCATCGAAATTGAGGATGTTTTTGATCAGCTCTTCGTTGTTTTCAGAAAGCGGGAAGGGCCACAGATGGATATCCATATAAAAATCGCGTCCGCTTTCGTAGGCCTTTAAGTCGTTTGCATACAAAAACGCGGGCTTATACATAAGCGACATATCCCAGATGGAGGAAGAATAGTCCGTAAACAGCGCGTCCGCCGCAATGAGAAGCTCCTGCATATCGGGATAATCCGTCGCGTCGATTACATCTTCCCCGATTCTGTCGCCTGCCTTCATCTCCACAAAATTGTGCGTTCTGAAGGCAAATCTCCATTTGCCGCCAAAGCGCGTCTCAAGCGCATGAATCGCGCCCTCATAATCGATGTCGTAATGATCCAGCGACAAATCATACCGGTAGGTGGGTGCGTAGAGCGCAAGCCTTTCGTTTTCCTGCATACCGAGCGCTTTTTTAACGCGTTTTGAAATCGCTTCGTGATCGCCGTTTAGCAGAATATCGTTTCTGGGCATGCCGCATTCCATGACCTCGCCTTTATAGCCGAAGGATTCGCGGATGGTCATAAAGGTAAAGGCCTTGCTTGAGGAAAGATACAGATGCGCGCCCTGCGCCTGAAGATTAAGCGATATGCGTTTTAAAAACGGCAGCTTTTCCATGCTGCCCACGCGCTTGTATGCGCCGCCGCCATGCCAGGTACGGATGAAATACTGGCCGCGGCGTCTGGGGAGCGTGGTCTTATAATAGGTATTGGTGCAGATGACCTTGGCTGTGAGCGCGAATTTATACAGCGCAAGCGTGCGGCTTTTAAGGACTTTGATGCCCTCTTTTTCAAGATATCTGTACTTTTCCGGGTTTTTAAAGCTCCAGCCGATTTCAACTTCGTCCCCGTACATCTCGCGCAGCTTTTGGCTTATGTATTTGGGGTTGCACGAATACTGCTTTTCGCGAAAGGCCTGAAACATCACACGGTTTTTTTGGATAGGGAAAATGTAGAAAACGCGAAAAGCGATTCGCATGATCATGGTGGTCAATAAAAGCCTGATCAGCTTCAATGTGTGTATCATCTTTACCTCATCTGCATTCCGAATTAATCCTGTCCGCAACGATATCGGAAGCGTTTCCGCTTTCAAAGCTTCCAAGCGTCTTATGGTGATTTTCGTATGCTTTTTTCATTTTCTCTTCATCAAAGGAAAGAATGCTTTTTTCAAGCTCTTCATCGTTCTCCGAAAGCGGGAAGGGCCACGAATGGATGTCCGTAAAAAAGTCGCGTTCCGCCCTGTAGGCGTTCAGATCCGGGCAGAACAGGAAAACCGGCTTCATCATAAGGGACATATCCCAGATGGAGGAGGAATAGTCGGTAATGAGCACGTCGGCGGAAAGCAACAGATCCTGCATGTCCATATAATCGGTAGCATTCAGGCATTCGGCTTGCACATTGTTTTTGTAATACACATGGTGTCCGCGATAAGCGATTTTCCACTCGCCGCCAAAGCGCGTCTTCAGCGCCTTTTCCATGCGGGCAAAATCGGGATATTGGCCGTATGCATCCATATTGTCTCGATAGGTCGGCGCGTAGAGCGCAAGGCGGGTGTTTTTGGAAAGGTTCAGATATTCAAACACCTGTTTTTTCGCTTCTTGGTATTCGCCCTTTATGAGTCTGTCGTTTCTGGGCATGCCGCATTCCAGAATCTCGCCTGTGTAACCGAACGCCTCGCGGATGGTCATATCAGTAAACGCCCTGCTCGACGAAAGATACACATTCGCGCCTTCCTGCTGCATCTTTACAAACATTCGCTCCCAGAAGGGCAGATTCTGCGCTTTGCCCACGCGCTTGTACGCGCCGCCGCCGTGCCAGGTTCGTATGAAAAACTGGCCCTTACGCCTTGGAAGATGCGGCTTGTAATAGGTGTTTGTGACGATCACGCGAGAAGTGAGCGCGTATTTTAAAAATTCAAACGAAGAATCGGAAAGCACCTTTACGCCATCCTTTTCGAGAAAACGGAATTTCTCGGCTTCATGAAACGCCCATGCGATTTCAAGGCTTCCCTTTGCCTTTTTAAGAAGTGCTTCTGAAATCGCCCTTGGATTGCAGGAATACTGTTTTCCCCTGAAGGACACAAATAAAACGCGCCTTTTTTGAATCGGCAAAAGCCGAAGGGGCGTAAGCAGCATTCGATACGCGTAAGAATATGCGATTTTCAATATCGTGTCCAGGGTCTTATTCATGCGTTTTCTCCCGGTAGGGTCCGAAATCAAGCTTGACATACAGATGCCGCTCGCGCTTGTTTTCGGGCGGCGGCGTCATGTAATCGCCATAGAGCTGGGTGAGGTATTCGTGGGTATGGTTTGGAAGATACGCCTTTACACCCTCAAAGTTTGTTTCCTTCGGCGGGAAAAACGCATCTTTTGCATGCATCTCGCCCATATAATGGCGGATGCCGGTCGGGATGGTGATAACGCTTGTTGCTCTGCGTCCCCGGGATGCGCGGTCAAAAAAATCGTACCACCGTTCATAGGGAAGAAAGCTCAGTATTCCCCCGATCGTCAGCCGGATCAGGCGATTGATCCTCGCTCCTTTGGAGCCCTTGACATAGGCTCGCATTTCCTTTGAATCAAACCTGAATAGGTAATTGGATACGCATGCGTAGGCAAGCGCGTCAATCAAAAAGCCCTTTACCTGTCGAATCAACCTGTTTTCAGGCGCATATTCAATCGGGAAAATGTCCACCCACAGCCCATGCTCGCCGGGCGCATTTTTTTGAACCAGCTCCAGGCACTTTGTGCCCTTTAAAATCACCTTCATAAAAAGGTTGGAGGGTCTTTTTCCCTCCGCGCCGGGAACTTGCAGGACGTACTTTTCGGACAGATGCTCGTCAAATATGGCCTTGAACTTTTCATAGTCGCCGCGCATCAGCATAAGATCCATATCGTCGTCCCACGGGATGAACCCTCCGTGCCTGACAGCGCCAAGCGCGCTTCCGCCGCCTAAAAACAGCGTAAGGCCGTTTTGTTCACAGACATCAAAGACATCCTTATAAATCATAAGGAGAATTTCCTGCATGCGCTTTAATTCCATATCCGTCGGCGCATATAATTGATCGGATCCAAAGGACAGATTTTTAAGCTGCTTCTGACTTGAAAGCATTCCTTTCTCCGCCCTCCTTTTCCGATCCATAAACTGGATTTTTGTCTCATCGCATGATGCATTTTGGCGCACAATCGCCCTTTATAGTATACAACAAACAACACAAAATCGCAATATCCTCAAAAAAATCCATCGATTTTGTGGAAGCTTAATGAGAAAATCTCTTTATAAACAAACGTATGCTTGATTGAATGGCGATATAATGATATAATAGCAAAATCACGCGATTTAAATGGGGGATTTTAGTCAATGCCTGTTCAGCGTTTATCTGTCAACGAAATCAAAGCTTCCATCATCGGAAAGCTTGAAAGAAATTACGGCTGCGAAATTTCCGAAGCCACCCGCGTCCAGCTGTACGACGCGCTCGCGCAGACCGTGCGCGACGAGGTTATGAAAAGCCGCACCGCTTCCCACGGCCTTCGCAAAAAGCAGGGCTGCAAGAAGCTGTACTACCTCTCTGCGGAGTTCCTCGTAGGCCGCGCGCTTCACAACAATATGGTTTCCCTCGTAAACGAGGATAATTACGTTCAGGCGCTTAAAGAGCTGGGCATCTCTTCCGACGTCATCTTTGAGCAGGAGCCGGAACCCGGCCTTGGAAACGGCGGTCTGGGTCGCCTTGCCAGCTGCTTCCTCGATTCCTTAACCACGCTTGAATTGCCCGCCATGGGCATGACCATCCGCTACGAATACGGCCTTTTCCGCCAGAAGATCGTAAACGGCTTCCAGGTGGAAATGCCGGACAACTGGCTGGAAAACGGCAACATGTGGGAAGTCTGCCGTCCCGATCAGGCGGTGGAGGTGCACTTCGGCGGCTATGTGGATTCCGTTGAAGACAACGGCCGCATCCACTACATCCATAAAAACTACAAGACCGTGCAGGCCGTGCCCTATGACATGCCCGTCATCGGCTACGACAGCCACATGGTCAATATGTTAAGATGCTGGTCGGCAAGAGCCACCAAGTCCCTTGACATGCAGTCCTTCAACCGCGGCGACTATGCGCAGGCCGTTGAAGAAAAGGAAATTGCAGAAGTCATCAGCAAGGTCCTCTATCCCGAAGACAACCACTACGAAGGCAAGGAGCTTCGCTTAAAGCAGCAGTATTTCCTCTCCTCCGCCTCCGTTCAGTATGCAGTAAACGACTTTATCAAGGTCTACGGCAAAAATTTCAAGCTCTTCCCCGAAAAGGTTGCCCTGCACGTCAACGATACGCATCCCGGCATGGCCATTCCGGAGCTTATGCGAATCTTAATCGACGAAATGGGTCTGACCTGGGACGAGGCTGAAGACATCACTCGCCGCACCTTCGCCTACACCAACCACACCGTCATGGCGGAAGCGCTTGAAAAGTGGCCGGAGGACATGGTCCGCCAGCAGCTGCCGCGCATCTACATGATTCTGGAAGAAATCAACCGCCGCGTCTGCCAGCGCCTTTGGGATTTCTATCCCGGCCAGTGGGAGCGCATCGGCCGCCTGGCCGTCATCGGCTACGGTCAGGTTCACATGGCAAACCTCTGCGTCGCCATGTCTCACATGGTCAACGGCGTAAGCCAGATCCACGCGGATATCTTAAAGAAAAACACCTTCCACGATTTCTATCTCACCGAGCCCCAGAAATTTATCGGTATCACCAACGGCATCACCCATCGCCGTTGGCTGATGCAGTCCAATAAAGGCCTTTCTTCCCTTCTGGACGAGGCCATCGGCACCGCGTGGCGCAAGGACTACGAGCGCATGCAGGATATCGAAAAGTTCAAGGACGATCCCGCGTTCCTCGAAAAGTTCTACAATGTCAAGCGCGCCAACAAAGAGCGTCTGGCGGAAACCCTCTATCGCAAGCAGGGCGTGATTCTCCGTCCGGACGACATGTTCGACATTCAGGCCAAGCGTCTTCACGAGTATAAGCGTCAGCTGATGAACGCCATCGCGATTCTGATCCGCTATAACAGAATCGTAGAAGACCCGAATTACACCTGCACGCCCCGCACCTATATTTTCGGTGCAAAGGCCGCGCCGGGCTACTACAGAGCCAAGCTCATCATCCGCTTAATCAACGAAATCTCCCGCCTCGTAAACGCGCATCCCAGAGCCAAAGAGCTTATGAACATCGTGTTCGTTGAAAACTACTGCGTATCCATGGCAGAAGTCATGATGCCCGCAGCCGACGTTTCCGAGCAGCTGTCCACCGCCGGCAAGGAAGCCAGCGGCACCGGCAACATGAAGTTCATGATGAACGGCGCAGTCACCATCGGCACCATGGACGGCGCAAACGTTGAAATTTTCAACGCCGTAGGCCCTGAAAACATCTACATCTTCGGCATGAGCGCCGAGGAAGTAGAAGCCGCCTACTCCGCGCCCAGCAGAGCAAGCTTCATCTTCGAAACCAACGCCGAAATCAGACGCGCGCTCACCCAGCTCATCGACGGCACCCTCTGCCCCAGCGAGCCCGGCCTCTTCAGAGACCTTTACCATTCCCTGCTCTTCGGCGGAAACGGCCACATTGCGGACGAATACTTCGTTCTTTCCGACCTTCCCTCCTATGTCCGCGCGCAGACCATGCTGGGCGTAGACTATAAGGACCGCGCAAAGTGGATGCAGAAGGCCGTTGTCAATACTGCAAGAAGCTGGATCTTCACCAGCGACCGCACCATCAAGGAATACAACGAAAAAGTATGGAATCTGGATAAGGTGGAGTTATGACGCACCTCTGGCACGATCCCTACAACGAAATCGACCGCTTCCCGCAGGGCGCTATGCCTGCGGGAAGCGTTGTTCGCCTTCGCTTAAAGGTCAAGGGCGATCTTGAAAAAGCCTATGTACGCATCTGGGGCAATGAGGGAGAACACCTCATCCCCATGCGCCATGTTTCGGGCGTTACGTATGAAGCGAATGTAAACGTAGGCACAAAGGGCCTTTTGTGGTATTACTTCGTTTGCGAAACATCCGAAGGAAAGGTGTACTGCGGAAAGCCCATCGGCGAAGTATGCGCCGATTACGTAGGCGAGCCGCCGTCTTTCCAGATCACGGTATACGATCCCGCATTCATGACCCCGGCGTGGATGCGCAATTCTGTGTGCATGCAGATCATGGTCGACCGCTATTTTATCGGCGGCGGCATCAAAAATCCCCCGCACGGAAGGGGCGCGTATCTTCACGAAAGCTGGAACGAATCGCCCGTCATCCGCGTGGTCAAAAAAGGCGAGGACGGCGAGGGCATCGACTTTTTCGGCGGCAACTTAAAAGGCGTTCAGGAAAAGCTCGAATACATCCGCTCCCTGGGCGTAAACGCCCTCTACTTTAACCCCATCTTCCGCGCCCGTTCCAACCACAAATACGACACCGGAGACTATATGGAAATCGACCCCTCCTTCGGCACGATGAAGGATTTTGAAAACCTGACACGTGCCTTAGAGGACGCCGGCATGCATCTCATACTGGACGGCGTTTTCTCCCACACCGGCGCGGACAGCCGCTATTTCAATAAATACGGCACCTATGACTCCGTGGGCGCGTTTCAGAGCGGAAAATCTCCCTATGCGAACTGGTACCGCTTTGGAAAAACCCGCTCGGAATACGATTGCTGGTGGGATTTTGACACGCTTCCGAACGTCAACGAGATGGAGACAAGCTATCTTGACTTTATCGTAAGAAGCGAAAATTCCGTCATCGGCTCCTACCTTAAAAAAGGCGCGTCCGGCTGGCGACTCGACGTAGCGGACGAATTGCCCATGGATTTTATAAGAGAGCTCAGACGCCGCGCCAAGGCCGAAGGCATGGAAAATTGTGTCATCGGCGAAGTGTGGGAGGATCCCACTAATAAAATCGCCTATGGAAAGCACAGAAATTACGCCATCGGCGATACGCTTGACAGCACCATGAACTATCCCCTGCGCGAAAACATAATCAACTTCCTGACCGGAAAAATCGACGCATATGTATTCGCCGAGGGCGTCAATCATCAGCTGGCGACGCTTCCCAAGCCCATGCTCTATTCGATGATGAACCTTCTGGGCAGCCACGACCGCCCGCGCATCATCAATATGCTCTGTGAAGACAAAAACAACGATCTTCCCTACGAAAAGCGCAAATTCATTCCCCTCAATAAAAAGCAGTACGCCCTCGGAAAAGAGCGCTATCTCAAGGCCTGGGAATTCATCTGCCGCCTCCCCGGCATGCCCACCGTCTATTATGGAGACGAGGTCGGCTTAACCGGCGTCGCCGATCCCATCTGCCGCATGCCCTATCCGTGGGACAATGAGGATAAAGAGCTGCGCGAAGAAATCAAGCGCATCAATATGAACCGCTTGTCTTCCGACGTTTTAAAGCGCGGCGAAACCAAAGTAACCGCCGTAAGCGCTGATTCCGTCAAAATCGAGCGCACCATCAAAAACGGCGTCGACGCCTTCGGCGGCAAAGCCAGAGACGGCGAAAGCACGTATATTCTGAAAAGATAAATAAATCCATCCGGCGCGGGCATCACGCATCGCTCCTGCATGTATGATCAAACCATAATGTAGGGGAGATTCATGAATCGCCCGCGCCGGCTTTATAGTTTCCAATCTGAAACAAATTCCGCTCCCCATCCGTCCAACCGATAAATCCCTACACAGAAATTCCTACAAAGGAGTCCGTAAGAAATGAAAAAGCTTTTCGCCTGTCTGCTCACTTTTCTCATTCTCATATCATCCCTGTCCGCATTTTCCGAATTCGCTTCCTACCGCGTGCAGCTTTCCGCAGGCACGCCCATTTACAAAGGCCCGGGCATCATTTTCGATTACAGTAAAGACGTAAGCGTGGACGGCGTGTACACAATCGTTGAAGAGGACATGGGCGAAGACTGGCTTCTCTGGGGCAGGCTTAAATCCGGTGCAGGCTGGGTCTGTCTTTCGGGCGACCCCACGCAGGGCCTGAACGCAAACGTGCCCTACACCATGTCCATCCCCGCATGGGCGTCCATTTTCGAAGGCCCCGGCTATGATTATGTATACAAAAAGCCCGTCGGCGAGGACGGCGTATACACGATCATTTTAGAAAGCTACGATGAGGACGGACGCATCTGGGGCAGGCTCAAATCCGGCGCAGGCTGGGTGTGTCTCACATCCCTTGAAGAAGCCTATTTTCAGCCCGTCATCGTGTCCTTTGCAGATGACGAGCTTCTAAAAAGCGGCGATTACATCTTCCGTTCAGCCGATCCCAGCGAGTATTCCGTGAAAATCGCCGTCCGGGCGAACAATACCGTCAAAAACCTACGATTTGAATCCCTCTCCTACGAGGGAGAATTCTGGAAAACAGACAAAACCCTCTATTCCGCGCGTACCCTGCGCGCAAACCGTCCCCTCGTTATCGAAGTCACCTTCTGGGGCGATATGACCGGCTTCGCACTCGGGTTCAAAGACGAAAACGGAGAGGAGCGTCAGTATCTCATCTTCCTAAGCGGCAGAAACGGCTCATTGGAAGTAATCGAAAGCGTCATGGAATGAAAAAACAGCGCGGGCGATCGATGATCGCCCCTACATTTTGTGATAGTCATACAACCATACTGTAGGGGCGGTCATTGACCGCCCGCGCATTCTATTATTTTTTATCTTTCGCCATATCGCTTTCTGTATTGATTTTACACCGTTTTTCCTGTATATTGGTCTTATGAAACTTATTCGGAGGGAGATTATGAGTCAATACGACGTTGCCGCATACATCTGGCCCGCATACACGGGCGACGAAAAAAGATCGCGTATTTTCTGGCCTGAGGGCATGGGCGAATGGCAGTCGGTGAAAAGCGCAGTCAAAAAGCACCCGGACCACACCTGGCCGCGCCGCCCGCTTTGGGGCTATCCAAACGAGGCTGACCCGTATGTGATGGAAGGGCAGATCAAATGCGCGCTGGATCACGGCGTGAACGTGTTCATTTACGACTGGTATTGGTACGACCGCCGTCCGTTCCTTGAAAACTGTTTAAACGACGGCTTTTTAAAAGCGCCGTCCAATAAAGAAATGAAATTCTACCTCATGTGGGCCAACCACGACGCGGGTCAGCTTTGGGACAAGCGCAATTCCAGCGACACCGAAACCGTCGTCTGGCTCGGAAGTCAGGACGAGAAAGAATTCAGAATTCTGGCTTCGCGCGTCATTCAAAAATACTTCATCCTCGACAACTACTATAAAATCGACGATAAGCCCATCTTTATGATCTACGATGTTCCGAATTTTGTAAAAGGCTTGGGCGGCGTTCAGAAGGCAAAGGAAGCCCTCGACTGGTTCCGCGAAGAAGCCGTCCGAAACGGCCTTAAGGGCATCCACCTGCAGTTCGCCCTCTGGAGTCCCGCCGTTACAAATATTTCCGGCGTGGACGGAGGAAAGGACGTGCCTGCGGAAGAATTCTCCTCCGCGCTCGGCTTTGACAGCCTGACGCATTATCAGTTTGTGCACTTTGTGGACGTGAACAGGAATTACGAGGAGATTCTGCCCGATGTTCAGAAGGAATGGGAGAAAATCGACCGGGATTTCGACATCCCCTATTTCCCTCACATCTCCGTCGGCTGGGACAATAACCCGCGTTTTAACACCTATGTGCAGCCGGAAATGAAAAACACTCCCCCCGAAAATATCCAAAAGGGTTTTGAAATGGCGAAAGCCTACGCCGACAGCCACGAAAATCAGCCAAAGCTCATCACCGTCAACAGCTGGAACGAATGGACCGAAACCAGCTATCTTGAGCCGGACGATATAAACGGATACGGATATCTTGAGGCGATACGGAAGGTGTTTAAAGGCTGAAGATCAATAGCGCCCTCTCAGTCGGCTGCGCCGACAGCTCACACGGATGGTGGGCTAAGGAGATCAAATAACCGTTACGGGACGGGAAACCCGTCCCCTACAATGGAAACGCAATGGTTTCTTCTTGCAGGGGGCGGGTTTCACGCCCCGTAACAGTGTTTTAGGGTCCTGATCAGAAGACTCTTTGTTATACCACGACTTTTCAAAGAGCCTTCCGCTTTATGAGATTATATTTTTCCGGTTTGCATGCTTGCCTTACAGGCCCATTTCCGCCTTGACTTCCTTAAAGCACTTGACCGCAAAATCGAGGTCCTCCTTGGTGTGCGCGGCGCTGACCTGTGTGCGGATTCTGGCCTTGCCCATGGGAACGACGGGATAGCTGAATCCGACCACATAAACGCCCTTTTCGAGCATGCGGGAAGCGAATTCGCCCGCAACCTTTGCGTCGTACAGCATGACGGGAACGATGGGATGCGTTCCGGGCAGCACGTCGAAGCCCGCTTCTTCGAGCTGGGCGCGGAAATAGCGGGTGTTTTCAAACACCTTGTCACGCAGCTCGGTAGATTCGGTCAGCATGTCGAAGGTCGCAATCGCCGCCGCGCAGATGGAGGGCGCGAGGGTGTTGGAGAAAAGGTAGGGACGGGAGCGCTGGCGAAGGAGATCGACGATCTCCTGACGGGCTGCAGTGTAGCCGCCGCTTGCGCCGCCCAAAGCTTTCCCGAGGGTGCCTGTAATGATGTCGACTCTGCCTTCGACGCCCGCGTATTCCACGGTGCCGCGTCCGGTGTCGCCCATAAAGCCAACGGCGTGGCTGTCGTCCACCATGACCAGCGCGTCGTATTCGTCGGCTAAGTCGCAGATGGCCTTGAGGTTTGCAATGTAGCCGTCCATGGAGAAAACGCCGTCGGTTGCGATTAAGCGGATGCGCGCGTCCTTGGCCTCTTCGAGTTTGCTTCTGAGGTCGTCCATGTCGTTATTCTTATAGCGCAGGCGCTTGGCCTTGCAAAGGCGAACGCCGTCGATGATGGAGGCGTGGTTGAGCTCGTCGGAAATGACCGCGTCTTCCGGGCCAAGCAGTGTTTCAAACAGGCCGCCATTTGCGTCAAAGCAGCTGGAATAGAGAATCGCGTCGTCCATTTTCACAAAATCGGCGATTTTCTTTTCAAGCGCAATGTGCTGACCCTGCGTTCCGCAAATAAAGCGGACGGAGGATAAGCCGTAGCCCCACTCGTCGTAGCTTTTCCTGGCGGCTTCGATCAGGCGCGGATGGTTGGCAAGGCCCAGATAGTTGTTGGCGCACATATTGAGAACGCCGTTTGCCTTGGTCGTGTCGATTCTGGCCTTCTGGGGCGTTGTGATCACGCGCTCGGACTTGAAGGTACCGGCCTCGCGGATCGCATCCAGCTGCTCGGTATAAAAATGAAGTGCGCTCTTCATGATGTGGTTTCCTCCTTAATACGTCCAGTCCAGAATGACCTTGCCGCTTCTGCCGGTGTTCATGGCCTCAAAGCCCTTGTCAAAGTCGGAATAGTGGAAGCGGTGGGTGATGATGGGCGTAAGATCGAGGCCGCCCTCGACCATCGCCATCATCTTGTACCAGGTTTCATACATTCTGCGGCCGTAGATGCCCTGAACGGTCAGGCCCTTAAAGATGATTTCGTTAAAGTCCACCTGCGCATCCTTGGAAAGAATGCCCAGAAGCGCCATCTTGCCGCCGTTTCGCATGAGGGTGATCATGCTGGAAAGCGCGGAGGGGTTTCCGCTCATTTCAAGGCCTACGTCGAAGCCTTCCACGATGTGGTGCGCGGCGAAGGTGTCCTCGATGCGGTCACGGGCAACGTTGATAACCTCGGTTGCGCCCATGCGCTTGGCAAGCGCCAGGCGATAGTCGTTTACGTCGGTAACGACGACGCTGCGCGCGCCGTTTCTTCTGCAGATAGCGGCTGCCATAACGCCGATGGCGCCCGCGCCGGTGATTAAAACGTCCTCGCCCACAACGTCGAACATGAGCGCGGTATGGGTGGCGTTTCCGTAGGCGTCAAAGAACGCGACTACATCCTCGTCGATTTCAGGGTTGATCGGGATTACGTTGCTTGCGGGAATTACGATATATTCGGCAAACGCGCCGTCGCGGTTTACGCCGACGCCCTTGGTGTGCTTGCACCACTGGCTGTTGCCCGCGCGGCAGTTGCGGCACTGGTGGCAAACGATGTGGCCTTCGCCGCTCACGCGCTCGCCGATGGAAAGGCCGGTTACGCCCGCGCCGAGCTTGGCAACCTCGCCCACATATTCATGGCCGATGATCAGCGGCGGAACGATGTTTTTTTCGCTCCAGGAATCCCAGTTGTAGATGTGAAGATCGGTTCCGCAGATGGCGGTCTTTCTGATCTTGATCAGAACCTCGCCCAGACCCGGCTCGGGAATCGGTACTTCACGAAGCTCCAGACCCTTGCCCGGCTTCGTTTTCATAATCGCCTTCATCAAGTCGCTCATTTGGTTTGCCTCCTGTCTGTATGTGAAATCATATTGTCCGTATTTTACGCACATATCAAGCATTTATACTGTATTATCTCATATTATGTCCGCGTTTGCAAGACATTTTCAGGTAAAAACGCGATAAACGCGATAAACTATCCCTCTGCGCGTTTCCTGTTTCTTTCTTCTTTTCTCTTTTCCGCCGCTTCCCATTCGGCTTTGTCTTCCTCGGTTTCGATCAGGAGCGAAGGCACTTTCACGGGGGTTTCGTTTTCGTCGATTGCGACCATCACCAGATAGGCACGGTTGACGTGCTTTCGAACGCCCCTGGTTTCGGTGTACGTGTCTACGCGCACCTCCATGCTGGTTCTGCCCGTCCAGGTAATGCGCCCGGTCAGAAGCACGGTGTCGTTCATGTGGGCAGGGCCAAGAAACTGAAGATGATCCACGCAGGCTGTAGTCACGTCATAGCCCGAATGCCGCCTTGCCGTGACCGCCGCCACAACGTCGATCCAGGATAGCAGTCTTCCGCCGAATAAGCGGTTTGCTCCGTTGATGTGCTCAGGCATCAGAATCTGAACCTGCTCAGTATACGAATCCTGCCAGCGTTTCGTCATAATCATTTCCTTCCTTAAAGCAATGCTGACATTTTTCGATGCCAAGTGCCAGCGCATTTCTTTCAGATATTTTTCTGGGGGCAATCATATTCGAGCATTCTTTGGTTTTATGAAGATGATCGCCGCCGTCCGTGGGCAACCACATGAGCGCATCCTGCTCGGAGGAATAAAGGAAAATATCCAGAGAACTCTCGCCGAATATGAGATACGAAAGCGTTTCATGATTCAGTACGCCGGTCTCGGTCAGATCCATATCGTACTGAAACTGCTTTACAGCCCTGGTCACTTCCCTGTCAAACACGCCCCTTGCATGCGACTGATCCAAATATCCTCTTTCCTTCAAAAGCACAATCACGCCGTTTACAAACGGCCCAATGTCGCCCTCCTGAAGAAAGCAGGCGCATTTTTCGCCCTTTTCCGCATCGAATCCGCAATCGCAGGCGAAGGGGTCATACGCCTCCTCTGAAAACGCGCAGAAGGTCATAATCAGGCATAAAAGAAGTACAATCAGCCGTTTCATACATATGCTCCTTAGGAAAAATAGATCTTTTTTGCCGTTTTCAGGCTCATCAGGGCGTCGTCCTTGGGGAAATACTCAAGTCCGCACGCGCCCTGATAGCCGGCTTTATCAATTCTTTCAAAAATCACGCGGTAATCATTTTCGCCATGCGTTAGATCCGTCCTGCCCGGATGACCCGCCGCGTGGAGATGCGCGATCAGTTCAAGATTGTTCAGGATATTGTTTAGAATATTTCCCTCCATCACCTGCTGATGGTAAATATCAAAAACAACCTTCACGCAGGGACTGTTGACTTCCCTTATAATGTCAAACGCCTCTTTGCTTGACGAGAGGAAATATCCCTTGTGGTCGTAAAGCGTATTGAGCGGCTCGATCATAAGGATAATTTCGTTTCTTTCAAGAATGGGCGCGGCCTTTTTAAGGTTTGAAACGATGCTTTCACTCTGCTTCGCACGATCCTCTCCCGTGTCCTGTCCGACCTGCGTGATCAGCTTTTTTGCGCCGAGCGCCTTTGCGGCTTCCATGGTTTCGGTCAGCCCATCCAGCCATTCATCCGCATGCGCAGGATCATTCATACGAAAATTCGTGGTGCATAAACTGAAAAGCTCGACGCCGTTTTTTTCAAGCGCTTCCTTGGAACGCGCGATATCCAATTCCTTCCAGCCCCAGATTTCGCACGCGTCATAGCCCAACTGAGCGATTTCATGAACCGCTTTTTCAAAGGGAACGCTTGGAAAAAAGCAGGGAAGCACTACGCTTGGCCGCATGCCGATTCAACTCCTTTTCATTTCCATGCTTTTATATTATATAAAAATCCATATGTTGTCAATGATCCATGTCATTTTTGCCTAATTTAAGTCCGTTGCCTCTTGAAAGGCACTCATGTGGATGCTATAATAAATAGGTATGGATTCAATCTTAAAAGAGGTGATAAAGCCAGCTATGAAGCTTGATAAACATATTGACCGCCGCCTGGTGGTATCCGGTATTGTGATCGCTATCGCAGCCGCCGTATCGTTTAACCTTTTAAATAATTTAAACCATGTCCGCACATGGTTTGACTCCATTCTGTATTATCTTTCGCCCGTCACCAGCGGTCTGATCCTCGCCTATGTTTTAAGACCGTTTGCGCGCTTTATGGAAAACAGGCTTCTGAAAAAGCTCAAAAGCGAAAAGCTGCGCGTGCATATCGCCGGTATTTCGACGGTTTTGTTTCTGTTTCTGATGGTTTATTTTCTTCTGATATTGGTTATCCCCCAAACCATCGAATCTCTGACCGAATTTATGGCCAACAGCGGTTCCTACATCGAATCCATCAAGGCCTTTATCGCCAAATACGCCGAAAAAATTGATTTTGTGGAAATCAATGTCGATGAACTGATCGGCTCGAGCAATGAGGTTCTGGCTTCCGTCATGTCCTGGCTCACCAGCAACTATCAGCAGTTTATCGATCTGTTCTATCAGTTCGGAAGTCACTTATTCAGCCTGATCATCGTATTGGCCATGTCCATATACGCGCTTCTGGACCGCAAAAACCTGAAAAAGGGGATTATGAAGCTTGAAAAGGTCGTGCTGGGCGAGCAGAAAACGCAGAGGCTGAATGAAATCATCGAGCGCGGCGATGCAATCACCATCCGCTTTTTGGGAAGCAACCTGCTGGACGCCGTCATCATCGCGGTGATCAATTTTATTTTCCTGAGCATTTTCAAATGCCCCTATGCGCTGATTCTTTCCATCATGCTGGGCGTTTTCAATTTTGTGCCCACCTTCGGCCCGATTGTCGGCGGCATTCTGGCTGCCATCATCGTGCTTTTAGTCAAGCCCTCGCTGGTTGTGGGCTTTGCCATCTTCACCGTCGTCCTTCAGCAGATTGACGGAAACGTCATAAAGCCCGTGCTCTTTGGCGACACTACCGGCCTTTCGCCCTTCTGGGTACTGGTGTCCATCGTCGTAGGCGGCCGCATGTTCGGCATTGCCGGTATGATTCTGGGCGTTCCGGTGTTTGCGCTGTTCTCCACGGTTTACTCCGAAATCATCGATAAAAAACTCAATGCGCCGAAGGCGCAGACGGTCGAAGCCGCAACCGGCTCAAGCGGCCCTGAACCGCAGCCAAGCGAACCGGCGTCAAAAACGAAGAAAGCTAAAGGTAAAAAAGCCAGATAAAAAACTGGCGCTGTCTCATTAAAAGCATAAAACATGAAACCGGGACGGGTTTCCCGTCCCGTAGTTCATGTTTTTAAGAAGCATTTCGTTAAAGCCTAAGGCAAAACATGTTTGAGACAGCGCCTTTTTCCTAAAATTCAAAAACCTTATAGGGCTCGGCCAGAAACGCTCTATCGCCCAGTTCGGCATTGGCAATCTCGATGGCGTCTTTGCGCAGGGAATCGTTTATGTGGGTAATCATAAGCTTCTTTGCGCCGGATTCCCTCATCACGCGGATGGCGTCGAATACACTTGAATGGCGGCTGATTTCGTTATTCGGGCCGACAGGCTTTGCGCCGGAGGAGGCTTCGTGGACAAGAAGATCGGTATTTTTAAACCAATCTGCAAAGCTGGGCACATATCGCGTGTCGCCTGTGAAGCACACGTTTCTTCCCGTTTCCCTGTGCGTGAAGCGGTAGACAACACCGGGCACGGCGTGATCCGACGGATGGGATTCGATTTCAAAATCGGGATGAAGCGAGCAGCCTTCACCGTCGTCCAGCTCGATGATCGTCGGCATACCGCAAACGTCGGCTCTGTCGCCGGGCGCGTCGTGGGTATTAAAGTGAAGCGCGCGAAGGACGCTTTCCTTTACGGTTTTCTTAGGCCCGATCAGGGTAAGAGCGTCATATCTGCCGGTCGCGGCGCGGAAATACAAAAGAAGCGGCGCAAGACCCATGTAGTGATCCGCGTGCATATGGGTAAAGCACACGGTTTTCAGCTTTAACGGATCGACGTCCATTTCCAAAAGATGATGGATCACGCCCGGACATACGTCGATCAGGATCGTATCTGAAAGCGTGTATGAGCTGTGGTCGTTCATTTTGGTCTGCAGCCAGTTGGTGGAGCCCAGAACGCGCACAAAGGTTTTTTCCATATTCGTGCCTCCCACTACATGCCGACCGACATGCCGTTTACGGTCACGCCCTCTTCGGCCTTGATGAGGATGTATTTAACGCCGTCGATGATGCGGGTTTCTATTAAATTGGCGTGTTCGGGATTTACGCGCACGACCACATCCGGCGTTCTGACCTCAAACTGTCTTTCGTTTACGATGGACGCGGCGGGAATGTCCATGCCCTGTCCAAAGGTCTCGTCGTAATTTTTCTTAAAAGCCTCTGTTTTTTCATCGCTGATTCCGCAGCCGGTCAGCATTTTGGAAACCTCTTCCTTGGAAATGCACGCGGTTTCGGCTTCCTTGTCGGCCTTCTGCTCGGCTACGCGGGCGATCAGCTGTTCATTGACCGCCTGAACGACCTCCATGCTGCATTCGTCCTGAAGGGATTCAACCAGAAGCGACTGAAACGCTTCCTTCTTCTCCTGCGGCGCGGCGAGGGAGTCGATGTTAAAGGCGGCGAGGGTAAAGTCGGTGTGGGTGTTTGAAATGTCCTTGGTGTAGTAAAGCGCGTCGTGGATGTTGGGGCCGCCGTCCTCAAAGGCCGGGAACATAAAGCCCATTTCAGGCGCGGAAACCACCCAGTCCTGATCGCGCATGCCGAAATCATTCTCGGATGCAAAATAGCAAAGCGCGGATTTGGACATCTTTACAGGGCAAACAGCGCAGAGTATGTAAGAAAATACGTTTTCGCTGTCCCCGGTTTCGTCGTCTTCGCCCGAGCGGGTTTTAAACGCCACGTCATAGGTATCGTGCAGAAGGAGGATCAGATAATTCCCCTCCATGTGCGTGTTTTCGATGACGGCAGTGAAAAACTCATTAGCCAGCTCGTCGTCCATCAGCTTATCGCGGTTCATGTCCATGAGCCTGCCGTGGCATTCGCCCTCCAGCACCTCATCCACCGGAAAATGCACCATGGAGAGATTTTTTCCAAAATCGCCCGAGAACAAACGCTTGAAAATAGCCATGTAGCTGTCGGCCTCCTCCTGCGGAAGCGACATGAGCGACTTATGGAACGCGGAAACCACCGCGCCCTTTCCGTTGACATACAATCCACGAACGTCGATGGGGTTGTGGCTTTCGGAATTTAATCTGCGCCGGATTTCGGCAATGTCTTTTTTGTTCATATGATCTATACCTCATAAATATGATTAACAATTATACAAAGCAATGTGCGCGGGACGGGAAACGACAATCCCTCCGTCAAAATCTTCGATTTTGACAGCTCCCTTTACACAAGGGAGCCTTTTGGGCGCAGGATCGCTACTCGCCCGCCTTTTTGATCTTCTTCATCCATTTGCCGCTTCTTAAGCGGAAGAAGCACCAGATACACTTGATCACCTGATCGATCTTCAGCATCGTATACACCCAAAACGGCGGCCAATGGAACACAAGACCCGCCAGATATCCAAGCGGAACCGACGCGATCCACAGGAAAAGAATGTCTCCCGCCATTAAAAACGTCGTGTCGCCGCCGGCTCTTAAAACGCCCTTGGTGAGGATGGAGCTCATGGCCTGGAAGACAATGATCAGGCTGATGGCGTCCATTAAGTGATAGGCGATTTCCTTGGCTTCAAGCGAAATATCGTAGTAGTTTATAATCACGGGGCTTAAAACGAGGATGACGCCTGCAGCAAAAAGGCCCAAAATGAAGCTGAACAGTAGGAAGGTATAACCCTGACGCTGCACCTTTTCGGTGTCGCCTTCGCCCATCGTGTGTCCGGTGATAATACAGCTGGCATGGGACACGCCCTGCGTTAAGACGCTTGACAATTGCTGCATCATGGTGGTCACGCTGTTGGCAGCCATGAACGCGCCACCCATGCCGCCGATAATGATGGCGACCATGTTGTTTCCGATGGCGAGCAGGCCGTCCGAAATCAGAACCGGCACCGACACGCGCACATATTCGCCCACCAGATCCGAGCATTTCATAAAGAAATCGCGCACGCGGTAGCCGATCCTTTTGTCGATAAAGAAGAAATAGCCGCAGATGAACACGAGTTCGAAAATTCTTGCGATCAAGGTGCCCAGCGCCGCGCCCGCAATTTCCATCTGAGGCGCGCCGAGCTTACCGAAGATAAACACCCAGTTAAAGAAGATGTTTACGAAAAACGCAAAGATGGACGAGTACAGCGGGATCCTCATGAGGCCCACGCTTCTTAAAATGATCGTGCAGGTGAGCGTAAGGCCCATGCAGAAATAGGTCGGAATCAGCCATTTGATGTAAATGATCGCGTAATTTAATACCGTTGCGCCCTCGTCGCGCGCATAAATCGACATGATTTCGTCCGGGAAAAATATGGTAGCCAGCGTGAATACACCTGCAAACACCATAAGGAATCTGAGCATAATCGTGATGGCCTTTTTGAGGGATGGCATCTCCTTCATGCCCCAGTATCGGGAAGTTAAAACGGATGCGCCCATGCCGATGCCCATGCAGAAAATCTGGAAAAGCGAAATAAAGCTGCCCGCCTGCGCAGAGGCCGCCAGCTGCGCATCGCCAAAGTCCGACAGCATGACCGTGTCCATCAGGTTTACGCCCACCGTGATCAGCGACTGCGCCGAAATGGGCACGGCGATTTTCAATACCTTTTTGTAGAATTCCTTATCGCCCAGATACGGCTTGATTTTCGAAAGCATGCATTTTCCTCCCAACAAAAACAAAAACGAGGGTGGACATATGCGTCCACCCGAAAATTGAGCGCCTGAGATACGCTTTATTTCCAGTAAATGTAAGGAACCAGGCTCACCGCCGGGGGCATGAGATAGACAATGGTTTCACTCTCGTTCCAGATGATCATGAGCGTTCCGTCGCCCTTTTCCGCCATCAGATACAGCGTGTCGACGCCGTCCTCCAGCGCAAACTCATACGTAGCATTATACTCCAGAATCGTCAAAGAATCAAGATACTCCTGAATATCGTCAAGCGTAAGCGCCCCTAAAGTAATCTTGATTCGATCCGGCGCGGAGGTAATTTTGCTTCCCGCCGCCATCAAAAACAGCTCGTCCGTTTCAGGCTTTGAGAAGATGTAGGTATATTCAGCATCCGTAGGAAATAACCACGAGGGCATCGGAAACACCTGCGTCTCGCCGATAATTTCGGTGCGGTTCTGTTTGAATATCGAAAGGTCTCCTGTTTCAGAGGCTTCAATCGAAATATTTAACATATAATCGCCAAAGCCCTCTTTCAAAACATTGAGCTCGTCCAGATTTAATTCCAGCCGGTCTGTATTTTCGCCGCCCAAGGAAATGAGCGCTTCGATGTCTGTATTGAAAGCATCCATGTCGCTTTTTACAATCGTGGTGTTTTCCTTGACGGACTGCCAGAACGCATCGATTCCATCCTTATTTTTCAGCTGCAAAAGGAGATAATTCGTCATGTATACAAGATTGCGCGCCTCATATACTACATCCCGCTCATAATGCGCAAGCTGCTCCTTCAGATTCTCAAGCGCCGGCTCAAAATAGATTTCCGCCTCAATGGTATTAATGAGGTTCATGAAAAAAAGAACCGTGCTTTCCTTCGTCGTGTTCGCTTCTTCATACGAAAGGAGCAGCGCCTCTATCTCAACGCCCTCGTCCATATAGCGCAGGCATTCGTCTTCCGTCATGGAAAATTCGGGGATTTCCAGCTTTTGAACCTCTTTATAGGCGGCGTGAATGGCTGCCTTTGCAATCAGAAGATCCTCGTGCGTTCGGCTTTCATAGAATTTGTTAAAATACATGCTTCCGTAGATTTCATCCTCCAGCAGCCTGTCTACAAACATTATGTAATTCCAAAGCGCATTGAAAATCGGATCATTGCCTTCCGAAACCGCAAAAAATGGCATTGCAAGCACTAAAACCAGGATCATCGCCAGTATTCTCTTCATCATTGCCATTTCCTCCTAATCTGTATATAGGCTCAGCTTGTACATTTCCGTATTGAATTTCGTCAGCGCATCCTGCCTGCCGGCTTCGGCGTTAACCAGATTCTGCAAAGCCTCCTGACCCGTTTCAATGGATCGCTCCCGATCAAAAACCGTTCGCATGCCCTCGGACAAAGCGACGTTTTTCATCCGCTCCGGCTGCCAGGGATCATCCGCAGCGATCTGATGCGGCGCGCAAACCACCTGATACAGCCAGACCGCATTTACAGCGTCGGCGTTTACAAGATTCCTGAACGCGTCCTCAAACGAAGGACACGCGTCCTTCAGCCGATCATCCTTACGCCAAAGCTCATACATTTTCATTGCCTGCGCATAAATTTCTCTGCACTCATCGGCAAACACAATGAGCTTTTTGGCGTTTTCACCGTCAAACGGCATTTTCGACCAGGAAACCACCTCGCCCTCCGACGCCATCATCTTATCAATATACCGGATGTACAGCGACTTTGTCATGGTTGCGCTCTTGGAATCCATAAACGCAATTCCGTTTTCAAACAAACGCGCCGCCGCATCATACAAGGAACCGTATTCGGTATATCCGTTAACGGCATACGTAAGACAATTTTCCGCCGCCTTGTCGTCATAGGGGATCTTTGGGATTTCCACCTTGATAATATAATCCTTAAACCACTTTTCATACGAAGCATATGCGCCCAAAAGCGCGATCAGGATCGAAAGCGCAATCGCGCATGCGCTTATGCACTTTCGCTTTTGTATGCGCTTTTCGTTTTCGGCGTGCTTTCCCGAAAGGTATTCGCCGATTTTCGCATGGGCAATCTTGATATTGCCGTCAAGTCTTACGATCAGCCCCATCCGGCTGACTAAGATATTGTGAACGATTTCGCCATAAAAGGTATCCGGCGAATCCAGACAAATATCATTTCTGTGCCCGATCCATGCGGGAAACGCGCGGGAAAGGTTTCTGCTGAGAAGCGTCTTTCGGCATTTTCTGACCGTTTCAAACGCTTCCGTTTCCGTTATTGCGCCGCCCGCCTTTTCGCATTTCAGCGCAATGGCGCAAAGGACATAGTTTGCCGCGGCTTCGATTCTGTATTTTTGCGCCTCGTCGTCGCCCAGCGCGTCCTTTTCCTTTTGTAAAAGCGACAGAATATATGCGTCCAGCAAATCCGCCTCGGAATTTACCGTCAGCTGCGCGTTCTCGCCCGATGCTTTTACAAAAAGCGACAACATCAGGGGCGTCTTTAATAGAGATTGAATCTCCTTGTTTTCGGGGAGGAGCAAACCCCGCTTTTTGAGCGCATCCGTAATATCCGTTTCGTTGAGCTCCGAAAGAGATACGCGCGCAAAGCGCACGCTTTCATCCTCTGTGCGGGAGGAAATAAGGATCCGAAGGCCGGAAAGCTTATTAAGCTCCGCAATCTCCTGAACCAGCATCGCCTTGTCGCCCGTAGCTTCGTTCAAGCCGTCCAGAAGGAGAATGAGCGTCGGTACAGATCCGTTTTTGGTATTGATGGGCGATGACAAAAGCGTAAGCAGCTGATGCCTTGCGCCGTCATAGGTCACGGTTTCGGATGTAAAGCGCAAAGATTTCAGGATTTCATTTAACAGAAAATCCCTTTCCCCGCTTTTTTTGCCCGCGAGGGACACATACATCGCGGCAGGCTTCGCTTGTAAATAAGCGTCTGACAGCGAAAGCGCGCATTTCAATAAAAGCGTCGTCTTTCCCATGCCGCCGCCCGACACAACGCAAATAGACTGGCCTTCTTCAGAAATAAGCGTATCTATAAACGCATCCAATCCCTGCGCATTGCCGTTTTCATCTGTAAGACGCACAGGAAACATATCATTGTTATTCGTAAGATATTCATAAAACGGATTTTCGCGCGTGAGCTTTAATATGCTCTTTTTGCCCGCTTCCCACAAAGACGCATGCGTTACGCCCAGCATATCGATTCGGCGCATGAGCTCGCTAAACGCCTCGCGCATCTCAGAAATGGTTTTATATCTTCTTGCGGGCAGCGCGCTTAAGCCCTTTTTGAGGATGGTTTTTACCTGAGACACTACGGTTTCAGGCGCATCCTTCAATAAATCCGCCTCGGAAACATCCGGCGGATTTTTCTGAAGCGTTTCCTTGAGCGTCAGAACCCGGTTCATCAGCATAAAGAAAAACACGGCCGCCACCGAGTACAGATCCGAGCCCCACGATACGCTTTCATAGTTTTTGTTGATGACTTCAGGAGAAGTAAAGCCCTGCTTTACGGAAAAATAGGCGTTTTCGTCGAAGCAAAGCTCCTGGGGAGAAAAGGCGCTGTTGTAGTCAATCAGCATGCATCTTTCGTTTTCGCCTTTTCCGACCAGCAGGATGTTGTCCGGGCTGACGTCCAGATGCATCAGGTTCGTTTCATGAAACGCTGAAAGCGCGTCCAAAAGCGAAAGCATGCGGCGCGTGAGAATCTTGAGCGTTTTCGGCCTTTCGGAGGCGTTTATATCCCTGCCGCCCGATTCCGATAAAACAGTATAATGCGTGCCGTTTAAGGAATAGGTGTTTACGTTTCCGCCAATTTTGTCGGGGAACAGCTCCAGAAGTTTTAAATGCGCCTTGTTTCCACGCTCAAAAGACTGTAAATGGAGGGCAAAGTGATCCTGCGCTTCGGGTAAAACGCAGATTTTGCCCTCTTCGTTTCTATAAATCAGCCCCTTGGGGTGAAAGGGGAAAAGTTCCTTAACAAGCACAGTGTGCACGGCGTTTTCCGTGAGCGCGTCTTTGTAGGATCCTTTATATACAATTGCATTCGAACCCTGTCCGAGCACGGACACGATTTCGATATCCATGCCCGGAAAAGACAGAATTTTTCCCTTGTTCAGCGCGTTTCTCGCTATCATTTTCTCTCTTACCTCCGTTCCGGCCGCCCGTATCCTTTTTCCATAAGATACTGCGCAGGGATAAGAAAACTTGAAATCAGTTTCCGGGCGTATACAATTCGGATAAGAAGGAAGAGAATCTTTCGTCCACGTCGAACACGTCCTGCGCGCACATTGCGTACATCGTCATCCAGTCAAACCGGTTTCTGGGGTCCAGCTTCATAAATCCGCTTGAGGACAGCATGAGATTGAGGCGCGAATATGCATCCAGAAAAATATCATCGCGCGTAAGCTCTTCATCGTCGTCATAGTCGTAGTCCTCCTCCGCGTCGCCGCCATTGGTGGCGAGGAACAGAAGAATGAGCACCTTGCGCGTAACGTCCATCTGCCTTGACTTCATGCGCGAAAGCGTGGTTTCATCCGGCCAGTCGGCCTTGATGAATTTCTGCGCGTCGGTCAATGCTTCCTTTTTGCCCTTTGCGCCTGCGGGCACGGTCTGGCGGTAAAGATAGCTGTCCAATACATCTCTTACCGACATCGCCTTTTCTTCCGAAAGGCCGTCCGCAATGCCTGCGTCCTCAAGCATCGACATATAGTCCATAAAGAGGTTATAGGCGGTATTATGGAATTTTCCGAGCTGCGAAACTGATTTTTCGATGTAAAAAGCAAGCTCCGCTTCGTCGGAAATCGACAAAACGTCGTTTTTCACAAGGCTCGTGCTTGTGTCCGTGCCGGCAGCCTCATCGCCCGGCTTGGGCATGCGCCCGTAAAGCGACTGGGCCTCCTTAAACGTCATGCCCTTTGAAAGTGCAAAGCCGTAGGTAAGCTCCATAACGTCGCGCCAGTGAATGCCCTCTTCCGTGACCATGGCAATAAACCTGTCCGCATCCTCGAGGGACAATTTCAATATAAACGCAAGCTCGAACGCGTCCTGCTTTGATACGGACTGCGTTCTTCCGTTGAGCCAGTTTCTGACCTTTTTATCCACCGCATCGAACTTCGATTCGGGGTGATTTTCAAGAAGCCCTTCGGTCAGCACGGTTCTGAGATTCCGTCCATAGCTAAAGGCGTTCAGTTTGTCCGCAAAGCTTCTGAACCTTGCGCCCTCCTCCAGAAGGCTGACCGCCTCCGATATGTTCATCGGGTCTTTTACGCGGCTAAACATCATACGGCTCATCTCGGTCATGTGTTCCATGAGGCATCCTCCTTTTCAGGGGTTACTGTCAATCGTTTCTGGTAACGTTCTGAATCCACTTGTCGCCCCTTAAGCGGAAAAACGCAATGATCCACTTAAAGCACTGGTCGATGCGCGAGGCCAGGAACACGATCGGCCCCGGCATATGAAATACGACGGCGGATAAAAGCATGGCGGGCAGCACGATCAGCCAGCCGCAGATCATGTCGACCTTGGCGACAAAGCGGCTGTCGCCCGCGCCTCTGTTGATGCCCACAAAGCAGGAGGCGTGGTAGCTTGTTCCCATCAGCGTCACCGCGCCGATTGCGATCATGAGGATGGAAAGCTTGTAAACCTCGGGATCCTCCGCAGAATGGTAAAGGGCGGTAAACGGCTTTCTCAAAGCGAAAACAAGCGCCGCCATGATGACGCCGATTACGGCAAACATGATCTGAATCGTCTTTGAATATTCCTTAGCAGTATTAATGTCGCCCTTTCCGACCGCCTTGCCCACCACGACGCATGCGCCGCCGGCAAGGGCGAAGGTAAACATTGTGCCCAGATTCATCATGGCGTTGGTAATGGCGTTTGCGGAAATAAAGGCTGTGGCCATCTGGCCGATGATCGCGGCCTTTAATAGTCCGACCAGCGCCCACTGCATGTCGGTAAATCCGACCGGAAGGCCGTATCTGGCGTAATCCTTAAACAAAACGCGGTCAAAGGAAACAAGCTGTCTGGGTTTGACATCAAGCACATTCTGAACGCGGAAGGTATAAAACCAGACAATCGCCGTTTCGATTACGCGCGTCAGAAGCGTTGCAAGCGCCGCGCCCCGAACGCCCATTTCGGGAAGTCCAAGCTTTCCGAAGATAAAAATGTAATTAAAGCCGATATTGGCAAACAGCGACGCAATGGATACATACAGCGTTACCCTTACAACCTCAACCGATCTTAACATGCCGGTTAGGGCGCTTGTAATCGCAAAGGGGATGTAGCTGAAGCATACAAGCGTGAAATAGTCTCTCGCAAGAGCGGTAACATCGCTGCCATCGCCCTTTAAGATCAGGCGGATGATGCCGTCCGGGAACAAAAGCGCTGCCAGGCAGAACAGAAGAGAAACGCCCACCGAAATCAAAAATACCATGGAGAAAATGCGCTTGATGCGCTCCATGTCCTTTTTGCCCCAGTACTGTGCAATCAGCACGCTCGATCCGCTGACAAGGCCCGTAACCGTAGCCGTGAAAAACGCGGTCAGCGCATTGATCTGCGAAACTGCGGACTGCGCCGAAACGCCGGATCCGATATAGGACACCATGATGTCGTCCGCAACCACGACCAGAAAGCTCACCAGCGACGAAAACGCCGCCGGGAGCGATATGCGGAAAATGGTCTTGTAGAAATTGCGATCCTTGACCATATGTACATAACCCCTTTTAGATGAATGGTATGTATCTTGCTTTTGAAGTCCTCTTTTTGTGTAAAGGGCGTCTTTGAGACGGCGCACCCGCTGCATTCGCCTCCCTTGTGTAAAGGGAGGTGGCTCGGCGCAAGCCGAGACGGAGGGATTGTGCTAACGATAGATTACTTGCTAACGTTTGTTTTCAGTGAAACATTTGAGACAATCCCTCAGTCAGCTTCGCTGACAGCTCCCTTTGCACAAGGGAGCCTTTGGGATGGCGCATCCAATGTATTTTTCATAGGAGAAACATATGCTGTCCCTGCTTAACCCTTCGTATCAAACACCATGCCGTCATAGGCGATGATGAGTTCGTTTCCAAGACTTTTCTCGTTTTCCTCGAGCGTCTTCTGATCGGGGTGCAGCGTTCTTGCAAGGTGGGTGACGATCACGGGCGCGTTTTCCTTCATAAGGCCCGCGCCCACAAGCGCTCTTTTCATATTTCTGACCATAGGCAGCGTATTGTGCTCAAAAACGCGCCAGTCGTTGGGCAGCTGATCGCCCACCGTGCCGTCGAAAACGGCGGCGTCCAGAGGCGCGCCATCTTTGATAGCGTGGTACGCGCCGTTTAAAAGCCATGCGCCGTCGGTTGCATACAAAACGCGTTCACCGTCTTTTTCGAGGATGTAGATCAGCGGCTGCTCGTCCTTTCGGGGCGTTGAATGGTTGGACGGAAGCGGCAGGATGTGAAAGCCCGCCGCGTCAAAGGGAACAAAGGGCGTAAGAGGCGCGGCATCGCAGTCCTCCGCCCAGCTTTTTTCGCAATAGGCGGCCTTGGGAGCCACCTGATCCTTGAAGGACTTTTCAAAGTGATCCTTGTGGCTGTGGGTAAAGATCATCGCGTCCACATTTTTAACCCTATCAAGCTCCTCAATGATCGACTCCGTTCCGTCGATTAAAAGGCTGTCCTCAACGAGAGTGGATGTAAATCTTCTTTTTTCCGGCGCGTCCGAATGCTTCGGCCAGTCCGCCGCGCCCGTTCCAAGAAAATGAAATTTCATATTTTTCTCCTTATCCGATGTCCATCTGATCATCTAGAATCGCTTCGGCCTTGTCAAAGCCGTCCAATTCCAGAACAGTAATCTCGTTTACACCCTTTTTGATAAACGGCGCGGGCAGATAGGCGCTCTTCTGCGGACCGATCTCCCAGTGGCGGGAAAGCGGCTTTCCGTTTACAAAGATCACGCCCTTTTTAAAACCTGGAAGCTTTACAAACGTATCCTTGGGTTCATCGCCCGCATCGAACGTGCCCGAGAGGAACACGGGCGATCCGTCAAAGGCATTCACGCCGTCTTCAAAGGGAAGCGCGCTTACATCGTCCATGGGAAGCGTGTATGCGTTCCAGCCATAGAGAAACTGTTGGCCGAGTCTTACGCCCTCGGTGATGCCCTTTGCGTCCTTAAGATACGGGCCGTAATTGATTCTGCCCATGTTTTCAACGAGGATATCGAGCTTCACGCCCTCTTTCGGGATATTGAATTTCACCTGGGCTTCCTTGTCGTTTCTGTACTGAACGCCCATGAATTTTCCGTCCACAAAGATGTGCGCGCGGTCGCGAACCTCCTGAAGGGTAAGCCAGTTTTCCTCGCGCGGGCCTTTTACATCAGCCGAATACAGGATAAAGCCGTAGCCCTGACCGAGCTTTTCCATCGGGACAGGGTTTGCGATTTTATGCTTTTTACCGATTGCATCCAGCGCGTCAAAAAGCCTTACGGATTTTGTAAAGGTAACCTTTCCGTATTTTGCCTTGGGAGATGGCGCAAATTCGGGCGCGATGGCCTTTCCTTCCATTTCGGCAAGGGTTTTGTTGAACAGGCGGTATTTTTCCGTGATATCGCCGCACTCGTTTAAGGGCGCGTCGTCGTCATAGCTTGAAATCGTGGGCTGATAGTCGAATTTTCCCGGGCAGTTTGCGCCGTTCATGAAGCCAAAATTCGTGCCGCCGTGGAACATATAGGACGAAACCGAGCCGCCCTCCATAAGAATTTCGCGAAGGGCTTCATCCGCCACCTTGGGCTCTCTTGCGTGGTGTTCTTCGCCCCAGTGGTCGAACCAGCCGTTCCAGAACTCCGTACACATGAGCGGGCCGTCCGGCTGATAGCGGCGAAGGGATGCAAACTGGGATTTTGCACGCGACCCGAAATTCACGGTCTTGTGAACCTCCGGCAGGGTTCCGCCGGTCAGCATAAAGTCGCTGTCGCCGTCGGAGGTGAAAAGCGGCACGTCGATTCCGCGCGACAAAAGTCCGTTTTTCACATATGTCAGATATTCGTCGTCATCACCGTAGCTTCCATATTCGTTTTCCACCTGAATCATGAGGACATTTCCGCCGCGCGTAATCTGCTTTTCGGCGATTTTCGGGATCAGATGATCAAAATATACATCCACATGCTTAAGATAAGCGGGATCCGCGCAGCGAAGGGACAGGTCATACTTTAAAAGCCACCACGGAAGCGCGCCGAACTCCCACTCGGAGCAGATATACGGGCCGGGGCGCACGATCGCCCAAAGGCCCAGCGCCTTGGCCTCGTCCAAAAAAGCGTTTAAGTCCAGCATGCCCGAATAATCAAACTCATTTTCCGTTGGCATGTGCGCATTCCACGCAACATACGTCTCCACCGTGTTGAAACCGCAGGCCTTGAGCTTTATAAGGCGGTCGCGCCAATATTCCTTCGGAACTCTGAAATAATGAATCGCGCCCGCAAGCACTTTAAAGGGTTCGCCGTTTAAATAAAATCCGTCTTTTCTGATTTCAAAATTGCCCATTCTGGTGTCCCCCTATGCAATCTGCTTTTTATCATTATTATAACATTTCGCTACCCTGCGGGCAATAGCATATAAAAAGAAAACTTCCTTATATATGCAAAATCTTTGCGCCGGACGCGCTCATGCCCTTGCTATAAAGCGTGTTTGGGTTTATAATGAAATGGGGAGGGATGGACATGCCCGAAAGACTCAAGTATCACTTTGAACCTGAAAAAGGCTGGATGAACGATCCCAACGGCCTTGTATTTTATAAAAATCAATACCACGCGTTTTTTCAGCACTACCCCTACGCCCCGAAATGGGGCCAGATGCACTGGGGACATGCAGTGTCAAACGACCTTGTCCACTGGACTCAGAAGCCCATTGCGCTGTATCCCGACATGCCCTATGAAAACGAGGGCGGCTGTTTTTCGGGAAGCGCCATTGAAAAGGACGGAAAACTGTATCTTTTCTACACCTCCGTCTCCAAAGAAATGGGCCAGACGCAGTCCATCGCCATCAGTGAAGACGGTGTTCATTTTGAAAAATACGAAAAAAATCCCATTCTTCATTGCCCAACCGACGGCGAAAACGACTTCAGAGACCCCAAAGTCACCAAAATCGGAGACAAGTATCACATGGTGGTCGGTTCCGGCAAAAATGGACTTGGCAAAATCCTTCACTATGTATCAGGCGACCTTCTTTCCTGGGAATATCTGGGCGTTTTCCATACCGACGACCGTTCAACCGCTCTTGAATGCCCGGACTTTTTCCCTTTGGACGGAAAATACGTGCTCACCTATTCCCTGATGGGCAGAAAAACAAGGTGCAGCGCGTTTGTAATCGGCACATTTGACGGCGAGACGTTTACGCCCGAAACCGAATTTATGCCCGAAATCGGCCCGCAGTTTTACGCGCCGCAGACGTTTTTGGACGACAAAAACAGAAGAATCCTGATCGGCTGGCTGTACGACTGGAATAAGCCCCTGGACGAGGGCGCAGATTATGCCGGCGCACTCACGATTCCGCGCACGCTTTCGATCAAAGACGGCGTTTTATATAATCTCCCCGTGCCGGAAGCTCAGCATCTTCTGACCGATTCCGACAAGGATGTTGCTGTCGACAGAAACCGTGCTACCATATGCGGCGAAGGGTTTGATCTTCTCTATACGCCCGGAAACATGAAAATCTTAAGGGATACCAAAACCCTTGAAATCTTCTTTGACGGCGGACGCGAAAGCATCAGCTACTGGTTCAACAAATAAACGAAAGAAATGGTAATAAATGCTTGAAAGACTTAAACGCATTTTCGGGTATTTCTTTGCGTTAAAGCGCATCCGCTGGGATGGCGAAACGCCCGAAACCGCGTCTCTTTATAAAAAGGCCCTGAAAATCGCGCTGCCCGCAACCATCGAGGGCGCGCTTTTGTCCATTATCGGCTCGGTTGACAGCATGATGGTGGGCGGCATCGGCCCGGAAGCTTTGACGGCGGTAGGTCTTACCAATCAGCCCCGAATGATCCTTCTGATCATCACCCAGGCGCTTTGCGTCGGTACAACCGCGCTCATCGCCCGCAGAAAGGGCGAGGGCGATCAGGCGGGCGCAAACAAAGTGCTCATGCAGAGCATGTTTTTTGTAACGATCATCGGCATTCTTTCCATGCTCCTTGGCTATTTCGGCGCGCATCCCTTGATGTACATCGCGGGCGCGAAGGAAGACACCATTTTGATGTCGGTCGATTATTTTAAGATCATTTCGCTTGCGTTTATCTTCAATTCGTGGTCGCTGTGCCTGTGCGCGGGTATGCGCGCAATCGGAAAAACCACAATTACAATGGTCACCAACATCGCCGCCAACCTTGTAAACGTGGTGCTCAATTACTGCTTAATCGGCGGAAACTTCGGCTTTCCCGCCCTCGGCGTTCGGGGCGCAGCCATCGCCACGGCGTGCGGCACGTTTGTCTCCTGCGTCGTCGCGTTTGTCTTTGCCTTAAAGCCCGGCGGATATCTGCGGCTGAATTTCAGAAACTTTGCCTTTGACAAAAAGACGATCTCGGGCTTTCTGCGCGTGGGTTCTTCCTCCATCGCGGAAAGCGCCGCGCTTCGAATCGGGTTTTTCATCAACGCTCGCCTGATTGCAGACATCGGAACCTTCCCCTTTGCAGGCTATCAGATCGTTCAGCAGGTGACGAGCCTTTCCTTCGTCCTCGGAGACGGCGTAGCCACTGCCGGCGCAACCCTGGTCGGCCAGTCGCTTGGCAGCGGCCGAAAGGACGTAGCCAGCGCCTATGTTCAGGTGAGCCGAAAGATTTCGCACGTCGCCTCGATTCTTCTGATGATCATCATCTTCTTTACGCGCCATCTCTTGGCCGGCCTTTTCACAAAAGAAGCCGCCATCATCGCGGGCGCAGGCATTGCCTTCATGGTCGTGATCACGGGCATCATTCCCCAGAACGGACGCGTCGTGTATTCGGGCTGCTTAAGAGGCGCGGGCGATGTAAAGTTCGTCGCGTTCTGCGCGCTGATTTCGGTTACGATTATCCGTCCTTTGCTCACCTACATCTTCTGCTATCCCATGGACGCGCTTTTACCCAACTGGTTTTTCGCCTACACAGGCCCGTGGATTGCGTTTGTCATCGACGCGTACATCCGCCAGTATCTTTTGAGCCGCCGCATCAAAAAAGGCGCTTTTTTGAATGTATCGCTTTAAAATACCTGATTTTGGAGGACATCCAATGAAAAAGCTGATCGCCATCGTCGGCACCAACGCATCCGGCAAAAGCGGGCTGGGCGTTCGCCTCGCGTCCCGCTTCGGGGGAGAAATTATTTCCGCAGACTCAAGACAGGTATTTCGTGGTCTCGACCTTGGAAGCGGAAAAATCAAGCCCGAGGAAATGATGGGCGTTGTCCACCACCTTCTGGACGTTTGCAGCCCCAACGATTTTTATTCCATGGCGGATTTTCAAAAGCAGGCTTACGCAGCCATTGACGATATTCATCTGCGCGGAAAAACGCCCTTCATCGTTGGCGGCACAGGCCTTTACGTGGCCTCAGTCACGGAAGGCTATCTGCTTTCAGATAAAATGCCGAACCTGAATTACCGCGACGAGCTTGAAAAGCTGACCACGCCCGAGCTTTACGAACTGCTCCTAAAAGCCGTACCCGATATCGAAATCGACAGGAACAACCGAAACAGAGTTATGCGAGTGCTTGAAAAAATCGAAAGCGGTGACGACGCCATCCCTTCCGCCGAAAAAAAATACGACACGCTCAAAATCGGCGTATCGTGGGACAGGGAAACCTTAAAACAGCGCATCGACGAGCGCCTCGAAAGGCGCGTAAAGGAAGGCATGATTGAGGAAGTCAAAAACCTTCTCGATCAAGGCGCAACAGCCGAATTCATGATGAAGCTCGGCCTTGAATACCGCTTTATCACCCAGTACCTGACGGGCGAGATTCAATCCCTTGACGAAATGCTGGACGGCCTTTCCAAGGCCATCAAAAAATTCGCCAAACGCCAAATGACGTGGTTCAGAAGAGATACCGAAATTCACTGGCTCGACATGACAAATGATCCCGACAAGGAAGCGGGCGAATTGATTGAGGCGTTTTTAAGCCAGAAATAATGACTGGTTTTTCTAAAAAAAGTAAAAAAGAAGTCCTTTTGTTCACCGCTTTTTTCTTGACGGACGAGGCCGTTTTTCGGTAGAATGGGAAAAGGCTTTTGAAAAGAGGGATTTGAATGAACAAAGACAAGGACATGCTCGGCTCTGCGCCGATTGGCAGACTTTTATTTACGCTTGCACTGCCCACGGTGCTGGCGCAGATTATCAACATGCTGTACAGCGTCGTCGACCGCATTTTTATCGGTCACATTCCTGAAATCGGCGCGGCGGCTTTAACAGGCGTAGGCGTGTGCACGCCTGTTCTCATGCTGGTGTCGGCATTTTCCGCTCTGGTGGGCTCGGGCGGCGCGCCCCGCGCTTCCATTGATATGGGAAAAGGCGACAAGGATTCTGCGGAAAAAATTCTGGGCAACTGCTTTACGTCGCTTTTTATCATCTCGATTACGCTCATGATTGCGCTTCTTCTTTTCGGGCGCGAGCTTTTAATGGCGTTCGGCGCAAGCGTGAACACGATCGATTATGCCGTCGATTACATGAATATGTACGCGCTCGGCACGGTATTTGTGCAATTGACGCTGGGCATGAACGCCTTTATCACCGCGCAGGGCTTTTCCAAAATCAGCATGGCGACGGTGGTCATCGGCGCAGTTTTGAATATTGCGCTGGATCCCGTGTTTATTTATCTTTTCGATATGGGCGTTCGCGGTGCGGCGCTGGCCACGGTGATTTCTCAGGCAGTATCGTGCGCATGGTGTCTTAAGTTTCTGTTCGGTGAAAAGACACAGCTTCGCATTCGGAAAAAGAACCTTAAAATCAATTTCAAAGTGCTTTTGCCCTGCTTTGCGCTGGGGCTTGCCACGTTTATCATGCAGGGCAGCGAAAGCGTGATCGCCGTATGCTTTAACGCTTCCCTTCAGAAATACGGCGGCGATGCGGCTGTGGGCGCGATGACCATCTGCACAAGCGCGATGCTGTTTGTGATGCTGCCCTTAACCGGTATCGGTCAGGGCGCGCAACCGATTCTGGGCTATAATTTCGGTGCAAAGAAAAAGGACCGATTGCTTTCGTGCTTTAAGCTTCTTCTGGTTACGTGTCTTGTTTATTCCGTTGCGCTGTGGGCAATTCTCATGCTTTTCCCCGGCGCCGTCGCAAGCGTATTTGCAAGCGATCAGTCGCTTGTCAGTTATGCGGGAAAAGCGCTTCGCATTTACTGCGCAGGCCTGTTGGGAATGGGCATTCAGATTGCCTGTCAGATGACGTTTGTTTCCGTTGGAAACGCGCCGTGCTCCATCATGGTCGCGGTATTCAGAAAGTTTGTACTGCTGTTGCCGCTCATCTACATTCTTCCGCACATTGCGCCCGACAAGGTCACGGGCGTATATCTGGCGGAGCCCGTGGCGGATGTGATCGCTGTGACGTTTACGGCTATTCTGTTTGCGTTTCAGTTTAAAAAGGCGCTTAAGCAAATGGACGCAAAAGCATAAGCGCAAAATTCGATGGTGCAATATGAATCCCCCGATACCGGATTGTCGGAATCGGGGGATTGGCATACTATCAAGCGTTTTTACAGCGCGTTTTTGATGGAATTTAAGATATCCTGAATGTCTTTTCTAAGATTTTCCATGCCCTCGCCGGCGCGCATACGGTCGGAAATGGCATAGGCTTTGGTGACGGCGTCTTCATCCGCCGTTACGGTAACGGTCTGAATGCGCGCATCGGCCTTTTTGATTTCATTGGCGATCATTTCGCGGATGCGGTCGGTCACTTCTCCCTTGTAGGCGGGGTTGAACTTCACGGCGACCAGCGCGGTATTGCCGTCAACAACCACGCGCGCCTGACTGATTTCGGAAATCTTGGCAAGATTTTCCTCCACCTTTTCGCCGTCTACCAGCCAGTCGAACGCGCCTACGGCTTCAACTGTGGCCTTCGGGGTCACAGACGGAGATGCGGATGCGCCGGGGGTGGTCATGGGCTGCTCATCCAGGCCCGTTTTGTTCATGCACGCGGTCATTACAAGCGCCACGGCCAGACACAGAAAAAGTACCATGGAAATTTTTTTGCGGTTTACGTTTTTCATAGAAAAATACCTCCCTTGCGAGAGGTATTTTGCGCCGGATATGGATATTTTAAACCCGGTTTTCAAAAAAACAGATTTATTTGTGCGTTAAATGCTCTTCCACGATAAAGCGCGGGCGGCGCTTGACTTCGGTGTAGATTTTGCCGATATATTCGCCGATCAGGCCAAGCGCGATTAATTGAACGCCGCCGATTAACCATATGGACAGCATGGTGCTCGTCCAACCGGGAACGGCGCGGCCTGCGATCAGGGAAATGAGCGCGTAGATGCCGATTCCGACTGCAGCGAGCGCAAAAATCACGCCCAGAAGCGAAATCATGCGAATGGGCTTTACGGAAAAGCTGGTGACGCCCTGAAAGGCGAAAGCCAGCATTTTTTTTAGCGGATATTTGCTTTCGCCCGCCGTGCGCTCGCTTCTTTCGTAATAAACCTTTTCGGTTTTATAGCCAAGAGTCGGCACCATGCCGCGAAGAAACAGATTGACCTCGGGATAATTTAATAGCTCCTTAAGCGCGCGCTTTGAAATTAATCGGTAATCGGCGTGGTTAAAAACCGTTTCAACGCCCATTTTCGCCATGCTCTTATAAAACATTTCGGCGGTCATGCGCTTAAAGAGAGTGTCTGTGTCGCGCTTGGAGCGAACGCCGTATACGATGTCCGCGCCGCCATAGAATTCCTTCATAAAGCCGCGCATGGCGTTTACATCATCCTGAAGATCCGCGTCGATGGAGATGACTGCGTCGGCGTTTTCGGCGGCAATGGTCATGCCCGCCCAGAGCGCGTTCTGATGCCCTGCGTTGTGCGCAAGCTTCAGCCCTTCAAATCGTTCGGATGCGTTTACAAGATTTTCGATGACGCGCCACGTCTTGTCCCTGCTTCCGTCGTCCACAAGCAGCATCCGGCTGTCGGGCGCAAAAAGGCCGTCCTTGACCATGCTGTCAAAGAACTTGTCAAGCGTTTTCGCCGTGATCGGCAGCGCCTCTTCTTCATTATAGCAGGGAATGACGACGCAGACCCTTGCGGGGGAGTTTTTGTTCATATTGTGCTCCTTTCGGATAAAGGACATAGTTTCAAACCCGTACGGACGATACCTGCATCGTCCCGGAAAACGGCCTATTTCATCACAACGCTGCCTGCGCCAAGCAGGTCTTCAAGACCTTTTTTATCATAATCGATGGACACCCAAAGGTTCATGGGCGCACGGAAGGTTTTCTGTTCATCATGGAAGTAAAAGAAAACGGGAATGCTGCCGGGTGTGGTTTCAAGGATGAATTCCGCCGCGTCCAATTGCTTTCTGCTAAGCTTAAGGTATAGCTTTTTAGGCTTTTCGGCTTCTTCCACCTTCGGAGCGGGCGTATCCTTTGCGCTTTCCTGATCAGTCATCAGTGGATGGATGGTGTCGATCAGAAGCTTGGGCGTTTCGTCCTCCCTTGCGCTTAAGCGGCCCGTGATGAGTACAACTGTGTCTTCAATCAGCTTGTCCTTCACGCGGTCGTACACGCGTGGGAAGGCGAGGGCTTCGGTTGAGCCGTACATGTCTTCAAGGTTCACAATCGCCATCATACCGCCGGATTTTGTGGCTTTGACGCGCTTATCGGTCAGTATGCCGCCCATTTTGACCTTCATTTGGTCAAGCGACATGCCGCCGTCGGTTTTTTCTTCGGCGTAGGCGGCGAGATAGCGGGCGTTGATATCGAGATTTGAAAGCTGGCGCGCGTATTCCTCCAGCGGATGACCGGACACATAGATGCCGGTTACTTCCTTTTCCATGGAAAGAAGCTGCCTGCGTCCGAATTCCTGAAGCGGGGGCAGCGGCGGCGTGGGCGATGCAATTTCCGTCAGCTCGCCGAACAGCGACAATTGCCCTTCCAGCACGGAGGATGATTTTTTGCTCGCCGAATCCATCGCCTTTTCAAACACGCACATTTTCTGCGCGCGGTTTCCGGGTACGGAATCGAACGCGCCGGCCTTGATCAGGGATTCAACGGCCTTTTTATTCACAAGATGGCCCGCGTTCCGTTCGGCAAAGTCGTAAAGGTCTTTATAGAGGCCGCCCTTTTCCCTTTCCTCGATGATCGCGCGGATGGCGCCGTGACCCACGTTTTTGACGGCGTTTAAGCCGAAACGGATCATTTTTTTGCCGGTGGACATATCGACGGAGAATTTCTCCATCGAGCGGTTCACGTCCGGCGGAGCGATTTCGATATTGTTTTTGCGGCAATATTCAATGTAGAAGGCCACCTTTTCACTCGATCCCGCAATGGAATTGATGAGCGCAGCCATAAACTCGGTGGGATAATGCTTTTTGAGCCAGCCCGTCTGAACGGCTACTACGCCGTAGGCTGCAGCGTGGGATTTGTTGAACGCGTAGGAGGCAAAGGCCGTCATTTCGTCAAACAGCCTTTCGGCGGCCTCCTTGCTCACGCCCATGCGCACTGCGCCGGGCACGTCGACAGTGCCGTCGTCGTTCAGTTTACCGTTTATGAAGTATTCCTTCTCCTTCTCCATCACGTCGTGCTTTTTCTTGGCCATGGCGCGGCGGACAAGATCGCTTCTGCCCATCGAATACCCGGCTAAGTCGCGCACGATCTGCATAACCTGCTCCTGATACACCATGCAGCCGTAGGTGACGTTTAAGATCGGCTCGAGCTGGGGCGTTAAATATTTGACGGAGGCGGGGTTTTGTTTTCCCTGGATAAAGCGGGGAATCGAATCCATAGGGCCGGGACGATAGAGCGAAATGGCGGCGATGATGTCTTCAAAATTCTGCGGCTTCATGTTCATAAGGAAGTTTCGCATGCCGCCGGATTCCAGCTGGAATACGCCGTCCGTGTCTCCGGAGGATATCATCTGATAGACAGAAGCATCATCCATCGGAATATCATAGCTGTCCATATCAGGGCCGCCGTTTTCCTTGATCAGCTGAAGGCTGTCGCCCACAACGTTTAAAGTGCGTAGGCCCAAAAAGTCCATCTTGAGAAGCCCCAGCGCCTCGAGCGTGCCCATCGGGAACTGGGTGGTGATGACCTGATCGTTCGTCTGAAGGGGCACATAATCGGAAACGGGCTTTGCCGTAATCAGTACGCCCGCCGCGTGCGTGGAGGCGTGGCGCGGCATGCCCTCAAGCTTTCTTCCCGTGTCGACAAGCTTTTTGATGTCCTCGTCGCCCTCATATGCGTTTTTGAGGTCGGGATTGGCCTCGAGCGCTTTTTCAAGCGTCATATTCAGTTCAAACGGCACCATCTTTGCCACCTGATCCACAACGCCGTAGGGCAAGTCCATCACGCGCCCAACGTCCCTTAATACAAGCCGCGCCGCCATGGTGCCGAAGGTGATAATCTGCGCCACGTGGTCGGAGCCGTATTTTCTCTGGACGTATTCGATGACCTCTGATCTTCTTTCATAGTCGAAGTCGATATCAAGGTCGGGCATGCTCACGCGCTCGGGGTTTAAAAATCGCTCGAAAAGCAAACTGTATTCGATGGGATCGATGGCGGTGATGTCAAGCGTATAGGCGACAATCGAGCCCGCGCCGCTTCCGCGCCCGGGGCCGACCAGAATACCGTTTCGCTTTGCATAATTGATAAAATCCCAGACGATCAGAAAATAATCCACATACCCCATTTTCTCGATGACATTCAGTTCGTAGTCAAGGCGCTCCTTCGCGTCCGTGCGGTCGGGCGCGTATTTCCGGCTTAAACCCTCCGAACAGAGCCTTCTCAGCATTTCCGCTGCGGTTTCGCCTCCGGGCAGGGGATAGGCGGGCAGGTGCTTGGTGTCAAAATCGAATTCGACGTGGCAGCGTTGCGCAATTTCTTCGGTTCTTTGAATCGCGTCGTCAAAGTCCGGGAACAGGGCGCGGATTTCGTCTTCGCTTTTGATGTACATCTGGTCCGTTTCCATGCGCATGCGGTTTTCATCCTTTAAGGTTTTACCCGTCTGGATGCACATGAGAATTTCCTGCGCCTCAGCGTCCTCGCGCGTCAAATAATGACAGTCGTTTGTGATGACGAGAGGAATGTCTAGGTCGTTTGCAATCCGGATCAGACCCGGCAGAACCTGCTTCTGCTCGGTCAGGCCGTGGTTCTGAAGCTCGATATAATAGTGATCTTTTCCAAAGATCTCCTTGTACATGCGCGCAATCTGAATAGCGTCCTTCATGCGGCCGTTTAAAACCGCCTTGGGCAGATCGCCCGAAAGGCACGCCGAAAGCGCAATCAGACCTTCTGAATGCTTTTTCAAAAGTTCATAATCGATGCGCGGGCGATAATAAAAGCCGCGCGTAAAGCCCTCGGACACGAGCTTGATCAGGTTCTGATAGCCCGTCTGGTTTTCGCAAAGCAGAATCAGGTGGCTCATCTCACGGCCTGCGTCCGTCTTTACGTCCATATTCCTGCACACATAGACCTCGCAGCCGATGACCGGGTGAATACCCGCCTTTTTGGCTTCCCTGTAAAAATCGACAACGCCGTACATCACGCCGTGGTCGGTGATGGCGCAGGAGGTCATGCCCAGCGCCTGTACGCGGGCAATTAAATCCTTTATGCGGTTTGCGCCGTCCAGAAGGCTGTATTCGGTGTGCATGTGAAGATGGCAGAACAAGCTGATAAACCTCCTTAAAGGAAAGGCATATTTTTCCATATACATTATACCACGAACAGACAAAAAAAGAAAGACAACTGTTCAAAGAGCGTCCATGTATGGTATAATCAGATCAGATGTTTAAAAAACATGTGGAGGTCATTTCATGGAATACAAAAGCTATCTTCCAGCATACCCTTTGATTTCGATCGATCCGTTTTTGTCCATCTGGTCCCAAGCCGACCATCCCGCAGACCGGGAAACCGCGCATTGGGCGGGCGAAAGAAAAAGGATGACGCTTTCAGCAACGGTTGACGGAAAGACCTTTGCCCTGATCGGAAGCCAGTTTAATGAAAAGGCATGCCTCACCGAACGAGAGGTTACGCCCACAAAGACCAAATATGTCTTTAAAGCGAGCGAAGCCGAAATTATCGTCTCCTTCCGCGCGCCGCTGCTTCTGGATGATTTCGACCTTTTAAGCACGCCCGTTAACTACATGGATATCGAAACCAAGTCTCTTGACGGAAACGAGCACGACATCGATGTAACCTTTATCTGGAACGACGATATCTGTAAAGACGGCGACGCCTTTACCGCCATGATCGGATCGGAGTACGACGCAGGCGGATACAACCTCGCCTGGATGGGCAAGCAGGTTCAGCCGCTTTTGAACCAGTCCGGCGACCACACGACGATCGATTGGGGCTATGCGTATCTGGCTTCCCGTTCCCCCGTCCGCTTTGAGCGCGTGGGCGGCCATTGGGGTCTCGTGTGCGAAAAGACGATCAAAACCGGAGATACCATGATGATCGCCATCGCCTATGACGATATCGCGTCCATTCAGTATTTTGAATACACCGCGCACGCCTATTATGCCCGAAACGGCAAAACCATCGTGCAGGCGATCCGGGAAATGATGAATCGTCATGACGAAATCATCGAGCGCCTTGAAATGCTGGACGAGGATCTGATCAAAAAGGCCGTTGAAGCCGGCGGCGAAAGCATGAAAGTACTTGCCTGCGCCGCTTACCGCCATTCCATCTGCGCCCACAAGCTGATTGCCGACCGCGACGGAAACCCCGTCTTTCTTTCCAAGGAAAACGACTCCAACGGCTGCATCGGCACGGTGGACGTAAGCTATCCCTCCATGCCCCTTTATCTCATGTACGCGCCCGAGCTCGTTCGCGGCATGTGCCGCCCGATTTTCAAATTCGCCTCCCTGCCTGTGTGGAAGGACGACTTTGCGCCCCATGACGTTGGCCGGTATCCCGCGGCAATCGGACAGGTGTACGCCTTAAGCGGCAGACGCGGACGCGAAAGAGCCGGCGGCTGGGACGACGAAAAGAGCGACGCGCACTTCTACCCTACGGGCCAGTTCCCGCCCGTCTATCTGTACGAAGGAAGCGAAAACATCTATGAGCTCCGCTATCAGATGCCGGTTGAGGAATGCGGAAACATGATTTTAATGGTCGCCGCCGCCATGCGCGCCGACGGAGACAAAGAGTTTGCAAAAGAAAACCTCCCGCTTCTGAAAAAATGGGTCAAGTATCTTGAAACCTACGGAGAAGACCCGGGCGAGCAGCTGTGCACCGACGACTTTGCAGGTCACCTTGCCCATAATGTAAACCTCGCCTTCAAAGCCGTCTGCGGCCTTGCAGCCTACGGCTGGATCATGGAAAAATTAGGCGAAACGGACGAAGCCGAATACTATAAAAACGCCGCAAAACGCATGGGCAAAAGCGTCTATGCGCGCGCAAAGACCGACAATGGAACCGCGCTCACCCTCGATGGAAACGGCTGGAGCCTTAAATACAACACCATTTGGGACAAACTTTTCGGTTTTGGCATCTGGGACGAAGCATTCTATCAGGCGGAAATCGCCCGCTACATGCAGGAAGCCAACGCCTACGGAATCCCCCTCGACAGCCGCAAAACCTACACCAAGAGCGACTGGATCATGTGGGCCAGCGCGATGGCGGAAACCAAGGAAGGCGTGGAAGCCTTTGCAAAGCCCCTTGTCAAATACCTGAAAGAAACCCCCACCCGCGTAGCCTTCAGCGACTGGTACGACACCGTAACCGGCCGCTACGTCCACTTCATCGCCCGATCCGTCCAGGGCGGCGTATTCATGCCGATGCTTAAGAAGATGTGGGAAGCGTAAGACTTTTAAATCGCTTGACACCGCATGTGACACCATGGTATAATGAAGATGATACGAGGAATGAATCATGTCGATATGGGATAAATTGATCATGCGCATACTGAGTTTGTCAAACGACATGCGTTTTGATGAGCTTAAAAAGGTTTTGGAAGCATAGGGTTATAAAATGCGGTCTCCGCGCGGCGGTTCGAGCCATATGACTTTCCGCAAACCCGGCTGCGCCCCGATAACCATTCCCAAACACGAACCGATCAAGAAGACCTATGTACAGATGGTAAGAGACGTGGTTGAAAGCGAGGCGACAAGCAGTGAAAACCGTTGAATATTACATGGCCTTGCCTTATCGGATGGAGCTTGTTTTTGACGCGGAAGAGGGCGGATATGTCGTGTCGTTTCCCGATTTAAAGGGCTGCTTAACCGTTGGCGAAACCGCAGAAGAAGCGGTAAAAAACGCAAACGACGCAAAGCGCGAATGGCTGCTGACGGCAATCGAGGACGGCTACGAAATCCCCGAACCAGCTTCTTTGGACGAATACTCCGGCCAGTTTAAGCTGCGCATCCCCAAATCTCTCCACCGTGCCTTGGCAGAGCATTCCAAACGCGAAGGCATCAGCATGAATCAATACTGCCTCTATCTGCTTTCCAAAAACGATGCAATCGCATCCGCAGGAAAATAATCTCCGACACATCCTATCACGCGCCAAAGGCGCCCCTCACGTCCAAAAGACGCTTCATAAAAAAAGCGGCTGCACAATGCAGCCGTTTTCTTTATTCTCCTTCCAGCACAAACGCCAGCGTTTGGCGCATGCCGGGGTTTTCAACGTTGATTTCAATGGCCCACGCGTTTTCAAGGGGCGTGATCGAAATAGGAAGACCGGCCTCTGAGGAGAAGACGACGCTTCCGATCAGAATATTTCCGGCTGGCGTTTTTTGCGGGCGGATGGGCGTTACATAGCGGATGACGATGGATTCGGCGGGAGAGGCGAGGTCGTAGGATTCGACCAGGCGAACGCGCTTTTCATAGGGCGACAGCATGACGGTTCTTTGCCACGAGGTCACGCCTGCGGTTTCCGGGAAGGCCGAAGCGAGATTTCCGAAAAGATAGGTGTATGCATCCTCAAACTGCGCTTCTACATCCGTCGCGCCCGAAAAGCCCTTTTCGGGAAGAATTCCGTTGATCATGGGGCAGGAATGATACATGGCGCGCGATTTGCCTGCGCCCAGATCGAAAAAGACGATTTCGCCCTGATAGGTGATAAACAGGTTGCACGCGTCCTCGTGTCCGCTTATGCGGCTTCCGCCGGTGAGCGCAGCCTGAAAGCCGTTTTCGTGGGCGGCTACCAGCTTTCCGATGGGCAGGGACACGCGTTTTCTGATCGGGCAGCGCGGGGATGCAGAAAGATAGTTTTTGTGGATAAGGGTCGTCATCACTTTGTCGGTGACGCTTAAGCCGGGCGCGTCCTCCTGCCCTTTTCCAAGCATCGCGCCCAGACGCTGAAGAGAAGAATTTTTCGCGACATGGCCGATTTTAAACACCGTTTCGCCCAATAAAACGGGCGCGGGCGCGCCGTCGGGGTTGACAAACAGGCCGTTTCCCATGTGCGCGCTCACGGCGTAATCGGCCATGCGCAGATATTTTTTGTCATTTGAAAGATCCACGCGATTGTCTGTTGCAAAAAGCGTCAGCTGCGCCGCGTCCGAAAGGGCGGAAAGGTCTCTTTGCCAGGCTTCCATATTCACCGGGTGAACGCCGTCGGCAGGGAATTCCTTAATCAGGGAATCCATGAGGATAAAAATTCTTCTTATGCTGACCCAGCGGCGCTTATCGCGCGTGTCGATTAAAAGATAGGCGGTCAACAGCTTTAAAAGCCTTTCAAACGTCCTTTCGCCGCGCTTTTTCGTCCAATCCGGCGCTTCCTGCCGGGCAAAGGGCGCAAGAATCCGCAAAGATACGCTGTCCTCAATGCGGTTTAAGATATATTTTGACTTTCTTCCGATCGCGCTTCCGCACAAGTGCCATACCCAGGAAAGGAGAGAGGCCGTTTCAAAAGCAAAATTATCCTCCTCGGGGACGTCAATGAGCGCAATATCTTTCGCCTCCGCCCACGTGACTTCCTCGGTGATCGCCCAGGCAAGATCGATGATTTTATCGATATACCTTCCGTTTCCCGTGACGAATTCGCCCATCGTCAGCGCGAAAAGCATCTCGCGCCGCTCAACGCGCGCGGCAAAATAAGCGTCCGCACGGTTCAGCCAATCGGACGCGAGCAGCGTCGGAACTGCCCTTGAAAGCGCCTTTTCCGCCGCGCGCTGATAGTCGTTTATAAGGCTTTGATCCATTCCGCGCGCAAAATCCGACCGTATGATGGAATTCGGTCGCGCCGGAACAAGGGTAAAAAGGATATCGTTGAGCGCGGATGAAAACATGAAATCAGCTCCGAATGCTTTTGATTATATCTTTTGCCACGTGCCAGTCTTTGCAGATTCCTGCGCACGGTTCAAAACCCTCTGAAGGAACGCGCCGTCCTTGATGGTCGGGCAGGGCGTTTTTCCGTGGGCGACGCAGTCGAGGAAGGAATAATACGAATGGATGTGTCCGCGATCCCAGCCAACCGCGTTCTTGGGCGGCAGGAACGTGCCCGCAGGAGCTTCGAAACGCCCCATGCTTTCGATTCGCGTCCAGCCGCGGGCGCCGCCCAAGGGAGCTTCCTTTACGGTGTTGTCAAAGAACCACAGCCAGCCGGGTTCCATCAGGTCGAATTTGACCGCGCCCTTTTTGCCGTAGACTTCAAAGGAGAGCTCGTCGTTCGCGCCGGTTGCGATTTTGCTGGCTTCAATCGACCCGATCGCGCCGTTTTGGAGCTTCATGGTCATAATTGCATGGTCCTCGGACAAGCTTTCGGTCGTGCCGCCGTCCTTGGTGGGGCGGGAAGCGTACAGGGTGTTGGTCGCGCAGAAAACGCTGTCGGGCGCAGGGCAGATATTCAAAACAAGGTCGAGCGCGTGGCTTAAAAGGTCCAATATCACGCCGCCCTGCTCAAGCTGCTTCCAGCCGACAGGCTTTTTCTCATCAATCGAGCCCGAATGCAGATATCTTGCATGAAAGCCGATGATCTCTCCGAGCTTGCCCTCTTCATAAAGCTGTTTTGCGCGCATTGTGGCGGGCAGAAAGCGGTTGTTCATCACCATCTGGGTAAGAGATGCGCTTTCCGATGCAGCTTTTTCAATTCTTTCAGCGCTTTCAAGGGAGGTCGTAAGCGGTTTATCGATGTAAACATGCTTTCCGGCCTTTAAAAACGCAATCGCCATTTCCTCGTGCTGATCGTTGGGCGTGCAGATGGAAACAACGTCGATTTCAGGATCGTTTACGAGTGTTCTCCAGTCGGTGGTATACCGTTCAAATCCGACCGCGGTCATGGCGTCAAGACAAGCGGATTCGCGACGAGAGCAAACGCATTTCAAAACTGGCTTAAAATCAACGCCTGGATACATGAGCGGAATCGCCCTGAGCGCATGCGTGTGCGTTCGGCCCATAAAGCCCCAGCCGATGATGGCGATATTGATGTTTTTCATAAAAAATGCCTCCGGTTCGGTATTTATAGAATCAGTATACCACAGAATTTATATTCCCGAAAGGGATATGGCGGAATTTGCGCAGTGGAATCTCTGCGATGCCAGCGCTCCGTTAAACATATTCAAGCCCCATCAGCATTCTGTGAAGGGCGAAATACTTTCTGGCTGACCAAAGGTGATCGCACCTCACTTCAAAATACCTGTCCTTCATGGAAAAATACAAAAACTGCGTGTGCGCAACGCCCGACTGCGGAATGTCCGACAGGGAGAATACTTCTTTTTGATCGTCTCTTACAAACTCAATCCTGTCCGCATATAAGGACAGAACCGCGTTTTTCATAACGCGTTTTTTCTTATATCCGATAACCTCGAAAAGCGTGATGCCCGTGTCGCGCGTAATCAGCGCATTTTCCGCCTTCAGTTGATCCGCCTTTTTCAAAAACGCTTCGTTTTGCCATTTATCCCACGAATACACATTGTCAAAGGGCAGGTCGCCGCCTTCAAAAAAGCCGTATACGTTTAATCGCGTCTTCATGCCGCAGGTGCAGAAAAATTCGTCGCCCCTGCTTTTGAGCGTATCCATTTTCCCGCACTTGGGACAAGTGAAAAGCGCCGTTTCCAGATGCTCGGAAAGCGCCTTGCCCGGATACGGCCGCATGACCTTTCTTTGATGCCGGTACGCGTTTTCATAAATGTCTTCATAAATATGGCGGTTGATTTCATCTGCCGTCATCCGGTTCAGTTCCTCGCGCGGATATTCGTGAACCGCATACCCGAAAACAGGGCCTTTGCGCTTGTATTTTGCCCATCTGGGCGTTTGAAGGTACGCACCCTCAATGCGGAAGGTAACAAGACTTCCCCGCCCCGCTTCCTTGATCATCTGCCCGGTTCTGGGATAGGTAAAGCCTGTTTTTCCGTTGAAGGAACGGTTGCCCTCCACATACAGTATCACCGGAATGCCCAGGCGAAGATTCTGCTTGATCATTTCGCGCGTGGTTTCGCCCTTTCCGCCCTTTCTTCTGGGAATAGGCTTTAGAAAAAAGCGCAGAAGAAGGGAAACAATGCCCTTTCTGAACAAATGATCGCTGACCACATAACGCATATATTTTGTAATGCCTACGGCATTCATAAAATGATCCGCCGTGGAATTGTGGTTGGTGATCACCAGAAACGTATCGTCCCTGGGCGTATACGGATCCACGGAATAATCAAAAAACAGCTTCAAAAACAGGCGAAACGGCGGCTTTAAAAGGGTAAACAGCGTCTTTCCCCGCCAAAGTCCCCTTTTCCAGTATTGATCCTCAGGCAGGTTATGCATATTTCTCATTCCCCTTATATCCATTTGTTTCATTATACCACTTCGTTCAACCCCCTTTTACCGCATTGACAGATAATCAAGATAAGCATATAATGAAAGCATCCGAAAATTAACAATAACGGAGGAAACAAAATATGCTGCTGATCAAAAACGGAAAAGTATTCGACGCAGTACACAGCGAACCCAAGGTGCAAGATATTTATGTAAAAGACGGAAAGATCGCCGAAATCGGCGAAAACCTCGCCTGCGAGGGCGCGGAAATCATCGACGCCACCGGTCTTAACGTATACCCCGGCTTTGTTGAGGCGCACGGCCATATCGGCCTTGACGGCTACGGCATCGGTTATGAGGGCGCGGATTACAACGAGCATAATGATATCCTCTCCCCCCAGCTTCGCGCCATCGACGCCATCCAGCCCTTCGATTTTGCGCTCAAGGAGGCCAGAGAAGCAGGCGTAACCACTTTAAACGTCGGCCCCGGCAGCGCAAACGTCTTGGGCGGAACCTTCGCCGCCATCAAGCCCGTCGGAAAGCGCGTGGACAAGATGTGCGTAAAGAAGGAAACCGCCATGAAGTGCGCCTTCGGTGAGAATCCAAAACGCTGCTATCGCGACAAGGGCGATTCCACTCGTATGTCCACCGCAGCCAAGCTGCGTGAAATGCTGTTTCAGGCCAGAGAATACAACGAAAAACTGTTGGCAGCGGAAAATGATCCTTCCAAAAAGCCCGCCTTCAATATGAAGCTTCAGTCGCTCCTGCCCGTTATTCGCGGCGAAATGCCCTTAAAGGCTCACGCCCATCAGGCGGACGATTTGTTTACGGCTCTAAGAATCGCCAAGGAATTCGGCGTAAAAATCACCCTTGAGCACGTGACCGAAGGCCATCTGATCGCAGACGAGCTGGCGGAGGAGGGCGTGATGCTCGCCGTCGGCCCGACGCTCGGCCACGCCAGCAAATTCGAGCTTCGGAACAAAAGCTGGACGACACCCGGCGTATTGAATCAGGCCGGCTGCCACGTTTCCATCATCACAGACTCGCCCGTCATTCCCCAAAAATACCTGCCCCTGTGCGCAGGCCTCGCCGTCAAAGCCGGTATGGATCCGTTTGAGGCGCTTAAGGCCATCACCATCAATCCCGCCCGCCACATCGGCATCGAAGACCGTGTCGGCTCCATCGAAGTCGGCAAGGACGCCGACATCGTCATCACCGACGGCTGCCCGTTTGAAGTGGCCACCCAGGTCAAATACGTACTCATCGACGGCGTAAACCGACTGTAAAAACCACTGCGCCGGACGCAAAATCATGCGTCCGGCGCTTTTTGCATAATTAACATATAAATAACCTTTAATTTCATCATTCAGCTTCATTTTTATGCGTTTCTTCGCCCATCAGACTTTAACATCCCTTCATAATTTTCATCGACTATTGACGAAATCAAATAAATAATATATAATATTTGTGATAAAGATGTAGAACTTATATATTCAGGTAAACGCCGTGTTTTCATTGTAAACCGGCGTTGTCAAAACATGTTTTAGATATGGAGGAATCTCTATGACGCTCCCCGGAAAAGTAACCATTTGCTTCCTGGAAGAGGATGTCCCGCAGAAAGCATATTTCCGCATCAAGCCTCTGTACATCAAAGGGGAGGGTTCTTTTGAGCGAATTGACAACACCAAAGAATCTTTGCCGGACGAGGGCGGTATCCGCATCGTGCCGGATAAAAATGAATCCAGCCGTTTTAAGGCGCGTATGCGCACGCTGGGCTCTTTTTGTCTTTTGGATCTGACGCATCACCCGAATGAGAACGACAAAATTCGCCCCAATAAAAACTACAACCCCGCCAATCAGGAAAACAACCGCAACATCGTCTATTCCGACGTCATCGCGCGCTGCCCGGACGAATGGCTTTTGGAGGTCGTTCGCGTGGACGCGGTAACGGACGGCCAGGCAAGCGCGTTTCTTCAAAGAAAGCCCGGCACCGAGCGCGTAGCGCTGATCGCGGACGGCGCATTGTCCTTCCCCTATCTTTATCAGGAGGATGAAAACGGAAAATACACCTTCACGCAGGATGAATCGTGCGAGCTCCGCGTGACCGACGAAAAGGCCTACATGCGCCTTTTCAAGGAGACCGTTTCAGAAGACACCGAAATCGAGTTGATTTTAACCGCCTCCGGCGCGCCGCTTTATAAAATAAACGAACAAAAGCAGGCGGAAGAAGCAAAAGCGGAAGCGCCCGCGCCCGAAAAGACCGAAGAACCCGCTCAGGAAGCGCCCGCAGAAGCTCCGGAAATCAACGAACCCACAAAGCCGCCGAAGGACGCTATCGAAACGAAAGACGAAACACCGGAGGATGAATTCGTCCCCGAACCTGAAAAACCCGAAGAGAAGCCATCTTCCCAGATTGAGGAGCCCGAAAAGAAGCCGATTAAGTCCGCGCCCGCAGAGCGCGCCCTGCCTATCCGCACCCGCGAAAAGGACAGCGCGCATTCTTCCCAGACCGGCCTTAACCCCCGCAAGGGCAAAAGCCTCGCGGAAGTCGTGGACGACGGCTGGCGCAAATCGCGCATGGATCAGTTCGGCGCGCCCATCCCCGTGGACGTAACCGGCATGCCCGTAGTCAGCCCCGTGGAGCACGCGGGCGAGCTTCTTAAAAAAGCGTGGGCGCTCAGAGAAGCCAGAAACCTTCTGCTTACCGAAATTCTCGCGCTTGAAGATTTTGCCGTCAGCGCCGCTCCGCACATCGCCGATATTCTGGCCGCGCCCGTTTCCGAGGCCGAAAACAACAAGCTCAATAATCTGATCGCAGAAAAGCTCAAAATTCTCTCCGAGATCGACGATATGCGCGTAAAGCGCGCCGCCAAGCGCGAAGAACTGATGGAAGAAATCCGTCAGGTGCATAAAGCGGAGTTCGCAAGATACGAAGACGGCATCCGCCGTCTGAAAGCCGAGCGCGAAAAGGCGATGAAGGACGCGGAAAAAGCCCGCGCCGCCTGCGAATCGGCCAAACGTCTGATGGAAAAGGGTCTCACCGAATCCATCAAAACCGATTTTGAAAAGCTTTACGAAGCCTTAAAAGCCTCGACCGGCGACACCTATGTATCCACCGAGGATTTTGAACGCTCGCCCAACACCTATCAGCCCAGCGGCGCACAGCTGATCAGCGATCTCAGAAACCGCTTTGAAAAAAGCGGACGCTATTTTGAAAACGACGAGGCGGTCAACCTGCTCCTTTCCCTGTATCTGGGCCGCTTTATCTTAATCTCCGGCAAAACCGGCGCAGGAAAAACCGCCTTTGTGCACGACCTTGCAAACGTGTTGGGTCTGACGCAGCCCGGCGCGCGCCGCTTCCTGCCGCTTTCGGGCGGAACCCTGCCGGCGCCTCAGACCTCGGCGTTCAAAGCCCTGACCACGTTTGAAGATATGCAGAGCCTGCGCGTCCTTTTGATGGACGACGCGAACGGGCAGGAAACCGTGGATCAGGCGCGCGGCATGATTCCCTGGCTCGATGAAAACGCCTTATCCAGCTCGCTGCGCGTCATGATGACGGTTCTGGACGATCAGGTCGGCTATCCCGTTAATCCCCGCATTCTCGACCGGGCATTCTTCATGCGTCTGCCCGCGCGCGAAAGCGCGCTCCTGCCTGAAAACGACCTCGGCGCAGAAGCCGCCGAAGCCGCAGTTTCCATGGAAACGCTCGCCAGCATCTTCGATGGAAACGGCGAAATCCCCGCCCAGGTCGAGGATCGCTTAAACGCATTCATCGAAGCCGTGAACGCAGCAGGCGTTCAGATTTCAGAGCGCACAATCAAGGATGTCAAAAAATATGTGTGCGCCGCGCTTCCCTACATGACATGTTCGCCCATGGAGGTATTGGACTATGCGCTTTCTCAGCGCGCCGTACCTTTCATCCTCGCAACTGCCAGAGAAGATGCGCTTAAGAAAATGCCCGAAATTCTGTGCGACATGAAAAAGAGCCTGAGCCTCATGAACGAACCTCTGGCCCTGCCGCCGCTTGAATAAAGCTATTGTTTTTTGCTGAGCCGCCCCGCGCAGGGGCGGCTCAAGTCATCGTTTCGTTGGCGGCTATGGATCAAGCTGTTGAGCACGTGAACGCTTCGCCATGCACCGTAGGGGACGGGTTTCCCGTCCCGCCTTCGATAGTGTACCGATCAAATCCAAACGAATTCAAGAAACAAACGTTGGCAGCGGGAGGCGAAACGCCTCCCCTACGGTATAAATCAATCCTTTCAGGTGTTCTTTCCTTAATGACATTGGTTTTTGCTTCAGCTGTTTTTCTTTTCGCCGCTTGACGGCCTTGGCATGAGATAACGAATTTCTTCAAAATCGCGGTTTAACTGCTTTGCGTGAAAAACGCCGGTGGACACGGGTGAAAAGCCGCTTTTTTCGATGACGCGTTTGGACTGAAGGTTGTCCGTAAAGTGGCACACGCCGATGTAGTCGAGGTTCATTTCCCTGAAGCCGTATTCAACGGCAGCCTTGACCGCTTCCGGCATAAGCCCCCGTCCCCAATAGGATTTTGAAAGCACATAGCCGATTTCGCAGATTTTTTTGTCCTTATAAGCTTCATCGTAGTTTGCCCATGTATCGTGAAAGCCGAATGAACCGATGACCCTGTCATCCTTCTTATGGACGATTGCAAACACATTTTTATGCTCGATAAACATATCGAGGATCTGTTGCGTGGTTTCGATGCTTTCATGGTGCGGCCAGCCCGCCATTTCGCCCACGCCCGGAACGGAAGCATAGGCGAAAAAGTCGTTTAGATCGCCCTGTTTAAACGGGCGGAGAATCAGGCGGTCAGTTTCAAGGATCACATGGCTTATGTCGATTGGAGGCATCATTGAAGAATCATTCCTTTCTTAAAATATCCAGCGCGTGGTTGCCTGCGCCGATTAAATCATTCCGTTCGCAGACTGTAAAGTGATAGTTCAAATAAATTTCAAACGTTTCATCGTCCATCTGATCGATGGTGTCCTTTAAAAACTCCGCAGACATGTCGCTTCCGACGAGGTGAAGCCGCTTTGCGGGAAGCTGCGCGTTTAAGCGGTCGATATCCGAAACGGTGAAAAGCTGAAACACATCTTCGGGCTCGGAGTGAGTTTTGAATGTAACCGGGTCTAAAAGCTTTCTTTCAATCAGCGATTTCGTAAGCCCCTTTTTAAACCCCGCCATCAGTATGGCTGCGTCGGCAAGGCAGTAGGCGTTCATGAGAACGCCGCCCTTTTTGAGAAGACGCAGGGCCTCATAAAGCGCAGTCAGCTGATCCTTTTCAGTGTACAAGTGGTAAAGCGGGCCAAGCAGCAAAACGATATCGTAATTTTCGTTTTCAAGAAAGCTTAAATCCAGTGCGTTTCCCTTGAAAACGCGAAGGTTTTCGCTTTCCTCTATCTGTGCATGGATTTTTTCGATGTTTACGTCCAATAGCTCAACTGCGTCCACTTCATAGCCCTTCTGGGCGAAATGATGCGAATATCTTCCGCTGCCAGCGCCGATTTCGAGGATCTTTGCATCGGGAAAGAGGTATTTTTCGGCGTAACGGACGGTGGTCAGAAACTCGACCTGTCCCGATTTTGAGGAAAAACGCATATGCTCATCGTGCGTTTCGTAGAAATTCTGAAGGGGATTCATAGAAAACAACTCCTTTCGTGTATAAAGAAAGCGCGGACAGGAAAAGCATCTTTCCTGTCCGCGCTTTTTGATCTTTGAAACCAAATCAATCAAAAAAATGAGAACGCGAACAGGCACTCCGCCAACCGAAGCGGGGTGCTTTGACCAGGTCAAAAAGATTGATCTTAACGTTCATGTTCGTGTTCTCCTTGTATGATTGGACGTATTATACATGCATTTATGCATGCTGTCAAGGGGGAAACGGTATGTTTACAGGTTCATGCTCTTGCATGCAGCCTCGATCTTTTTCATGTTTGCACCGGAAATGGGCGTCAAGGGCAGGCGAAGCTCGTTTTGAATAAGACCCATGGCGGAAAGAACGGCTTTGATGGGAATGGGATTGACGTCAAGCTTCATAAGATCCATAAGGGGCGTTAAGCTCGCGTTTGCTTTTCTGGCTTTCTCCATATCGCCCGTAAGGCAGGCATTTGTCAGCTGTTTCATACCTTTTATGTCGGCGTTTGACACGACTGAAATCACGCCGCAAGCGCCCATGGCCATGAGAGCAAGCGTCATGGAATCGTTTCCCGAATAGACGTATGCACCGTCGAGCGACAGGCGCGCCATGCGCTCGGCCTTTGAAAAATCGCTTGCCGCCTCCTTGATTGCCGGAATCTGTGGGTGCTTGAAAAGTTCTGCGGCGGTTTCAGCCTCCAGGCTCACACAGGTTCGCGTTGGAACATTATAAAGAATGAGGGGGATGGAAACAGCGTCGGCAATGGATGTGAAATGTGAAATCAAGCCCTGCTGATTGGAAAGATTATAGTAGGGTGTTACGCATAAAATTGCATCCGCGCCCGCTTTTTCCATTTGTATTGCGCTTTGAATGGCCGATTGCGTGCAGTTGGAGCCCGCGCCGGCGATGATCGGAATTTTACCGTGGACTTTGTCTTTAGCGCACATGACGAGATCTGTCTTTTCGCTTTCTGTGAGCGTCGGGGCTTCCCCGGTCGTTCCCGCAACGATGATCGCATCCGCTTTGGCGCTCATCTGTCGCGAAATCAACTTTTCAAACGCGTCAAAATCCACCTTTCCGCTTCGAAAGGGCGTAACAATGGCCGTGCCGGTTCCAAAAAACATGCCCTTCATGGATATTCCTTCCTCCCTCTTTGCCGATATGCGGCCTGCCAGTATATGCGTGCGCGCATGGAGATTATGAATATTCACAGCGCAATGCATAAATAATCATTATGGATTAAGTTTATGTGATTCGGTTGAATATTCATGCGCATGGTGCTATAATGAAGGATATTATTTTTAAAAAAGCATTTTTGAATGCGCCAATGCGCGTATTTCTTCAGGGAGGAAAATAAAGAATGAAGCATCTTCTGAAAATGTCCGATATGACAAAAGACGATATCCTATCCGTTCTGGATCTGGCCGACAAGCTCAAATACGAGCGCAAAAACGGCATTGCCCATCCGCTTCTTAAGGGAAAGACGCTGGGCATGATCTTTCAGAAAAGCTCCACCCGCACCCGCGTATCCTTTGAAGTGGGTATGTACGAGCTGGGCGGACACGCCCTCATGCTCTCCGGCAGTGAAATGCAGCTGGGCCGCGGCGAACCCATCAAGGACACCGCGCGCGTTCTGTCAAGGTATCTTGACGGCATCATGATCCGCACCTTCCGTCAGGAGGACGTTGAGGAGCTGGCTGAGTACGGCTCGATTCCGATCATCAACGGACTTACCGACTATGCGCATCCCTGTCAGGTGCTGGCGGATCTGATGACCATCCGCGAAGTGAAGGGCAAGCTTGACGGCCTTAAGATGGCGTTCATCGGCGACGGCTTCAACATGGCCAACAGCCTGATCGTGGGCGCGATCAAATGCGGCATGGAATTTGCCATCGCCTGCCCCAAAGGCTATGAGCCGGACGCCGAAATCATGAAATGGGCAAAGGAAAACGGCACATTTACCATTACCACCGACGTATTTGAGGCCGTAAAGGACGCAGACGTCATCGTAACCGACGTTTGGGCTTCCATGGGTCAGGAAGAAGAGGCCATGAAGCGCCGCGAAGCGTTTGAGGGCGTCTATCAGGTGAACGAAAAGGTGCTTGCCGCCGCCAAGCCCGACTGCATGGTGCAGCATTGCCTGCCCGCGCACAGGGGCGAGGAAATCACGGAGGACGTTTTCGAAAGCCACGCGGACGAAATTTTCGAAGAAGCCGAGAACCGCCTGCACGCGCAGAAAGCGTTGATGGTGAAATTGATGGCGTAAGGCAAACGCTGCCTCAAAAAAGCGCTTTACATTTAAGGAGAATGCATTATGTTTCCAAAAATGAGAAGAATCCGCCAGCAAATGACGGATCAGGCGGCGATTAACGTTCTTGAAAATGCAAAGACAGGCGCATTGGCCGTCAATGGAGAAAACGGCTACCCCTATCCCGTTCCGATGAATTTTGCATATCTGGACGGCAAAATATATCTCCACTCGGCAAACACAGGGCATAAAATTAGCGCCGTCTGTAAAAACGACAAGGTTTCCTTCCTCGTAATCGATAAAGACGATGTGATCGAAGACAAGCTCACAACCGCCTACAGGAGCGTCGTGGTGTTCGGGCGCGCAAGGCTCGTTTCGGATGACAAGGAAAAGCTCGCCCTCATCAGGCGGTTTGCCCTTAAATATTCAAAGAATATGCCCGCAATTCAGGCGGACATTGACGAAAACTTCTCATCTCTTTCCCTGATTGAGATTATCCCTGAGCACATCACGGGCAAAGAGGGCATGGAGATTATCAAAAATTCCTAAGGAAAGATTTTATAAGGTAGAATTCAATATTATTAAGTTAGCGCGGGCGATCGATGATCGCCCCTACAGTATGGTTATAGTACCATCATAAATGTAGGGGCGGTCATTGACCGCCCGCGCATTTTTTCATTGAACCATCCAGCAAATCGCTTTCCTCCGCCGGGAGCCTTTTACAGGAAACGGATTTATAAGAATCTGAAGCCTGAACTATTCCGCAAACGACGCAAGCACCTTGTCAAACATGGTGTCGATTTCGATGTAATCGGCTACCTTCATGGCATTGTCGATGGTGAGGGTGATGTAATAGAGCATTCCAGATTCACAAATCATGTACTGAGCGCCGATGACTGTGTTCACGCCGGTGGACGCTTCATAGACGATATAAGCATATTCGTTGTCGCCCATTTTGCAGGTGTCTCCATCGACGATGAAATTGACGGAGGGGAAGATCTGCTGATACTGGCTGATAAGAGACGGCGTCAGAAGAAGGTTCAGCTGATCCGCAGTGAACGCAGAGCCTACATTTTCGCCAACGATATTGAAATTGCTGCCCTTAATGTCCATAAACATGGTCATTTCGTTGGCGATACACTGATCTACATAAGCGCTGATGTCAACATTGGGGAAAGACTTGGCTACGGAAGGATCAGCCATCAGCTTTGCAATATTCTGGGAATCCATTTGCAGCCAACCCACGGGCGCCTGAATGGTAAAGCCCAGCACAGGATGCTGATAAGGAGTCGTTTTGATTTCGCCAAGCGCACAGGTGGAAAGAGCCATTGCCATCACGAAAACCAGAACCAGAGAAAGAATTTTTTTCATAGTTGTCACCTCATATTTTTTTAAAGTATACACTAAAAACAGGCTTTCTGTCAATTCATTACCACTCAACGCCCTTGCGCGCCTGAATGCCTTTATCAAACGGATGGCGCTTCTTGACGATTTCGCTTACATAATCCGCCCTTTCAAGGAGGGATTCGGGCGCGTAGCGGCCGGTCACGACGGTTTCCGCGCAGGAAAGCGCCTTGTCAATCAATTTCCACATGTCCTCCTCAGGCACAAGCCCGATGCCTGCGCACACAGCCAATTCATCCAGAATCACGGTTTCGGGCTGCATTTCGTCGATTTTGTCAATCAGCATGTAAAGAACGTCCCTCTGGCGCTGTTTTTCGATTTTCAATTCCTCTTCCGTCATCTGATAGGTAAATTTTTCCGTTGCAGGAACCGTCACGACATATGCGTTTTCAAAAGCCCTTGCGCCCTCAATTTCCCCTGAAGTTCCGCTTTTTAAAAACTGCGCGATCAGAACGCGCCTTTTGTGGCCCAAAGCTCTTAACGCAAGGCCGAACGCGGCGGTGGTTTTCCCCTTTCCGTCGCCCGTATATAAATGGAGCTTGTTTTCAGCCATTTTTCTTTCCCCCTTGTTGATGTATAAAAGTATAGCTCTTTTGCCGTTTTCCGTCAATCCCATAAGGTTATGATTGTAAATTCCCGGATCATTTGTTATAATATAGAAAAAACATGGGAGGGGAAGACATGTTCAAACGAATCGCTTACAAGGATGAAAAAACCGGCTACGAGATTTTTAAGTACACCCACGATTCCGTCAGAAACGCAAAATTGTACTTCACCACCGAAAACTTCACCACCGATGATCAATATTTCTTCTTCCGCCGCGGAAATGACCAAAACGACGGCGGATTGTATCGTGCAAACGTCGAAACCGGCGAATGCGTGCTCGCCGCAGGCCCGGATTACACGGGTTTTTGCTTAGACAGATTTGAAAACTACGGCGTGATCTGCAAAAAGGAAGAGGTTTTCAGAATCGATGCAGACACCCTCAAAATGGAAAAAATCGGCGAGCTTCCCAAGGGCGGAAACGTGACGGGACACCTGACCATTGCAAACAGCGGCCTGATTGCAACCAGCTATCACTTAGCCAGCAAAATCTACGCGCTGGTGACCCTCGATCCCAAAACCGGCAAGAGCGAAACGGTGTTCATGACCGATCAGTGGCTGGGCCACGCCCAGATCTGCCCCACCGACGACAATCTGATTTTCTACATTCATGAAACCATGGGCGACGCATTCCAGCGCACGTGGATGTTCGACGTGGAATACCGCCAGAAGCGCCCCTATTATGTGGAGCATCCGAACGAGTGGATTACTCACGAGGTATGGGCGGCGGACGGAAGCGAAATCGTATTCATGAAGCTGCCCGGAAAAGTTCTGATCGGCGATAAGGACGGACGGCATTTTGACGTTGTCGCCGAATCAACCCAGCTTCTTCACCCCTGCCTCTCGCGCGATAAAAAATGGATCGCCGCCGACCGCATCAATTATTTCGGCAGCGACGTTCAGGAGGGCGTGGTGCTCATTAACCGTGAAACCGGGTGCGTAAAGGATCTCGCCGTGACCAACAAATGCAAAACCGGCGGCGACCACCAGCATCCTTCCTTCAACCGGAAGGGCGATCAGATTCTCTTCTCCGCTCCCGACGAAAACGGCATCGCGCAGGTATGTCTGATCGACTTACATCAGGTGGAAAGGCCGTAGGCGGCTTTTTACAGTAAGGAGATTTGCTTATGAAAAATCTTATTCGATCCATCCTGCTGTTTGCGCTCATTTTCTCTATGTGCTTTTCGGCCTTTGCTCAGATCAGAGCATCCGACATGGCCTATGAACCCGGAAAAACCTATGCACTGACCGAGGAAACCATCGATCTTACAGGCCTTAAGGTCTACGCGCCGGGCTATGCGCTTTCGGAAATCGGTCTTACAAGCATCGAAAGTACAGAACTTGTAGAAATCGGCGTCTACGAGGATTTTGCTTCTTCCCATCCGCTCACCCTTCGCTATGCCTCGGATGATTTATCCACGCTCATGTTTGAAATCGGCAATCGCGAGGGCATAATGTGCTTAAGGGAAGGCCGCCTGATCGCCTGTTTTCCAAACTTTGCAAAAGGCGTGGAGGATACCTACGGAGCGTTTGCAAAAATCGCAAAGAACCCCTATCTGCTCGCCTCCCAGAGCGGCATGACGTTTTCAAACGACGGAAGATACGCGCTGTTTATCGACAGCTATAAAGTGCTCACGCAGATGCGCTATGAGTATCAGCTGATTATTCTGGACGTAGAAGCAGGCCAGTATTATCTCGCTTACACGTGGCCAATTAGGATCACAGTCTCCCAGGGCGCGGAATGCGTCCTCGGCGCATGCTTTGACGAGACGGACGAGCACATCTATATCAAGGCCTACGGACATGTCTACGGCAACTTCAACAATGATTTTCTTGTCTACGACATGAAAACCGGCGAAATGAAGCCCCTTAAAAACCATCCGTTTATGGCGGATTTTTCAAACCTCTTTGCTCTGTCGGACGGCTCCTTCGTCCATTCCTTCATGCCTGTTACGTCTGGTGAGCCCTGCGGCGTTGTAACCTTCCGCGAGAAAAACGGAACATGGGTTATGGCCGCGAACCATTTCCATATGCCGTCCTCCCGCCTCAGAACGCAGATGATGGACGTGAGCAAAAACGGCCAAGGCCTCATGCTTTTAAACCTTCAATTCGATCCCATGCCCGCCCAGCTTTCCGTATTGTCTCTTCCGGATTTTTCAGGCGGGGTCAGCGATCTTCAGACGCTCATTTTGTTTAACGAAGCCTATTCGAGCGCAAAGCGCGTTTCGGTAAGCGAATATACAGATACCCTGTCCAATCGCTTTAAAGATGCAAAAGCGCACGATATGATTTTCAACGCCGCCCTTTCCCCGGACGGAAAATACGCCCTCGTCCTGATCGGCAGCAATAACGCGCCCTCCGCGCGCATGATCAATACCGAAACCCTCGAAATCTCCCCCGTCGCCTTTGAAGAGGGCGTTTTCGGGATGCAGTCCTTCTACGGCACTCCCATGAGCGGCGATTATCCCGTCGGCATCCAGTTGATCGCAAACGATCTTGTGATCATATCGACTGAAAGCGGAATCCGCTTGTTCAGAATCGGATAAGGGGATCTTAAAGCAATATGTGATGCAGCGGGAGTAAACCCCGCCCTACGCCTGATCGCATCTTTCCATCGTAGGGCGGGGGCTTGCTCCCGCCGCTTTTTTGCCGCTTTCCCGCCCTGCACCCGAAAAAATGAACACAAAATGTATTGAAATCCGATTTGAAATCATATATAATAGGGTTGTTTGCGCCCGTAGCTCAGTGGATAGAGTGTTCGACTCCGACTCGAAAGACCGTGGGTTCGAATCCCGCCGGGCGCGCTCCCGCGTAAGAGATTTTTCTTGCGCGGCTTTTTTATTCAAAAATATGCGTTTTTCTTTGGTTTTGTGGGTTTCCAACGTCAAAAATTCACATAACAATGATATAATTTTGAAAACCAAACCACAAGGAGCGATTGATTATGTCTGTCCGTACCCGTTTTGCGCCCAGCCCCACGGGCTATATGCATCTGGGCAACCTGCGCACCGCGCTTTACACCTATCTGTACGCCCGCAAAGAAGGCGGCACCTTTATTCTGAGAATTGAAGACACCGACCAGGAGCGCGAAGTGCCCGGCGCGGTTCAGATTATTTATAACAGCCTTAAAACCGCCGGCCTTACGCACGACGAAGGTCCCGACATCGGCGGCCCTGTAGGCCCCTATGTTCAGTCCGAAAGAAAGGACACCTATCTTCCCTACGCCAAGCAGCTGGTCGAGTCCGGCCATGCCTACTACTGCTTCTGCACCAAGGAGCGCCTGGAAGAGGCTCGCGCCGAGGCTGAGAAGAAGGGCGAAAGCTTCAAATACGACAAGCACTGCCTGCATCTTTCCAAGGAAGAGATTCAGGCCAAGCTCGACGCGGGCGAGCCCTACGTCATCCGCCAGAACATCCCCACCACCGGAAAAGCCGGCTTTGACGACGTGATCTATGGTCATGTCGAGGTCGACTGCGAAACGCTGGACGACAATATCTTAATCAAAGCCGACGGCCTTCCCACCTACAACTTTGCAAACGTCATCGACGACCACTTAATGGGCATCACCCACGTCATGCGCGGAAACGAGTATCTGTCCTCCGCCCCCAAGTACAACCTGCTTTACGAGGCGTTGGGCTGGGAGCCGCCCAAGTACGTGCACCTGACCCCCGTTATGGCAAACGCCCAGAGAAAGCTTAGTAAGCGCAAGGGCGACCCCTCCTTTGAGGATCTTTTAAGCCAGGGCTATCTCACCGAGGCCGTCATCAACTACATGGTGCTTCTGGGCTGGTCCCCGAGAGGCGAAAGAGAGTTCTTCACGCTTAAGGAGCTCGAAGAGGTCTTCGATCTTGAGGGTCTTTCCAAGTCCCCCTCCATCTTTGATACCGTGAAGCTCAACTGGTTCAACGCCGAGTATATCAGACGCCTTTCGCCCGAAACGTATCTGGAGCATGCCCGCCCGTGGCTCAACCAGATGTTGGACGAGACAAAGTTTGACTACAAGCGCCTGTGCGAGCTTCTCCAGAGCCGCACCGAGGTTTTCAACCAGCTGCCCGAGATGGTCGATTTCTTAAAGGAAATGCCTGCGTTCGATAACGAGCTTTACACCCACAAGAAAATGAAGACCAACCCCGAGGTCGCACTGGATGCGCTGACCAGAATCCGCCCGATCATCGACGGCGTCACCGAGTGGACCGAAGAGAAGCTTCACGACGCGGTTATGGAAGCGATCACCGAGTTCGGCATGAAAAACGGTCAGATGCTCTGGCCCCTTCGCATCGCCATCTCCGGCAAGATGTCCACCCCCGGTGGCGCGTTTGAAATTGCCTATCTCCTCGGAAAAGAAGAGACGATGAAGCGTCTGGACGCCTCCATCGCCCAGCTTCAGAAATAATGTTTCCCGATTACAAAAGAAGCATATTGTCCATCACTTCGTCCGTCGCGGCCTTTTTCGGTGCAAGCGCGCCCTATCCGCCGCTTGATGAAGTGACAAAGGCCTTAAACGAGAAGGACACGAAAAACGTTGTCCTTCTCTTATTTGACGGCATGGGCGAAAAGCTTTTAAAAAAGCATCTGCCGGAGGATGCCTTTTTAAACCAAAACGACGCAGGCCCCATATCCACCGTCTTTCCCTCCACCACCACCGCTGCAACCACGTCCCTCTGGACAGGGCTTGCGCCGGGCGAGCATGCGTGGCTTGGATGGAGTTTATATTTTAAGGAAATTGGGCGGCAGATTGATACGTTTTTGGGCAGGGACAGCTTTACGGGCGAAAAATACGCGCTGTTTTCACCCGCTGAAAACTACATTCCCTTTGAAACCATCTATCCGCGCGTAAGTGAAGCCTGCGAAACCCACGCATTTTTCCCCTTCCCGACCAGCGCAGCCAAAGGCGCAAAGGACCGCGCAATCTATACAGGCTACACAGACCTTGCCCGCCGCATCAAAACTGCCGCAGCAAAAAAGGGCAAGCAGCTGATCGTCGCCTACATGATCGAACCCGACCACACCATGCACGAATACGGCGTAAGCGCGCTTCAGACCCAAACCGCCTTTACCCGCATAAACGATTTTTGCAAAAGCCTTTCAAAATCGCTTTCCGGCGACACGCTTTTCACCGTGACCGCCGACCACGGCCTTGCGGATGTGACGGAAAACATCGACATAAGCAAAATACCCGAAATCATGGACGCGCTCATCATGCCGCCGTCGATCGAAGGCCGCGCCGCGAGCTTTTTTGTGAAGGAAGACAGAAAGACGGACTTCCTAACGGAATTTGAAAAGCGGTTCAAAGGCGATTTTGAAATTCTCACGCATAAAGAGGTCTTCGAAAAAAAGCTTCTCGGCCTTTTTGCGCCGCACAAAAAGTCGCATGATTTCGTGGGCGATTTTTTCGTCCTGGCCAAGGGAACAAAGAGCATCAAATTCACAACCCCTGCCTCAAAGGACGATGGCGACCTCATCGGCCAGCATGCGGGGCTGACGGAAGACGAAATGCTCGTTCCCGTCATTCTTTTCAGGGGACAGGCATAAATAAAAGTCGCCGAACGCAGTTTTTTTCTGCATTCGGACGATTTTATTTTAATATTTTCCGTAATCAGTATATCATTTTTTCATCACTTGTGGTATACTTATGATAACTATACCTATATCACCGGGAGGTCATCTCATGAAGAAAATCATTTCCATTATTCTGTCCATCCTGCTGGTTCTTTCCGTTGCCGGAAACACCTATCTTCTGGTGGATAAAAAGAACGCCAAAACGCAGCTGGATGAGTTTGAAATGGATAAAACCAGACAGCTTGCAACCTTGAACGAGAAGATCGATCAGGCGCAAGCCGACCTTCTGGCGGAAACCGAAAAGTACAACCAGGCGCTGGACGCGATTGAGGAAATGGACGCGCAGGCGCAGTCGCTCCATCAGGAAATCGATATGATTTCCTTAAAGCTCACTGAAACCGAAACCGCCGCCGCGAATGCCGAAAAAATGCTTGCTGACGCAAGCGTACGCGCGGAGGAGGACGAAAAGCTTTTAAGCGACAAGACGCAGGAAATTGAAGAGCTTATGTCCCTGATCGCAGACAAGGACAGCGCCTATAATGAATTGACCGCAAGCTATCAGGCGCAGGAAGAGAACATAAAGACGCTCACCGAGCAGTTGAATGCACTTGGCGTTGAATATAATGAAATCAGCCAAAAAGCGCTTGATACCGAAAACGAATTCAGCGCCCTGACCGAAGCGCACGCCGCCCTCGTATTAAAGGCCAAGGAGGCTGAAGAAGCGCTTGCAGCCAAGGCTTCCGAATACGAAGCCCTCAAGGCCGAGTACGAAGCCGGCGAAAAAACCATCGAGGCTTACGAAAGCGAGGTTGCCCGTTTAAAGGATGAAATCGATGCTCTTGCCAAGGAAGCCGAAAGCTTAAAGGCCTCCATCGCCGAAATGCAGGCCGAGATCGATGCGCTCCGCGCCCAGATCGGCGATAAGGAAAACGCTCCTGATGCTAATGAATTCAAGCCCGAAGCCCTTGAGAGCAAGACGGAGCCTGCTGAATTAAACGCAGACGATACGCTGATCAGCGAAATCGAAGAAATGAAAAAAGCTCTCCTCGAAAAGGAAGAAACCGCCGCTCAGCTCAACCAAACCATCGAGAGTCTTTCGACCAATATCGCCGATTACAAAACCACCATCGATGAGCAGGAAAAGGCCATTGAGGCGATGAACGTTGAAAAAATGTCGCTGGAAGCCAAGCTCACGCTTTCCTCCGGCGAAAATGAAAACGCGCTTTTGCTGGTCAGCGAAATGGAAGAAAAGCTGAAGACCGCTGCCGTAAGCCTTAAGGAAACCGAGCAGGCGTTAACCGCCGCCCAGAGCGCGCTGACCGAAAAGGAAGCCCTTTTATTAAGCGTTCAGGAAAATGCAGCCGAGCTTGAAACTGCGCTGACCGAGAAGACCGCTCAGTACGACCTTGCGGTTGACCGCATTGCAAGCTTGGAAAAGGAGATCGAAAAGGCCACGCAGGAAATCGAGCTGAACGGCCAGAAGATTAAGGATACCCAGATCGCGCTGGCTTCCGCCGAAGAAAAGCTGGCTGCCGCCGAGACGGAAAACGAAAAAATGAACGCTGCGCTCAATACCGCCAATGAAAAAATCGCGGATATTGAAAGCGCGCTCAGTCTCACGCAGGAATCACTCTTAAAGGCCGAAGAGGCTTCCGCCATGTACTTAGCCGCCTATGAAGCCGAAAAGGCAGTCAGCGCCAGCCTGACCGAAAAGCTTCACGAAACGGAAACCGCCTACGAAATCAAAGCCGGCGATCTGGCTGCCGAAATTAAGGCCCACGCCGAAACCCAGAATGCCCTGAACGAAACCAGCGAAAAGCTTTCCGAAACCGAGGATAAGCTCGCCCAAACCGAAAACACCCTCTTGGAAACCGAAGGCAAGCTCGCCCAAACCGAAAATACCCTCTTGGAAACCGAAGGCAAGCTCGCCCAAACCGAAAACACCCTCTTGGAAACCGAAGGCAAGCTCGCCCAAACCGAAAGCAACCTTTCCGACACGCAGGCGGCTCTCTCCCTGTGCACCGCCTCCCTGGAAGAAGCCAATCATAATCTTGAAAGCGTGACAAATACGCTTAGGGACACCGAAAGCATTCTTGAAGACACCCGATTGGCGCTTAAGAACACGGAAAACGAGCTTTCCGAGACGGTCAAGCAGCTTGAAAAGACCAATCTTGAACTGACCGGCACGCGCGAGAAGCTTGCAGACACCGAAAAAGAGCTCTCCGATACCAATCAGGCGCTTCTCTCCCTTAAATCCAGCTTCGACGCCTACATCGTAAAGCGCGGCGAAAGCAACAAGCCCGAAAGCGAAATCGGATCCGCTATCACCGAAATCCCCGTCACCGCAGACGGAAAAGCCCATCTCAACTTCACCAATACCTCCGACCGCCCCGTTCGCGTATCCGTCGTAACCGAAAGCGGAACGGAAGTACTCAGCCAGGTCATCAGCCGCGGCAAATATCTGAACGAAGTTGCCGTTAAGAATCTGCCGAACGGCGAAAAATGCTGGCTCAAAATGGAATATCTGGACGGCAATGGACGCGTTCTGTACAGCCTCTTAACCCCCGTTGAGGTTCAGGAGAATTAACCAGGCGCCAATTTCACGCCAAACAATTGGCGGCCATGCATCCTGTATGTCAGTCGGATGCATGGCCGTTATTTATCGTGATGCGCTGTTTTCCATTCGAATCCGGCGTCATTCAGCAAGAAAAAACATCATGGAGAGACGTATGAATTCAGAGCAAATTCTCAAAAACTTTCTGACTGAAGATAAGCGCCTTAAAGCCTTTCCGGCAAGGCGTAAAATGAAAATCTATGCGCTGATTTATCTTACGGAGAAATTTGAAGCGGGGAAAGAATACTCCGAAAAGGAAGTCAATGCGCTTTTGAATGAATGGCACACGTTTTCAGATCCCGCAACGCTCAGGCGCGAAATGTTCGACTATGGTTTTTTGAATCGTTCACGCGACGGGCGGGTATACAGGAAAAGCGAAAACCAACCGACGCTTCAGGATTTGGGGATTCAGGCGGAATGAAGATTTTCTTGCCATAATGAGGGTTTGGTAGTATAATTTATTCAGGATATCAGGCGGCGTTTGCCGCTTAAGGAGGAAACAGATCATGATCAATTGGAAAAATCTGGACACGCTTGCGTCTTTTGAAAAGCTTAATTCCCTTGAAAAGGTCAACCTCGCCTGCGCCATGAGCGGCGAAGAAGGCGCCGAGCGCGTGAAAAAATATACTGCTCCCATGGGCGCGGACATGGACTTCAACTACGGCGCGCGCGCTGTCAACGACGAAATCCTCTGCGCGATGAAAGAGCTTTCTGAGGAAGCGCAGCTGGCTGCGAAGTTCGAAGCGCTCTACAACGGCGAAGTCATCAATACCGGCGAAAAACGCCTCGTTATGCACCACATGACCCGCGGTCAGCTGGGTGAAGACGTGGTTGTCGACGGCGTAAACAAGCGCGAATTCTATCTTGAACAGCAGAAAAAGTTTACGGACCTTGCAAACAAGATCCATGCAGGCGAAATCACAAACGCCGCGGGCGAAAAGTTCACCACCGTCGTTCAGATCGGCATCGGCGGCAGCGACCTTGGCCCCAGAGCCATGTATCTTGCCCTTGAAAACTGGGCGAAGGTGAACGGCTACTTCAAGATGAAGGCCGAGTTCATCTCCAACGTCGATCCGGACGACGCAGCGGCGGTTCTTAAGAATATCGACGTTGCCCACTCCATCTTTGTCCTCGTTTCCAAATCCGGCACCACCCTTGAAACCCTTACCAACGAATCCTTCGTGAAGGACGCGCTCAAAAACGCGGGCCTCGACGCTTCCAAGCACATGGTCGCAGTTACCAGCGAAACCTCTCCCCTCGCCAAGAGCCCGGATTATCTCGCCGCGTTCTTTATGGACGACTATATCGGCGGCCGCTATTCCTCCACCTCCGCCGTCGGCGGCGTGGTTCTGTCCCTCGCCTTTGGCCCGAAGGTGTTCGAGTGCTTCTTGGCCGGCGCGCACGAAGCTGACGAAATCGCCAAAGAAAAAGACCTCTTCAAAAACCCCGCCATGCTCGACGCGGTTATCGGCGTATACGAGCGCAACGTGCTGGGCTATGAAAACACCGCGGTTCTCCCCTATTCTCAGGCATTAAGCCGCTTCCCGGCGCACCTTCAGCAGCTGGATATGGAGTCGAACGGCAAGAGCGTAAACCGCTTTGGCGAGCCCGTTAACTACTCCACCGGCCCCGTCATCTTCGGCGAGCCC
>SVGP01000037.1 GCA_015056255.1 Clostridiales bacterium | reverse complement strand
GCCAGAGCGCCCAAAGCCATCATCATGATCACGAGCGCAAGAACCAGAGACATGAGCTTTTTCATTCGGTTATCCTCCTTTTTTTGCCGCCTGTATATGAACAGGCATTTTAAGGCTGATACCATTTAAACGCAGCCTTGCGCTCATCGTCAAGGCACAATATTTTACTGCTCTACTTAAAAATTGTTTCTTGCCTCCCATATACGCGTGTGTTACACTGGAACATGCCGTATTATACGCATAAAAGCGTACATATTTTAAGAAAGTTGGGTACAAGCGTGAAAAAGTGGTTCCAGGCTACATTTTTCAAATATTTCCTTTCATATTTCATCGTGTTCTGCCTGTCCGTGGGGAGCATGTTCTTTTTATTCAGAAGCCACCTCATCCATACGCTCACCAATCAGTATGAGCGTCAGATCGAAATTGACCTTGCAAACACTGTAACACAGCTTGGCGAGGAAATCAATTCCCTGTACGCCATCCACACGCAGGTCACGGGCAATGTAGATGTAATGATGGCCAAATACAAAGACGAACCTTATCAGGCGCCCCTGATCAGAAATGAACTCAAAAAATACGTTGTCGGAAAGCAGCTGATTCAGTCCATCGGCTACATCGACAAAAACCATCAGGAACTGTACTGCCATTCCTCAAGAGATTATCTCACCTATAAAGACGGAACCGTCACGCTTTTAACCCCGGAGGAAAGCATATCCTTCCGCCCGGAAGACTACAGCGCCTATTCTCTGAGCCAGCTGATCTACTTAAAAGAAGGCAACCTGAACCGGTTCGTCTACATCCCTGTCTCGCATTCGTTTTACAATTATCTGGTGTTTTTTGTACTTGAAAACGTAGAGATTGAAGCTGCGCTTAAATCGCTTGTGAACGGCAATGTTGTAACAACCGCGCTCATAGCGCCGGACGGAAGCGTAACGCTGTCAACCGGCGGCGCAAATAATGCGTTCCCGTCCATTACGGACGATGACGTGTTTTTGTCCGACACCTTTTTAAACGGCTACCGCCTTGCGTCCCTTTACAACCCAAATGTATTAAGCGGAAGAATCAACGAAGCGCTTGTATCGGGCATGCCCATGTTTGTCCTGATTGCAATTGCGGGTTTTGTCCTGGTGACGGTCTTCACCTACACCGCCTATCATCCGATTCAGCGTCTTGCAAGCAAATTCAAGTCGTCCGGGCACAACGATCCCAACCTTTTAAACCGCCTGGACACCGCCATTGAAAACCAGATCATCCAAAATGACAACCTGCAATCCCGTATCGAGCGCTACAGAACCATTATGCAGAAAATGCTTCTGGATTCGATGCTCCTTCCCGAAAATGAAATCGCCCCTTCCGAAATCGATGTGGACGCGTATTTCATGCCGCCGGAGCACCATTTTATCGCTGCGATTGCCATTTTAGGCGATGCAGGCGATGAAAACGCCCTGTTTGGCGCAGACGACCATGCGCTGATCATCAAAAGGGAGGAAAACAAAACCGTCTATCTCATCAACCGCCGCTTTGATGCCTATTCCTCCCACGAAGAAGCGCTCAAGAATCTGGCAAACGCCATTTCTCAGAAAACCGGCGTAAAAATCGGCATAAGCGATACGTCTTCTTCCGCCATGGATATCCCCTCTCTTGCTCAGCAGGCGCAAAGCGCGCTTTTATGCACAGACGATGAACAGAAAGCCGTTTTGTATCAGCAGTTGAGCGCGGAAAACCGCGTGGAGGAAACCAATTACCAATATCCCTACGAAACGCTGCACATATTCTCAGGTCATCTGAAAAACCGGTCGTTTGACGAGGCAAAGCAAACCGTTTCAAAACTTATCAGCATGCTTTCCTCCGTCCGTGAACAAAACGAGGCGATGCCGGATTTCTTCATAAGAAGCGTCCTCATCGACCTTCTGAGCGATCTTGCCATCCAAATGGACGTCATGAAGATCAAATTCAAAGACTACGATGATCTGTATTTCAAGACGCTGTATCAGGCGCGAAGCTGTGCGTTTGCAGACAGCCAGGAAGAAATCAAGCATCTTCTTTTTGAAATGCTCGACATATTTGAGCATCAGACGACGGACGTTTTTCCAAACGGCGACATGATATCAAAAATCGTGAACGAAAACATTTCCAATCCCGATTTCAGCATCTCGTCCCTCTATGCTTCCTTCGACATCTCACTTGCCTATATGAGCAGCCTCTTCAAAAAGGAAACCGGCGAAAACTTCTCAGACTACCTGTGGAAAGCCAGATACAAAAAGGCCTGCGAACTCTTGTCCGAAAAGAAGCTCTCCGTCGACGAAATCAGCCTCGCCGTCGGCTATATCCATTCCTCATCCTTCAGAAGAAAATTCAAACAGGAGACCGGCGTTTCTCCGACAGAATACATCGCAGATCAGTCTTAGCGCATATATCATCAACAAAAAGCTGCCTGTCTTCGGCAGCTTTTGCTTTAAAGCGGAAAACCAGCTGCATCATTCTTCTTTCTTTTTGCAAAAATCCGCTGTATAATATATAATGTGACATCATCACGGAATAATTTGGTGTTCCGTGGCATACTTAACCCATAAAGACGCGAAAGGAGCTACTCCCATGGCAGCTAAACATATAGACGAAACTCAGCTTCACGAACTCATTGAAAGCGGAAAGACTTTCCTGATCGATTTCTGGGCGCCGTGGTGCGGCGACTGCAGGCGAATTGAAAAGCCCTATGATGAAATTGCGGACGAACTTTCCGGCCGCGTGGTCGTGGTCAAGCTGAACGTGGACGAAATCGAAGGCATTCGCCAGAGAGAGGATATCAAAAGAATTCCGACCATCCGCCTGTACGAAAACGGCGTATCGCTCGGCCAGATTGTCGAGCCTCCCGCCAAAGCAGACATTGAAGAATTCCTGAAGGACCTTCTGCCGAAAAAGGAAAAGGCGCAAAAAAACCACGTATACGACATGGTCATCATCGGCGGCGGCCCGGGCGGATACACAAGCGCTCTGTACGCGGCCCGCGCGGGCATGGACGCAATTGTTCTTGAGCGTCTTTCCGCAGGCGGGCAGATGGCGCTTACGCACAAAATCGACAATTATCCCGGCTTCACAGACGGCATCGGCGGATTTGAACTGGGCGAACAAATGAAAAATCAGGCCGAACGCTTCGGCGCAAAATCCACAGGCGCGGACGTGAAAAAGGTCGATCTTACGGCAAATCCCAAGGTAATCGAAACGAGCGAAGGCACGTTCCTTTCAAAAACCGTCGTCATCGCAACGGGCGCAAATCCGCGTGAGCTGGGCCTTCCGGGCGAAAAAGACCTGGTCGGCCTGGGCGTTCACTACTGCGCGGCCTGCGACGGCATGTTCTATAAAGGAAAAACCGTCGCGGTGGTCGGCGGCGGAAACTCTGCGGCGGCGGATGCAATGCTTTTAACGAGAGTCGCGGAAAAAGTCATCGTCATTCACAGAAGAGACACCCTGAGAGCCACAAAGGTCTACCATGAACCGCTCATGCAGGCAAAAAACGTGACCTTTCTGTGGGACAGCAAAGCGGAAGCCTTCATTCATGATGAAAAGCTCACCGGGCTTCAGGTCAAAAACATAAAAACAAACGAAGAAACCCTCCTCCCTGTGGACGGCGTTTTCGTAAGCATCGGAAGAAAACCCGCCACCGAGCTTTTCAAAGATCAGCTGACCCTCGATGAAAACGGCTATATCGCATCGGGCGAAACCACCGAAACGAACATCCCCGGCGTATATGCCGTGGGCGACGTCAGAACAAAACTTCTCCGCCAGGTCGTAACGGCCGTTTCCGACGGCGCAGTCGCGGTGCACATGGCGGAAGAATATCTGGCCAATATCTGATCCATCAAAAAAGTGCCTTTTTGATGGGAGGGGCTGATCCCCTGAAATCCTGCGGGATAGACGTGCGGGGAGCGGAAAGGGAAAGCGTTTTCAAACGCTTTTCTTTATGAAAACGCGCAATTTTGCCGTACATGCCGCCAAAATCGATTGAAAATGGAGAGGGAGTGCGCTCCCTCTCCATACCTCTCCCGGAGGTTTGTTGATGATCTGAAACCCACCGGCTATGATGACAGCCGGTGGGTTTTTGATATTTGTCAGTCGCCTTTCGTGGACGCTTCGCCCATTGCAGGCGCCGCATAGCCCTTTGCATTTTCCGGATCAAAGGTCATATACAGACTGTGCGCAACAGGCGTATCCTCAAACTCGGCAACGATGACCGTATCCAATTCGTCGATCTTGTCCTTCGGATAATCGACAAGGAAGCGGTATTCATCGCGCGCGAGCTCATAGGACTGGAAGATCTTGAGTTCTTCGCCCGTGGACAAAAGATATGCCCTCTTCGCTTTGGTTTCGATGTTGCAGATTTTGATGTGAACGGGCGCAAACGCCGGTTCGAGAAGGTGGAGATACACGGTCGCGCCCTTTCCGGTCAGGCCGCCCCAGCGCATCTGATAGGGGAAGTCCGCGCACGCCCTTGCGCCGTAGATGCTCTCGCCGTTTTTATGAAGCCACTTTCCGACCGTGTTTAAAACGTCCACGCTGCCCTGGGGAATGTTTCCGCGCGCATCGGGGCCCACGTTCATTAAGAGGTTTCCGCCCTTGCTGACAACGTCGATCAGCATTTTGACGACGGTCTTGGGGCTTTTCCATTTTTCGTCGGTCCTGGAAAATCCCCACGTGTTGTTGAGCGTCATCGGGGTTTCCCACACGCCTTTATACGCAAGCACGGGAATTTCGTTGTCGCCCATCTGCCTGTAATCGCCGAGGCCGTAGCCGATGCGGCCATTGATGATGCAGTCCGGCTGAATGGAATGCACGAAATCCCTGAGCTCTTCGCACAGATGAATGGGCATGTCATAGGGCGTGTCAAACCAGATCATGCCGATTTCGCCGTAATTGGTCAAAAGCTCTCTGACCTGCGGCTTGACTTTATTGTTGAAGTATCTGGTAAAATCCTTCTTCTCCGGGTCAAAATCCCAGTTGTTGCCGTCGCCGTCGGGGTCGGCCCAGTCCTGCATCTGAGAATAATAGACACAGAATTTGATGCCGTGACGGCGGCAGGCCTCGGACAGCTCCTTTACAACGTCGCGTCCGAAGGGCGTATGCATGATGTTGTAATCGCACGCGGCGGAGTCGAACATGGCAAAGCCGTCATGGTGCTTTGCGGTGATGCAGAGATATTTGCATCCGAAATCCTCCGCCTTCTGCGCCCAGTCCTCCGCATCAAAGTCCACGGGATTAAAGGTGTCGGCGAGCTTTTTGTATTCCTCAAGGGGAATCTGCGCCCTGCGCATAATCCATTCCGTTCCGGGCGGATAGCTTTTTCCGTTCCAGATACCGCCGAGCTCGGCGTACAAACCCCAATGGATAAAAAGACCATAGCGCGCTTCTTCAAACCAGTTGAGCCTCTGAAGCATTTTGTTCTCCTCCGTTTCATTTTTTCTTTTATGAAAACTTGTTGCCGTGTTTCCGGTATGATATAATATTCATATTGTTACAAACAGGCGGTGATTGAATGGACTTAAAGGATATCCGGTATTTTGTTGCCATTGCGGAAGGGCGCAGTATGTCTCAGGCAGCAAAAAACCTTTTTGTCAGCCAGCCCGCGCTCAGCCTCGTCGTGAAAAAGCTGGAAAACGAATTAAACGCCAAGCTGTTTATCAGAAAAGGCAATGCGCTTGCGCTCACCGTTGCGGGCGAGCATCTTCTAAAAACCGGACGGCGGCTGCTTGCAGAGCACGACAGCCTTGTGACCGATCTTAAAAGTCTGTCTTCCGGCAAGCAGGAAGTGATCCGTTTCGGAATCTCCTCTTTCTACAGCAGACTCTATATCCCCGATCTTTTTCTTTATTACGAAAAAAACCTGCCGTCCGTCAAGATCATACCGATCGAAACGGGTTCATCCCATCTTGAGCAGAAGGTGATTGACGGCGAGCTGGAATTCTGCTTCGTGCCTGAACTGCCGAGGAACGAAAAACTCGCCTACAGAACCATAAACATTGAGGAGTTTCTCCTGGCGATTCCGAGGGATCACCCCGTTAATCATTACGCCATTGCATCGTCCACGCTTCCGTACATGGACTTCAGGCGCGTTATGAATCTTCCCTTCATACTACACGCCAAGGGCGCAAAATCATACATTATGTACGAACGTCTTTTCAGGAATTTTGACTTTACGCCAAACATAATTTTTGAAACTGCATTCAGAGAAACCATGTATGCGCTCACTGGCGCGGGCATCGGCATAAGCATACTGCCGGAGGTCATGGCCTCCATAGATCAGACGCCCAAGACTCCGATTTTTTATCACATTGCCGATTATGACATGACGCGAAATTATTCGGTTGCTTACTTGCCCGATAAAAAATTCACACCCTCGGAAGAGCATCTGATTGATACGCTTACCCAGCTGATGATAAAGATAAAATATTCATACAGGATTTAATTAACATCAAAGCTCGATTCTGTGGGTGCCGTCCTTGGTAACATAGTGCGTTTTCACGCCCAGCAGCTCCATCCAGCGTCTGGTTACCGCGGTTCCGTACATGCGGATGCGCTTCATCCGGCGCAGCTTTTCCACATCCTGAAGATATTTGGGTACTTCCTCTTCATTATACAGCCAATCCGCACAGCACCAAAGACAGGCCTCCGGCAGAATCTCGGCATAAACCTCCATGCCTACATTCATATGCCCATGGTGCGCCATCTGGCAGATGTCGGATTTCAGAAGATGCCGCGATTCACGGAACAGCACGTCTCCGCCGTCAGGACCAAGATCGCCCAGGAACAAAACCGTTTTATTGGGCGTCGTCACCTTGAAAACGAGCGAACTGTCGTTGATCAGATTTGCAGTCAGTCCCTCATGATAACTGAACAGAAAATCGATATGCACATCGTCAATATCAAGGGTTTCGCCCTGATAAACGATGTGCGTTTTTTCGGAAAACTTCGGAAGTGCTGCGTTGAAGGCAGGAAGCATATTGTTGAGCTCCGAGCGGAAGTATGCCACGTCTTCGACGTCGGTTTTGTTTATCAGTTCGTCATAAGGCGGGAAATGATAATAAATGGTTTCAATATCGAAATCCGCACAGTTGTTGCGGTTGATTTCATCTACAAATCCGCTGATGTGATCCATGTGCGCGTGGGTAAGGATCCATGCGGATATATGCCTGCCGTCCACATACTTTTTAAGAAGCGGCATATCTTCGGGACGGCCGCCGTCAATTACGATCGCGTTGTTTTTATCGGTAACGAGTACAAACGACATCATGAATTTGCTGGTTTCGGTAAGCTGATATAAAACGGCCATGTAAAAACCTTCTTTTTCATGGGTTCATAGATTCATGGGGCACTTCATAAAGAAGTGCCCCATGCGCTTTTCAAAGCACAAATCCTTGGATTTAAGCTTTAACTGTGATTACTTCTGGTTGCGGTCGATAACGCCCTGATAGATCTCAACGAGTCTGGACATGTTGAGCTCTTCGATGCCGGCTACGTACGCATCCCAATCAGCGTCAAGATCCTTGGCGCCGGTGATGAAGTCGATGCGGGCCTGCTTGAGGTAGCTTTCGAGACTGACTTCGAGGGTCGCCTTTTCTTCCTTCTCTGCAGCGGTGAACTTCAGAGCGGGAATGGTCTCGTAAACTTCCTGATACAGGGGCAGCTGCTGGGTGGTGGTGGCGTAGATACGGTAGGCGGGGCCGTTTACAGCATCGTCATAGTTAAGGCTCTCGTAGTCAACGGGCAGGTCTCTGCAGTGGGGATTCTCAGCATCGGCCATGCCGCCGATCCCGGGGTTGGCAGGCTGCCACTTGAAGTTCTGAGTGCCGGATTCGAAAGCGTCGGTGCGGAGGTACTGGGGAATGGGAGCATTGGCGGCTTCGCAGAGTGCGATTTCCTCTTCGGTGGGCAGGCGCCAGTGGCCGAGCTCGATGGGACCAAAGTTGATTACAGCAATACCTTCAGCGCTGTAGAAGAGGTCAGCAAACTGAGCAGCGATTTCGGGATACTCGCAGGTGGAGGAGATGGCCATGAAGGAACCTACAGCATTGGGGATGTAGGTGGAGTACTGCTCGCCGTTGTAGCCCTTGATGGGAGCAACGAAGTCAGTGGCCGCATACAGGTCGGGGGTGTTGGAAGCGTTTACGATGCGTACGTTGTGGGTGGTAGCCCAGGCGAGTACGGGATAGCCTTCGCTGGCCAGAAGAGCGGTTGCCTGCTCTCTGTTCTGGGTGTAGGAAGCATCGTAAAGCAGGCCTTCTTCATACAGAGCATGCATGTAGCGGAGCGCTTCGCGATATTCTTCATCGTCGAACATGGTTTCAACTACATCGTTGTTGGTGCGCAGACCAAGGTAGTAGCCCCAGTTGTTGCCGGGCTGATAGGTGAAGGCGTTGGTGATCCAATAGAGGGGATCGCTGGGAGGATTGTCGGTGTTGCCGATGAGGCCGATGTGGTTTTCGGGATCGAGAGCAACCCAGGCTTCGAGAGCATCGTGGAACTCATCGAGGTCGGTGGGGAAATCGAGGCCGAGTTCTGCCATGTGGTCAGAGTTCATCAGCATCTTGACGGGGAAGTTGCCGTGACCGAGAGCGCCGTCGTAGGTGGGGAAAGCATAAAGCTTGCCGTCAGAAGCCCACATGGATTCGCCCATGATCGGATAGTAGTTGAGGTTGTAGTTGAAGTACTCCATCTCGGGAAGCAGGGAGGTGAGGTCCATGAGGATGCCGGTCTCAACGCCGTAGAGATCCTCGTCCGGAACCTTCAGGTAGAAGATGTCAGGGTAGTTCTTGCCGTTGAGAAGAACGTTCATCTTCTCTTCCGCAGAACCGGCGGGAGCAACAATAAAGTCGAGGTTAGCGCCGATTTTGTCTTCAACCCAAAGGGTCGCCGCGTTGGTTTCGAAGTCTTCGATGGTCGCAACCGCTTCAACAAAAACGGTCAGCGTGGGGCGCTCTTCTTCGGCCATTACGGGCATGGCTGCGATGGAGAGGAGCATTGCGAGGAAGAGGATACCGGAAAGTACCTTTTTCATAATGAAACCTCCTGTTTTTTTATAAAACCGGTTTTCACCGGCTTTCTTCGGTGAATTGTGCCGAGAGGTTTTTACTCTCAGCGCGTTTCGAGCATAATCGCCCGGATTTTATCCATCTGTTCATCGGTTACGCCGGCCGCGCGAAGGTAAGAAACAACCTTTTCGGAAAGCGTGCTTCCTTCCTTTGCGTATGCATCAAGCGCAGCCATCAGCTGCATAAAAAGATCGGATTTTCTGGATCTTTCGCCCCAGACGGAAAAAAGCGTCATTTCATAATCAATCAGCAGGCTTTCATCATCCACGCCCAACAGTGCGTTCAGCATGAGAACCAGCGTGCCCGCGCGGTCCGCGCCGCCCCAGCAATGCAGATAGATCGGATACACCGTTTCATCCGCAAACAGTGAAAAGAGCGCGCGCGTCACTTCAAAGCGTTCGGGCTCCATAAACTCCGCATAGGCTTTACAGGGAATGAACGCGAAGCGGATATCGGAACCGATGGGGCTTTCGAAGATTTTGCCTTCCGCTTCTCCGCGAAGGTCAAGATCAGTACGGATCAGAAGATCGTTTCTCAAAACCCGTCTTCCGTCCTCCGTGAGCGCGTGGTGCGTATCCATCTCGCTTCCGCGGTAGATTCTGTTTCTCTTGACGACTTTTCCGTCCATCGTCTTCCAGCCGCCGATGTCTCTGACGTTGGTGATGCCTTCGACACGGAAAAAGGTGGGCGCGACGTCCGTCGTCAAAAAGCTCGAATAAGCGGATTCGGTTTCGCCTTCCGGACCCGAGACCGCAATCTTCCAGAAATATTCGCGGTTTGCGTGAAGGTTGTATACTTCCTTTTCGGTTTCCGTGAAAGAGACCTCAAAAACCTTTGCTTCCCTGAAATCGGGATCATTGCTTACAATAAGTCTGACCGAACAGGCGTCCGTCAAGGTTCCGGATATCTTCCAGGAAAATTTCACCGGCTCAGGATACGAATTTTCGGTTCCCTTCATCTTGAGGTTTTCCCAGTCGATATCGTTGTCAACCTTCGCGCATCTGCGGCCTTCGACCATAGCCAGCTGGGCAACTGTCAGAAGAGAAATGCTTTCGCCCCGGGCAGGCGCTAAGAGTTCAATCTTCATAAGATATCCCCTGTTCATTCGTTAATGAGCTAAGTACTTGGATAGCGCGATAAAAATCTATCCCTTGATGGATCCAACGACAACGCCCTTTACGAAGAAGCGCTGTACGAAGGGGTAAATCAGCATAACCGGTACGCTGGCTACAACGATAACCGCATATCTCATGAGGTTGGAAAGACCGATGAGGTTCTGCATTTCCTCGATGTTTTCTTCCGCCTCTTCGAGGTTGATGCTGTCGCCGATGGTAAGAATGTTTCTTAAGAACAACTGCAGGGGATAGAGTTCCTGTTTGGTCAGGTAGATCATGGCGTTGAAGTACGCGTTCCAGATGCTGACCGCGGTATAAAGCGCGATAACGGCAATGATCGGGCCGGACAGCGGAATCAGGATTTTAATCATGTATCCGATGTCAGAGCAGCCGTCCAGCTGACCTGCTTCATACAGTTCCTCAGGAACGGAGTTGGTGAAGTAGGTGCGGATCATGATGATGTGCCATACGCTGGTGGCCGTCGGGATGATCATAACCCAGATGGTGTCCAGAAGATGAAGCGAGCTGATCAGAAGATAGGTAGGAACCAGACCGCCGGAAACATACATGGTTACGGCAAGAACCAGGGTAAAAAAACGTCTTCCGATGAATTCCTTGCGGGAAAGCGGGAAGGCCGCCATGGTGTTGAAAACCAGCGCGAACACGGTTCCGACGACCATATACAAAATGGAGTTCTGATAGCCGATCCAGATGTTTTTGTAGTTGATAACGGTTTCATAGGCCAGAAGCGTGGGCTGTACCGGCCAGAGAACCACTCGTCCGGAAGAAACGGCCGCAGGAGAGCTGAAGGAAGCCGATACAACGTAAATCAGCGGATAGGCAACCGCTATAAGCGCAAAAATCAGAATGCCGTAAACAACAACGTAGAAGATGATATCGCTGACGGAATAAGTCGTCTTGGTCTTTTTCTTAACAGGTGTAATTTTCTGCGTCATGTCATCCACCTCACCACAGGGACGTTTCCGTCAGGCGTCTGGAAATATAGTTGGTCGAAGTTACGAGAATGAGCGAAACAACGGTATTCATAAGGTCGATCGCCGTCGAGAAGCTGTAGTTGGACTGCTTGAGACCGACCTTATATACATAGGTAGAAATAATTTCGGAAGCGCCGAGGTTCATGCTGTTCTGCATCAGGTATACCTTGGTATAACCAACGTTCAGCATGGAGCCGACGTCCATAATCAGCATAAGAACGATGGTGGGGAGAATGCCGGGGATATCGACATGACGCATACGCTGGAAACGGTTTGCACCGTCAACGGTTGCGGCTTCGTGAAGCTCGGGGCTGATGCCGGCAAGCGCGGCAATGTACATAACGGATTTATATCCGGCCTGCTGCCATACGCCGCTGATTACATAAAGCCACGGGAACATTTTTGTGCTGCCCATGAAGTTGATGGGTTCAAAACCGAGCGCCTTAATGATGACATTGATGATGCCCAGGCGGATATCCGTCAGCTGCATGACGATACCGACCATGATAACCGTCGAAATGAAGTGAGGCGCATAGGTGACCATCTGAACGGTTTTGCGGAATTTCTGACGGCCGCATGCATTGACCGCCAGCGCCAGAATAATGGGCGAGGGGAAATAAAGGCAAAGCTCAAGAATACTGATTCGAAGTGTGTTCAAAATGATTCTGACCGCATCGGGCGAGTTGAAGAACTGTTCAAAATTCTTGAATCCCAGCCACTGGCTTCCTTCGACACCAAGAACCGGGTTCCACTTTTTCATCGCAATCTGGATGCCGTAGATCGGGATATATTTAAAAATTATAATGTGAGCCAACGGAAACAGAAAAATCACATAAAGCTGCCAATGATTCAGCATCTGGCGCAGGATTCTTTTCATGCGAACCGTACGGTTTGGGGCTATGTAGTTCATACAACGCATTCCTTTCTGAGAAACATCCCCCGGAATTTATTATAAATACCCTTTGTTTATTTGTTCAGAATCTTATTCATTCCTTTATAGTATCATTATAGCGTGGCAGAGCATTATGCGCAAATACATAGTTTTAATCGACCTATATATAAAACTTATATGTTAATTCTGCCATTTTCTGCCGGCCCGGAACGTTTCTCATAAAACCGCCTGAATCTTCATGCAAAAAAAACATCAGCCCCATGATTTCAGGGCCGATGTTTTTATCCCGGATTTCTTCCTATTATATGGTTTTACTGTTTTGCCTGAATCATCCCGCGCAAAACCCCGTTATTTCAGCAATTCCTTCACAACCGGCCATGCGTCGTCCGGATAGAACCTGTGTCCGCCGTTTCCGATCACCAGATGGCAGTTTTCGCTTTTTCCAATGCTTTCATACGCGCTTTTGATCGTCTCAAAGCTTTTCTTCACGCCGTGCAGCGGAAAGATAGGATCCTCCTCGCCGCATACCAGCACGAAGGGTCTGGGCGCAATCAGTACGCCCAGGTCGCCCATGTTGAAATATCTGCGGATGCCGGGAATGTAATTGCAGGGGCAATGGTTCATTGCAATGATGCTGTCGTCATACGTGCATACCGCGCAGGACGGCATGGACAAAGCGATTCTTTCATCCATGCAGGACGCGTAGAACGTGACCGTGCCTCCGCCCGAATTTCCCATCAGAACGATTTTTTCTTTGTCGATATACGGGGTCAGTTCTTCCTCTATCACGTCGATCAAGCGCATAACGTCCCACACGCGCTCTCCGATGGCGCTTCTCCCCAGAAGAAGCGACGGCATGGCCGCGTTTTCCACGCTTCCGATGCATGCGGGCGCGCCGGTTTCGGACGATCCGCATATTCCCATATACCGCTGCTCCATTGCAATCGCATAAAAGCCTTCCTTTACGGCTCTTATCGCAAAATCCCTTCCGCCGTCGATCAGTTCCTGATCCTTTGGATATTTTGTCTCTCCGAGCGAAATGTGCATGCCCGTGGAATGACCCTGCAGACAAATCGCAACCGGAAGGGGTCTGTCTGCATTGTCCGGCGCCAGAAGGGAACACGGAACATAATATCCCGGCTCGCTCTGAAACGTAAAATCATATCGCGTGTATCCATCGCAAACCGCTTCGTTCGTGATCCTGAAATGCGCGTGGCACGCCCCGAGCGGAAGACCCAGAAGCTCTGTAAGCTTCTCTTTGGCCGTCTTTTGCCAGGACAGAACGTCCATACCCTTTTCATACGCCATAACGGGCTTCATTTCGCTTGCGAGTTTTCGAATATAGTCAACGCTTTTCATGTTCATTCTCCTTCACGCCGCGCGCAATCATGGTAATCGACACGGTGGTGTCCCATTCCTTTTCGCCGGACAGATATTTTTGAATCCGGCGGTCGTACTTTTCATTGGCAAGCCGCATCATTTCTTCGATTTCTTCTTTCGCAGCATGCTCCGGCATCGTATCCCAAACGGACTTAATCGCATCCAGATCATTATGACGGTTGGCATTGATCATGGAAATCGCCGTTTCTTTTGAATTTTCTTCGTTGTCGGGCGTCAGATTGGAGACAGCGTACGCGGTTGAAATCTTCATAAAACCCATTTCCTGCATGGTTCTCGGAAGCTGTTTTTCGTTCATGGCATATTTTCCAACGCTGAAGCGCTCCATGGAATCGTCAAAAGCCGAAACCTTCTTCCAGAAATTTTCTTCAAACTCGGTTTCCCTTTCAAATTCCGATTTCTGCCGGTATCCCTTCCGCGCCGAAAGCACCAGGCATACGCCGCCCTTTTTGAGAACGCGCTTCTGCTCGCCGAAAAATGCACCCGGCTCAATATGCTCGGAAACGGTGTTTGAAATCGTTACGTCAAACGTTTCATCCTCAAAGGGAAGCTTCGTCGCGTCGCCTTCAAGAAAGGTCACGCCCTTTTCGTTTTCCTTCGCAAATTCGATAAACGCGCTGTCCAGATCCACGCCCGTGATCTCCGCTTTCGGATACCACCTTTTGAGCGCCCCCGCAAGCGCACCCGGCCCGCAGCCGATTTCAAGAATTTTCAGCTCCTTATCCGTCTCGATTCCGAACGCATTGATAAACTGCTTTGAAAAAGAATCGTCAAACCGCAGTTTTCTGGAATAATACAGCGTGTTCGCGCCCTGCACATATTTAGACCAGTTGTTATTCATAACTCCTCCGGGAAAAATGCATATTTATAAAAATTCCGGCTTGTCAAACACGACGCCGTTTTCAAGCGCAAGGTCGATCATTTCCTTATAATAATCCGGCCAGACCGCATCCGTTTCGTCGTGCGCATGCGTGAGGATAATATGCGTGTTTCCTTCTCCGTAAAGCGCCGCGCCGCGTTCGGGATTCCGGTTGTTCATCTTATTCAAAACGCTCTCCCGGGTAAATCCGTCGTTCCACGGAAGCCTGTATTCCTCAAAATCAAACGTCCAGAAGGTGTCGATATCCTCATTAAGTCCGTTTTCGCGCCACCAGGGATAGGCAATCTTCGTATCGTTCAGCTTGGAAAAGCCCTTCTTGCGCAGATATTTTTGTATTGCGTCCTTGTTTTCGCCGCCTTTGTTCCCGTAGGGAAACCGGAACGGACGATATTTCCGATCAACGCCCGAATCCCTGTACAGTTGATCCAGCACTTTTTCGCATTTTTCGATGTCCTCAATCGCTTCCTCAAGCGTAAGCGCAGAAAAAGCATCGTGAGAATAGCTGTGATTTCCGACGATCATGCCTTTTTTGACGGCATACATCGCCTCATCATAAAACCTCTCCACATTCTGACCACGCGCAAACATAACCGCGGTAATGCCTTTATCGATCAGATAATCCACGATTGCAGGCGTATTTTTCGAGGAAATATCGTCTATCGTCAATATCGCACGGCTCATTTTCTCGCCTCCCATGTTTTTTTCATTATACCATGCACAAAATCTAAAAACAATAGACACAGGAAAAAGCAGCGCACGCTCTGCTTTGTGGGGAAAACGCATTTACATCCCATAGCATTCATGCTATAATAATATAAACAAATTCAAAGGGAGGTCAAAATCCATGCCGCATGATAAAATCATTCCCGCGCCGTTTACCAAAGGCGTGAACTTCACTAACTGGCTGGAATATCGCTCCGCCGAAGAAATCAACGAAGAAGGCTTTGGCCGTCAGGATTTTCTGGATGCGCGCGCGCTCGGCTGCGACGTCGTTCGCCTGCCCATCCATTTTGAAAAAATCTGCAAAGAAGACGACGGTTATCTGATTCCCGAAAAAATCCTGCGCATTCTGGACAACGTCGCCGCCTGGGCGGACGAAGCGGGGCTTTATGTGATTTTCGACTTCCATAACGCTACCCATGCCGGTTCCTTCACCCCCGTAGACGTGGAAAAAATCCTGAATCCCGTCTGGACACAGATCGCCACCCGCTATCAGAACAAATTCCCGAAGCTCATCTTCGAAATCATGAACGAGCCCCACGGAATCGAAGTTCCCGTCTGGAACGAAATCATTTACCGCGTGTTCAAACTGATCCGCTCCATCGACAAAACGCATTACATCGTCGCCGGCGGCGCGGACTGGAACAGCACCGCGGCCATGAAAACCCTCCCCGATTTTGAGGATGACAAGGTGATCTATACCTTCCACTTCTACGATCCGCACACCTTCACCCATCAGGGCGCGCCGTGGTGCAATATGCAGCGCGTTGTCGGCATCCCCTTCCCCTACGACCCCGACAAAATGCCGCCCCTCCCCGAAAATCCCACCGAAACCGAACTGAACTGCTGGAAAAACTATCCCCAGGCCGGAACGCTCGAAGCCGTCATGAGCTACTTTGACCAGTACGCCCAATTCAGCCGCGAGCGCAACGCCCCCGTTTTCTGCGGCGAATTCGGCTGCAACGCCGTTTTCGTAGACAAGGAACTCAGAAACAAGTGGTATAAAATCGTCACCGACCTCCTGGAAGAACGCGGCATCGCCCGCACCAGCTGGGACTACCACGGCTCCTTCGGCATCTTCGACATGGACTGGAAAACCATCCAGAATTCCCACCACTACGAAAAGCCCAAATTCCCCGAAGATCTCAACCGCGGCCTCTTAAAAGCCATGGGACTGAACGATCAGGTGTGATAAAGTTAAAATGCTCTCTTTATTCTCCAAATCATAGGATCCAAAACATCCTGAAGATAAAACGATATTGACAAATAAAAAAGAAACGCTGCGACAGAAACCAATCTGAAGCAGCGTTTTCTTTATCCGGCAGCCGTCAAAGCATAGGGCGGGGGCTTGCTCCCGCCGAATATTGCGTCTATTTTCATAAATATACGATTATTTATCAAATACTGTCTGAAACACAAATGCGCAGCGAACAAAAAACGTTCCTTGCGGCGGGAGCAAGCCCCCGCCCTACTCTTACATCGAAAAACACCACCCGTACATATGAAAGCTGAATTTTATTCCTCCGAATACAGCCGATCCAATTCCCATTGCTTCGGATTATTCCGGATATATTCTGCAATTTCATTGTAATCGTCGTCTCCGCGAATCACATGCTCATAAAACGATGTTTGAAACAGCTTATCAATCTTATTAACCTTTTTGCATTCCCTCGTCGTCAACGATTTGAACGCACAAACCGCTTCCATGATCGTAGGGCGGGGGCTTGCTCCCGCCGCCTCGCCGAGCACGATAATCACATGGATATGATTGGGCATGATCACATATCTGTCAATTTTCAAACAGGGATATCTTTTTTCAAGCAAAAACAGCTGTTTCTCTGCGATTTCACCGTATAAGGTATATCGGTTTTCGGCGGGAGCAAGCCCCCGCCCTACCGCATCGCCCGTATCAGCAGAGATTTCATCCGGCACGCAAATCTGCTTTTCAATATTTGACAACAAACACCTTTTATTGTGCGTGCATATGGTTATAAAATACGCGCCGGGCATGCTGTAATCGTAATTCCTGAGACGCGGATGCTTTCTCTTGGGCAAATCGCTTCTCAAAAAGCTCATCCTTCCATTCACGGTTTCTCGTAAAATCAAGCCGTAGGGCGGGGGCTTGCTCCCGCCGCTAATGCGTATAATTCCTGTTTCACCCGGCAAAAGCAACCCCCTGTTCTATACCTCATTGAATCTCTATCTTGTACACTAAACCCCTTACGCGATTTCATACCCCGCCTCTGAAAGCACATCCATCGCACTTTCAAAACGCTCTTCCTTCACAAAAATATACCGATATTGACCATGTATCCAAATTTTCGCTTCTTTCATCATAATTCATTTTTTCATTTCACCCTTCCTCGCAATCACAACCAGATCACGCGTGCCTGTTATGGGGTCTTTATAGTCCTCCGTAAATTGGAGGATTTCGAAATTTTCTTTGTGCAGGAGGGTTTTGAGCTCTGTTTTGTCCAGCGCGGCGTAGAGAAAGGGTTCGTTTTGCATTTCGCCCTCCACAGAGCCGTGCATTTTTCCGTGGGTAAACAGGAAAAGGCCGCTGGGATTCAGGAGTTTTGCGATTTTGGGATAGATTTTGGGCTGATCGGCGAGGGAGATGTGAAAGACGGAGTCAAAGGCGATGACGGCATCGAAGGTTTTGTCAGGGACATAGGAAAGAAGATCCGTTTTGAAAAATTCGGCGTTTCTGAGATTCAGTTTTTCCGCCTTTTTCAGCATGTTTTCGGCAGGATCGATGCCGGTTACTGAAAATCCGTTTTCGGACAGCGCCCGGGCGATCGGTCTTCCCGTTCCGCAGCCGACGTCCAGAACACATGCGCCCTCGGGCAGCATGCTGATGAGTTTCAGTATCATCGGGTCAGTCGGACGGTTTTTCCGATTTTCATCCCACCAATCCGCAATTCTGTTGTAGGAACGCGCATTGATCTTCGCATGGTTGTCCGTCATGCTTTCCTTCTCCTTCCGGTTTACATCTCCCGCCTCACGATTCCGCGCTATTTTTTCTTCTTGATTTCGTCCATCTCTTCAATCAACTCATTCAGCGGCCTGTATTCCCCGCCCCACCATTCGAAAACGTGCATTCCCTCATTTTCCATAACGCCTTCGATTAATTTCATTTCGATTCCGAGTTGCCTGAGAATCCCTTCCCTATCCAAAGGCGTATGATCAAACGGCAGAAGTTTAGAAAATTCCCTGTAGCTCACGCCGCAGACAACGGTTTTGATGCCGAGGGACGCGATGGCGCACAGACACCGCTCGCAGGGCGCGCAGCTGGTGAAGAGGACCGCTTCGCTCAAAACGCTGTCAGGGTATTTCCCCGCGCACTTGTGGACAAGGTTGTATTCCGCGTGCCCGAACACGCCCTTCTGCCAATCATGGGTGTTTTCGGCCTCCTCCAGAATTTCGCCATTACGGACGAGGATCGCACCGAAGGTTTCAAATCCCTTTTTGCCCGCGCTGACGGCGAGTTCATAGGCGCGGCGCATGTATTTTTCGTATTCCATGATTGCCTCCGTTTATCCGACAGCATTTTCGTCAATGCGTCTTACAAGGCTCTTCGTGTAGGGCGCAAAGTGTTTTTTCCAGAAATTGACGGCGGTGGGGTTGATGGATTCGCAGTCCACGCCGAGAAGGGGAACGGATTCGCTTTTCAGGGTTTTGAGGATGAAGTTTAAGAGGGCGGCGGCGATATTCTGACCGCGTTTATCCGGCAGACAGTATGCGCCGCAGATGTTTTTCATCGCCGGATGCGCGGTAATAAAGTTTTCGCCTTCCTCCTGAACCTCCATGTAGGCGACGATTTCGCCGTCCACCTTTGCGATAAACACGCGCGGAGGATCCTTTTCCCTTCGATCGAGCCAGTCTTCGACGGCGGAATCCGCAGACTTCATAAAGGTCGGGCTTTGGGCCAGATGATCGGACAGGGCTCTTCGAAGACGGCGGATTTCGCGGGTGTTTTCATTGGGAAGCACCGCGCATTCGACATGGGGAACAGCTATGTCCATCTGTTCGGTGGTTCGGATCAGATCGACGCAGCGTTTTCCAAAGCCGTAATCGAAAAAGGCCTCCTTTGCCTCGTCATCCGGATCATACAGCGTAATCGTGTGGCTTGCCGCGCCGGCGCGCGCCCACTTTTCCGCCGCTGCCTGACAGAGCTTCTGATAGATGCGCTTGCGGTTTTCCTTTACTGCCGCGTGCGCATGAAGGGGCGAATATACGCCCATAGTGTCCTTCGTGCAGAAAACCGGTCCCCACGGACCGAATCCGGAGAGAAAACCAAGCATTTTGCCGTTTTCATAAGCCGCCGAACCGAGGCCGTTTGTGAAAAGCGTCTCAACGGATGGAATATACGTATCATCCGGGATGATCGCATGGTTGTTTCGGGCTTCTTCGAAGTTTTCCTTCAGGAGAATTTTTGCATCCTCCATCATTTCAATGGTAAGATCCTTGATAATCATGTTCTTTTTCCTTTCATACAAAAAATGCGCCCCGTCCATCGGAAGCGCATGAAATTTGCATGAAACCGCACCCTTTTCAGGGGCTCAAAAAAGACAGCGGCAAACAGCATTACTTCCGAAAGGCATAACAAAACAAAGCTTCATAAAACTGCTCACCTTCCTTTCGGTTTCATTATATGAAATGCTTAGGCATTTGTCAACGCAATACTGCTATTTCTTGCGCTGAAATCCAGCGAAACATCGCTTTTAAACTTCTGATTCCTTCTATGCCCGTTTTCTGCTATAATCATAGCGGAACATATGCTGACAAGCAAATGTCAAAACAGTAATATATCCAAGGGGGATATAGCTTATATGAAAAATGTCGTTCGCTTATGCGTTATGCTGCTCATTCCGGCCATTGCCGCAGCATATCTTTTCTATGCACTTGAGACATATGATCGCGTTGTTCATAGCGATGTCAGCGCATCTGTATCGTTGGCTGCCCTTCTCTGTGCTTTTATTGAGTTCATACTCTGGAGAAAGAGCCGAAAACAACACAAGGCATGCACAATTATTGCTTTGTTTGCGGCGGTGATCCTGATTGGTGTGCTGTACATAGCTCGGAAAATTCCGTTTTGCGTGGAATGTGATCAGGTAACCGCCGATGATCTGGGGTTTTTAACCCATTGGATCACGCCAATGGAGGGGAAATAACCGGCGCAGCGTTCGCCGTGCCGACATGCACCACCAAAAGCATTCGTCCGCACTATACATAAAAAGCGACCGGATATGTATATTTCAGCTTTTCGCGAATCAAGAGACGATTTCATGATTCATAGATAAAGTCTACATTGTTATCATTCCCGTGGAAATACATGAAGCTTCCACATCGGGCGTAAAGAGGGTGTTTGAAGTCAATGTTTCTATCCCATAGGTAATCAATACAATCTGGACAAGAGTAATTCATAAAGGGAACGATTTTCCTTTGATAATGCTTGTATAAAGTGTTCAGTATCTTTGGTCTGTAAAGCATCAAATGTTCTGAGAAGCGTAATAATGGCCTCTACCCCCAAGCGCTGATAAATCTCATAATAGATTAGCGTGCCTGTTTCATGAACATCTGAAGGCCTGCCTTCTCCGTTTGGTTTTATCTTATAGTCGCCACTATATTTTTTCTTCCTATACTGCATTAATTGTTCAAAAAACTTGGGATTGTACTTTAATTCATAAAGTAGAGCATTCCATTCTGCGTGTGTCTCATTTATCCAATCCTCCCATGAAGTACAGGATGCTCCATTTGAATAACCATGCCCCATTTCATGCGAGAGAACATGCAATAACCACTCAAGATTATTGCTTGTTTCTGCAAATACAGTTAAGCCCGTACGTTGATAGGCGCCCATTCCCGGATATTTATTCGGCAAAAAAACAATTATTGATTCCATTGAGTTACGATAGCCATATAATTCGAAATAAAAGTCTGAAAGATTAGAAAATGTATTATGAAAGACTATAGCTGCCTCTTCTTGTTCTTTCTCAAAATACCAAATAACGGTATTACTTGTAATGAGTTTTTTCGCCTTCTCCTTGTTAATCAGCATTATGTTGCAATCAGTAAAACTCTGGTTCTTTGTTGAATAATACCATGTGTGGCTTTGCTGATTATAAATACCTTGAACCATTTCATATCGTTCATCACATTGCAAAGTTATTTCATATACGTCCTCATTCTCCAGAAGCGTAGGATACCAAGCATTGTAGAAACTAAAATGTAGTAATTCGTCTGTCATAAACAGGAACCATCCGGTAAGCTCCCCCTCATATTCAATAACCAGCCTTCCGGGAATAAGATTGATCAATTGATATTGACGCATTTGGGGGCGAAATTCAACTTCAATTATCTTACTCGACTCAATCTCAACAGGACATCCATTATTCATGACCTTAATGATTTTCAACGTACTGCTTAGCGAAAAGCTATAGGATTTTTTCGCAACTTGAATATCGCATAGTGCTTTAATCGTACCGTCGTTTATTCTCAGATCGATATTCATTCGTTTTCTCCTTCAACACTTTTTTCGCCGATCCTATAGATGGCCATACATGTTGTTTTACACATACATATATCTCCAAATGTCATATTCTCCTTTTATTGTGAAAAACTGTGCAATCTAATATCATGCTGCGAGGACATACCTGCATAGTCATCCAAGCAGTAATCTTTTATACCAAAATCTCCTTATAGCTCACCATCATATTAAACAGCCCTGTATTTTTCCAAAACAATTCAAATTCCTTTTGTATGTGCTGTTATATTGGCATTTACAATAACTCGACGATCCTTTGTAATTCGCCATTCATGGATGCCTGTATCACCGGTTGCAAAGCATATGTCGCTGTCCACAGGCAGACGGAGGAATGCGCGATAAAGTTGATTGATCATTCCTCCATGGGTAACTATTGCCACAGTAGCGCTCGAGTCAGTTTCTGAAATTATTTTTGAAAGCATATAATCTGCCCTGAAGCGAAACTCAAGCATAGATTCCTGTTCATAAACAGAAGCGTGCATGGGGGTATCTTCAACCAATGGATATCTCTCCTGTGCAACGGATCTTTTCAACCCAGCAATCAAACCGTTGTTAAATTCCATCAGTTTATCTTCCGGATTCATTTTTATGCCGGTTCTTTCACATAGATGTGTAGCGGTCTGACATGCTCTCCTTAGAGTACTGCAATAGATCGCAGAAAGAACATAATTTTCTTTTACATAACAAGCCATCGCATCCGCTTGACGATGCCCGCGCTCAGTAAGTTCATAATCAGCTCGCCCTTCGTGAACATCAAGCAGATCCGCTTCGGATTCACCATGACGAATGAGTAAAATACGCATTTTTTCGCCTCCTTCTTAAACATCGTTGAGATTATTTGTACCAACCTATTCCATATTGTATCACAAATATATCCAAAAACATAGAGGAATCGCGTTTTGCACCCTGGAGAATCAGGATAAGGTACAATAAGTTGCGCAAAAAGACATGGCTGAGAAGCTTGACTTTTTTGTTCGGGATGGGTACAAACATATCAGTAGATCATTCCTCTATTCACCGGAAAACATATAATTTCATTACATAAAATTATGCACACGCGAATAAGATAGATATTGAAATTCATCTGATCGAGTGATAAAATATGATTACTAAAAAATGTGCAAATGCACAGAAACAGGGATTAAATGATGGAAATTAAGAGAGAAGCATACCTTAAGCAGTTGATCGAACGTAAAGATAACGGCATGATAAAGGTGATTACCGGCATTCGCAGATGCGGCAAATCCTTTTTGCTGTTTACCATCTATAAAAGATATTTGCTGGAAAACGGCGTTGATGCTTCTCATATTATTGAAATTGCATTGGACGGTATAGACAGCGAAGCGTTAAGAGATCCCAAGGTATGCTTTAAGTTCATCAAGGATACCATTAGAGACGATGGGAAATATTATCTTCTTCTGGATGAAGTTCAGTTTATGCCACGATTTGAGGAAGTTCTGAACAGCCTTATCCGCATGAACAATATTGATGTGTATGTCACCGGGAGTAATTCCAAGTTTCTTTCAAGCGATATCGTAACCGAATTCCGTGGCAGAGGCGATGAGATCAGAATCTACCCACTCTCATTCGCTGAGTTTTATTCTGCCTATGACGGAGACTATGACGATGCCTGGGAAGATTATATGACTTATGGAGGACTTCCGCAGATTGCATTTTTCCAAAGTGAGCAACAGAAGGCAGATTACCTAAGAAATATTTTTTCAAATGTTTATCTCAAGGATGTTATTGAGCGAAACAAGATTCAAAGCATGGATGAAATCGGCATTCTGGTCGATGTTCTTGCATCTGCAATCGGCGCACCGACCAATCCATCGAAGATTGCCAATACCTTTGTTAGTGAACGCCATATGTCCTATACCAATAAAACCATTTCTAATCATATTGACCATTTGGCAGATTCTTTTTTGATTTCCAAGGCAAATCGATATGATATAAAAGGCAGAAAGTATATTGGCGCAAACCTGAAATACTATTTTACTGATCTTGGTCTGAGAAATGCTCGCCTGAATTTCAGACAGCAAGAGCCTACTCATATTATGGAGAATATTGTCTATAACGAGCTCTTGATCCGTGGCTACAATGTTGATGTGGGCGTCGTGGAAATTTTCGATAAAGATAAGGAAGGCAAGCGGGTTCGTAAGCAGCTTGAGGTTGACTTTGTGGTAAACCAAAGCAACCAGAGATACTATATTCAGGTCGCCTATGACCTGACTTCGGAAGAAAAGCAAACTCAGGAATTCAATTCTTTTCGAAATATTCCTGACTCTTTTAAAAAAATTGTCATTGTAAATGGCAGCAAAAAGCCATGGCGAAATGATGAGGGTTTCGTCATCATGGGGATGAAGCATTTCCTTTTGAACCCTGATAGCTTAGACTTTTAATGAGCAGTATATCAATTCTCTTGACTCACGTTTTGTTCACATTTTTACTATCGCTGAAAAATATAAAACGAAAGCTGTTGCGGTTTGCAACAGCTTTCCTATTGGAATCCGGCGACGACCTACTCTCCCGGGCCGTTTCCAGCCAAGTACCATCAGCGCTAAGAGGCTTAACTTCTGTGTTCGGGATGGGTACAGGTGGTTCCCTCTTGCCATTATCACCGGAAATTCTTA
>SVGP01000036.1 GCA_015056255.1 Clostridiales bacterium | reverse complement strand
CTTCGGCATGCTGATGAAGATCGGCGGTTGGGAGAAATACAGCGGAAACAAGAATGCTTCTCTAAAGCGCAGTTTTTACGGAATACAGCGTTGTTTTGTCAGGAAAGATTGAACCTCTCTTGTTATGTGGATTGTGTTGTTGTCATCTTGACTATGAATCTTCTTGTAAGAATCAATAGCTTTTTCATTTTGAAATCAGATTACTGTAATACTCGATTTTTCCAGACAGCACATCATCATAGAAGCCCTGTTTCCAGTCGATATAGTCAATACTGGCCTGCAGTTCTGCCATTTTTTTCAGAAGATCTTCCCGCTTCTGGGCGAGGATTACCTTTCTTTCTGGAATAGAGGGCTCGCCCTGCAGACAAAGATCGATATACACCTTCATCTCCTGAATGCTCATTCCGCAGTTTTTCAGACATGTAAGGCTCTTGATCCACGCGACGTCGCGGTCATCGAACACTCGGTGATTGTTGGTGTCGCGCTTTACGTTGGGGACGAGGCCTTCATTGCAGTAGAATTTCAGCGCTTCATAGGTCATATCGGTTTCGCGGCAGACTTCTTTCATCGTATACATTAAAAAATCTCCTTCAGATTGCAATTTACTCTTGACCGGTTGTAACAACCGGGTGTTACACTTGTATTGTAACATACAGAAACACTGTGCACAAGTACGTTTTTTTGTGGGAGGAATCACCATGAAGATCAGTATCGACAACTTTGCATCCGCGAAATATGACGTGTTCGCTATGTTCAATAACCGGTGGGCGCTGTGTACTGCCGGAACGCCTGCGGAATACAACACCATGACCATCGGCTGGGGCACCATGGGCACCATCTGGGGACCTCCGAATAGAGGCAAGCAGATCATCACCGTTTTCCTGCGCGAGAGCCGCCGCACCAGTGATATCCTGCTGGAAGGCGAACGCTTCACCGTGTGCTTCTTCCCGGATGAAAAGCGACAGGATCTTGGCTATCTGGGCATGCATTCCGGTCACAACGAGCCCGACAAGATCAGCAAAACCACCCTCACGCCGAAGATGCTGGACAACGCTGTGGGCTTTGAGGAGGCAACCCTGACCTTCGTATGCAAGAAGCTCTACACTCATCTGATGGGCAAAGAGGAGCTGCCGGAGTTTGTTCGCGACACGCTTTACCGCGACGGCGATCTGCACTACATCTTCATGGGCGAGATCGAGGACGTTTTTGGAACGATTGACGAATGAGGAGGATGGATATGGAATTTGTCACCCTGAACAATGGCGTAAAGATGCCCAAGCTGGGCTTTGGCGTATTCATGATCCCCAATGATGAGACCGAGCGCTGCGTGCTGGACGCTATCAACGCAGGCTACCGCCTGATCGATACCGCGCAGGCCTACGGCAATGAGGAAGGCGTGGGCAATGCCATCGTGAACTGCGGTCTGCCCCGTGAAGAGCTGTTCATCACTACGAAGATCTGGATCAGCAACAACGGCTATGAGAATGCGAAGGTTTCTATTGAGGAATCCCTGCGCAAGCTGAATACAGACTACATCGACCTGATGCTCATTCATCAGCCTTTCGGCGATTACTACGGCACCTACCGCGCCATGGAAGAAGCCTACAAAGCAGGCAAGCTCCGCGCCATCGGCGTGAGCAATTTCTATCCCGACCGCTTTATCGATCTGACCAGCTTTGTGGAAGTAAAGCCTGCCGTCAATCAGATCGAGACCCATGTGTTCCATCAGCAGAAAACTGCGCACGAATATCTGGTCAAGTACGGTGCAGCGCACATGGCGTGGGCCCCCTTCGCGGAGGGAAAGAACGGTATGTTCTCCAACGAGACGTTGCTCGCAATCGCTGAAAAGCACGGCAAGACCGCCGCGCAGATTGCGCTGCGCTATCTGATGCAGTCCGATGTGGTGGTCATCCCGAAGTCCACGCACAGAGAGCGCATGGAAGAGAACTTCAATGTATTCGATTTCACGTTGGATGAGGCCGATATGCAGTCCATCGTCGCACTGGATACTGGAAAGACGCTGTTCTTTTCCCACTACGATCCAGCGCAGGTCGAGCGCTTCACATCCTTCGGCAGGTAATGGAGGAATACGATTATGAACAAGAAGATCCTGATTCTTTCCGGCAGCCCGAGAAAAGGCGGAAACTCCGATATTCTCTGCGATGAATTCATGCGCGGCGCACAGGATGCCGGTCATACAGTAGAAAAGATTTTCATCCGCGATCAGAAAATCGGCTACTGCAATGCCTGCTATGCCTGCCGCGAAAGCGGCGTCTGCGTGCTGAAGGACGGCATGCAGGAAGTGCTTGAAAAAATGGCATGGGCGGATGTGATCGTCATGGCGAGTCCGGTCTATTTCTATTCCATCGATGCACAGATGAAGACGGTCATCGATCGCACACTGGCACAGTGGACGAAGCTGCCGGACAAGGATTTCTATTACATCATGACTGCGGCAGATGATGAGGATGTTGCGTTCGACACCGCGCTTGCCTGCTTCCGGGGCTTTGCGGTGTGTCTGAAGGGTTCAAAGGAAATGGGTGTGATTCGTGGCGGCGGTGTGTATGAAGCCGGAGCGGTCAGGGGAACGAAGCACATGTCTGCAGCCTATGAGATGGGCAAAAGTGTTTGAGGTGAAAATATGCTCTATATTGATTTTCAGGATAAGAAGCTGTCCAAGCTGGGCTTCGGCACCATGCGTCTGCCCACGCTGGAAGGCGGCGCGATTGACGAAGCGCAGGTCGCGGAAATGGTGAAGTACGCGCTGGCGGGCGGCGTGAACTACTTTGATACGGCCTATCCCTATCACGGCGGCATGTCTGAGATCGTCATCGGAAAGGTGCTGAGCGAATATCCGAGAGATTCCTACTATCTCGCCACGAAATATCCCGGGCATCAGATCAGCTCCAGCTACGATCCGGCGGCTGTGTTTGAAAAGCAGCTGAAAAAGTGCGGCGTGGAATACTTCGATTTCTATCTGCTGCACAATGTCTATGAGAATTCCATCCAGACATATCTGGATCCTCGCTGGGATATTATCGGCTATTTCAGGGAACAGAAACGCCTCGGACGCATCAGACATCTGGGCTTCTCCTGTCATGGCCGCGTGGAGAATCTGCGCGAGTTCCTCGATGCTGCCGGTGATGACATGGAATTCTGCCAGATTCAGCTGAACTGGCTGGACTGGACGCTGCAGGACGCCAAGGTGAAGGTCGAACTGCTGAACGAGCGAAACATCCCTGTGTGGGTCATGGAGCCCGTGCGCGGCGGTCGCCTGTGCAAGCTGGACGAAAAAGACGAAGCTGTTCTCAAGGCACTGCGCCCGGATACAGGCATTCCCGAATGGGGATTCCGTTTCCTGCAGGGAGCCCCCGGTGTAACCATGGTGCTCTCCGGCATGTCCAGCATGCAGCAGATGCAGGAAAATGTCCGGACTTTCGAGGAATGCAAGCCTTTGAACGATCAGGAGATCGGCGCGCTGATGACCATTGCTGACGGCATGAAGAATTCCGTCCCCTGCACGGCATGCCACTACTGCACCGATCATTGCCCGATGGGACTGGATATCCCGCTGATGATGGGCACCTGCAGTGAGCTACGCTTCTCGCCGGTCATCAACATTGCCATGCGCCTGGAAGGTTTGCATGCCAACAAACAGCCCTCTGCCTGCATCGGCTGCGGCGCGTGCGCGCAGATGTGTCCGCAGAAGATTGATATCCCCGGCGTAATGACGGAACTCAATGAAATGCTGAGCAAGATCCCCAAGTGGGTCGACATCTGCAAACAGCGCGAGGAAGCGGCGAAGAAAACCTCTCATGGAGAATGACTATGACAAGATTGCTTTGCCTGTTGCTGACACTTTTTTTCATGACTGTTCCAGCCATCGCTGAAGAACAGCCGTCTACTGCGCTGGTTGTCTATTTTTCGGTTCCGGAGAATGTGGATTTGAACGGCGTGGATGCTGTTGCCGGTGCGAGCGTGATGGTCAAAAATGATGTGCGATACGGCAATGTGGAATACGTTGCCCGGCTGATCGCAAATGCGTCCGGCGCAGACCTGTGGCGGATTGAAACGGCGCATCAGTATCCTTTGGAGCATGATGCACTGCTGGACGCTGCCGCCGATGAACAGGACGCCAACGCCCGTCCGGTTCTTATGGGTACTATTGAGGACATCGAGCTGTACGACCGGATTTTTCTTGGATTTCCCAATTGGTGGTACGATCTTCCTATGCCGCTCTACAGCTTTCTTGAAAGCTATGATCTCTCCGGTAAGGAAATCATGCCCTTTACCGTACACGGCGGCAGCGGTTTCTCCGGCGCTCTGAATACCATTGCTGAGCTTCAGCCGGAAGCGCTTGTGTATGAAAAAGGCCTTTCTGTCTCCAGAAATGCCGTAACGGATTGTGAGACTCATGTTGCTGAGTGGCTCGGAGGATTCATGGAGAATGAGTGATCTGTACAATCCTCAACTGGATACCTTTTTGCGCGTTGCGGATGCCGGGAGCTTCAGCAAGGCAGCGGAAGAAATGTACATAACGCCTACGGCTGTCATCAAGCAGATCAACCTGCTCGAGGGCAATCTGGGCGTTATGCTCTTTATTCGTACCCATCGGGGACTGCACCTGACGGAAGCAGGAAAGGCGTTCTATCAGGAGGCACAGTACATTGTAGAGTATATCAAGGGGACGGTACCTATGATATACAATGAAATTTGTCTGCGGCAAATGAAATTCATCTTGGATGAACGAAATACCTTCGGTATGAAATTCGCCTGCCGGCGAATGGGAGATAGAGACGGATGAATGAAAGCACATCGCAAAACTGCTCCCTTATGTAAAGCAAGGAGTCAAAATTGAAGTTCTTGATTGAGGAATTGTTGCTGGAGTGGCTACAAAACAAACACTTTAAAGAAAAAATTTAGAAAAGGTCGATGTGTGAACCGGCCTCGACAATATGCGTGCTTTGTATAATCGAATTTCTCAGATAATTTTTCGCTGCCGAAAAAAGGCGGCTTTTTATATTGAAATTCAGCTTTTTTTCCATTCTGTGTCGTCTAATATAATGAAAGGAGTTGATCAGGTGCTTTACGGAAGCGATGCGGACAGCCGCGAGGAAATTGCGCGGCTTATGGAAAAGTATGGCAGCAGTCTTTTGAGAATGAGTGCGCTTTACTTAAAGGACGCTTTTCTTGCGCAGGACGCTGTGCAGGAGACATTTTTAAAGGCATACCGGCATGCGGGAGATTTTCGCAGCGAAAGCTCAGAAAAAACATGGCTGACAAGTATATGCATCAATACCTGTCGGGACATGCTGAAGAGCGCTTATTTTCGCCATAACAGCCGGATGAATATAGAATTGCTGTCTGAAAGGCCTGCCGAATTTTGTTTTCCGGATAACACTGTGATCAGCGAGGTCATGTCACTGCCTCCAAAATATCGCGAGGTTGTTCTGCTCAGATACTATGAGCAGATGAAGATCAAGGAAGTTGCAAGCGCGCTGAAGCTTTCTGTCGGCAAAACCAGAACGAGGCTCAACAAGGCAAATGAGATTTTGAGAGGCAGGCTGAAGGAGTGGTATGAAGATGAAGAATCATGAATTTCAAAAGCTCGTAGACCAATCCCTTTCCGGGCTTGAATGGAACGAAGCCATGCGCGAAAAAACGCTTATGGCTATCGACAAGGAGGAAAAAACTGTGAAGAGAATTTCGACGAGAGTTGTTGTTATAGCGGCTGTTTTATGCCTGTGCATTTGCATGACGGCGCTTGCGGCAGGAATCGTGTTTTCTAAGAATGTTGATGCAGTGAAACTCTCAGACGAGGCGCTTTTTGAAAAATATGGAATCACATCTGAAATGCAGACATATTTCAACCGCACTGTGGAAGAAGAGGGAGAAAAGCACATCGTGCATTATGACGGCGTAGGCGTGTATGAATATGTGCTTGGCGAATATATTTCGGTTGTAGAGGACGGAAAAGCCGAGATTACATGGAGCTATGACGGAGAGGACACGACCGGAGGCTTTGATGCAAAGGCGTGGGGCGCAGATCAGCTTTCCGAAATGCTCAAAGAAGGAACGGATCTCACGGTGTGCTACCGAAAGGCGACTGCCATTGCCGAAAGGAACGGCGCTGACATTGAGATTCCAACCTTTAACGAGACGGAAGCGATGGCGCAGTGGCAGAAGGAGCAGATGGAAGCGGAGATCGCGAAAAAAGCTGCAAAGCTTACGGTTTTGGAGATGGAAACCATTGCGCGGGAAGCGGTCAGCGTGCGCTATCAGTTTACGCAGGAACAGGCCGCCTGTCTTATGCGTCAGGAGGACAGCGTTGGATATGCGCTGCATGGAGAGAATCATTTGCCGGTTTATCGCTTCTATTTCTCGCTTGGTTATGTAGAAGACGGGTATCAGGGCGAAGAGGGCCGCGGAATATATCATGTTGCAGTCAATGTGGAAAGCGGCGTGATCGAGGATATGCTTTACGATTCCGCTTTGGGCGGCTGCGGCTGATGAAAGCTCAAATTGTAAAGGTAATCAGATCTCACAGGGGTATTCGCTCCTGTGAGAGAAACCACAAGTAAGGGTTATTTGTAGGGAATCGCTTGCGCGCCTTTCCCTACAAATCTATTTCCGGTTGACATTTCAATGCTCTTTCTTTATGATTAAGGAAGAGCATTTTTATTGGAGTGATATAAATGATCAATGAGATGAAAAAACACTTAACTCAAAAGATACTCCCTTTCTGGATGAAGCTTTTGGATAAGGAATTCGGCGGATTTTATGGATATGTTGATAAAGATTTAGCTGTTAAAAAGGATGCGCACAAGGGATGCATACTGAACAGCCGTCTTCTTTGGACATTTTCAACGGCTTATCGGGTGACGAATGATGAAAAGTATCTTTCGTTTGCTGATCACGCATATGAGTTTTTGGATGCTTTTTGGGATCGTGAAAACGGCGGCGTTTTCTGGTCGGTAACGAATGATGGAAAGCCGCTGGATCTGACCAAGCACACGTATTGTCAGGCGTTTGCGATTTATGGGCTTTCGGCTTATTACCGGGCGACGGGGAAGCAGGATGCGCTTAAAAAGGCGATGTCGCTTTTTGATGTGATTGAAGAAAAATGCTCGGATGAGGGCGGGTACGGTGAGGCGTATAAGTGCGATTTTTCGCCGGAAAGCAATGAGAAGCTTTCCGAAAACGGCGTAATGGCAGGCCGCACGATGAACACGCTTTTGCATGTTCTGGAAGGCTATGCGGAACTGTATCGCGCGTCTTTCGATGAAAAGGTAAGGCGAGCCGGTGAAATCTGCCTTGAGCGGTTTTTGAATGTGATGTACAATCCCGAAAAGAAGCGGCTGGAAGTATTTTATGACAGGGACTATCGTTCGCTTCTTGACATGCAATCGTTTGGTCATGACATTGAAGCATCTTGGCTCATGTGGGATGCGGTATTATGCATGATTCCTGAGGAAAAGAGAGATGCGTACAAAGATATGTGCATTTCGCTTGCCGAGGCGGTTTATGAGCGCGCGATGACCGATCACGGGCTAAAAAATGAGATGGTGAACGGCGATATTGACGAAACGCGCATCTGGTGGGTGCAGGCGGAGACGGTGCTGGGCTTTGAAAACGCGTTTGCGCTTACAGGTGATGAAAAATTCAGGAAAGCCTATGAAGTACAGTGGGATGCGGTTCAGCGCATGATTGTGGATCCAAGGGAAGACAGCGAATGGTTCTGGTCGGTGTCTGAAGATGGAACACCCACAGACAAGCCGATTGTGGAAGAATGGAAATGTCCCTATCACAACGGGCGTATGTGCCTCAGACTGATGGAAAAGGGAGAATAATATGGATTTTTCAAACAGGAACTTCGTGATTGCAACGGATTTTCTATGCGCGGACGGGCACAATGACGTGTCGGACGCGATTCAGAATCTCATTGACACAAATCCCAACCGCACAATCTTTTTCCCTGACGGCGTGTATCTTCTTTCAAAACCCATCCTCACAAGCTCGGATAATGAAAAGAGCGTTGACCTTGCATTGTCGAATTTTGCGAGATTTCTGGCTGCACCGGATTGGGACAGCGGGGAAGCGATGGTGCGTCTGGGCGCGAAGGACGGCGTCAATTCGCTTGCGCCGGGCAGCAATTACGGCTTGACCGGCGGTATCATCGACGGCAACGGCGTCGCCAAGGGCGTTTCCATCGACGGCGGGCGCGAGACGCGCATTCAGAATGTGGATATCAAAAACGCATCCGTTGGCCTGCATATTCAATACGGAGCAAATAACGGATCGAGCGATGCGGACATTATGAACGTGAACGTCACGGGAAACGGAAAAAGGGACAGCGTGGGCGTGCTCATTGAAGGGTTTGACAATACGCTTACGAATATGCGCATTGCCGGTGTGTTTACGGGCGTTGTCGTAAAAAGCGGCGGAAACATGCTCAGAAACATTCATCCGCTTTTGTATATGAACGACGCTGCAAAAGCGGATTATGAAAATACGGCAGGTTTTCGCATTCTCAATCCCATGAACTGGTTTGATTACTGCTACAGCGACCAGTATTCCACGGGCTTTGAAACGACGGGCGGCGGTGTTTTCAAAAACTGTTTCTGCTGGTGGTATTCGGGCGAGGAAAAAGCGCACATTGCATTCAGAAGCGCGGGTCCCTTTATTGGAAGCGTAGACACGCTTGTGATTGGCGGAAAAAGCCATCCGGAATCCGAAAACTGTTTTGCCCCGGAGGGCACGCAGTTTTTGGGTGCGGTTTCGGGCGTCGTGAGCGTACTTGAAGACGGAACGGCTGTAAGGGTCATGTGAGGAGAGGGCGGAAATACGGATGATGGATTATTTGATGCTGCTGATGGCTGTTTTGCTGCTTGCGGGCGATTTTGCGATCAACAAATTGTATCAGAAAAAAGTCGGCGCGGATGTGCGGGCGGTTCTTTTGTTCAACTGTGTAAACGGCCTTTTGACGGCGGGTATTTTCTTTGTGATCAACGGAATTCTGAATGGTTTTTCATTTGAATTTCAGTGGTTTTCTCTTTTGATGGCCTCGTCCATGGCGATTTTCGGGCTTTTGTATAATTTTATCGGTTTTCGGATGCTTCGGGACGGCAACATGGCCTCCTACACACTTTTTCTGATGACGGGCGGCATGGTGCTTCCGTATGTGGTGGGACTGATCGGGCTTAATGAGCCGTTTTCGGTTCTGCGCACCATCGGCCTGATGGTGATTTTTGCAGGCGTTTTCTGCGCCAACACGCCCAAAACGCGCCCAAACAAAAAATATCTTCTGATGGGCGGCGCGGTATTTGTGCTAAATGGCCTTGTGAGCACGGTTTCGAAGCTTCATCAGATTGAAAACGCGATTCCGACTGTTTCGTCGGCTTCGTTTGTGATGCTGGCGGGGCTTGCACGGTGCATTTGCTGCTTTATTGCGCTTGTCTTTATGAAAAAGGAAGCTGAAACCCATGCGCCCAAGCGCAATATGCTTGTTTACCTGATTGCGGTAAGCGCACTTTTCGGCGGCGTATCGTATCTTTTCCAGCTGATTGGCGCGAAAAGCCTGCCTGCGACGGTATTGTATCCGATCATCACCGGCGGCAGCATTATTTTTTCCGCGCTTGCCGGACGCATTTTCTTTAAAGAACGCATCCTGAAGCCCACCTTAATCGGCATTTGTCTGTGTTTTGTCGGAACGTGCATGTTTTTGTGATTTTGGACGGATTGAGATAAAACAACGCGGGCGATCAATGATCGCCCCTACATTTTATGATTGAACTATAATCAATCTGTAGGGGCATGCACTGCACGCCCGCGCTGTTTATGTTTTTTAGGGATGTTTTATTCCTGAATGTATGTAAACTTCTCCCACGGGATGTCGACTTCCGCTTTTTCAGAGAGGATGGCGTCCACGTGCATAAGGAGCGGGAAATTGTTGAGATCAACTTCGCCCTTTTGTGCGCGGATGCGCATGGCGCGCGCGACGCGCACGGCGACTACGAGGGATTCGAGGGTTACGCCGTTCAATTCTTCCTTGGCTTCGTCGATGTTTAAGCCGCGGCCTAAGAGAATGCCGACTAAGCGCGTGCGGCCGCCGTATACGGTTACGTATAAATCGCCCACGCCTACCCAGAGGTTATTCATGTCGGGCGCTCCCTGAAGCTTTAAAAGGGTGTGCATTTCCTTTGCTGCCTGTCCGAAAACCGCCGCCTGGGAATTAAAGTGAAGTTCGCTTTCAAGGCCGAACGCCTTCTGGTTTACGCCGATGGTGAGGGCGACGGCGAGCGCATAGCCGTTTTTGAGCGCGACCGCGCTTTCAACGCCCATGACGTCGGTGGAGAGGGTGATGTGGTAATAATCGGTCTGCATGAGGCCTTTGACCTGTTTTAAAACCTCCATATCGCGTCCGCAGAAGGAAACGTGCGTCTGATCATGGAAGACGAGCTCATAGCTGGTGCAGGGACCGCCGACAGCGGTGAGGTTCAATTTCTTTCCGATTTTATCGATCTTTTCCTGCCAGAGATAAGGATAGGGGATGAGGCTTCCGTCGGGCATGTCCATAAGGCCCTTGGTGACGGTTAAGACATTCGTGCCGTCAGCGATTTTGGGAAGCACATAGTCTCCGAACCATTCAACGCCGAAGCTGCTTACACCGCCGATAACAAGGTCTGCGCCTGAAAGCGCGGTTTCGAGCTCTTCGATCTGATAGTATTTAAGACCCGCCGGGAAGTCCTTTTTGAATTTCGGGTGGCGATCGGTCTTTCTGCACGCGTCGATGATATCCCTGTCCAGATGCGTTCCGACGAGACGCACCTCGTGTCCGTTTTCGCGCGCGGGAAAGGCGAGGGCGGAGCCCATCATGCCGGAGCCGACGATGGTAATAACAGCCATGCTTTATTCTCTCCTCTGAATCGTGTTTTTTCTATTGTACATCATTTTCCATGGTTCTGGCAACAGAATTTCCTGGACTGATGTATGAAATTTTGTCAAGCCACAATTTTATTACGTGTTTTTCATTTGTAATCGCGCCCGGAATCGGTTACAATTAGCGGTGGAAACAGTAATGGGGGGCACGGACGATGAAAATGCCGATTTCCGACACGAGGAAACGATATATTGTAAGGCTGATTGCGCGCATTGCGATTTTGATTGCGTGCGTTTTGGCGTATGCGTTCAATTGGATCCGGTTTGACATCCTTGAAGGCGACGGATTTTTTAAGCGCGTTTCCATATTGCATGCGCTTTGGTTTGTATGGGTGATGGACATGATTTTTCAGCTGTTGCCGGCTAAGAACATTGCGCTTGGCTCTCAAAAGCTTTTTAAAACGCGCTTTCGTCCGGTGCTCGATAAAATCAATGTGCAGGCGCTTAAAAATTACATCGTTTCCACCACAAAGGCTGCGTACAAGGTGTTTATCCTCTGGGGCGCGCTCATTGCGGCGCTTGGCAGCCTCAGGCATTTCGGCGTGCTCAAGGACGTGCATCTGTTTTTGGTGAGCGTTCTGTTTTATGTGTGCGATTTGATCTGCGTGCTTGTGTGGTGCCCGTTCAGGCTGATTATGAAGAACAAATGCTGCACCACCTGCCGTATTTTCAACTGGGATCACCTGATGATGTTTACGCCGATGCTGTTTGTAAAAAGCTTCTATTCGTATTCATTAATTCTTCTGGCCGTGGGCGTTTTTGCGGTGTGGGAAATCTGCGTGTTTTTATATCCTGAGCGTTTCTGGGAAAGCAGCAACATGGCGCTCAAATGCTCCGAATGTACGGATAAGCTTTGCACGCAGTACTGCAGGAAACTGAGACAGGCAAAGTAAAGCGGACGGGATGATGAACCGCTGAAAACAACGGAATCAATGAAAACAAACGGGCGAGAATGCATGCTTTTGCGTTCCCGCCCGTTTGTTTTTTGAAGTGTTATGCGCTTGCGAAAAATGGAAGAAAATGGTATATTGATATGGAGAAATGGAGAAGTGACTTGTATTTATATGGAAAAATGAGATTTTTTGATTTTTTTAAACGAAAAAACGGCGATGCTTTCGATCGGGCCGATCCTAAACTGTTTATGCGCTATCGGGAGGCGGTCGCCGCCTGCGCAGAGATTGAAGCGCACACGGGAAAAAGCAGAACGCAGCTGGCCGGAGCATATATGAAACGGATGCTCAGGGAGACAGACGAATGGAAAGCGGAGCACGCGGAAGCACTGTTTGAATGCTTTTTTATCTATGATTATCTTGCGCAAAACGGGATAATCGAAAGAAAGGAACGCGCATGCATGCTGTTGCACCCGGAGGGTGTGAAGGAGCAGGGCATGTGCGAAATCGAGACGTTTTCATCCTGCGATTCCTGCGAGACTGGTCGGATAGAGATAAGGCCTTTGTATGGCGATACAGGTGAAAAGCTGCTTTCAGGCATAGGATTTCAAAAAGAAAACGGCCGATTTATACTTTGCGTTGGCGATAACGATGCGCCGATGCAGGATTATGCAGTGGAAGCGGGCTGCATGCTGATTGATAAAAATATCGGCGTTTGCGTTTATCAAAAATCGTTGTATGACAGGATTTTTGCGCGTGATTTTACCGATAAACGCAGATACCGGGTGTATGCGCCTGAAAATGAATGGGAGATTGCGTTTTTATATCCCTGGAATCCGACGCTGCACAGGCTTTTGTTTCTGGCAGGCGCAAAGTGGAATGGAAAATACATGGCCATGCCGCTTGGATTGTCTGACAATGCGTTGGATTTGATCGACAGATACGGCTTTTATGTTGAGCCCGGCGCGGCGAAACGAATGGATGCGTGGCAAAAGGCACAGAAATACGCGCGTCTGATGCCGAAAAAACATGCGCTTTCAAAGGAAGAAAAAAACCTGATAGATGAATTTCTTTCGCGTCCGATAGAAGTTTTAGAGGACCTTGTGGATGAATAAGCCGCTTTCTGAAGAAGAGGAACAGGCGAAGGGGAAGCTTTTGCGCCTTCGCATCGGCGCATTGTATGCATCCTCGCGCGCTGCAGGCTTGCGCATTGCAGCAGGTGTTTTGAATGCGCGGCTTGAAGACGGAAAAATCGACGGCGTTATCTGGATAGTGTCAAGCAGCGAGGCGGCGATTCTTTCCGAAACGCTGAGCGATATGCTTAAGGAGAAAACGGGCTGCATTCGTCTGACTACGTTTCAGACGCTCTCGCACAATGTCAGTGAGTTTTTCAGGCTTCTTGGCATGGTCCGCGACAAGCGCGTAATGCTTGTGATTGACGATGGGCTGTATATCAAAAATGTAAATGCAGTTCGCACGCATCGTATTTGGATGCTCGCCGTTGGCTGCCTATACCGCTTGCTCATTGCAAGCGCGCCGTTTGAAACCAATCTGGCGGATGTGTTTCCTCAATGGTACGCGCTGGATGCGCGTGTTCTGGGCTATAAAAGCTACTGGGGCTTCTGCGCAAATCACATGAAATGTGGAAAGCTGATAAACAGCGATTATCTTTCGCGCGCAATTGCGCCATACTGCGCGTGCGTATTTCAAAGTGGGGAAAAACTGGGAAAAAAAGCGGAATATGTGTGGCAGTTTCGTCTTTCGGATGAAGCGTATGAGGAATACAGGCGCGTTGTAAAAAGATTTGAAAAAAAGGCGCTTTATTCGAATGCGGGCATTTATCGAATGCTGTGCGCGTGCCATATGGCGGTTTCAGGGCGGCGCATTGTTCGCGATTATCCGCTGGAAACCGTAAGCCTGTATGAAAGCATATGGGAGGACAGGCGCATTCGGGCGCTTTTGGAAGTGCTGAATGCATGCGAAAACGGCAGAATATTGATCGTTTGCCGCTACCGTTTCGAAATCGAATCGGTGTCGGAGGCGCTTAAAAAGACCTATGGCGAAGAAGCAGTTGAGGCTTTGAGCGGAAAAAGCCGGAAGACGCACGCGCGCTATTTTGTAGAAAGTCTCTATATGGAAAAGCGGTTGCTCATGAGGTGGGATTTTCAAACGGTTATTCATTTCAGTCAAAGCTGGAGCCTTCGTAAGCGGCGCAATGTGGAGGAGATGCTTGGAAAGAACGCGATGACGACGGTCATCAATATTGTTGCAGCCGACACGATCGATGCGCAGATCGTGAAGCGCGTATGGAAAAAGGAACAGGGGATAAAGGAAATTTTGCGTTTCTTCACAGAGCGAAAGGATGATAATGCAAATGCCCAAGATATACAGGGATGAAAATGTGCTCGAAGCCGCGTTTGCGAGGCTCAGATATATATTTACCGAATTTGACAACGTGTATTTCTGCGTGTCGGGCGGCAAGGACTCAAGCGTTATGGTGCAGCTGGCCGAGCGCGTCGCCAGCGAAATGAATCGTACATACGATGTTTTGTACATCGATTTTGAAGCGCAGTATGCGGCCACCATTCGCCATATCGACGAGCTGAAGACCCTTAAACATATCGACACATTTTTCCACGTCGCGCTGCCGATGGCGCTCAGGAACGCGGTTTCCATGCTTCAGCCTAAGTGGATTTGCTGGGATGAGGATAAAAAGGATTTGTGGGTGCGCCCGAAGCCGGATGCGTGCATCAGCCTAAAAAACTGCCCGTTTGACTTTTTCAGATACGGCATGGAATTTGAGAATTTTATCCGCGATTTCGCCCTATGGTATCATCTTTCAAAGGGCGGAAAGACCGCCTGCTGCGTGGGAATCCGCGCGGACGAAAGCCTTACAAGATTCAATACCATTGCGACGCCTGAAAGAAAAATCACCTATATGGGAAAATCCTGGACGACGAAGCTGTTTCATGAGCATGAGGTGTACAACGTCTTTCCGGTGATCGACTGGCGCGCGGAGGATATATGGGGCGCGGTTTCTCAGCTGGATCTGATGATGAACGACGTCTATGAGATGATGTACAAAAACGGCATGAGCATTTACAAGCAAAGGCTGTGCCAACCCTATGGCGACGATCAGAAAAACGGGCTGGATCAATTCCGCGCGCTGGAGCCGGATACGTGGGAAAGGGTCTTGAATCGCGTAAACGGCGTGAATTTCGGAAATATCTACTGCCGCACTTCTGCGCTGGGCAACATTCAGTCCATGAAGCCGGAGGAAATGTCGTGGGAGCAGTACACGGTGTTTTTGATGGAGTCCATCGGACTTTACAACCGCGCGCTGATGGAGCATTATCTGGGCAAAATCCGAAAATTCATCCGCTGGTATGAAAAGCACGAGGGGATTACTGTAAAGGACATTCCCTCTGAGGCCGACAAGAAGCTGGAGCAGCAGAAAAAGGCTATCAGCTGGCGCAGAATTGCCCGCGCGCTTGAAAAGAACGATTTTTATATGAAAAGGCTGTCCTTTGCGCAGACGAAGAGCGATGAGAAGAAGCTGAGGACCTTTGTCAACACCTGGAGCAATTTTCTGACGATGGAAACGGCGAAGGAGGATACGGATCTGAACCGCTTTATGGAAAGGCAGGAGTTGGAGAATGGTTAAAGTGCGCATGCGGGGCGACGCGGATTTCTACGCGCTGCTCGGTCCGGTTTTCGGTTCAAGGCAGATCGAGAAAACTACCCATGACCGCTTTTATGACGACCAAGGAAAAATCTGGTATGTTGAAGACGGTCAGGGCGCGGCAAGCGTATCGGGCGCGACGATTAAGAATTTTTATGCGGAAAACGGGGACGCTGCACGCGCGATTTTAGAAAAGATGAAGGAAAGGCATTCGCGCCTTGACGGCATTGTTCCGCGCATTTATCAGGCGGCGTTTGAACAGGCAGGCTTTTCCGTAAACGAATACAAGCGCAACTTCATGGAGGTTTCTTATGAGCAGAATTGATTTTCCGGTTTTGAATGTAAAGCTTGTGCCTGTAGAAAAAATTGTCGCCAACGACTATAACCCCAACCACATGGCTTCACCCGAAATGAAGCTTCTAAAGATTTCCATCGAGCAGGACGGCTATACCCAGCCCATCGTTACATATTACAATGCCGATAAGGATATCTATGAAGTGGTGGACGGATTTCACCGCTTCCTTGCAAACGAGATGTATTTTCATCTGGATCAGCTGCCCGTGGTCGTGATTGACAAGCCCATTGACCAGCGCATTGCTTCTACCATCCGTCATAACCGGGCAAGGGGAACGCATGCGATTGTGGACATGTCCAAAATCGTTTTAAAGCTGATGGGGCAGGGCTGGGACGATCAGAAAATCTGCGAATATCTGGGCATGGAGCTTGATGAGGTGATTCGGTTAAAACAGATCAGCGGCCTTAAGGAAGCGTTTGCCGATCATGTGTTTTCAAAATCCTGGGAGGAATTTGAACGAAGAGTGGAATCCGGCGAAATCTGAAGCTGCGTAAGAGGGTGAAATGCATGCATATATCCGGAATCAAAAATCGGTTTTCGTCAGATGAATACGCTCTCAGCCGCCTTTGGGTGATTGTAGAGGCGGCGCTTGAATACTTTATTGCGATCATCACATCCGGCGCGTACCTTGCAAAGATCACGAGCGCGCTTTCCTTTTCAGACAGCCTGACGGGTGTTTTGTCTTCGTTTGTATCGCTTGGGTGCATTTTCCAATTGGGATCGGGCTTTGTTTTTAAGGGCGCAAAGCGCGTTAAGGGACGCGTGATTGCGTTTCAGATGGTATATCAGCTTTTGTTCGTCGTTGTGTATCTGACCCCTGTCCTGAACGCGCATGAAAATATCAGAACGGGCGTGTTTCTGGCGGCGTTTTTGCTTGCGTACGTCCTTATCAACCTCGTCCGCTCTCAGAAAAATACGTGGATGCTTTCTCTGATCGACGACAAAAAGCGCGGAACGTTTACTGCCAAAAAAGAAATCGTGTCGCTTCTGAGCGGCATGATCTTTACCTATATCATCGGAAGCGCGATTGACGCCTTTGAGCTTTCGGGAAACGCCTCGGGCGCGTTTATCCTGTGCGCGGTCGTCATTTTCATTCTGAACGCGCTTCATATGATTACGCTTTTTCTGACCAAAGAAAAACCCGCTGAAAAGGCGGGTGAAGCGGGCGCGAAAACGGGTTTTAAGGACGTTTTCAAAAACAAAAAGCTCATGAGCGTCAGCATGATCGGCGTTTTGTGGTATGTGGTCACGTATTCGGCAACGCCCTTTTACGGAGCGTATCAGATTGGCCAATTGGGTTTTTCGATGCGCTTTATTTCCATTCTGTCGATTGTTTATTCCATCGTTCGTGCACTTGTTTCCCCATTTATGGGAAAGCTTGCCGATCGCCATGGCTTCGTGAAGATGGCGTATTTGTGCTTCTTTGTTGCGGGCGCGGGATTTTTAGCGTGCGCGTTTACAACGCCGGAAAACGGTAAAATCCTGTTTTCCGTTTATAATACCATGAATGCAGTATCCATGGCGGGGATTAACAGCGCAATATTGAACATCGTATTCGGCTACGCGCCGTTTGAAATCCGCTCGCAGGCGATTGCGCTCAATCAGGCGATGTGCGGCGTGTGCGGTTTTCTGACCACGTGTCTTGCGTCAAGCGTGGTCAGCCGCATTCAGGAAAACGGAAACATGATTTGGGGTATGCATCTGTATCCGCAGCAGTTTATGTCGGTGATTGCCGTCATTTTGTGCGGGGCACTATTGGCATACACGTATTTCGGCGTGATCCGAAGGGAAGAGGCGTAATATATAGACAGCGCGGGCGGTCAATGACTGCCCCTACATTATGGTTATAGCACCATCACTACATGTAGGGGCGATCATTGATCGCCCGCGCTATTTTTTTGTCAATGGTAGAATTACGTTTTATGCCTTAAACCCAACGGTTTCAAGGAATCTGACAAAACCCTTTCGGCCTTTCTCCGTCTGCTTGTAAACGCCTGCGTCGGCTAAAACGCGGTTGCATTTTTTTGCGACGCCCTGTTTGATGATTCTGTCCGCGTCTTCCTTGGCGTTGTTTTTGCCAAATTCGCGTACCAGTTCCCTGGCCCAGGCAAAGTGTGCGCTGCCGGGAGCGGATTCGTCCGTCGGGATGTCCTTTTCGCCGGTTAAGTAGCAGGCGACTTCGTCCAGCTCCTTTAAGAGGCGGCCGGGGAGGATCATAAGGCCCATGACCTCGATCAGGCCGATGTTTTCCTTCTTGATGTGGTGAAGGTCGGCGTGGGGGTGGAAGATGCCCAAGGGGTGCTCGGCGCTTGTGCGGTTGTTTCTGAGCACGAGATCAAGCCGCCAGTTTTCGCCGTTTTTTCTCAGAATCGGGGTAATGGTGTTGTGCTTTTGATCCGTTTCGGCGAAAATGTCGTTTTCTTCATCCGTATAGGCGCGCCAGGCATTCAGAATGATCATCGCGCGGCGGATGAGGGCGTTTCTGTCACGGCTTACAAGGCGCACGGCGCTCATGGGCCAGTCGATGATGGCGGCTTTGATGGATTCATCCTCGCAGGTAAGCGCAATTTCGTCCTTTGCCTTATCCATGGGGAAAATGTATTTTCCGCCCTGGAAGTGGTCGTGGGTCAGAATGGAGCCGCCGACGATGGGCAGATCGGCGTTTGAGCCGAGGAAATAATGCGGGAACTGGCCGACAAAGTCGAATAAACGGTTGAAGCCCGCCTCGGTGATCGCCATCGGGCGATGCTCGTCCGACAAAACGATGCAATGCTCGTTATAATACAGATACGGGGAATACTGCATGTGCCAGCTTTCGCCACCGATTTTTACGGGAATCATGCGGTGATTCTGTCTGGCCGGGAAGCCGGGGCGGCCCTGATAGCCCGGATTTTCGATGCAGAGCATGCATTTGGGATAGGCGGCGGATTTCACTTTGAGCGCGTTTGCGATGTCGCGCGGATCCTTTTCGGGCTTGGAGAGGTTGATGGTGATGTCAAGCCCGCCTTCTTCAAAGCGTGCGTTTTTGTTTATGCGGTCAACCTTGATGTAGTCGGTCTTTCTGCACATTTCATAAAACCATTGGGTGGCCTTTTCGGGGCATTCTTTATAAAGCGCGTTGAAACGCGCGCGGGTTTCAAAGGGCGAAGCCGTGATCGCGCCTGCGATTTTTGCCGAAAACAGGTCGCGGGATTCGAGGCTGTCGCGGATAAGGCCGTTTTCAGCCGCATGATCGCACAGCGCTTCCAGCATCGGCGTCAGCGTTTCGGGGAGCTCTCCTTCATAAACTTCATCCGACGGCGCGTCCATATTCATGATTTCGAGAAGACGGTTTCGGGTATAGGCGGCGTCTTCCATTTCGATCAAATTGTTTTTGATGGCAAAGGCAAGAATTTTTTCGATCTGTAAAGCGGCGTTCATGCTGTCGTCACACTCCGTATTCAATCTAATGTCTATTATCTCGCGTTCAATGGAAATTGTCAACCATTCTGTCGGTTGCGTATTCGCAGTTGTTCTTGTACTGAATTTTCGCGGTATCAGCCGGATCGTCCTTTTCAAACAGTACGGAGGTTACGCGGTTGGAATTTGAGTATTCGTTACACCATAAATATACCATATCCCGCCCAATATGTCTACCATGATGCCGGAGGAAAGAATGACATCGGCGATCAGGGGACGGAAAAAGCCCGCAGCGCGGTGGCTGCGGGCGGAGATTTTATATGGGTGTTCAAGATTGATTCAAGGTGTTGTCCACTGATTCACGGTTATAAGGCACGTAAGCTTCTTTTTCTAACTTGTTTCGGTCTATGTATATACGGGGAATTTCATAGATGTACACTTTTGTAGGATCAATCTCGTCCGAGAATTCAACAATTCCCCATTTATAGGATGTTCCTAAATCAAGTATCGGCAGCCCGTGTTGTTCCCATACATTGTATTTAAGAGATTTAATTTCACATCCGTAAGAAACGATATACGAATGCTTTGCGTAATCATACTCCTTTTTAAGTTCCAAATAATCTAAATTCCATCGACTATCCGGCTCGTTGTTACTTCCATCTATTGAAACGCGCCATTTATACACGCCGTACCATGAATGCTTAAAGCATCCATCATAGACGTTGAGCATCGCATCCTGTTCTACTACTTCGTACAGTTTCAATTCAACGCTTCGGTCGAATGGATTGACATAATTTGCAAGAAACAACGTAACCGGTAGAAGGAGCAGGAACGCGAACACGCAAAGCACGGAGCGAAAAAACTTCCTGCGAATATTTTTGATTGCATATCTTAATGCAAAGAAACATAGCATCCCGAAATAAAGAACAAAAACTAATACAAATAGAGATTTTAGTAAGTTACTCAAACTTTTCTCCTTTTCTATATCAGAGGGACGGTTCCTTTGATATATTATCAATTGTAAATCAAAGGATAGTTCACTGATCCATGATTCAAGCGGTTGGAATTGTCGTATTCGTTACACGATAAATATACCATATCCCGCCCAATCTGTCTACCATGCTGCCGGAGGGAAGGACAAAATCGGTGACCAAAGGACAGAAAAAGCCCGCAGCGCAGCTGCGGGTGATGCTTTTGTGTGGGTATTCAAGGTTGAATCATAATACTGTCTCCTCATTCACTGATCAATGGTATCTATCAGAGGAACCGTCCCTCTGATAGATACGTGTCTACCACATTTCCGGAAGAATTGAAGTGATAAGTGATCAAGGACATGAAAAAGCCCGCAGCGTGTGGGCTGCAGGCTGAGCTTTTGTATCGTCTTGGTCAGTTCAACTCAGAGAACTACTGTTTGATTAACCTTATCCATATAGAAAGATCGTTTAGTCGGGAATAACATCAACTGATGATACAATGAATTCTCCATCGTTATATTGATAGGATATAATCACTTTCGTTCCGTTGTCCAGCACATGCATAGTGCGAACTCCGGTAGCCAAGCTATATGGATCTGTCGTTGGTTCCAAGGCCAAAACTTCATCTAAAGTTGTGCGACCTATTTCGATAAAGTCGACGAAATCTATTGACAAATTTTTCCCTCCCATAAAGGATAAACCATATATTGTAGCAATGATAGTAATTATTATGATGCATTCCTTTAGTAATTTCAATCCTCATCACCACTTATCTTTATTCATATTGAATTGCAAAATATATTATTCCTTCGGTATAAAAGTCTGCTGCCGCTATTGTTCCATTACTATAATACATGTCCCATGAAATGTCCACAGGTGTAAGACCTTCATCTAGATACATAATATCGCATACACCAGGCTTATGTGACCAATTGCCATCTTCATCCTGTCTCATAAAATGATAATCTTTTTCCATTTTTTCATTAACCATACCACTTCCTGTCTTAAGCGCAATTCGATATTCATTATCTTCAATAGGGTCAGAAATGGACGATAGCACTCGAATGTCTCTGTCTGCATTATCCTTGAGAACAGCATTTGTTACTTCATCAAGATTGGATACATCGCTTATATCGGAGGGACAGTTCCTTTGATATATTTTATGAATTGTGAATCATGGGTCGGTTCTCCAATTCACACTTTTGTTGTCGTTTCCGCCTAAAGCTGCAATCTACCTTGTAGGGAACGGTCTTGTGCCGTTCCTAAACATTTTTTAAAGATAGTCCGGAATGGCACAGGACCATTCCCTACGAATTCTTTCGGGATCGCTGTTGAATCCGGCTTGTTTTGCACCATAAATATATCATATCCCGCCCAATCTGTCTACCATGCTGCCGGAGGGAAGGACGAAATCGATGATCAGGGGACGGAAAAAGCCCGCAGCGCGATCGGCTGCGGACTGTGCTTTTGTATTGGTGCCTATGGATGAATCAGGGACCGTTCCCTTGATTCACGGGTCAATGGAATATATCAGGGCAACTGTCCTTCTGACTCTATTTCTTTACTCAGCGTTTTCAGTTCCCGAATTTCTTCTTTAGTAAGAGGTACGCTTTTCAGTTTATCTCTCAGATGTTTGGATTCTGTTCTTGTTATTTGCTGCCATCTCTGTATATCATACTTATTGGTGTCAAATATGTTTTTCATATCGAGAGCATACAATGACTCCTCGAAAAAAGCTCGAATAAGAAGCTTCTTCTCATATGTAAATGAATCAATATCTCCTGCAGACTGCATCCATAAGCATTTTCCGCTTCTGGTTTCATATACTTTTTTATGCTCGTACGGCGCATTTTCACACACCCATTGTATGCTTCCTGTGTTTTTGATCATGCTTTCATTAACCCATTGCGCCCAAAAGATACCCGGAATACGATCCAGAAAATCTTCTTCGTCCGAATCGGCATGCAAATAAACGTAGGGACATTCTTCCAGTCTCCATCTGGGCTCGTCACAGTTGATACATCCAAAGGATGCGTCCATTTCTTTGCATGATTCCCGGAAAGCCGTAATCAGCTTCTCCTGATCTGCATACTGCCAGATTTCACCCGGGATATGGATTCTAAAAGCGCATCCCTTTTCCTCATGCTTTTTATCCGGCCTGAAAGTGCAATCGATAAAGATATGCTGCCCTCTGTACGCAGTTGTTTTATTGTATTTCAGGGTCACGCTGAGCCTGTTCCATGGTTTGGTCTTAGGATCGATCCATCCATATACATCAAATTTTCCGTCTACATCAAATTGAATATCCTTGGCAAGCTTCAGCGGCAATCGAACTTCAGTTGGGAAAAGCGGTTTCAATATGCTGAGCGTCTTCTGCGATTGCGCGTATATTTCCTGCGGATCGTATTCTATCCCTTTTTCTTTCAATAGTTTTTCATAAACAGAAGGGAAGCCGGGCATGAACGCCTTGTAATATACTTCTTTCGTGTCTTGCGTCAGTTCCGGCAAACCCGAAAGCGTATCCGGGTCAACATCCTTCGCAGGAAGGCGTGTGTTTTCAAACAGACTCTGAAACGCTTCCTGTGAAATTTCAGGTTTATCAGACTCAAAATAGAGAATCATGGAATAATTGGAATCGGGATAGCTGACGTACGATACAGACCTGCGTTGATCATGAACATATGAAAGAACCCATTCCTCATAATCCAGCGGCAAGTCAATGCTGCATGCACCGACAATCCTCTTCATTTCATGCAGCGCTGTTTTTATGTCAATATTGTTCTTATCTGATATTAACATATAAAATTGGATAGGCTTATTCATGATTTCCTCCATTGTCATTATGGATGATATACTTATGTCGAAGGGATGGTTCCTTTGATATATTTTCGAATTGTGAATCATGGATTGTTTCTCCGATTCACGCTTTTGACGTCGTTTCCGCCTAAACCTGCGATCCACCTTGTAGGGAACGGTCCTGTGCCGTTCCTAAACATTCTTTTAAAGATAGTCCGGAATGGCACAGGACCATTCCCTACGGGTTCTTTCGGGATCGCTGTTGAATCCGGCTTGTTTTGCACCATAAATATATCATATCCCGTCGTTTATGTCTACCACATTTCCGGAGGAATTGAAGTGACAGGTGATTGAGGGACAGAAAACGCCCACGGCGTGAGGCCGTGGGCAGAGGGTTAATGGAATACTTAAGGTTGAATCAAGGGATCTTCACCTTCTTCAGCCTCATTCATTAATTCAGAATTTAAATTCGATCTCCATGGGTATATCATTTGCATCACGGATATCTTTAGCAATCAGGCGCGCGAATAGTACGCTTCCCTCTTCTGCCGTATAGAACTTTACAATAACACCGCCGGAAAATTCAAGCTGAAAACCTTCTTCGAAGTCGGTCATTATTGCATCGCTTGATAATTCAAACAAACTGAAAAACACAAAATTCTTGTTGAGCACAAAATCTTCATAAGCAGTTCCAGCCAATTCCTCCTCTGTAAACTGCATTGCATCAAGAAAATACATTGCAGAAACAAGGCCATCCGTGAAACCCACCTGAGCTTTTTCAGCTTGTATGACAGCCCATTTTTCACCATAATGATGAGTCGGAACAGGCACCCATTCACCATCACGAAAAACATATTCGGTCAGTTCAAGTTCATTTGCGTCTTCATCAGTTTCCGATTGTTCGTCATACCAAATCGAATTATCTTCATTTTCCTGCTGAATCAACTTTTGAATATCCACATAGCCGCCATAATACTCATATATTCCTTGAATCATGGCTTCTATTTCCGATACATATGTAAATCCGATTTCGATTTCATTTTCAGCTGACACACTAAAAAGAAGCATCATTAGAATCATTAAGGCAACTATCTTTTTCATCTGTACTTTCTCCTTTCAAGTCATCGACTTCATACGTATATCAAGGGGACGGTTCCTCTGATATATTCTTAATTGTAAATCAAAGGATAGTTCACTGATCCATGATTCAAGCGGTTGGAATTGTCGTATTCGTTGTACCATAAATATACCATATCCCGCCCAATCTGTCTACCATACTGCCGGAGGAAAGGGAGAAATCAACGATCAAAGGACGGAAAAAGCCCGCAGCGCGTGGGCTGTGGGCTGAGCTTTTGTGAGGATGCTGTCGATGCCGATCAGTGTTCAGTCTCCTTACTCATTTGGATAGAATAATATCCATAGTCGTTCATTTGCACTTGGTCATAATCTACACTCATGCGGAAAGACGCCGGCGGTTCTCCGATACAATGCGAGAAATGAGGATAAACATTCATATGCGCAGATGCAATATTCCAAAGCTTAGCCGCTTCTTCTTTCGTTACAATTGAGATATCTGGCGTATGCTGTAAGTAGAACTTATTATTACCGAGTATTTCAATGTCATGGAATACCTGTGAATCTTTAAGGCGTCCTATTCCGCCCAACGCCTGAACCTGCTTATCGGTCAGGCACATTCCCCACGCAATATCCGGGAGATAATTGGAAAATCCCGGAAAGAACATCTGGTTTCCAGTGAAAACCGCTCTGGG